>NZ_JBHVRF010000006.1:0-312196 GCF_042885955.1 Microbacterium sp. NPDC058021
TACTTCCGTGAGAACGGTGCGGCGGGTCGGTTGGGTTGGCCGACGTCGGAGCAGTCGTGCGCGGGCGCGGTGTGCCGCCAGAACTTCGAGGGCGGCCAACTCGCGACCGGATGACCCACAGGTTCGGGACACCCCGCCGTATAGGATGAGGTTTCCTGTCTCCGGCGCGAACCACGTGAGTATGAAAATCGCAGTTGTCAACAACTTCTTCCCCCCGCGGCCCGGAGGATCCTCGCATCTGGCGGATCATCTCGCCCGCCACTACGCCCGGCGCGGACACGAGGTACTCGTGCTCACGGCGGCATACAGTGATGCCCCCGAACGCGAAGACCGCGATGGGGTGACCATCGTGCGCATACCGGCGTGGACGCTTCCGAAGACCCGGCTTGCGGCGAACTTCGACATCGCTTTCACCATCTCACCGCGCGCGAAGCGGCGCGTGTTCGAGGTCCTCGACGACTTCGCCCCGGATGCGGTGCATCAGCACGGTCAGTTCTTCGATCTGACGTGGCTCTCCGGATGGTGGGCGCGCCGTCGCGGGGTCCCCACGCTGCTGAGCATCCACACTCGACTGGAGAGCCCGCTCAGCCGGTTCAACTCGATGGTCTATGCCCTCGCCGACATGATCCTGGTCACGCCGCTGATGCGTCTGCACCGGCCACGGCTCGTCGTGATGGACCGTCTCATGGACGCGTACATCGATAAGCGCTATCGCCGTGCCATCAGCGGCAAGGTGGTCATCCCCGTCGGCATCGACCCCGAGCGCATGCGGGGCGGTGATCCGACACGCCTTCCCGCCCAGTTGGACAGCGGCTCCCGGCCCCTGATCGTCTCGCTCGGGCATGTCATCCCGCAGCGCAATCGCATCGCGCTCGTCGAGGCGCTGCCGGCGGTCCTCGAGCGCCACCCGGACGCGCTCGTGGTCGTCGTGGGCGGGGTCTACCACGACGCGTTCCTCACGCGCGCACAGGAACTGGGCATCGCGGATTCCGTCGTCGCACTGGGTGCACGTCCCCAGCACGAGATCCCGGACGTCCTCGCGGCCGCAGCCCTGGAGGTGCACGAACTCGAAGGTCAGGGCTTCGGCACCGCCAGTCTCGAAGCGCTGGCGGCGGGGACCCCTGTCGTCGCCGCCGTCCGGGAGGACAATTTCCTGTCGATCCCGCTCGAGGACGGTACGCACCTGTTCCTCTCTCCGACGCGGGGCGGCGGCGACGAACGCGCCGACGTCGCCGGGCTGGCCCGGGTGATCGCGCATGTCCTCGACGATCCGGATGCCGCACGCCGGCGGGTCTCGGACAACGCCCGTGAGCTGATCGACGCGCACTTCACGATCGATTCGGTCGGGGATGCCCACCTCGTCGTCCTCGAAGAGATGGCGCGCGCATGACCGCCCCGGAGTGGTCGACGACCCTTCGCGCGCGGTGGCGCACCGCCGTCGAGCCGCGGGCGGACGGACTGCCCAACGCCCGGGTGATCGGCATCCCGCTGCTCGCACTCCTGCTCGTCTTCCTCGGTCTCGTGGCGTTCGGCGTGACGGGGTCCTCGACCGGCGCCGTCCATTCGCAGGTGAGCACGGAGGCCGACGAGGACCTGCTCTGGGGTGAGCCGCAGCTCATCCGCACCGACGAATGGTACGTCCAGACCACCTGGACGATCTCGCAGGTGGAGCAGGGCCTGCCGGTGCGCAACGAGACCTTCCCGGGCGGCATGGACGCCACGGTGCAGCATGATCTGCCCTCGGCGGACTGGTCCACCGCGTTCCGCCCGCACCTGCTCGGGTTCTTCGTGCTCCCGCTGGATCAGGCGATGGCCGTCAAATGGTGGATGCCGGGACTGGCCCTGATCGCCGCCGCGTACGTCTTCCTCATCACGCTGCTGCCGCGGCGGCCGGTCACCTCCCTCGCCCTCGCCGTCGCCCTCTTCTTCGCGCCGTTCTTCCAATGGTGGTATCTGTCGATCACCTTCTATCCGGCGGCCTGGGCATTTCTGGTGATGGCTGCCGTCGTGTGGGCGCTACGCTCCCGCCGGAGGGCAGGCGTCTGGGTGCTCGCAGCCCTCGTCGGCTATCTGACCGTCACGGTGGGCATGGGGATCTATGTGCCCTTCATCGTGCCTGCGGCCATCGTCGCCGTCGCCTTCGGCATCGGCGCCGTGGTCAGCCGGGACTTCAACGACGGCTCCTTCTGGCAGCGATTGCGCAGCATCTGGCCGATCTTCGCCGCCGGGGCGGCAGCGGTGGTGGTCCTGCTCGTATGGATCCTCACCCGGTGGGACACGATTCAGGGGTTCCTCGGCACGGTGTACCCCGGGCAGCGGCTGGCGCCGGTCGGACGCGGCGGCAGCCTCGAACTCGGCGGCCTGCTCAGCGGCCCACTGTCGGTGACACTCGAGCGCATGGCCGGCGCCCCGTTCGGTCCCAACAGCTCCGAGGCCTCCAGCTTCCTGCTTCCGGGGATCGGGGCGGCGGTGGTGCTGGCGTGGTCGATCTGGCGCCGCTGGCGGGCCCGTCGCTCGGTCGACTGGCTGAGCGTCGCCCTGTTCGCGGTCGGGCTCGTGATGCTGGCCTACCTCTTCATCCCCGGCTGGGACTGGCTGTCCCACCTGCTGCTGCTGGACCGCACGACCTACGCGAGGATGCGGCTCGGCTTCGGCATCCTGAGCGTCGTCCTCGTCGCCGTCGCCGTGATGCGGATCGACGAACGCGACCCCCCCGCACGCCCCCCGCTCCTCGTGTCGCTCGGCGCGACGGCTCTGACGATCGCCTCCATCGGAGTGATGGTTCTCCTCACCGAGCCCGCCGGCGGCCTGTCCCACCTGTTCGCCTCACTCTCGCCGCGGCTCGTATTCGCGACCGTCGTACTGGGCGTGATGTTCGTCGTGAGTGTCTGGGCGCTGTGCTCGGGGCGGGCAGCCCTGGGCGCCCTCCTGCTCGCGGCCGTCTCCTTCGTCTCGACCGTGGGGGTCAACCCTCTCTACCGAGGCGTGCTCGATGTGCGTGAGACCGAGGCGGTCGCCGAGATCCAGGAGATCGACGAGGACCGGGGCGGTGCGTGGGTGGGGGTCGGCGACTCCTGGCTGGTTCCGATGGCCCTGGTCGAATCGGGAGTCACGGCGTACAACGGATTCCAGAGCGCACCGTCGACCGAGATGTGGGAGCAGATCGACCCCGACGGCCAGGACGAGGACGTCTGGAACCGGCTCGCCAATGTCTCGTGGGAAGCGGGGGAGGGCGACCCCGACCCGCGCAACCCGGCAGCCGACCAGATCCGGATGACCTTCGATTCCTGCGGCGATTTCGCGCAGGCTCACGTGTCGTGGGTGCTGACGGACACTGACATCGTGCAGCCATGCCTCACGGAGTATGCGCAGGTGCCGCAGGGACCGAGCACCCTCCGCATCTACGAGGTGACCGCTCCCGCCGCGCCCTGACGGGGATGGCAGGAGCGCTCGCGGCCGCAGGTCGCACCCACCCATCCGTTAGCATGGAAGGCGTGCATCGCGACGGGATCCGGTGTGTCGCCCCCAGCCTGAGAGGCCCTTCATGAGTCGTGTGATCTCCCTCGGGGAGCCGACCGTCGGTGACGAAGAGATCGCAGAGGTGCAGAAGGTCTTCGCGTCCGGATGGCTGTCCGGCGCCGGTCCGACCTGCGCCAGATTCGAGGAACGCTTCGCCCGCACCGCGGGGACCAAGCACGCTCTGGCGACGTCCAACTGCGGCTCCGCCCTGCACCTGGGACTGACCGTTCTCGGCACGAAGCCGGGCGACGAGGTCATCGTGGGGGACTACACGTTCCCCGCAACCGGCCACTCCGTCCTCTGGACGGGAGCGACACCGGTCTTCGCCGACATCCGCCCCGACATCTGGACGGTCGACCCCGCCGCCGTGGAGGCGGCGATCACCGAGCGCACGGTCGGGATCCTCGCGGTGGACGTCTTCGGGCAGTCCGCCGACTACGACGAGTTGCGTGCGATCGCCGACAAGCACGGCCTGTGGCTCATGGAGGATGCCGCGTGTTCCGCGGGGGCCTCGTATCGGGGTCGCGCGGCGGGCAGCCTGGCCGATGTCGCCACCTTCAGCTTCCACGGACGCAAGGGCATCACCGCCGGCGAGGGTGGCGCGCTCACCACGGATGACGCGGAGCTGGCCGCGCACGCGCGCAAGCTCCACACGTACGGCATCGCGCCCGCGCTGAGCCGTGAGGGCAGCACCGAGCTGCCGATCCCCTCCTTCGACGAAGCCGGTTTCAACTACCGCATGTCCGACGTCGCGGCCGGGATCATGCTGGCGCAGCTGGATCGTCTTCCCTCGCTCGTGGCCCGCCGCGGCGAGATCGCCGAGATGTACCGCGAGCGGCTCGAGTCGCTGGCCGGCGTGACGGCACCCGTCGCGCTGTCGGACCGCGTCCACCCGTGGCAGTCCTACGTCATCACCCTCGACCCCGAGCTCGACCGCGGTGCGGTCGCCGGTCATCTGCGCGCCAACGGCGTGCAGTGCAACTTCGGCACCTACGCATCCCATCTGCAGCCGGTGTACGGGTCGACGGCGCACCTGCCCATCTCGGCCGACCTGTTCACGCGCCACCTCGCCATCCCCATGCACGCCAACCTGTCCGAGTCGGACGTCGATCGTGTCATCGACGTCCTGACCGATGCCGTCGCCGGCAGCCGATGACCGCGGTGCCCGGCATTTCCGAAGGAGTCACATTGTCCGATAAGAACGTCCTCGTCATCGGTGGGGCAGGCTTCATCGGCCTGCACGTCGTCTCGCAGCTCCTCGATGACGGCTGGAACATCCGCATCTTCGACAACATGGTCCGCGGCGACCGCGACCGTGCGAACGAGCTGGTGAAGACCGGACGCGTCGACGTCGTGGACCAGGACATCCGCAACGGGGTCTCCATCATGGAGGCCATGCGCGGTTACGACTACGTGATCCACCTCGCCGCGGACTCCATCAACAAGAGCGTCGCCGATCCCGCGACCTCCTTCGACATCAACGTCGTCGGAACGCACAACGTCGTCTCGGCGGCGGCGGCACTCGGCGTGAAGCGTGTCGTGTACGCATCGAGCGCCTCGGTGTACGGCGACCCCGAGAAGCTGCCGATGCACGAGGACGACCGGCTCAACCCGCTGACCCCGTACTGCATCGGCAAGCGCACCGGTGAGGACATCCTGGGGTACTACCAGCGCCGGTCCGGACTGAGCTGGATCGCGCTGCGGTTCTTCAACGTCTACGGCGAAGGTCAGAAGACCACGGCCTACTACACCTCGGTCATCAACCACTTCGTGAACCGCCTGAAGAACGGCGACGCCCCTGTCATCGACGGTGAGGGCAAGCAGTCGATGGACTTCATCCACGTCACCGACATCGCCCGCGCGGTGGTGCTCTCCCTGACGGCCGAAGAAGCCGACCAGGCGATCAACGTCGGCACCGGCATCGACACCTCGGTGGCTGAGCTCGCCCGGATCCTGATCGACGCCGTCGGCGTCGACGTCGAGCCCGTCTTCAACCCCCGCGACGTGCTCGTCTCGCGGCGTGCCGCCGACGTGGAGCGCGCCCAGCGGGTGCTCGGCTTCGTCGCAAGCGTCGACGTGCGCTCGGGTATGACGCGCCTCGTGCAGAACTCCTGAATCACCCCAGCCGACGGAGGGCCAAGGTGGGATCATCGCTGCCGGACAACCCGTTCAACGACCACGCGTGGATCGTCGGCGAACCCGAGATCGGTGAAGGCACCTGGATCGGTGCCTTCACCGTCATCGACGGTTCCGGAGGCCTGACGATCGGCCGCGGATGCGACATCGCTTCGGGAGTGCACATCTACACGCATTCCAGCGCGAAGCGGTGCGTTTCCGGTCGTCGTCACCCTGACGTGGAGCGTCACCCCGTCCGCATCGGCGACCGTGTGTTCATCGGCGCGAACGCGGTGATCAACATGGGCGTCACCGTCGGGGACGAAGCGGTGATCGGCGCGGGAGCGGTGGTCACCGGTGACGTGGCGGCGCGGACGATCGTCGCCGGCGTGCCCGCGCGCGAAGTGGGCACCGTCGACCTGTCCGACCCGGAGCGGCCGGTCCTCGGCCGCTGATCGGGTCTCTCCGCGCGTCAGACCGACAGCGGCTGCAGCACCGAGGCGATCGCGGCGTGGGCGGGGAGCATCCAGGTGCGCTCCGACTCGGCGTCCGCGGTGCCCTCCACGAGATCGACGAAGTGGTCCCACTGCGCAGCCAGCGGTTCCTGCGCCTGCGTGATCTCGGGGATCTCGATCGTGGTCTGCTGGCGGTAGCCGCGGCCGTCCGGCTCTGCGGTGTCGGATGTCACATGGCGATAGACCGTGACGGTGCGCCGCAGCAGGTCCAGCTCCACGAGCTTGTCCAGCTCGTGGATCGTTACCGTGCGCTCCTTGCGCTGGCCGATGCGGCTCGCCGAGAGCTGGGCCAGCTGGCCGTCGGCGAAGGTGAGGGTCGCCGATGCGACGTCCTCGGCGCCGGGTGCCGACGACGGGTGGAAGTAGCCGACCGTACCCGAGGCGTACTGCGGCTCCTGTCGCAGCACGTTGATCGCCAGGTCGACGTCGTGGATGAGCAGATCCCAGGCGACGCCGGTGCGGATGCGGGGTGCGTACGGCGAGTGCCGGGTGGCGGTGACGTGCAGGGGCTGTTCGATGAGGTGCTGGGCCGTGAGCACCGCAGGATTGAACCGCTCGAGGAACCCGCACAGCAGCGGGGTGTCGTTCGCGCGCGACAGCCGCACCAGCTCAGCGGCCTGGGCGTAGTCGTCGACGAGCGGCTTCTCCACCAGCAGCGGCAGACGCCGCTCGAGCACGGCGGTGGCCAGGTCGCGGTGCGCCTCGGTGGATGCCGCGACGACGACGGCATCCACGTCGCCGATGTCGTCGAGCGTGGGGACCCAGGTCGCACCGTAGCGCTCTGCGACGGCGCGACCGGTCTCTTCGCGGCTCTCCACGACGAAAGCCAGGTCCGTGCGAGCGGAGGCGTTGACCACCCGCGCGTGGAAGGAGCCCATCGTGCCGGCGCCGACGAGCGCGACCCGCATCACCGGGAGCCCCCGTCGGGCGCGCCGAGGATGTCATGGACGGCGGTGACGATCGTCTCGAGGTCCTGGCTGCTCAGATGAGGGTGGACCGGAAGGGAGACGACCTGCTGCGCCACCGCGGCGGCCACGGGAGTGTCCTCGATCACGACGCCCGGGTGGGTGCGATACGCGTCGTAGTCGAACACGAGGCGGGGGTAGTAGACACCGGCACCCACCCCGGCTTCGTTCAGGCGTGCCACGAATTCGTCGCGCGAGACCTGCGCGTCGTCGGTCACACGCACGGTGTACTGGTGCCAGACGTGGCGCCGATCCGGCAACTGGGCCGGAACGACCAGACCGGGGACGCCGCGCAGCCCGGCGGACAGCGATGCGGCGTTGGCCGCACGGGCATCCACCACCTCGTCGTACCGCTGCATCTGAGGAAGCGCCAATGCCGCCTGCAGATCGGTCATGCGGTAGTTGTGGCCGAGCATCACGTACTCGTAGCGGGCACGCATGCCCTGGTTCCGCAGGATGCGCAGCTTCTCGGCGAGGGCATCGTCGTCGGTGGTGATGACACCGCCTTCGCCGGTGGTGATGTTCTTCGTCGCGTAGAACGAGAACGATCCGATGCCGAAGCTTCCGGCACCGCGACCGCGATACGTCGCGCCGTGCGCCTGGGCGGCATCCTCGATGAGCGCGAGGCCGTGCTCCGACGCGATCTCGGTCAACGGATCCATGTCGGCGGTCTGGCCGTACAGGTGCACCGGCATCAGCACTCGGGTGCGTGCCGACACGCGCTCCCGCACCGACGCCGCGTCGACGTTGAAGTCCTCGGCGCTGATGTCGGCGAATCGCGCGATCGCTCCGGCCTCGAGGATCGCGTTGAGCGTCGCGGCGAACGTGAAGGGACTGGTGATGACCTCCGAGCCGGGCTCGAGGTCGAGGACCTGGAGGGCTGCCACGAGGGAGGTGGTGCCGTTGTTGACCGCTACGGCGTGCTTCACGCCCACCAGTTCGGCGAAGGCGGCCTCGAAGCGGGCGACCATCGGGCCCTGCGCGATGCGGCCGGTGCGGAGGACTTCGAGTACGAGTCGTTCGGTGTCGGCACCGAACTCCACAACTGTGATGGGTATCATGATCCTGCTCGCGTAGTCTGCCGGGGTCAGCTCCCAGCATAGTGTCGGCGGCCTGTGTCCTTCTGTGAGACCGGACCGCCCATCGCGCAGAAAGGCCTGTCCATCGCCACCCAGCGCACCCCCGTCTCGTGGGTCGTTCTCCTGCTCCGTTACGTGCTCCTGGCGCTTGTGCTGGGGTTCGCGACCTACTACCTCGTCACCCAATGGGCCGACGTCTCCAGCGCGCTGGCGCTGGTGGCCTGGCCGTCGCTGGTCCTGTCGTTCCTGCTCGTCGTGGTGGGCCTCGGCTTCGGCGTCGCGAGCTGGGTGGCGATCCTCAACGGACTGGGGGAGAAGGTCCCGGTGGTGCGCGCCGCCCAAGTGCTCCTCGTCGGCCAGCTCGGCAAATACGTCCCGGGTTCGGTGTGGTCCTACGTCATGCAGATGGAGCTCGGCCGCCAGTACGGCATCGCCCGGCCGCGTGTGCTGATCACGGCGCTGTACGCCGCGGGAGTGGGCGTGGTGGCCTCGCTCATCCTCGGCTCGCTCGCGCTGCCGCTCCTCGTCGAGGACAACTCCGCATTCCTCTGGTTGTTCGCGCTGCTGCCGGTGGGGCTGATCTGCCTGCACCCGCGCGTCATGACATGGATGGCATCGCTCATCCTGCGTCTGTTCCGCCGGCCGCCGCTGGACCACCGCATCAGCTTCTCGGTCGTGGGGCGGTCCCTCGGCGCGGCGCTGGCATCCTACATCTGCTACGGCCTGCACCTGTTCCTGCTGGTGAACTCGCTGGTGGATCCGGACCTCGGGGTGCTCATCCTCCTCACGGGGGCGATGGCCCTCGGCTTCACGGCCGGACTCATCGCCTTCCTGCTGCCGTCGGGCATCGGTGCGCGCGAGGGGGTGCTCATCGCCGCCATGGTGATGCTGCTGACGGTTCCGCAGGCGGCGGCGCTGACCGCGGTATCACGGCTGATGTTCACCGTCGCCGACGTCGCATCCGCGGGGGTGGCGGTGCTCGCGGCGACGATCCTGCGCCGGCAACTGGCCGCCGAGGGCGGTCCGCACGACTACGACGAGGATGCGTCAGCGGAACTGCCGGGCCTGCGCACGCCCCCGGCGCGTAGCTCTGAAGCACAACGTGCCGAGGACTGACAGCGGCTTGCACTGAGCCTGGCCGGACGCACGACGGACGGCTCTCGCGGGCGCGCGTTTGGCCAGGCGTCGCCGATGGCAGAGACTAGAGCCATGCGCGGCATCATTCTCGCGGGCGGAACCGGCTCACGACTTCACCCGATCACGCTCGGTATTTCCAAGCAGCTCGTCCCCGTCTACGACAAGCCGATGATCTACTACCCGCTGTCGACGCTCATCCTCGCGGGCATCCGGGACATCCTGATCATCACCACGCCCCAGGACTCCGACCAGTTCCAGCGACTGCTCGGCGACGGGTCGCGGTTCGGCGTGTCGATCACGTACAAGACGCAGCCGGCGCCGGACGGTCTGGCTCAGGCGTTCATCCTGGGCGAAGAGCACATCGGCGACGATTCGGTCGCCCTGGTGCTCGGCGACAACATCTTCTACGGCCAGGGCATGGGTACGCGGCTGCGCCGCTACGAGAACGTCGAGGGTGGTGTCGTGTTCGGCTACTGGGTCGATGACCCGACCGCTTACGGCGTCGTCGAGTTTGCCGACGACGGCCGCGTGGTCTCCCTCGAGGAGAAGCCCGCCGCCCCGAAGAGCCACTACGCGGTGCCCGGGCTGTACTTCTACGACAACGACGTCATCCAGATCGCCAAGGACCTCAAGCCCTCGCCGCGCGGCGAGCTGGAGATCACCGACGTCAACAAGGTCTACCTCGAGGCCGGGCGCCTGCAGGTGGAGCTGCTGCCGCGCGGCACGGCATGGCTGGACACCGGCACATTCGACTCGCTGAGCGAGGCCACCGAGTTCATCCGCACGGTGCAGAAGCGGCAGGGCCTGTCCATCGGATGCCCCGAAGAGGTGGCCTGGCGCATGGGGTTCCTCAGTGACGACGAGCTGCGCCAGCGGGCGGAGCCGCTCGTGAAGAGCGGATACGGCGCCTACCTCCTGAAGCTCCTCGTCCAGAACTCATGACGGACGTCACGAGAACCGAGCTCGACGCCCAGCCCCTGCCGCCGGAGCCTCGCCGCGCGGTCTTCTACCTCATCGACGATCTGCGCGGCGAATACGCGGACTACATGGGCACGGCCCTGACCGCCCTTCGAGATGTCGCCGAGCGCCTCGTCGCGATCGTCGATCGCCGCATGGGCGCCGTCGACCGTGCGCGCCTGGCCGAGCTGGTCGACGAGATCGTGACCGTCCCGGAGGATGCCATCGGGCCGCTGGCCTACCCGTCGGCGGTGACCGGCATGGGCGAGCGCATCGGGGACTTCGACGAGGTCGTCTTCACAGGGAACTCCTGGTACGGACCGGTGCATCCACTGACGCCCGTTGTGGAGCGCATGGCAGGTCGCCCCGTCGACATGTGGCAGATGACCGACAACATCGACGGTCCCACGGAGGGGTTCCCCGAGGAGGGGTTCCCCGATTGGGACCTGTCCTGGGTGTGGCTGGCGCTGCGCCGCGACGCGATCGCCTCGCGGGAGTGGCGCGACCTGTGGCAGAGCGGTCCGAAGTCGCAGCAGGAGGTCGCGGATGCGCTCGCGGCCGCCGGCTTCACCGCGGAGTCCGCCTTCCCCGCCCGCGGCTACCCGCGCGGCAACCCCGTCGTCTTCGCTCCCGACCTGCTGCTCGAGGACGGCTTCCCGTTCCTGGGCCGCGCGGTATTCGCCCAGTTCCCGCCGTTCCTCGACCGGCACGCCGTCCTCGGGCGCCGCCTCCTGCACGAGGTCGAGGGCTACGGTTTCGACCTCACCGAGGCGTGGCGCGATCTCGCCCGAACCGTGCCGCCCAACGCGCTCAACGCGATCGCGGGCATGCTCGAGGTGCTGCCGGATGCACCGGGGGACTACGACCCGGAGCGACCCTTCCGCATCGCGGTCATCGCCTACGTCCCCGACGTCGGATTCGTCGATGAGATGCTCGCCCGGCTCTCGCACCTCCCGTCGGGGTTCGACCTCTACATCACCACCGGCGACGGCGGTCGCGCGCGCGCCATCGAGATGAAGGTCGCGGCCGTGGCGGATCCGCCGTTCGCGTCCTTCGAAACCCGGGTGTCGTGGGTGAAGGACGGCCGGGACAAGGCGTCGCTGCTCATCGCGTGCCGCGACGTCGTGCTGGGGGGCAAGTACGACCTGATGGTCAAGATCCACGGCCGGGTGTCCCAGCGCAAGACGCCGAACATGCAGGAGTACACCCGCCGGTACCTGTTGGACAACCTGCTCGGCGGCGACGACTATGTGCGCAACATCCTGGCGCTGTTCCAGAAGCAGCCCGGCCTCGGCCTGGTGTTCCCGCCGATGATCCACATCGGCAACGCCATCATCGGGCGGGGCTGGGGCGCCTACCGCAGCGCGGCGGAAGAACTGTGCGAGCGTCTGGGCGTGCGCGTGCCGCTGGACCGGGTGAGCCCGCTCGCGCCGTTCGGCGGGATGTGGATCGGCCGGCCCGAAGCGATCCGCCGGCTCGCGGAGGAACGCTGGACCGGCGACGACTACGGCAAGCCCGGCAGACGCCGGTACGTCGAACTGGGACGCGTGCAGGAACGTCTCGTGGCGCTCGTCGCCGCGGAGGCGGGATTCCACAGCCGCACCGTGCTGACCCACGAGCACGCCTCCATCAGCCACACGTCGCTGGAGTTCAAGGTCGATCAGATGTCGTCGACGACTCGCGGCTATCCGGTGGAGCAGATCCGCTTCCTGCACCGGCTCGGGTCGACCGGCCACGGCGGTGTGGTCGCCCTCACCCGGATGTACCTGAGAAACAACCACCCGCGCCTCGCGCGCGCACTGCTGCCCCTGTATCGGCTCGCCTTCCGCGGGTTCGGTGCGGGGAAGGTACTCCGAACGGCGCTGCGGCCCGGCGCCGCGGGCGATTCGGGGGAAGGGACCTCATGAGCAAGACCAGCGACCTCATCGTCTTCCCCTCCCGTCCGGCCAGCGCATTCCCCGCCGACGGCAAGCGCCTGCTGGTGTACGTCGTCTACGACAAGCGCGGCGACGTCGAGGACTACATCCCGTACGCGCTGCGCAGCCTGCGGGAGCACGTCGATCACATCCTGGTGGTCGTCAACGGCAAGCTGACCGACGCCGGTCGCGCGGCGCTCGAACCCGTCGCCGACGAGATCCTGGTGCGCGAGAACCGCGGCTTCGACATCTGGGGCTACAAGGCCGGCATCGACCACGTGGGGGAGGCGATCGCCGACTTCGACGAACTCATCATCGCCAATGACACCTGGTACGGCCCGGTCTGCCCGTTCGGGCCGGTCTTCGACCGCATCGACGGCCAGGAGCTGCACTTCTGGGGCATGACCGACCACGCGCGTGTCGAGCCCCACCCGTTTACCTTCACCGGTTACCTGCCCTACCACCTGCAGTCCTACTGGGTGGGGGTGCGGCGGGAGATGTTCCTGTCGGAGGAGTGGCAGCGGTACTGGGCGGAGCTGCCGCCGATGGACTCGTACTCCGACGCCGTGGTCAAGCACGAAGGGGTGTTCACCGAGCACTTCACCGACCACGGCTTCATCGGGGAGGTCGCCTTCCCGATCATCACCGACGTGGCGGAGAACTACCCCGTGCTCTACGCGCGGCAGCTGCTCGAGGCGGGATGCCCGACGCTGAAGCGTCGACCGTTCTTCCAGTGGCCGGTGCTGCTGGACCGGCTCGCCGTGATCGGACGCTGGACGCTCGAGGTGGCTGAGCAGGCCGGCTACCCGGTGGAGCTGATCCACCGCGATGTCGCCCGCAACGTCCAGCCGCGCGTGGCCAACACGGATCTCGCGATGCTGGAGGTGCTGGCCGAGACCGATCTGGCCTACGACCCCACCGCCCCGCTGCGCACCGTCGTCCTGGCGCACATCTACTACGAGGAGATGGCTCCGGAGATGCTCGACCGGGCGGACTGCCTCCCGGGCGAGTACGACCTGGTGATCACGACGGCCGACGAGGTCAAGGCGGAGGCCATCAGGGCCGTGCTGGCCGGCCGGCCCGCGCGCGGCGCCCGCGAGGTGCGTGTCGTGGCATCCAACAACGGTCGCGACCAGGGGGCGTTCCTGATCGACTGCCGTGACGTGCTGCTCAGCGGCGAGTACGACCTGCTGGTGAAGATCCACTCGAAGAAGACCCCGCAGGACATCTACAGCGTCGGGCGGCATTTCCGCGAGCAGCAGTTCACCAACCTCCTCAACAGCCCCGGTTACGCCGCGAACGTGGTCGCGCTGTTCCAGCGCGAGCCGGGCCTGGGGTTGGCCTATCCGCCGACCGTCCATCTGGGCCACCCGACGCTCGGGCGCGGCTGGTGGGCCAACAAGCCCGGGTTCTACGAGCTGTGCAAGGAACTCGGCATCCACGTGCCGCTGGATGACATCTCGCCGCTCGCGCCGTTCGGATCCATGTACTTCGCCCGCCCCGAGGCGCTGGGGGTGCTCCTGCGCCGCGAGTGGAACCCCGACGACTTCGGTGGTGCCGAGGCCTACCAGGACGGCGGGCTGGCGCACATCCTCGAGCGGATGCCGTCGTACGCCGCCGGGGAGCTGGGCTACCACACGCGGACGATCGCCAATGCCGAGTACCTCGCCCAGAGCCACACCGCGCTGGAGTACAACCTCGACCAGCTGTCGGCGACCATTCCGGGCGCCAGTATCGACCAGATCGGTCTGCTGCACATCCTCGGCAAGATGGGCGACGGCTCGATCGGCGACTTCCTGCGCATGTACATGCGGCGGCATCACCCGCAGAAGGACCCGGAGATGCTCGCCCCGTGGGGTGCGCGTGTCGTCCGGGCACGCGCAGTGCTCGGGCGCCTGCGCGATCCGCGCCGGTGGATCCGGCGCGGCAGCCGTTGACAGCGGACGCGCAGCGGGGGCGGTATAGGATCTCCCCTATGTCCGCGCAGCAAGAACCCGCTTCGACGCTGCGGTACAAGCGGCTCTCCACCCTGCCGATGCAGACGGTGGGAGGGGCCCACCCACTCACCCCCCGCGGGGTCGTCGACTCGATCCGCGACGTCGTGGGGCAGCGCGAGATGCTGGGGCTGCTGGTCAAGCGAGACCTGAAGTCGAAGTACAAGGACTCGGCGCTGGGCTTCCTGTGGTCGTTGGCACGACCCCTCGTGCAGCTGCTGCTGTACTTCGTGGTGCTCGGCCAGTTCCTCGGCGCCGCCCGGGGCATCCCCGACTTCGCCATCTACATCTTCACCGGCCTCACCGCGATGGGTCTGTTCACCGAGATCGCCGTCGGCGGCACCGGATCGATCCTCGCGAACGCAGGGCTCGTGAAGAAGGTCTACGTCCCGCGCGAGGTCTTCCCGCTGGCCAGTGTCGGTTCTGCGCTGTTCAACTTCGGCGTGCAGCTCGTGGTGCTCCTGGCCGCCACCGTCATCTCGGGGTACCCGCCCCTCCACTGGGGGATCCTCTACGCGGTCCCGGCGCTGCTGCTCCTGGTGGTCTACGGCCTGGCGTTCGCGCTGTTCTTCGGCGCTCTCAACGTCTACCTCCGCGACATGCAGTACCTGGTCGAGGTCTTCACGATGCTGCTGTTCTGGGCCTCGCCGGTGGTGTACTCCTGGCAGATGGTGCAATCCCAGATCCAGAACCCGGTGCTTCTGGAGATCTACACCGACAACCCGCTGACGCTGGCGATCCTCGGTTTCCAGCGCGCGTTCTGGCTGGCCGGTGCCGACCAGCCCCACCCCGACGACCTGCTCCTGCGCATGGGGATCGCCCTCGTCATCGGCTTCGTGCTCCTGTTCGCGGGGCACCGCCTGTTCCTGCGTCTGCAGGGCAACTTCGCTCAGGAGCTCTGATCCCCGCATGACCGAGATGTCCGTGGAATCCGTCGCGCCCCCGCTGGTGATCCAGGCCGAGGCGGTGTCCAAGCGCTTCACCGTGCGCAAGGACACCTCCCTCAAAGAGCGCATCGTCACCCTCGGCCGCGCCGGCCGTGCACACCGTCAGGATTACTGGGCGCTCAGCGACGTGAGCCTGGACATCTACGCCGGCAACACGATCGGACTCATCGGCCACAACGGCTCGGGCAAGAGCACACTGCTGAAAGTCATCGGCGGCATCATCCAGCCGACCTCCGGCGAGGTGCGCCAGCGCGGTCGCGTGGCCGCCCTGCTCGAACTCGGCGCGGGCTTCCATCCCGACCTCACCGGCCGCGAAAACGTGTACCTGAACGCCTCCGTGCTCGGACTCAGCCGCGAGGAGACCGAGGCCCAATTCGACGACATCGTGGAGTTCTCCGGGGTCGGTGACTTCATCGACACCCAGGTGAAGTTCTACTCCTCCGGCATGTACGTGCGGCTGGCCTTCGCCGTCGCCGTGCACACCGACCCCGACATCCTGCTGGTGGACGAGGTGCTCGCCGTCGGCGACGAGAAGTTCCAGCAGAAGTGCATGGACAAGATCCGCTCCTTCCAGGAGGAGGGACGCACGATCATCATCGTGAGTCATGCGCTGGATCAGATCCAGTCGCTGTGCGACCGGGTCATCGTGCTCAACCGTGGGCAGGTCGTCCTGGACGGCGCCCCCGAGGCGGCCGTCGACCGGTTCCGCGAGCTGCTCAGCAGCGGCGAGGGAACCCGCGGTCAGCAGGGCGAACGAGCCTCGCACTCGCTGGAGATCGAGCGGATCGAGGTGCGCAACCAGGAGGGTGCCGTCTCGGCCCGTTTCGCCGTCGGCGCGCCCATCGACCTGCACATCCACGTCACCGCGCTGTCGCCGATGGAGAAGTGGGCGGTCGGGTTCTCGATCAACACCGTCCACGGCCAGATGGCGCTCGCGTCGAACACCGATCTGCTCGGAGTGCAACTGAGCCCGATCCGCGATCACGCGATCGTCGAGCTGACTCTCACCGACGTGGGCCTGGGCCCCGGCGAGTACTTCGTCAACGCCAACACCGTAGGCATCAGCTCGCCCTCGTCC
The DNA here is from genome assembly GCF_042885955.1 of Microbacterium sp. NPDC058021. Lineage (NCBI taxonomy): Bacteria > Bacillati > Actinomycetota > Actinomycetes > Micrococcales > Microbacteriaceae > Microbacterium > Microbacterium sp. NPDC058021. The sequence goes on from NZ_JBHVRF010000006.1 coordinate 16,223, forward strand.
CACTCCGTGACCCAGGGCGCCACGTTCATCGTGGAGGGGGACACCGGCACCATGGGCCCCGCCGCTGCGATCGTGCAGTATCGGGTCGGCGCCGACGACGACTGACCGGATCACCGGCAGAGGCTCACCGACCCGCTCACCTCATCGACGACGGCCGTGACCGGCGCCGCGATCGCCACCTCGGTGGCGCCTTCGGCGAGCGGCAGGGTGCGCAACGCCTCCGTGCCGTCGGATCGCAGCCAGAGCGTCACCTCACCCTGATCCTCGGCCTGAAGCACCCGACCCTCCGCGTCCAACGGGAAGCTTTCGCCGACGGCGAGCGGCTGGTCGCAGCTGCCCGGCGCCGTGGTCGGCGTCGCCGAGAGGGAGATGTCCGCGAGGGCTTCCAGGCGGTCCGACTCCGTGTAGGGGACACGCGTGAGCCCGAACTCGGACTCCAGTTGCTGCAGTTCCGCGAGTGAGCGCTGCGCGGTCGGCGGCGCCGGCCGCCCCGCCCCGTCGACGTCATCCGGATACTCGTCCGCGAGGTCCAGCGCAGCCGAGATGATCCGGTGCGTGCGCTGCTCGCTGTCGGCTCCCGCCGCGGCCGCACCGATCAGCAGACCCACGTTGTAGATCCCCACCGCGGCGATCAGCGTCAGCACGACGATCTCGCGCGCGAGGCTGTGACCGACCAGTCGGGTCAGCAGCAGACCGATGGCGGGCAGCGTCATCACGACGATGACGTAGAGGTAGCGGGAGTCCGTCGCGCTCCCGATTCCGGCTCCCACCCTGCTGTACGCGGTGAGGGCGGCGAAGAACACCGCGGCGGCGAGAAGGCCCAGCACGGTGATCGTGTCGGGTCGGAGCGCTCGACGTCCGATCGCCACCACCGCGCCGATCACGAGCGCCGTCGTCAGGACGATGCCGAACCCGGGTACCGGAGTGACCTTGTCCAGCCCGCCGACGATCATCGTCGCGATGAACACGGGCACATCGGTGAACAGCGACTGGATGCCGCTGGCGCGCAGCGTCGCGGTCGGGTTGCCCGTCTCGAAGAAGATGTACCAGATCAGATAGGCCACCCCGGGCGGCAGCACGGCGACGGCCGTCATGCGCCAGCCATGGCGGACCAGCAGGGTGAGCGTGACGGGGATGAAGAGCGGGAGCACGGTGCCGGCCGTCGCGACGCCCAGTAGCAGCAGCAGCGCGCAGGCGGCGACCCGCCACGGCGTGATCGTCGGGCGCATCGCGAGCAGCAGTGCCCCCAGCCCGAAGGCGATCGCTCCCATGAACCCCATCTGGAAGCCCCAGAACAGATTCTCACCCGCCGCACCGAGGAGCACGAAGACCGTGCTGAGGGCCACCCCGATCCACGGAGCCACACCGACTCGTCGCATCACCCTCCACAGCAGGTGCGCGACGACGAGGTGGGCGAGGATGGAGACGGTGACGTAGGGCAGATAGCTGCTCAAACCGAAGACGCTCTGCAGCAGGCGCCAGACGGCGATCGGCACGACGCTCCAGTGGCCGTTGTGGCCCTCGAGCGCCCGTCGCGCGGCCTGCGGCCCCCACAGGATGTCCCACTCGTCCAGGTAGAACCACTGGTCGCGGGCGAGCACCAGCAGCAGGACGAGGCCGCCGACCAGTGTCGCCGCGTGCACCCACACCGGCCAGGCGGCGCTGCGAGAGATGCGCACGGGACGAGCGGAGTGCGGGGTGGGTTCTGCCACGGCGGCTCCTTCGCTGATGCTGCGCGGGTGCTCCTGCTCCATGCGGTGAGTCTGCCCGATCCTAGATGCCGTCGGCGGGTTCGGCCGCGGCGAGCAGGGTCTGGGCGCGCGCGTCGAACGAATCGTCCCGGCGGATGTCCGCCGAGATCCGTGCGAGTTCTTCGTCGTCGGGGAACAACGCGTCCACGTCGCCGCGCAGCATCTCCGTCAGCTCCGCCACCGATCGGTACACGCGCACCGCGCCGCGGAAGTGCTCCTCGAGCCCTTCGACGTCGTCGCTGATCACGCGCCCGCCCGCGGCGACCACGTCGTATGGACGGTTGGCGATGAAGCCCGCGCGCTGCATCGCGGGCCAGTGGTCGTTGAGCACGACGCGTGCCGTCTCGTAGCGCAAGGGGAGGTCCCGGTTCGGGATCCCGGTGGCGGCGATCGCCGATCCGGGGATGAAACCGCGCCAATCCGGCCCGTACACCCGCACCGGGATGCCGGCACGCAAGGGCTCCACGACGGCGGGACGTGCGATGCCGCGCGCCGTGCCGACGAAGACGATGTCGTCGGTGCGGGCGGCCCCGCTCGGGTGGAAGCGGTGACTGTCCGTGCACTGCAGCAGCGGCCGCACCGGCCGCGCGAAGCGCTGGGTGGCCCACCGTGCCCAGGGTTCGGAGGCGGCGAAGACGACGTCGAAGCGGCTGAGTTCGTCAGCGGTGATCTCGTCGGGGTGACTGATGATCCACAGGATCGAGAACGTCCCGGCCGGGGGATCGATGCGTTCCGGGCCTCGCAGCACGAGGCAGACGTCGTCGAACACGGTCGTGGGGCGGTGGGCGGCGGTCACGGAGTCGATCACGACCTCCGCTCCCTGCCGGCGCAGCGCCGCGGCGAGGCCGCGTGCGAAGTGCGTATCCCCCCAGGCCTCGCCGGCCGGCCCCGCGGGCGCGGCCGTCTTGATCGCCCAGCGCCGCGCGTCCCGCCCCCGGCGCAGCACGAGACCCGGGTCGGCGCCGGGGGCGAAGCCGGTCGGCGCCAGCAGCGCGTCCAGTTCGGTGTCCGCACCGGCAGGGTGTGCCGGATCGGGCTCTGCCGTCGGCGCGATGACGGTGCGGTCGAGGAGGGTCAGCGCCGTGCCGTGCGGCCCGAGATCGACCGGCCACGCCCGCGTGGCACCGGCGGCCTCGGGCACCGTGATGGTGGTCCCCAGCGCGAGGGCGTCCTCGGGGGGATGCCCGGCCAGCAGGAAGTGGTTCTCTCCACCGTGGCGGACGACTCCGGCGGCGGCGACGGTCCCGTCCGGGGCGATCCACAGCGGGGCCGCCCGGTGGCGGCGGGATGCCGCGTCGGAGAGCGCCGCGATCGCGTCGGCATCCAGCTGCGCGTGGGGGCCACGGGTGACGACCACGTGCGCGTCGCCGACGAGACCAGTCACGTCGGTGTCCGCGTCCGCCGACGGCGCGGTCACGATCCTGCGCACCGGCGCCCACAGCGCCAGGATCCGTGCCTGGACCCGCAGGTCCGCGCCCGGTTCTTCCAGGATCAGGGTGAGTGCCGTGTCGCGCGTGTTCGCAGCCGTGTGCAGCACGAGATCCGGATCGCGCTCGTCCGCGGCGATCGTGCAGACCAGGGCGGTGCGTTCGGTGACGGCGTCCTCCGCGGCGAAGTCCGCCGTGCCCGCAGCGCCGGTGTACGCGGCCGCAGTCACCTCCGCCCAGGGCACCTGCCGCCGCGACGCCCCTCGGCCGAGCACCACCGTGCCCGTGCGGCGGGCGGCTCGCCAGGCGTGGCCGAGTGGTCCCGCCGGATCCTCCAGCGACTCGGGATGGTCGTGCACGAGCGCCGGTGCGTCCCAGTTCGGGCTGACCTGCAGCGCCGCACGATCGTTGACCAGATAGGCGTAGAGCGCGGGCACGCGATCGGCGTCGGACAGCTGGCGGGAGACGGTCGGTTCGCAGAACAGCGGGTTGAGAACGAGCCCCTCACGGAAGCCGCCTCCGACGTATCGGCGCACCGCAGCGGCATCCGACACCCGTCGCCCGAGCTGGGCGGCGACGATATCGCCGTCGACGACGCCCGCCCGCAGGATGACCCGCGCCCACCAGCGACGGTCGAGCCACGCGACCACGGCCGAGACGACCGGCAGGCCCCGCGCGCGGCGCACCAGCGTCCGTGCCGCGGCGCTCACCGGGCGCCCTGATCCGGTGAGGACTCGGCGGTCACGGTCGCCTGTCCATCGGTCGCGGGGGCGTGGGGGAAGACCCACAGTGTGTAGAGCACGTAGCGAAGTCCTGTCGCGAGAGCCTGGCCGATCAAGGTGCCGGCGATGTTGTCGGCGAGGACGGTGTCCAAGCCCAAGACGTAACGGGAGAAGCCCAGGCACCCAAGCTGCACGAGGATCGCCAGGACGTTGACCGCTGCATAGCGCAGCACCTGTCCCCAGCTGATCGCCGCCCTGCGGTCGCGGTAGGTCAGCAGCTTGTTGCCTGCGTACGTGACGATCAGCCCTGCGATCACGGCGATCGTCTTCGCCACGAGCGGGTAGCCGTGCAGGGGCCCTGAACCACCGGCGAACACCAGCAGGTTGTACACGACGGCGTCCACGACGAAGCCCAGTCCGCCGATGGCGAGGAAGACCCCGCCGCGCCGCAGGTTGCGGACGATGAACTCCCGCAGATGGGAAGTGTCGGGTGGGCGCATCGCGGTTCGATCTTTCATACGGGGGACGGGAAGGGCTCCGGGGCGGCCCGGAGCGCTACTCCCAACGCTAGATCGTGCCTTCCGCGATCGCGTTCTCGATCCACGGGATGACCTCGTCGAGCATGTCCTCCAGTGTGGTGGTCGCCTCGAAGCCGAGCACCTCCTTGGCCTTGGTCACATCGGGCACGCGCTTCTGCACGTCGTACTCGAAGGCCGGGTCGCTCACGAGGTTCAGCGGGACGTCGGGACCCTTGATCTTGCGCCAGATGACCTCGGCGAGTTCGACGACGCTGTGGCCGGTGGCCGTGGAGAGGTTGAAATCGGTGTTCAGCGCACCCGGGTGGTCCAGGCTGAGCACGATGCCGCGCGCCAGGTCGCCGCCGTAGGTGTAGTGGCGTACCTGCGTGCCCTCGCCGAGGATGTGCAGCGGGTCCTGTCCCTTGAGCACCTTCTGCACGAGGTCGGGCACCACGTGGCTCATGGCGAGCTGCACGTTGCCCGAGTGGATCTCCACGTCGCCGAGGGCGCGGGATTCACCGATGCCGACGCAGTTGAAGGGTCGCAGGATGGTGTAGTCCACGTCGTACTGGCCCTTGGCCGCCCGTGCGAAGTACTCGACCGCGAGCTTCTGGAAGCCGTAGGACGACAGCGGCGGCGGCACGAGCAGCTCGTCGCCCTCCTTCGACGGCCACCGGTCGGTGGACTCGAAGACCATGGACGAGGACATGTAGGTGACCTTCTTCAGCTTCCCGCCGGCCTTCTTCACCGCGATAGCCGCGTCGCAGGACGAGGCGATGATCCGCTCGTTCGCCGCGATGAGGTCGTACTGGTAGGTGTGGAAGTAGGAGATGCCGCCGATCAGCGCCGCACCGGCGATGAAGTGGTCGCAGTCCATCAGCAGTTCGGTCATCCGCGTGGTGTCCAGCACATCCGCGACCACGAGCTCGTAGTTCGGGTGGTCGTCGTAGGACTTCTTGACGGGGCCGTACTTCGAGTAGTTGTCGATGCCGACGACCTGGTAACCCTGGCGGAGGAGCTCCTCCACCACGTACCCGCCGATGAACCCGGCCGAGCCGGTGATCAGGACCTTTTCCATGGCTTTCCCTTCGTGCCGCGAGCGGCCTCTGCGATGTCGGTGATGGCCACGGGCGGGCCGAATGCGAAGAAATACCAGCGCAGGTACTTCGGGATCCACTTGCGCAGCTGGAAGTTGGACACGCCCGTCGTGCGATCCAGCCAGATGGTCGGAAGCTCCGCGACGGGCAGGCGCGCGCGCCGGGCCTTGGCGGTGAGCTCGAGACCGATCTCGAAACCGTCCCGCGACTGCACGGTGACCGTCCGGACGAAGTCCGCGTTGTACGCCTTGAAGGAGTTGGTCGCGTCTCGGGTGCCGATGCCGGCGAACAGGTGCAGCGACTGGCCCGCCAGCCGGGAGAGGGTGCGCTTGAGCCGCGGGCCGCCGATCTGCTGACCACCGGGCATGTAGCGGCTCCCGGCGGCGACCACGACTCCCCGCTCGACGAGGACGGTCAGCTCATCGATCTGCCGGGGGTCGTCGCTGCCGTCGGCCATGGTCACGACGACGGTCGGCGCCGCCGCGGTGTCGAACCCGTACCGGATCGCCTGCGCGGGACCGCGGCCGTAGGTGTTGACCACGTGACGGATGCGAGGGTCCTGCGCGGCCATGCGCTGCACGACCGGGATCGTGGTGTCCTGCTCGGTGTCGACGACCACGAGCAGCTCGAACGGCAGGGTGACCGTCTCAGCGACGCGGGCGAGGAACCCGGCGATCTCCTCACCCTCGTTGTAGGCGGGGACGACGATCGTGACGCGCGCGTCGGTGCTCAAATGAGGACTCCCTCGCCGAGCAGGTTCCAGACATCGGCGACAGGCTTGTCCGTGTCGAGGTCGCGGTACTCCTGATGCGGCGTCGCGATGATGAGGATGTCGCTGCGACGGATCACCTCGTCCAAGGGGAGGAGGGAGGAATCCACGCTCGCGGGGACATGGGGATCGGTCGCGAGGACCTCCCGCGCGGTGAACCGCAGGACCCGCTGCAGCTTGTAGGAGAGGCTGGAGCGGATGTCGTCGGAGCCCGCTTTGAACGCCATGCCGAGGATGCCGACGGTCTTGGAGGAGAGGTCGTGCTTCTGGTCCAGCCGCGTCGCGATGTACAGCGGCAGACCCTCGTTGACGAGCATCGCCGAATGCCCGAGCTGGAAGGTGTTGTCGCTGAAGGCGGCGAGTTGCATGGTGTCCTTGAACAGGCAGGGTCCCGCGGTGAAGCCGGGCCCCGGCATGTCCTGGGCGCGGGGGTAATCGTGCGTGAGGCCGGCGCGGACCCGTTCGAAGTCCACACCTTTGGAGTTGGCCATCATGTAGAACTGGTTGACCGCAGCGAACTTGATGTATCGCCACGTGTTGGTGAACAACTTGGCCAGCTCCGCCTCCTCCGGCGTCAGCTCGACGATCGAGGCGGTGAGGGCGCTGAACAGTGCGCGGGCCCTGGCCACCGCCTGCGGCGTGTACCCCGAGACGATCTGCGGCAGCTCGAACAGCTCCGTCATCGCCTTGTGCTCGGCGATGCGCTCGGGGCAGAAGGCCACTTCCATGTCGACACCCGACGTGGTGACCATGTCGCGCACGAGCGCCGTCACGCCGGGGTAGATCGTGCTGCGCAGCACCAGAAGCTGCCCCTCGCGGAAGTAGGGAGCGCACGTCTCCAGGGCTCTGGGGATCGCGTTCGGGTCGGGATTGAGGTGCTCGTCCACCGGGGTCCCGATGACCACGATGACGTGCTCCGCCGACGCCACGACCGCGGGGTCGGTGGAGGCACTGAGCATGCCGTCGGCCACGACGGTGGCGAGGAGTTCGTCGGCGCCCGGCTCGATGAACGGCATCTGAGCCCTGAGGATGCGCTGGACGGCGCTGTCGGCGACGTCGTAGACCACGGTGCGCTTGCCTCGGCTGGCCAGCGCGATCGCGAGGGGGAGGCCGACGTGGCCGCCGCCGCCCACGACCACCACGTCGTTTGCGAAAACCATGTGTTCACAACCCCCCCCGCGCGATAGGTGGTCCAACCTGCCCCAGGGTAGCCCACCGCCCCGGTACCGCCGAGGGGCGCGCTGATGAGCCGCCTCGACGCGGTGATAGTGTCGGCGGGTACGACCGGGAGGTACGCGGTGGCCGACAAGGCACAGCCTGCACGTGTGGGGATCGTCGTCCGAACGAAGAACCGCCCCTGGTTCCTGCGCCGGGCGCTGCGGGACATCGCGGCCCAGGACTTCGGGGACTGGGCGGTGCACGTGGTCAACGACGGCGGCGATGCCGCCGTCGTCGATGCTGCCGTCGCCGCGCTCCCGGAGAGCCTGCGCACGCGTGTCGCGGCCACCCACAACCCTCACCCGACCGGACGCTCGGCCGCCGCGAACCAGGGCGTGCGGGCACTCGAGACCGAACTGGTGGTCCTCCACGACGACGACGATCTGTGGGACCCCTCCTTCCTCTCGCGCACCGTGGCCCACCTGGACGCGAACCCTGACGACATCGGTGTGATGGTGCGCACGGAGATCATCTACGAGTCGCAGCAGCCCGACGGGTCCTTCGCCGAGGCCGGACGTGCGCCCTTCTGGCCGCACCTGCGCGAGATCACGTACTCGGACCTTCTGCAGGTCAACCGCGCCGTCCCCATCTCCTACCTGTACCGCCGGGCGCTCCACGACGAGGTCGGGTTCTACCGTGAGGACCTCCACGCCGTCGAGGACTGGGAGTTCAACCTCCGCACCGCGCTCATCCACCACATCGGGTTCATCGACGGTGAGCCGTTGGCGTTCTGGATGCAGCGCGTCGGTGTGGCCGGTGAACTCGGAAACAGCATGTTCGCCCTCGCCGAGGAGCACGAGCACTACGACAGGCTGGTGCGTGACGAAGCCCTCCGTGCCTACGTGCGCGCGCACGGCCCGGGTCTGCCGCTGTACCTGACCCGCTTCATCCAGGACGAGGTCGGCCGTCAGCTCGACGAGAGAAGCTCACTCGGACAGCGGGTCACCCAGACGCTGCGCACCTGGCGTCGCGACCGCCGCGCCCGATGAGCAGGACCGACACCGCGCGCGCCTGGCACGCCCTCCAGCGCGTCGTGTTCCCGTTCGGCCTGCAGGCGGGCAGAGACGAGCTCTACGTGCGCGGTGGGTCGGCGCGCTCGCGGACACGGCTGGACGTGGCCGCGGGGGAACGAGCGTCGTTCGCGACGTACTTCGCGGCCTTTCCCGCGGCCTATTGGGCCGCCCACACCGACGTGACCGGCGTCCGGCTGCGGATGCGGCTCGACGAGTCCGCGGACGTGATCGTCCACCGCACGGACCAGGCGGGGACCGTGGCCACGCTCGCGCGGGCGACCGTGACGGGTGAATGGACGTTCGAGACGGACATCTCCCCGAGCGACGGCTGGCTGTGGTTCGAGATCGTGGCGACGCACGGGCCGACGAGCGTCTCGGACGCGCAGTGGGAGGCGTGGGACGCGCCACGGTCGGCATCCGCGACGATCTGCATCACGACGTTCAACCGCGAAGCCGATTGCGTCCGGCTGTTGCAGCGCCTGGCCTCCGACCCCGCTCTGGGCGACGTGGTGGACGCCGTCGTCGTCGCCGACCAGGGGAGCCGTCGTCTTGCGGGGGCCGCCGGTTTCGACGAGGCGGCGGCGCAGTGGGGTTCGCGTCTGCGGCTGCGGGAGCAGCCGAATCTGGGCGGTTCCGGCGGCTTCAGTCGCGGCATGGTCGAGGCGCTCGCCGAGGAGAGCACCTACGCGCTCCTGCTCGATGACGATGTGGACCTGGAGCCCGAGTCGGTCCACCGCATGATCGCCTTCGCGCAGCGCGCGACGCGGCAGACCATCGTGGGGGCGCAGATGCTGAGCCTGGTCGATCCGACGCGGCTGCACTCCTTCGGCGAGCGGGTGGACAGGTCGCAGTTCTGGTGGGGTCCGGTGGACCCCGCGCTGGCGGACATCGACCTCGCGAAGACCACGATCGACGACGCCCCCGCGCTGAGCCGGCGCATCGACGTGGACTTCAACGGATGGTGGATGTGCCTCATCCCGGTCGAGACCATCCGGCAGATCGGGCTCTCGCTGCCCTACTTCATCAAATGGGACGACGCGGAGTTCGGTTTGCGCGCGGGCGCACGCGGCATCCCGACGGTGACCCTCCCCGGAGCGGCGCTGTGGCACATGCCGTGGACCGCGAAGGATGACGGCCTGGACTGGCAGGCCTACTTCCAGCTGCGCAACCGCGTGGTCACGGCGCTGCTGCACGGCGGTCGAGGCGGGCGCCGAACGCTGCTCGCCTCGTTCACGCAGGACCTGAACCACGTGCTGTGTGCGCAGTACGGGTCGGTCGCGGTGCGCAACCTCGCGCTCCGCGACATCCTCCGGGGGCCGGGCCACCTGGATCCCGTGCTGCGCGCCGGACCGGCGCGCGCGGCCGCCGTGATCGCCGACCTCGGCCAGCGCGTCGTGGCCGAGCACGACCTGCCGGCCACCGTCGATGCCGATGGTGCGGGTGCCCCGCAGGGGGCGGCTGCCGCCATCGCGCGGCTCGCCCGCGTCCTCGGGCATCAGTTGCGCCGGTCGCATCCGCCGCAGCGTCCGCCGCGGCTCGCGCGCACCGACGGCAAGTGGTGGTCGCTGGGGATGATGGATGGCGCCGTGGTGGATGCCGCTGCCGGCACGGGGGCCTTCGTGCTCCGGCGGAGCCGCAGCACTGCGGCGCGCGAGACGCGCGCGGCGATCGTCCTGCGGGTGCGGATGCTATGGCGTTGGCGGGCGCTGACCCGGGGATATCGGGGCGCCGCCCCCGCCGCGGCATCCGTGGCGGCCTGGCACCGGCGCTTCGCAGGATCGGACGCGCCGGCTCCGTAGACTGTTCGGGGCGCGCGGCGCCGGAAAGGCACGGCACTCTATGGATCTCCTCGTCGTCGGCTCCGGGTTCTTCGGACTCACGATCGCCGAACGGGCCGCTGCGGCGGGACGCAAGGTCACCGTCATCGAACGCCGCCACCACATCGGCGGGAACGCATACAGCGAGGATGAGGCGACCACGGGCATCGAGGTGCATCGCTACGGCGCGCACCTGTTCCACACGTCCAACGCCACCGTCTGGGAGTACGTCAACCGCTTCACGGACTTCACCGACTACACCCACCGCGTCTACACGAACCACGACGGCGTCGTATACCCGCTGCCGATCAACCTGGGGACCATCAACCAGTTCTTCCGGGCCGCGTACACGCCCGACCAGGCCCGCGCGCTGGTGCAGGAACTGGCGGGGGAGTTCGACGCCAAGCAGGCGAGCAACCTCGAGGAGCGGGGCATCGGGCTCATCGGCCGGCCGCTGTACGAGGCGTTCATCCGCGACTACACCGCCAAGCAGTGGCAGACCGACCCGAAGGACCTGCCCGCCGAGGTGATCAGCCGCCTGCCGGTGCGCTACACATACGACAACCGCTACTTCAACGACACCTGGGAGGGCCTCCCGGTCGACGGCTACACCCGGTGGCTGGAGCGCATGGCCGATCACCCGAACATCGAGGTGAAGGTCGGCGTCGACTACTTCGACACCACGCAGCCGTTGAACAAGGACGCCACCACGGGGCAGCTCCCTGTCGTGTACACGGGACCGGTCGACCGCTACTTCGACTACGCAGAGGGCGAACTGTCGTGGCGCACCCTCGACTTCGAGGAGGAGGTGCTGGAGGTGGGCGACTTCCAGGGCACTCCGGTGATGAACTACGCCGACGCCGACATCCCGTACACGCGCATCCACGAGTTCAAGCACTTCCACCCCGAGCGGGCGGACCGCTACCCCCGGGACAAGACGGTCATCATGCGGGAGTACTCCCGCTTCGCCACGCGCGAGGACGAGCCGTACTACCCCGTGAACACCGCGGCCGACCGCGAGAAGCTGCTGGCATACCGCGAGCTGACCGCGGGCGAGCGCGACGTGCACTTCGGCGGACGCCTGGGCACCTATCAGTACCTCGACATGCACATGGCGATCGGCTCGGCGCTGTCGATGTGGAACAACGACCTGGCCTGACGTGATGGACATCGGCTGGCCGGCGGCCGGCGCGCCGCTGCTGGCCGCGCTGGCGGTGCTCATCGTGCCCGGGCTCATCGCGCTCGCGCCGGTGCGGATGGGGCTGGTGGCCCGCGTGGCGCTGGCCGGCCCGGCGTCCATCGTGGCGATCGGCGTGGGCGGTGTCGTGGGCGGCCTGCTGGGGGTCCCCTTCGCCCCGTGGCTGGTCCTCGCCGTGGCCGCCGTCGGCTCTGCGCTCGCGTGGTTCGCGCGACGCAGCGGCATCCGGCTGCCGACGGCCGACGGGCGGGTGTGGGCGGTCCTGGCATCGTGGGCGGCCGCCGCCGCCCTCATCGCCGTGGTGGCGTTCGCCGCGGTTCCCGGCCCCGACGCGGTGAGTCAGACCTACGACAACGTGTTCCACCTGTCGGCGATCGCCGCGATCCTCGACGGCGGCGACGCCTCCTCGCTCACCCTGCGCACCATGATCGAGACGGGTCGCAGCTTCTCGTTCTACCCGTCCGGCTGGCACTCGATCGTCGTCCTGATCGTGCAGCTCACGGGGGCTTCCATTCCCGTGGCCGTCAACGTCGCATGGATCGCCGTGGCCGCCATGCTGTGGCTGCCGGGCATCGCCTGGTTGACCCAGGTCGCACTCTCGCGCGCGGCGACGACGACGGTCGCGGTCGTGGCGCTGCCCCTGGGCGCGGCCTTCGGCGCGATGCCGTACGCGCTGCTCACGTGGGGGACCCTGTACCCGACGTTCCTGGCCACCGCGCTCCTGCCGGCGGCGGTGGCCGTACCCGTGCTCGCCTGGCGCGCCTGGCGGGGATGCCGTGCGCCGGTGCGGCGACGTGTCGCGGTGTGGGGCGTGGTCGCGTCGGGCGCGACTGCCCTCGCCGTCGCCTTCGGCCAGCCGCGCGTGCTGACGACGTGGGCGCTGCTGCTGGCTGTGCCGGTGATCGGTGTGATCGCCGGTGCCGCGGTGCGCAACTGGCGTGCCGGGGGCAGGGCGCGCACCCGGGTGCTGTGGTTCGCGGCGGCGGGCGTGGCCGGTCTCGTGGCCGTCGGCGCGGTCGGATTCTGGTATCTCGTGACCCGGCTGGGGCTGTTCGAGCGGCCGCTGGACGACCGGCTCGGCGGCCCCCAGGCCCAGGCGGTGCAGACGCCGTGGGAGGGGATCGCGCAGGTGCTCGGCCAGTCGTGGCTGACGGGCGTCGGGTCGGCGCCGACCTTCCCGGCGCTCCTGCTGGCGGCAGTCGTCGTGATCGGCGCGGTCGCGGCGTGGCGGATGCCGCGCCTGCGCTGGATCGTGCTCGCCTACGCCCTGGTGGCGGCGCTCTTCGTCGCTGCCGCCGGATCCGACGACATCGTCACGAAGCTGGCCACGGCGCTGTGGTACAAGGACAAGTACCGCTTGAGCTCCGCGCTCCCGGTGTTCGGCGTCGTGCTGGCCACGCTCGGCGTCCTCAGCGCCCCGCGCCTGTTCCGCCGGCGGCGCGCCCACCGCGGCGTCGCCATTGCGCTGGCGTGGGTGGTCGCGGCCTCCTCGGCAGCGATCCTCGGCGCAAGCGGCTTCACGGGTGCCGTCGCGCACGTGTTCCGGATGCCGCAGACAGCGCTGGCCGGCGAAGTCGTCTCCCGGGACCAGATCGCCTTCTTCGCAGAGGTGGCCGACATCGTGCCCGATGGTCAGCGTGTGCTGGGGGACCCCTGGGACGGATCGGCGTGGTCGCAGGTCTTCGGCGGCCCAGAGCCGGTGTTCCCTCACGTGAACGGGCAGTGGGACGCCGATCGGCAGACCCTGGCCTGGCGCCTGGCGGAGATCGAATCCGATCCCGAGGTGTGCGCGGCCCTCGACCGACTGGGTGTGCGGTACGTCACCTACGCCCCGCGTGAGTTCGGTGGCGGAGACCCTGCGGGCAACCACTTCCCCGGTCCGCACGCCGCCGTGGAGGCGGGCCTGTTCACCCTCGTCGCCACCGACGGCGAGACCAGCCTGTACCTGATCGAGCAGTGCGGTCCGCTCGCCGACGCTCCGACATCCTAGGATCGAGAACGTGACATCTGCCACAGTGGGCGCGCCCGGTTCCCCACGGCGATATCTGCATTCGCTGTGGCTGCTGTCGGCGCGCGACCTGAAGGTGCGCTATGCCACGAGCGCGTTGGGCTACGTCTGGTCGGTGCTCGATCCGCTCGTGATGGCCGCGATCTACTGGTTCGTCTTCACGCAGGTCTTCGGCCGTGGGGTGGGGGACGAGCCCTACATCGTGTTCCTCATCACGGCGCTCCTGCCGTGGGTATGGTTCAACTCCGCCGTCTCCGACTTCACCCGCGCGTTCAACAAGGACGCGCGCCTGGTGCGCTCGACGGCCATCCCCCGCTCGATCTGGGTGAACCGCATCGTGCTGAGCAAGGGCGTGGAGTTCCTGTGCTCGCTGCCCGTCCTGGCGGTGTTCGCGATCTTCGCCGGCGCCCACGTCGGCTGGGGGCTGCTGTGGTTCCCCGTCGCGATCCTGCTGCAGACGATGCTGCTGGTGGGACTGGGGCTGCTGGTCGCGCCGCTGTGCGTGCTGTGGACGGACCTGGAGCGTACGACGCGGCTCATCCTGCGCGCCCTGTTCTACGCCTCGCCGGTCATCTACGGCGTCGCGGATCTTCCCGACGGGTTCCGTGAGATCGTCGCGTTCAACCCGCTCGCGGGCATCTTCACCCTCTACCGCGCCGGTTTCTTCCCCGACCAGTGGGACACGCTGGCGGTCGTGATGGCGGCCGTGATGTCCACCGCGTTCCTGGCACTGGGCCTGCTGGTCTTCCGTCGACTCGAGCACGCCGTGCTGAAGGAGCTGTGATGGCATCGGAGTTCGCGATCGAGGCGACAGACCTCGGTGTCCGGTTCCGGCGCGGTCGCCGCGGACGGCGCAGCATCAAGGACCTCTTCGGAGGCGCGACCCGTCGTACCCGCCCGGATGAGTTCTGGGCACTGCGCGACGTCTCCTTCACGGTGCGTCACGGAGAATCGATCGGCGTCGTCGGCCGCAACGGACAGGGCAAATCCACTCTGCTGAAGCTTGTCGCCGGCGTGCTGCTGCCCGATGAGGGGCGCGTGAAGGTCAACGGGGGAGTCGCCCCCCTGATCGAGATCACCGGAGGGTTCGTCGGTGACCTCACCGTGCGCGAGAACGTGCGCTTGACGGCGGGGCTGCACGGCATGCCCCGCGCCGAGGTCGCCCGCCGGTTCGACAGCATCATCGACTTCGCGGAACTGCGGGATTCGATCGACACGCCCTACAAGCACCTGTCCAGTGGCATGAAGGTGCGTCTGGCCTTCGCCGTCGTGTCCCAGTTGGAAGAGCCGATCCTGCTCGTGGATGAGGTGCTGGCCGTCGGCGACAAGGCGTTCCGGGAGAAGTGCTACCGGCGCATCGACGAACTGCTCTCCGAAGGACGCACCATGTTCTTCGTCAGTCACAACGAGCGGGACCTCCGCCGGTTCTGCACGCGCGGCCTCTATCTCGACAAGGGTGTGCTCGCCCTGGACGCGCCTCTCGGCGAAGTGCTCGACCGCTACAACGCGGACTACGCCGCGGGCTGACCCGCCGAGGCCGCCAGCGGCGGCATCGGCTTCCACGAACGGTCCTTGGCGATGCGGCGGCCGTCGCGGATGCCGCGGAAAAGGTTGGAGGTGCCGCGCACCGTGCGCTCGACGAACACCAGGCGGATGATCTCCTTGCCGAAGGTCAGCGCGGAGCCGAGCCCGAACAGCACCGGGTTGTAGACACCCAGTGAGCGGTAATACTGCTTGATGTACCCGCGGTTGCGCATGATGTAGTAGCGGTACGCGTTGCTCGACGCGTTCATGTGGCGGATGCCCATGTCCCACTGCTTGATCTCGCGCGTGCGGCGCAGCACGAACTCGTCCACGATCACCGCCGTGGTCTTGCGGGAGGCCAGCCAACCGTACATCTGGTCGTCCCAGTAGATGAAGAACCGGGGATCGGGCAGGCCGATCTGCGCGACGATGTCGCGGTGGATGAACATGCCCTCGAAGCAGCCGGAGTTCATCTCCTTGTAGCCCGAGTCGTCGAATCCGGCGGGCGCGAAGGGGATCGGGATCGCCAGCGGCTCGGCGACGCGGTACTGCCAGTAGAACTCGCTGCCGTCGTAGTCGTAGCGCCGACCCTGGATGGATTTGAACCGCGGCGCCCAGGCTCCCATGCGGGCGAGGCCGTCGGGCATGACCTCGACGTCGTCGTCCATCATCCAGATCCACGTGGAACCCAGTTCGTACGCGATGCGCATGCCCTCGCTGAAGCCGCCCGAGCCGCCGGTGTTGGTGTCGAGGCGCGTGTAGACGATCTCGGTGCCGATACGGTCGCGGAAGGACTCGACCACCTCGGTGGTGTCGTCGGTGGAGGCGTTGTCGACGATGACCACGTGACCGGGCTTCGGATCCATCGCCACGATGCTCTCCAGCAGCTTGGTCAGCAGCATCGAACGATTGAACGTGACGACGGCGATCGTCGCCGACGCGGGATCGAAGGGCGTGGCGGCGGGGGTGGCGGAGGGAAGCGGCATGGCCCGACGATCCTACCCCGGCCGTCTGTCCGATCCCTGCGGGAGGTCACCCAGCGGGGGCAGGTCGGTGCCCTGCGAGGCCTCGTCGATGCGTTCGCGCCATGAGCGGGCCTGCCCGGCGCGCAGCGCGCACAGCACCAGCATGAGCCAGCCGTAGCCGGAGAGGGTGAAGCTCTCGAAGACCGAGTCCACGAGCAGGGCCACGAGGATGAGGGGCGTCCAGGCGTAGACGATCGAGCGCCGCTCGCTGGCGACCAGCCACGAGCGCACGAACGCGAGCCCGGCGAAGACGGCGAAGAGGATGAGCCCCACCCAGCCGACCTGCAGCAGCACGTCGAAGTAGGAGTTGAGAGCGGAGCGGTGGCTCTCGCGCAGGATGTAGTTGAGCGTGCCGTAGGGGAAATCCTCGCTCCAGCCGCCGCTCCACCCCCAGCCCTGGATCGGGCGGGCCCGCACGAAGACGACGATCTGCGCCCACAGGTCCGCACGGGTCGAGAAGTCCCGTGCCGCACCGATCCAGGCGATGATCGTATGCCGCGAGCCGTACGCGACGGCGAGCCCCACGACCAGCGCACCGCCGAAGAGCCACTGCACGGTGCGGCGGCGCGCGGTCGGCGTGTGGCGCACGATCGCGAGGGCGCCCGTCGCCGCCGCGACCGCGACGGCGAGCACGAGCACGGTGGGGGAGTCCGACAGCATGGCCAGCACGCCGGCCAGGATCGCCGAGTACAGCGACACCCCGGGCCGCACTGACATCGTGCGGTACTCGATGAGGAAGGTGATGAGGGCGAGGACCGCGATGAACCCGAGCGAGTTGCGGGTGCCGAAGATGCCCTGCACGGGGCCGAGCATCGCGATGTTCCCCTGGACGCCGAGGAACCGGATGGGCATGTCGAGCAGGATGCCGGAGAGCACCTCCACGGCCAGCGAGACCGTGAGTAGGACCCGCATGACGTCGCCCAGGGCGCGCGCGGTCTGGAGGGTGTCGCGCACGTGGGAGATGACCACGGCGAGGAACGCGAGCGCCACGAGCGCCATCCACCCCGTCAGGGTGGCGGCGGCATCCTGACTCCACGTGGCGCTCACGAGAACCCAGGCGAGGAAGACGATGAGCGTCGTCGGCACCAGGCGCAGCACCGAGATCTCGCGACGGCGGGCGCTCAGGATGGCGGCGCCCACCACGCACAGACCCGCGATGATCGTCACGTAGGTGATGCGGCTGGTCATCCGCTCGATCGCGAAGCCGGCGAAGACCGCGCCGAGGGCGGCGTAGGTGAAGGCGCTCGCCATCGCCGCAGAGGACAGCACCGCCGCCAGCCCGCGCTCGCGGCCACCCGGTGCGGTGATGCCGGTCACGCGGCCCGCTCGATGCGCTCGCCGCGCTCCAGCGCGAGCGTCTGCTCGGCGGGACCCACGCCCACCAGCGGCGCCTGCTTGATCTTGAACGCGAACATGACCACCGCGAGCCACCCCCACAGCACCAGCGGGCCCGACTCCGCCAGCCCCTGCACGAGCAGCATCGCGCCGGTCAGCGTCGGCAGCAGGGTCACGGGGGAGTAGGGGCGGTCGGCGCGCAGGTCCCAGCGGGGGCGGTCGACGGCGAAGAACCACGAGCGCCAGATGAAGGCGAGGTAGGTCGTCGCCATGAGCACGACGCCGATGACACCGAGCTGCAGGAAGACGTCGATCCACATGTTGTGGGCTTGCATGACGGTCTGCCCGTGGTCGACGATCCAGCCGTCGAATGCCGCGTCCCACGGCATCCACGGGCTGGCGAAGCCCCATCCGGCCACGGGGCGCTCGCCCGCCCGCTCGAGCACCTCGCTCCAGATGCGCTCGCGGCCGGTGAGATCGGCCGATCGGCCGAGCATCTCGAAGATGCGGTCGCGCAGCACCCACGCCGCGGTCAGACCGCCGATCGCGACCACGGCGTAACCGATGTAGTAGCGGGTGCGGCCGCCCGGGCGCTGGGCGGTGCGCATGAGCAGCACCGTGATGAGGACGACGACCACGACGGCCGCAGCGAGGAAGGCCGTGGCCGACCCGGCACGGAGGAACAGAAACGCGGCGGCGGTCATCCACGCGATGAGCAGGGGCCGGTGCGGCGCGCGCGCGGCGTGCCGGATCGCGAAGACGATGAGAGCCAGCAGGGCCGCGTACGCCAGCAGGTTGGCGTTGCCGAAGATGCCCTGGATGCGGCCGCCGTCGAACAGGTTGTCCCGCGACCAGTACACGATCGGGTCGGATGCCTTCTCGACGGGGATCACGAAGCGGGGAAGCAGCGGCCCGCCGATGAAGACGGAGACCCAGACCTCGAAGAGGAGCGACAGGGCCACGACCCATTTGCACGCCGAGGCGATCGCCCGGACGAGCTCCTGCCACGTGAGCACCGCCGCGATGAACATCGCCTGCAGCGTCGTGATGGCCAGCAGCAGCAGCGTCACCGCCGTGGTCGCCGGCCATGCGCTCCACAGGATCGACGCCAGGGCGAACAGCACGTACGCCACCGCGAACCAGGGGAGTCTGCGCCACTGCACCGGCGGGCGCGTCACGATCCACACGATGCCCGACACGATGCCCGAGGCGATCGCGACCACCGTCGTGACGATCTCCCCCGTGGCCAGCACCCACGCGGTGCCCGCCATGGTCGTGAACAGCACGAAGACGCACCAGGCGCGCAGCAGCAGCTCGCCGGTCCGCTCGCGCACCGGCGGTGCCGGGGGCGCGGAGACCGGGTGGTGGGTGTGGACGGCCATGGTGTGATCAGGCTACCGCCCGCCTCCGCGTCGGCGCTGTGGCGCGGGCCTAGGCTGGGACGGTGCTGGTTCCGCTCTCCAACAGCCCTCGCGACTACGCGTGGGGCTCGCCCACACTGCTGGCAGAACTCACCGGGCGCACCCCGTCGGGCGCACCCGAGGCGGAGATCTGGTTCGGCGACCATCCCGGCTGCCCGAGCACCGTCGAGGACGGCTCCGGCCGGACCCTGGACGTCTGGCTGGCGGAGCGCGATGCCGCACCGCTGCCGTATCTGGTGAAGCTCCTCGCCGCCGGGTCGTCGCTGTCGATCCAGGCGCACCCCTCGGTCGCGGAGGCGCGCGAGGGCTTTGCGCGCGAGGAGGCCGCCGGCATTCCGCGCGACGCCCCCGAGCGTCTCTATCGCGACGACAACCACAAGCCCGAGATCGTCGTCGCTGTCAGCGACACCTTCCGTGCGCTGGTGGGTCTGCGCCCGCTGGCGCAGACACGCCGACTGGTCGCAGCCCTCGGCTCGACCGCAGGACCGACGGCGCTGGCGGCGCACCTCGCCGGCGACGACGAGGCGGCGGCGCTGCGCGCGACGCTGGCGTGGGCGCTGGGCGGCGACGCGCAGGCCGAGGTCGACGACATCATCGCCGCGGTGCGCCAGGCGGCATCCACCGAGTTCGCCGCGGAGCTGGCGGCGCTCGGCCGCATCGCGGACGACTTCCCCGGCGACCCGGGCGTGGTCGTCGCACTGCTGATGAACCTCGTGGAACTGCGGCAGGGGCAGGCGCTCTACGCGCCGGCCGGGGTGCTGCACGCCTACCAGGACGGGCTCGGGCTGGAGGTCATGGCCGCGAGCGACAACGTGCTGCGCGGCGGCCTCACCCCCAAGCACGTCGATGTCGCCGAGCTGCTGCGCATCGTCGACACGACGCCGGGGCCGGCGCCGGTGGTCGTGCCGCAGGACGGCGTGCTGGATGTCGGCATCCCCGACTTCACCGTCACCCGGCTGCGGGTGGGCGAGAAGGCCGACGTGGCCCTGCACGGCCCCGCGATCGCGCTGTCGGTGCGCGGCGAAGTCGAGATCGGCGGCACGGGTTCGGGAGCGTCGTTCGCGCTGACCCCCGGCATGGCCGCTTACGCCGACGCGGACGAGGGCACGCTGATCTTCACCGGCGCCGGCGAGGTGTTCGTCGCCCAGCCGGGTGCCCGCTGAGGTGAAACGCCCCTCGCATCGACCCCGCGACACGCCGCGAAACACGCGGTGAACGTTGAAGTCGCGGTTGAGGGTTTACGATTTGCGACTTGACCGCGGCGAATGACACCGGTGTAATTAGGGAATCGCATACATCGTGCGGACATTCATTCAGCAAGGCGGGAGACGAGATGACTGGATCGCAGTATCGCTCGGGCGTTCCCGACAACTGGTTCGTAGATCCGGTTCAGCTGGGTGTTCCCGGCGTCCGTCGTGTGGTCGAGGGTGACGACACGCAGCTGGCCTGGCAGACGGACGCGCTGTGCTCGCAGACCGACCCCGAGGCCTTCTTCCCGGAGAAGGGCGGCTCGACCCGCGATGCCAAGCGCATCTGCGCGTCGTGCGACGTGCGCACCGAGTGCCTCGAGTACGCCCTGCACAACGACGAGCGCTTCGGGATCTGGGGCGGGCTCAGCGAGCGCGAGCGCCGCAAGCTCAAGCGCCACGCGTCCTGAACCGGATCCGGCCGACCCGCGCGCATGAGCGCGGCTTGATGCCGACCGCCGCTTAGGCTGTCCCCGTCATGCCCGCCCGAGTCCACGCCATCCTCGTCGTGCGCCCCGACGGCCGCACCCCCGCCGCGTTCCATCTGCGGCGCACGCTTGCGGCGCTCGATGCGCAGACCCGCCCTGTCGACGCCCTCACCATCGTGTTGTGCGGGGACGACGACAACCTCCGCCAGCTCGCCGCCGATTCGCGCGCCGAGGGTGTCATCTCCGCCCCGCGCACGACCGGGTACGCCGAGGCGACGATGCTGGCGACGCATCGCGTGCAGGGCGACGCGGTCTGGCTGCTCGCGCAGGACACGGCGCCCGAGCCCGACGCCCTCGCGCGCCTCGCGGGCGCCCTCGAGCTCGCCCCGTCCGTCGCCTTCGCCGCGCCGAAGCTGGTGCGGTGGGACGACCGCACGGAGATCGTCTCGCTGGGGGTCTCGATGACCACGCTCGGGCGGGCGGTGGGGCTGGCCGACGGCGAGCTGGACCAGGGCCAGCACGACGCCGGTCAGGACGTGCTCGCCGCGGACGTGCGTGGCCTCCTGGTGCGCACGGAGCTGTGGCGAGCGCTGCAAGGCCTGGATCGCGGTCTGTCGGGGGCGGACGAAGGGCTCGACCTCGGCGTGCGCGCGCGCCTCGCCGGTGGGCGGGTCACCCTCGTCCCCGCCGCCCGGGTCGCCGTCGCCGGAGACGGCGTGGCGGGCCTGCCCGACACCTACGGGTCGCGGCGGCGCCTGCGCCGGGCCTTCGCGACGCGCACGGCCCAGCTGCACCGTCGCCTCGTCTACGCCCCCGCCGCCGCCCTGCCGCTGCAGTGGCTGGCGATCCTGCCGATCGCGCTCTGGCGCACCGTGATGCACCTGGTGGCCAAGCGGCCAGGGCAGATCTGGCCGGAATGGGCCGCGGCGGCTGTCGCGATGGTGCGCATCCCCACCATCGCCCGCGCGCGGGCGCGCATCCGGCGCACCCGCTCCGTGTCGTGGCAGTCCCTCACGCCGCTGCGCGTGGGCCGTGCGGACCTGCGCACCAACCTCGCGCTCACCGACGAATCGGACCGGCTCGCGGACGTGCGCCGGTCGGAGCTGCGCTTCTTCAGCGGCGGCGGTGCGTGGGCGGTGCTCGCGGCCCTGCTCGTGTCGATCGCCGCCTTCCCGGCGCTCCTGGCCTGGCCGGTGCTCGGCGGTGGCGCCCTCGCGCCCTTGCGCGACACGGTCGCCCAGCTGTGGGCGGATGCCGCGTACGGCCGGCGGCAGCTGGGGCTGGAGACGGTGGGTGCCGCGGACCCCTTCGCGACCGTCGTCGCGGCCCTCGGCAGCCTCTCGCCCGCGGCACCGTCGCAGGCGTTGGTGGTGCTCTGGGTCCTCGCGCTGCCGCTGGCGGTGCTCGGCGGCTGGTTCGCCGCCACCCGCGTGACCGACCGGTCGCTGCTGCGCATCACCGGCGGCGTCGCCTGGGCGCTGGCTCCCACCTTCCTCACGGCGCTCGTGCAGCCGCGCCCGACCGCCGTGATCGTGCACCTGGTGCTGCCGTGGCTGTTCTTCGCCGCCAGCGTCGCGCACCGCTCCTGGGCGGCGGCGGGAGTGGCATCGCTGCTGGTGGCCGTGGTCGCAGCCTGCGCCCCGTCGATCGTGCCCGCCCTGCTGGTGCTCTGGCTGATCGCCATCGTGATCGCCGCAGTGCGCGGCTCGGGCTCGAGCGTCGGTCGCGTGGCCTGGCTCGTCGTGCCCACGGCGGCGCTGTTCGCGCCGCTCGTCTGGCAGCAGCTCGCGGCGGGCAACGCGTGGGGCCTCCTGGCCGACCCGGGAGTGACCTGGAACGGACCGATCGCGGGCGCGGATGCCGCGGGGCGTGCACTGCTGGCTGCCGGCTTCCCGACGTCGGACCCCGGCGGCTGGGCGCAGATGCTCGGCGGTGCGCCCACCTGGTGGGTGCCGCTACTCATGGTGCTTCCCGCCGTCCTGGCCCTCCTCGCGCCGCTGACGGTGCGGTGGGCCGCCGGTGTCGTGCTGCTGTCGGTCGCCGCGCTCGGCATCGCGACGGCGTTCGCGGCCGTCGCGATCTCGGTGGCGGTCACCGCGGCCCAGCCCGTGCCGGTGTGGCCGGGGGCGGCGCTCAGCCTCGCCTGGATGGGCGTGCTCGGGGCGGCGCTGATCACCCTCGATGTGGTCCCTTCCGTCTCGATCGCCCGCACCCTCGCGGCCACCGCCGTGATGCTCGCGCTGGCGGTGTGCGCCGTGCCCGCGCTGACCGCGCAGGCCCGGCAGGCCACCGCGCTCGTCGAGGGTCGCGCCAGCACGCTTCCCGCCTACGTCGCCGCGGAAGGCCGCGGAAACGGGGACGTCGGCACGATCGTGCTCACGCCACTCGGCGATGGCTCCGTCTCCGCGGAGGTGGTGTGGGGAGCCAGCGAGACGCTCGGCGGTCAGAGCACCGCGCGCGACACGCGGCTCGAGGCGACGCCGGCCGACGACCGGACCGCCGCGCTGGTCGCCGATCTCATGACGGATGCCGCCGAGGATCCCGTCACGCCCCTTGCCGAGCGTGGCATCGGCTTCGTCCTGCTCGCTCCCTCCGCCTCGGCGACCGAGGCCGCCGAGGCTCTGCGGCGCACCGCGGCGATCGCGCTCGACCAGCGCGATCGCCTCGAATCGGTGGGCCAGGAGACCGTGCGTGGGTCGCTGTGGCTCGTGGCAGGCGAGGTCGCACCGCGGGAGGGCGAGACGGAGTCGATCGCGGCGACGGCGCGGGGCATCGCGACCGTGCAGCTGATCGTGCTGACGATCGCCCTGCTGTTGGCGATCCCGACCGCGCAGACCCGCCGCGACGCGCGCCGCGCGCCGCGGATCGTGGGGCTTCGAGCGGGGGAGGGACGATGACGAAGCGACCGACGTGGGCGACCACGAGTGCGCGCCTGGTCGGCGGGACGGTGGCCGCCGTGGCCCTGGTCGCCGGCACCCTGACCGCCGTCGCCGTCGTCTGGCCGACGCACGACCGCGAGGCCGTGTCGGTGCTGGCGGTGCCCGCTCCGTCGGAATCGGTGGCCGCCTGCCCCGGGGGGCTCCTCGCCATCGGCCGCGATGCGAGTGTGGCGGGGGCGATCGCCCTCGCCGCCGCGCCCCGCGTGGTCTTCGACACCGGTGCCGGACAGCCCGACGCGGCCGTCGAACCGCTCGTCGTGCCCACCGTGGAAGGTTCGACGCCCGACGCCTTCACCGCTCCGCCGGCAGCCGACACGCGCACCGACCTCGTGGCGGCGTCGTCGGCGACCGTCGCCGCCGAAGACCTCTCCGGATTCGCCGCGGCATCGTGCCTGCCTCCGCTGCTGGAGTCGTGGATCGTCGGCGGCGCCACCACCACCGGCTATTCCGGACTGCTGCTGCTGTCCAACCCCGGCAGCGTCCCCGCCGACGTGCAGGTCACCGCCTACGGTGCGGCAGGGCCCCAGTCACCGCCCGCCGGCCGGTTCGTGGTCGCGCCCGGCACGCAGCGGGTCGTGCCGCTGGCCGCTCTGGCGCGCGATGAGAAGAGCCCGGTGCTGCAGATCATCTCGACGGGCGCGCCGGTGCAGGCGACCCTGCAGACCAGCATCACCCGCACGCTGCTCGCCGGAGGCGTCGACCAGGTGGCCCCCGTCATCGCCCCCGCGACCGACCAGACCATCCCCGCCGTCGCCGTCACGGCGGCGCCCGGGGTGGAGGGGGCGTCCGATCCCGCCACGATCGTGCGTCTGCTGGCGCCGTCGACATCGACCGCCGCGACCGTGACGGTACGAAGCGGCGGGCAGACCGTCTCGACCAGCGAGGTGCCGCTGGAGGCCGGGCTGCCGCTCGAGCTGGACCTCGGTGGGCTCGAGGTGGGCACGTACTCGGTGCACGTGCACTCCGATGCCGCCGTGGTCGCGGCGGTATGGTCGACCACCGGCTTCGGCGAGGGCGACGACTTCGCCTGGCACGCCGCAGCGCCGCGCATCGAAGCGGGCACGCTCGCCGCGGTCGCCGCCGGCCCCTCGCCGACACTCGCGATCGCGAACGACGGCTCCGACCAGGTCGCGGTCACGCTCACCGCCGATGCGGGTGCGGGCGCCGCTCAGGAGGTCTCGGTTCCCGCGGGGTCCACCGTCCGGGTCGTCGTCGACCCCGACGCGGTCTACCGGCTCGAGGCATCGGGGCCCGTGCAGGCCGCCGTCGGCTACGCGGGCGACGGTGCGCTCGCCTCGTATCCGCTGTGGCCCGCCGATGCCGCGGCATCCCCGCTGCTCGTCCACCCCTGACGACGGCGACACGTCGCGCGACTTAGGATGGGCACATGATGCGGCGTCGTTTCCGAAGCGCCACGGTCGCCCGTCCCCGCCCCTCGCGCCACGGCAGGCACGGTCGGGAGGGACGCAGCCCCGTGGTGCGTCCGCCGCTGCCGCCGCTGGACACGCGCGCCGAGCGGTTCGACCTCGCCGTCGGCAGCGCCGCGGAGTTCCTCCGCAGCGCGTGGGAGGACCTGCGCGACGTGCGGTTCGAGGTGGGGGAGATGCCCGGCGAGACCGATGCCGACGGCATCCCGCGCTGGACGGTCCTGCCGGACGAGAAGCGCATCATCCTCTACCGGCTGCCGATCGAGCGGCTCAGTCGTCCGCACCGCGAGGATGAGCTCCACCGGCGCATGATCATCGAAAGCTGCGTGTTCCGCGCTGCGGCGGACTATCTCGACAAGGACCCGTGGGACCTGGGCCCGGAGCGCTTCCGCTTCTGAGCGCGCCGCGCGGCATCCCCGTCACGCGCGCATCGCGCGTTAGCGTGGTGCCGATGCGCGAGAGACTGTGTTCCAAGGTGGCGTGCGCCCGCGAGGCCGTGACGACGCTGACGTTCGACTACGGCGACCAGATGGCCGCCCTCGGACCGCTGGGTCTCGGCCGCGACCCGCACGCGCACGACCTGTGCGCCATCCACACCGACCGGCTCTCGGTGCCCAAGGGCTGGGTCGTCGTGCGTCACGAGACGCTGCGAGTCTGATCGGGAGCCCTCGGGTTCGGCTGCGTGGCACAATGTCGCCATGCCGCCCCGGACCCCTGCGCTCACCTATGCCGTCGCCGACCTGTCGCTCGCCGAAGCGGGTCGCCACCAGCTGAGGCTCGCCGAGAACGAGATGCCGGGACTCATGGCGCTGCGCGAGGAGTTCGGTCCGTCGCGGCCGCTCGCCGGCGCCCGCATCGCCGGTTCCCTGCACATGACCGTGCAGACCGCCGTGCTCATCGAGACCCTCGTCGCCCTCGGCGCGCAGGTGCGCTGGGCCAGCTGCAACATCTTCTCCACGCAGGACGAGGCGGCCGCGGCGGTGGTCGTGGGCCCCGACGGCACCGTGACCGACCCGCAGGGCGTGCCGGTGTTCGCGTGGAAGGGCGAGACGCTCGAGGAGTACTGGCATCTCGCCGACCGCATCTTCGACTGGAGCGAGGAGGGGTTCGACGGCCCCAACCTCATCCTCGACGACGGCGGGGACGCCACCCTGCTCGTGCACAAGGGGGTCGAGTTCGAGAGGGCGGGGGCGGTGCCGGATGCCGCGGAGGGCGACTCCGCCGAGTACCGCGTCATCCTCGACCTGCTCCGCCGCAGCCTCGACCGCGACCCGCAGCGTTTCACACGCATGGCCGAGGGGCTGCTGGGGGTCACGGAGGAGACGACCACGGGGGTGCACCGGCTCTACGAGCTCGCGGCATCCGATGATCTGCTGTTCCCGGCGATCAACGTCAACGACTCCGTCACCAAGTCGAAGTTCGACAACAAGTACGGCATCCGTCATTCGCTGCCCGATGGCATCAACCGCGCGACCGACGTGCTGATGGGCGGCAAGGTCGCCTTCGTCTGCGGGTACGGCGACGTCGGCAAGGGGGCAGCGGAGGCGCTGCGCGGCCAGGGTGCGCGCGTCATCGTGAGCGAGGTGGACCCCATCTGCGCGCTGCAGGCGGCGATGGACGGCTACCAGGTGGCACGGCTGGCCGATGTCGCCGGTCAGGTGGACATCCTCATCACCGGGACAGGCAACAAGGACGTCGTCACGGTCGACGATCTGCTCGCCCTCAAGCACCTCGCGATCGTCGGCAACGTCGGGCACTTCGACAACGAGATCGACATGGCGGGACTCGAGTCGCTGCCCGGGGCGGAGCGCGTGGAGATCAAGCCGCAGGTGCACGAGTGGCGCCTGCCGACCGGTCGCAGCGTGCTCGTGCTGAGCGAGGGGCGGCTGCTCAACCTCGGCAACGCCACGGGGCATCCGTCGTTCGTCATGAGCGCGTCGTTCACGAACCAGGTGCTCGCGCAGATCGAGCTGTTCACGCGGCGCGAGGACTACCCGACCGCCGTGCACACCCTGCCCAAGCACCTCGACGAGAAGGTGGCGCGGCTGCACCTGGACGCGCTCGGCGTGCAGCTGACGACGCTGACGCCCGCGCAGGCGGCGTACATCGGCGTCCCCGTCGACGGGCCCTACAAGCTGGACCACTACCGCTACTGACGTCGCCGCGCTGCGCCCGCGCCCGCGGCCCGGCCGCCGTGTGCCGGGCAAGCGCGCTTCCGGTGTCGCTTGTGGTGGGTGTGGTGCCCGCGGACTGTGCGGAAGTGACACTCGAACGGCTCGCGGCCCGGCGTGTGCCGGGCATGCGCTGTTCCGGTGTCGCTTGTGGTGGGTGTGGTGCCCGCGGACTGTGCGGAAGTGACACTCGAGCGGCTCCCCGCCGCAGCCCGGCGGCGCGTGCGCGGCGCGGGGGGTCGGCGAGCGCGGCGCGCGAGCGGGCGGGCGGCGCCGGGCGCGGGGTCAGCGGGTGGGGAAGCCGCGGGGGGCGATGCCGGTGCCGGCGGTGAGTGCGGCGGTGCGCTCGTCCTCGCCGCGCAGAGCCCGCAGCTCCCGCTCACGGCGCGCCGCGACCACACCCGCCAGGAACGTCTCGGGGTCGACGGGGGGCACCGGCGCCACGAACGCGCGCACCTCGTCGGCGAGGGTGAAGGCGGTGCGGGCGCGGGCTGCGGGATCCAGCGCGGTCGCCTGCCGCACGAACTGGGCCACGCGACGCGCGAGCTGGTCGGGCAGCCGTCCCACGTCGGCGACCGTGGCCCACCCCGCGAGCGCCGGCGGCATGCCGGGGGGCGGGGGCGGCAGCTTCGGCGTGCGTGTGCGTTCGCTGTAGGTGCCGGCCATGAGGTCGCCCAACCGCTCGGCGCGCGGCGTGAACGCGCCGACGATGCCGGCGACGGCACCGATCGTGAACCACAGCTCGAGCACCCCCACGAGCGCGCGGATGAACGCCTGCCGGAACCCCGACGCGCCCCCGTCGGTCCGCACGATGCGCGCCCCGATCGCGAGCTTGCCGAGGCTGCGACCGCGGGTGAGGGTCTCGACGAGGGTCGGCACGACAACCGTCACGAGCACCAGCACCGCGATCGTGAACACCGTCGACAGCTGGCTGCCCAGCACGCTCTCCCCGGCGATCCACGAGGTCACCAGCGCCAGCAGGACGAACAGCAACACGCCGGCGACCATGTCGATGAGGGTCCCCAACGCCCGCAGGAAGTAGCCGATCGGTTGCACGTCGAGGGCGACGGCTTCACCGGTGAGGATCTCGTCCTGGCTGATCTCCACGGCGGGTCCCGGCGTCGGCATGGCTACAGTGAATCACATGGATGCCGACGCCCTCGCTGCCGCCCGGCGTGAGGAATGGGCCCGCCTCGACGAACTCGGCCGCCGCCGCCGGCTCGACGGTGCCGAGGCCGACGAACTGGTCGCCCGCTACCGAGCGGCATCCGCGGATCTGGCGGACCTGAAGACCTCCGCCGGGCGCACCCCGGAGGGCGACTATCTCTCGACGCTGCTCTCGCGGGCGCGGCTGCGCCTGACGGGCACCCCCGACAACGTGCTGCGGCAGCTGCCGCGGTTCTTCCTGCTGCAGCTGCCCGCGGCGCTGTACCGGCTGCGGTACACGACCCTGGTCATCGCCGTCGGCTTCGTCGTGGTGGCGGCGCTCGTGGCTGCCTGGATCGCCGGTGACCCGGCGGCGCTGGCGACGCTGGGCAGCCAGGCGCAGTTGGAGCAGTACGCGGAGGGCGAGTTCACCCAGTACTACAGCGAGAACCCGGCGGCGGTGTTCGCCGGGACGGTGTGGACCAACAACGCCTGGATCGCCGCGCAGTGCGTCGCGTTCGGCATCACCGGCATCTGGCCCCTCATGGTGCTCATGCAGAACGCGATCGGGGTGGGGACGGCCGCCGCCGTGCTGTTCGCCTTCGGCCGCGGCGACGTCTTCCTGCTCTACATCGCCCCCCATGGTCTGCTCGAGCTCACGAGCATCTTCGTCGCGGGGGCAGCGGGCCTGCACATCTTCTGGGCCTGGATCGCCCCGGGTCCGCGGGGGAGGGCCGCCGCGCTCGCCGCCGCCGGTCGCTCACTCGTGACCGTCGCGGTCGGGCTCGCACTGGCGCTGGCCGTCTCGGGCCTCATCGAGGGGTTCGTCACCGCCCAGCCGTGGCCGTGGGCGCTGAAGATCGGCATCGGCGCGCTCGCGCTGGCCGCGTTCCTGGTCTACATGCTCGTCGTCGGCCGACGGGCGACGCTGCGCGGCGAGACCGGCGACCTCCCCGAATACGAGCGCGGCGCCGCGCGTCTGGTGGCGGGCTGACCCGGCGCTTTGTTTTGGTTTAGTCAAAACAACGTTATGCTGGAGTCATGACACGGCAGACGACGATCCCGGATGCCGCGAGCGCGATCCGCGCCGCGGGGCTGCGGGTCACCGATTCCCGTCACGCCGTGTACGACGCGCTCGCCGGACACCCGCACGCCAGTGCCGACGACGTCTTCGCACGCGTGGCGCCGGTCGTGCCCAGCACCAGTCGGCAGTCGGTGTACAACGCGCTCGGCGACTTCGCCGACGCCGGCCTCGTGCGCCGCATCGAGCCGGCCGGCCAGCCGATGCGGTTCGAGCTGCGCGTCGCCGACAATCACCACCACCTCGTCTGCACCGGGTGCGGGCGGGTGGAGGACGTCGATTGCACCGTGGGTCACGCTCCGTGCCTGCATCCGTCCGAGACGCACGGCTTCTCGGTCGCGACGGCGGAAGTGACCTTCTGGGGTGTGTGCGCCCAGTGCGCCGCGGCCTGACCCCCTGCTCTCCTGATCCCCTAACCCGCAATGGAAGGACCCCCATGACCGACGACACCATCCCCGAGATCGGTGAGGACGCGACCGGCATCGACCAGTCCGTCACGGTGACCGACACCGACAAGGCGCACGCTGAGCAGGCCGCGAAGGCCGAGGGATGCCCGGTCGTCCACGGCGCCGGCGCCGGCCTGGCGCACCCCGCCGGCCAGCCGCACCCGACCACGGGCTCCGCCAACAACGTGTGGTGGCCCAACCAGCTGAACCTGCGGATCCTGAAGAAGAACCCGGTCGAGGCCAACCCACTGGGCGGCGACTTCGACTACAAGGCCGCCTTCGCGTCGCTCGATCTCGCCGCGGTCAAGGCCGACATCGCCGAGACCCTGACGACGTCGCAGGACTGGTGGCCGGCCGACTTCGGCAACTACGGCCCGCTCATCATCCGCATGGCGTGGCACAGCGCCGGCACCTACCGCGCGACCGACGGCCGTGGTGGTGGCGGTGCCGGTCAGCAGCGCTTCGCACCGCTGAACAGCTGGCCCGACAACGTCAACCTCGACAAGGCCCGGCGTCTGCTGTGGCCGGTGAAGAAGAAGTACGGACAGGCGCTGTCGTGGGCCGACCTCATGATCCTCGCCGGCAACGTGGCGCTGGAATCCATGGGCTTCGAGACCTTCGGCTTCGGCGGCGGCCGTCCCGATGTCTGGGAGCCGGACGACGACGTGTACTGGGGTCCCGAGACCACGTGGCTCGGCGACGAGCGCTACACCGGCGAGCGTGACCTCGAAAAGCCCCTCGCGGCCGTCCAGATGGGTCTCATCTACGTCAACCCCGAGGGCCCGGCCGGCAACCCCGACCCGCTCGCCTCGGCCCGTGACATCCGTGAGACGTTCGCCCGCATGGGCATGAACGACGAGGAGACCGTCGCCCTCATCGCCGGCGGCCACACCTTCGGCAAGACGCACGGCGCCGCGCCCGACTCCAACCTCGAGGACAACCCCGAGGCTGCGGGCCTGGAGATGCAGGGCCTCGGCTGGAAGAACAACTACGGCACCGGCAAGGGCGACGACACGATCACGTCGGGCCTCGAGGTGACGTGGACCTACCACCCCACCCGCTGGGACAACGAGTTCTTCCACATCCTGTACGCCTACGAGTGGGAGCTCATGAAGAGCCCCGCCGGTGCGCACCAGTGGCGTCCGAAGAACGGTGCCGGCGCCGACATGGTGCCCATGGCCCACGACCCGTCGACCCGTCGTGAGCCCCGCATGCTCACGAGCGACCTGGCGCTGCGCGTCGACCCCGAGTACGACAAGATCTCGCGTCGTTTCGCGGAGGACCCGGTGGCGTTCGGCGACGCGTTCGCCCGCGCCTGGTTCAAGCTGACGCACCGCGACATGGGCCCCATCACCCGGTACCTCGGACCCGAGGTGCCCACCGAGGAGCTCATCTGGCAGGACCCGGTTCCGGCCGTGGACCACGTGCTCATCGACGCGGCCGACGCTGCCGCGCTGAAGGAGCAGATCCTCGCGACGGGGCTGACCACCGCGCAGCTGGTCTCGACCGCGTGGGCAGCCGCATCCACCTTCCGCGGCAGTGACAAGCGCGGCGGCGTCAACGGCGCTCGCATCCGCCTCGCCCCGCAGAAGGACTGGCAGGTCAACAACCCGCCGCAGCTGAAGCTCGTGCTCGACAAGCTCGAGGGCGTGCAGGCGGCGTTCAACGAGGGGCGTACCGACGGCAAGAAGGTGTCGCTGGCCGACCTCATCGTGCTCGCCGGCAACGCGGCGGTCGAGAAGGCGGCGAAGGCCGCCGGTGTCGACGCCGAGGTGGTCTTCCACCCCGGTCGCACCGACGCCACCCAGGAGCAGACCGACGTCGAGTCGTTCGGGTACCTGGAGCCGGCGGCCGACGGCTTCCGCAACTACTACGGCCCGAAGGCATACCTGCCGCAGGAGCACCACCTCATCGACAAGGCGAACCTGCTCACGGTCACCGCGCCCGAGATGACGGCGCTGGTCGGCGGCCTGCGCGTCCTCGGAGCGAACTGGGACGGCGCGGAGTACGGTGTGTTCACCGACCGCCCCGGCGTGCTGACGAACGACTTCTTCGTCAACCTGCTCGACCTCGGGACGACGTGGAAGCCGCTGGACCCGGGCTCGCAGGCGTTCGAGGGCATCAAGGACGGCTCCGGCGAGCGTGTCGGTCGCGGCACCCGCGTCGACCTGCTGTTCGGCTCGAACTCGGAGCTGCGCGCCCTCGCCGAGGTCTACGCCAGCGACGACGCGAACGAGAAGTTCGTGCGCGACTTCGTCGCCGCGTGGGGCAAGGTCACCGAGCTCGACCGGTTCGACCTGCGCTGAGCGCGACAGCGCGCTGACGACGACGGCCCGTCCCCTTGCGGGGCGGGCCGTCGTCGTGTCGGTCGACCGGTCTCAGCCGAGCTCCCGACCGTCGAACAGCGCGCGGTTGGCGAATCCGGCGATCAGTGCGCCCACGATCGGGAACACCAGGAACACCCACAGCTGCAGCAGGGCGTCCCCGCCGCCGTAGATGGCCGTGGCGATGGAGCGGGCGGGGTTGACCGAGGTGTTGTCGATGGGGATGGATGCCAGGTGGATGAGCGTCAGCGTCAGACCGATCACGAGCCCGGCGAGCTTCGTCCCGCGGGTGGGGTGGGTGACGCCCAGGATCACGAACAGGAAGATCGCGGTGAACAGGATCTCCGCGACGATGGCCGCACCGATGCCGAAACCGCCGGGCGAGAGCTCGTCGTAGCCGTTGCTGGCGAACCCGCCGTCCTGCGCCGAGCGCAGCCACCCGTCCGGGCCGAACAGTCCGATCAGCACGATGAGGGTCGTGCCGACCACGCCGCCCACGATCTGGGCGATGATGTAGCCGACGGTCTCCTTCCAGGGGAAGCGGCCGGCCGCCGCGAGTCCCAGCGTCACGGCCGGATTGAAGTGGCCGCCGGAGATGGGACCCCACGCGTAGGCGCCCGCCACGACGGTGAGGCCGAAGGCGAGCGCGACGCCCACGAACCCGATGCCGAGCGAGGTGCCCGTGGCGCCGACGCCGAAGTCGGCGGCGAACAGCGCCGCGCTGATCGAGCCGAAGACGAGCAGGAATGTCCCCATCGCCTCGGCGGTGAGGCGCGCGGGCATGCTGGGGCCGGCGGGCGCGGGGGCGTGGTCGAGGGGAGTGGGGGCGACGGGCTGTTCGGGGCGGGGATCGTTGCTCATGATGACAGCTCCTTTCGCGCTCACAGTATCCGCACGCCCGCCGTCCCGGAAGCGTCCGCGCGGCGTGGATGCCGGAGCGGCTAGAGCCTGCCCGCCGCCTTGAGCGCGAGGTAGCGGTCCGCGATGCGCGGCGGGAGATCCTCCGCCGGCGCCGCGAGCGCCTCACCGCCGGCACGGGCCACCGCCGCCGCCACGCGTGCGGCGTCGCGGGCGGTGCGCTCGACGGCCGCGGCGCGGTAGACGTCGTCCGCGGTGCGGCGTTCGCCCGGGGCGGGGGCGGTCGGGTCGGCGGCGGCATCCGTCGCGGTGCCCACGAGCACGTGGGCGCGGCGGGTGAGGGCGCCGAGCGATCCGAGGAAGCCCCGCGACGCTTCGGGGGCGTCCTGCGCCGTCAGCAGCACGACGAGCGCGGGGCGGGACGTCACAGCGCGCACCTGCGCGAACGCGGCATCCCAGTCGGTGTCGATCAGCTGCGCCTCGACCGGGGCCATCGCCTCCATCATCGCCGGCAGCAGCGCCGCACCGTCCACCCCCGTCACGCGTGCGCGCAGCACCCGGTCGAACATCACGAGGTGCACGTGATCGCCCGCGCGCGCGGCCAGCGCCGCCAGCAGCAGCGCCGCCTCCATCGCGGCATCCAGGCGCACGC
This sequence comes from Microbacterium sp. NPDC058021, assembly GCF_042885955.1. Lineage (NCBI taxonomy): Bacteria > Bacillati > Actinomycetota > Actinomycetes > Micrococcales > Microbacteriaceae > Microbacterium > Microbacterium sp. NPDC058021. Next base: position 49,785 of record NZ_JBHVRF010000006.1, read on the forward strand.
CGTCGCCCACGCGTGCGGCGGCGGTGCGCCCGGTGTCCACGACGATCACCACGTGGCGGTCGCGTTCGGGGCGCCAGGTGCGCAGCATCGTCGTGCCGGCGCGGGCCGTGGCGCGCCAGTCGATCGAGCGCACGTCATCGCCCCGCACGTACTCGCGCAGGCTGTCGAACTCGGTGCCCTGCCCTCGTACCTGCAGGCTGGTGTTGCCGTCGAGCTCCCGCAGCCTCGCCAGTCGTGAGGGCAGCTGCCGCAGCGAGGTGAACGCGGGGAGCACGCGCACGGCGCCCGGCGCCTCCAGGCGCACCTGGCGCCCTGCCAGCCCCATCGGACCCGACGAGCGCACCGCGACGAAGAGACTGCGCAGCTCGCCCCGGCGGCGGGGGAGCAGCGGCACCCGCACCGTGCGCCGTTCGCCGGCGGGCACGTCCACCAGGGCGCGCTGGGCGGGGGCGCCCGCGGTGGGCTGCCACGCGTCACGAAGCCGGCCGCGCACCCGCCGCGCACCGGTGTTCTCCAGCGTCAGTTCCGTCTGGACGGCCTCGCCCAGCCGGGTGCGGGTCGGACCGGACCGGGTCGGTCGCAGTGCGCGCGGGTCGGCCGCCGCCGCGGCATCCACCACCGCCGCGGCCGCGCACCCCACGAGCCACAGCACCGCGACCGGCCACGGCGCGATCCCGGCGGAGCCGAGCAGCACGACGGGCACGACGCCGAGGGCGACGAGTGCGGTGAGGCGGCCGGTGACGTACACGGTCTACTTCGGGACGGGGGTCTGCTGCAGCACGGAGGTGAGGATCGCCTCGACCGAGACCCCCTCGATCTCGGCTTCCGGCCGCAGCCGCAGCCGGTGCCGCCACGTGGGCACGAGCATGGCCTGCACGTGGTCGGGAGTGATGGCGGGGTAGCCCAGCAGCCACGCCCACACCTTCGCCGCGGCCAGCAGCGCGGTCGCCGCGCGCGGGCTCGCCCCCAGTGCCACCGACGGGGCCTGCCGCGTGGCCCGGGCGAGGTCGACGACATAGGCCAGCACATCATCCGAGACCGCAACGGATGCCGCCGCTTGCTGCGCGGCACGGATCTCCGCCGCACCGACCACGGCGGAGATCCCCGCCGCCTGCAGATCGCCGGGCCTGAACCCGTCGGCGTGGCGGCGGAGCACGGCGAGCTCCGCGTCGCGCGCGGGGACGTCGATGACGATCTTCAGCAGGAACCTGTCCAGCTGCGCCTCGGGCAGCGAGTAGGTGCCTTCGTGCTCGATGGGGTTCTGCGTCGCGGCGACGAGGAACGGGTCGGGAAGCGGCCGGGTGACGCCGTCGGCGGAGACCTGCCGCTCCTCCATGGCCTCCAGTAGTGCCGCCTGGGTCTTCGGGGGCGTGCGGTTGATCTCGTCCGCCAGCAGCACGTGGGTGAACACCGGCCCGGGGCGGAACTCGAACTCCCCGGAGCGGGCGTCGTAGATGAGGGAGCCCGAGACGTCGCCGGGCATGAGGTCGGGGGTGAACTGCACGCGCTTGGTGTCGAGGCCGATCGCGCGGCTGAACGAGCGCACCAGCAGCGTCTTGGCCACCCCGGGCACGCCCTCCAGCAGCACGTGGCCGCGGGCGAGGAGCGCGATGAGCAGCCCCGTGATCGCCCCGTCCTGCCCGACGACGGCTTTGCCCACCTCCAGGCGCACCCGGTTCATGGCGTCGCGCAGGGCGTCGTCGCCGGCTGCGGCTGCGGGGGCGGGCGATGCGGTTTCGGCGTCGGTCACTGCGGGTTCCTCCCGGGTCGGACGGCGAGACGGACAGCCGTCTCGAGGTGCTGCAGGGCATCGGCGAGCCGGACGAGCTCGGCGTCGGTGGTGGGTCTGTCATCGATCAAGATGCCGCGGACGCGGCCGCGGTCCAGGCCCAGGCGCGCCGCTGCGGCGTCGGCGGTCTCGTCCGCCGCCGCGGTGGGGCCGAGCCCCAGGTCGCGGGCGAGGCGATCGAGCGTGCCGTAGCGCAGCTGGTCGGCGACGTGGACGGTGTCGCGGGAGCGGGCGTACAGGCGCGCACGGCCCTCGGTGGTCTCCGCCGCCCGCACCGTGACCGGCAGGTTCTCGGTCACCAGCGGCCCGAACCGGCGGGCGCGCCACAGCGCGGCGGCCACACCGGCGGCGGCGAGGACGACCAGTGCGGGGGTGACCCAGCCGGGGGTGAGGGCCCCCAGCGTCGGCGACGTGTCCGAGAGCGCGCCGTCGCCGAGCGAGGGCAGGTACCAGACGACGCGGGGGTGCGCGCCCAGCAGGTTGGCGGCGAGGGCGGCGTTGCCGTCGTCGGTGAGGTGGGCGTTGGAGAACAGGTCGACGGCGTCGAGGGCGGCCAGGCTCCGCTCGCCCTGCGCGGTCACCAGCAGCGCGTGCCCCTCGCCGGAGGGGTAGCACGCGGTGACCCCGGGCCCGCCGTGGAAGACGGCGCCCGGCAGGATGCCGCCCGCGCGCTCGGCGCCGGGCAGCGTGCAGTCGGGTTCGGCGAGCTCACCGTCGCCGACACCGGCGGCGGTGGAACCGTCGACGAGCAGGCGCAGGTCCCGGGAGCGCGGGTCGACGAGCACGACGTCGTCGGCCAGCAGCGCGACCTCGGCGAGGGTGGCGTCGTCCAGCGGTGTCGTGTCGCCGATCACGAGGGTCGCCTCTCCCGCGGCGACCGCGCGCTCGGCGGCTGCGCGGTCGCGCGCGACGTCGACGGTCAGCCCCTGGTCGCGGAGCACCTCGACCAGCGCGCGGGCACCGCCGGGGCCCGCCGACGCGGGGTCGAGCCCCTCGCGCTGGGTCCATTCGCCGAGACTCAGCAGCGCCGCCGAGCCCGCGCCGATCAGGATCAGCGCGCCGCAGATCACGGCCCAGCCGCCCATGCGTCTGCGGCGGGTGGCGGGGTCGATCGCTGCCGGCGCGGTCACGGGACGGCGGGGGCGAGGTCGGCGCGGCGGGGCGCGGTGGTGGCGACGGTGTCGTCGACGGCGGCGACCTGCGCGTACAGCTCGGCGGTGCCGGGGCGGCGGAGGTAGCGGACGTCGTCGAACGCGGTCGCCGCCCGTTCGAGGTCTTCGGCGCATGCCGGGAAGGCCGCGGCGGCGTCGCGGGCGAAGGCGTGCACCGTGGCGCCGGGGAGGGCGTCGACGACGCCGCGTTCGCCGAGCCCGGTGGCAAGCGCCCGGAAACGCTCGGTGATCGCGGCATCCCAGTCGCCGCGGGCGGCATGGTCGCGGGCCGCGGCGCGCAGCTCGGCGGCCGTGCGGCGCTGGACGCCCCCGAACAGCTCGGCGCCGCCGCGGGAGCGGCCCGAGGCGCGCGGGAGACCCCACACCAGGATCGCGACGACGACCACGCCGACGATGACGACGGTGACCAGCACCGCCAGCCACGGACCCCACGCTGCGGGGAGCGCCCTGGTGAACAGATCCTCGAAGAACTGGCCGACGGCGTGCGCGAAGCGGTCCAGCGGCGTCGGCTGCGCAATCTCGTAGACGCGGTCGGCCAGCTCGCGCTCGGCCCACTCGCGCGCCTCGTCGGCATCGGGGATCAGGGGTGCGGCCACGGTCAGGGCTGCACCCACGGGGTGGTCCGCTCGGGCGGAGCAGCACCAGCACCATCGGGCACCTGCTGCGGCACGTACGCCTGCGGCGGCACGGGGGAGCCGGAGTACCCGGGGTAGCCGGGGTATCCCGGGTATCCCGGGTATCCCGGGTAACCGTCGGGGCCGGGCGGCGGGGGATATCCGTAGCCGGGGTGGGGCAGCGGCGCACGGGGCCCTGCGACGCGGCCGATGTGCAGCCGGTAGGGATCGGCGAGCTCGCGCACGCCGGCATCCCGCTGCTCGACGTACGTCAGCAGATCCTGGTCGAGGCCCTCGTGACGCATGCGGCAGTCGATGTAGATGAGCGAGGTCGCCGTGGACTGCGCGATCAGGGCGACCGTCTGCAGCAGCACCGTGATGATCTGGGTGAGCACCCCGCCCACGATGAGCGCGACGATCGCACCGGTCTGCGGCTCGCCGGTCGGGGCGAAGACCGTGGAGATCGCGGTCGTCGCGAACGAGAACGGGATGCTCACCAGCTGCGCGACCGTGCCGAAGACGGTGGCGATGATCACGACGATCCCGAGAGTCGACCAGAACCGACCGCGCGTGAGTCGCCACGACCGCCCGATCGCGCCGGTGATCGTCGCGCCCTCGAGGATGATGGCGGCCGGGGCCAGCAGCAGCTTCACCGTGAGCCACAGCCCGAGCGGGATGGCTGCCAGCACGACGGCGATCGTCAGTGCGATGCCGCCGGCGGGTGCGGCCGCCCACAGGGCGATGATGCCGACCACGACCAGCGCGATGCCCACCAGCACCACGAGGGTCACCAGCAGCGTGTACCCGATGAGACGCCAGGCGACGGGCTTGACCCGTGCCCACAGTGCGCCGAGGGTGAGCTTCTCCGCGACGGCGGCGTGGGCGACTTCGCTCACCACGACGCCCTGCACGAGCACGCCCAGTGTGCCCAGCGCCAGGCTGATGACGACCGCCGCGATGAGGCTGACGGCGATGGAACCGGCCGCCACCTCGTCGAACTCCGGCGTCCCGGGGCGCAGCGTGTCGAGGCGGAGGTAGGCGGCGACGGTGACCGCGACGATCGCGGCGGTCCCGATGAACGTCGCGACCGACTGCACGCCGACGGCGAATCCGAGCAGCACCCGCGGGTTCTGCCGCAGTGCCGAGAAGGAGCGGCCCAGAATCGTCCCGAACGACAGCGGACGCAGCGGAATGATCCCTGGGCGGGCGGCAGGTGTCCAGGCCGGATACGCGGTCATGACTCTCCCTGTGCGGCTGAGGTGGTCACTATCGTGTCATATGGCGCGGATGCCCCGGCGCGGCAGGGCCGTGATGCGGCGTCCGGCCGGTGGCGTCGGCTACTCTGGGCGGAGCCCCACCGCCTTGCGCGCGGGCTGGGGAACCCGGAGGACGAGCACGTACCCATGACCTCACGCATCCTGGTGGTCGACGACGACACCGCGCTGGCCGAGATGATCGGCATCGTTCTGCGCACCGAAGGCTTCGACACCGTCTTCTGCGCCGACGGCGCGGCGGCCGTGGACGTGTGGCGCGCCGAACGCCCCGAGCTCGTTCTGCTGGACCTGATGCTCCCCGGCATGGACGGCATCGAGATCTGCACCCGCATCCGCGCCGAATCGGGCGTGCCGATCATCATGCTCACCGCGCGCACCGACACCGCCGACGTCGTCCGTGGCCTGGAGTCGGGCGCCGACGACTACATCGTCAAGCCCTTCAACCCCAAGGAGCTGGTCGCGCGCATCCGCACCCGCCTGCGCCCCGCTGCGCAGTCCTCGGGCGACACGCTGCGCATCGGGGACCTCAGCGTCGACGTCGCCGCGCACGAGGTGCGCCGCGCCGACGAGGTGATCAGCCTCACCCCGCTGGAGTTCGAGCTGCTCGTCGCCCTCGCCGCGAAGCCGCAGCAGGTGTTCTCGCGCGAGATGCTGCTCGAGCAGGTGTGGGGCTACCACTACAAGGCGGACACGCGCCTGGTGAACGTCCACGTTCAGCGACTGCGCGCGAAGGTCGAGCTCGACCCCGACAACCCCAAGATCGTCACGACGGTGCGCGGCGTCGGCTACCGCGCCGGCGCGGTGGTCTGAGGCGGGTCTTGTCCACCGCGAACGCGTCACGACGCGTCACCGCTCGACTGCGCGACTGGCGGCGCTGGCCCGAAGAGGTCACGCGCGCGTGGCGCGGGTCGCTGCGGTTCCGCACCGTGCTGCTCACGCTCGGACTGACCGCGCTCGCGGTGCTCGCGGCGTTCGTGTTCATGGCGCTGGCGATCCAGAACGACCTTTTCCAGTCCCGTCTGGAGCAGGTCCTGGGCGATGCCGCCCGCACCACCCAGACCGCCCAGGCGACGTTGGATTCCGCCGAGGTGGAGGGCGACGCCGTCGCGGTGGACAACCTGCTGGTCAACGTCAGCACCGTCGCCCGGCAGGCGGCCACCGACATGACGGCGGCGCTGCGCACCGACACCACCTCGCCCCTGGCCCCGCAGGGGTTCACGACGGGCGGGCTCACCGAGGATCTGCTCTCGCCGGGCCTGCGCGCATCGGTGCGCGACACCGGCGACCTGCAGTGGTGGCAGTCCTCGGCCCTCCCCGACGGCGACGGTGGCACGGTGCCGGGCATCATCGTCGGCCAGCAGCTGGAGGTGCCGGAGGCCGGCGCGTACGAGCTGTACTTCGGCTACGACCTCGCCGACGCCGCCCAGACGCTCTCGTTCGTGCAGGTGACGCTGTGGATCGTGGGGGCGGCGCTGGTGATGCTCATCGGCGGCATCTCCTGGGTCGTGCTCCGCTCGGTGACGAGCCCCATCGCGGAGGCCGCGGAGACCAGTGCGCGTCTGGCCAACGGTGAGCTCGGCGTCCGCCTGCAGGTGCGCGGCGACGACGAGCTGGCGACGCTGGCCCGCTCGTTCAACGCGATGGCCGACAGCATCGAATCGCAGATCAAGGACCTGGCCGACCTGTCGCTCGTGCAGCAGAGGTTCGTCTCCGATGTCTCGCACGAGCTGCGCACACCGCTGACGACCATCCGGCTCGCCTCCGACATGCTCAATGACCAGCGCGAGGCGTTCGACCCCACCACCGCCAGGGCGGCGGAGCTGCTCCACGCGCAGGTGCAGCGGTTCGAGACGCTGCTGACCGACCTGCTGGAGATCAGCCGCTACGACGCCGGTTCGGTGCAGCTGGAGAGCGAGCCGACCAGCATGGCGCAGCTGGCGGAGGACGTCATCGCCTCCATGCAGCAGCTCGCGGACCAGCACGGCACCGATGTGCGCCTCATCGCGCCCGGCGGCTACTCGCCGGTGGAGATGGACCCGCGCCGGGTGCGCCGCATCGTGCGCAACCTGCTCGGCAACGCCATCGAGCACGGTGAGGGTCGCCCGATCGTCGTGACCGTCGACAGCGACCAGCGCGCCGTGGCCCTCGGCGTGCGCGACTACGGCCTGGGCATGACCGCCTCCGACGCCGAGCGGGTGTTCGACCGCTTCTGGCGCGCCGACCCGTCGCGTCGACGCACGATCGGCGGCACCGGCCTCGGCCTCTCGATCGCCCTCGGCGACGCGCGACTGCACGGCGGCACCCTGGCGGTGTGGTCCGCGCTCGGCCGCGGCACCCACTTCGTGCTGACCATCCCGCGACAGGGCACCGACTTCGACGGGACCTCGCCCATCCCGGCCGACCCCGGCGAGGACGGCGCGCTCGACTCGCTGGGCCTCACGCAGCCGATCGAGATCCCGCAGGGCGACCGGAGGGAGAAGCGATGAGAAGTCCCACCCGCATCGTCGCCGTCGTCATGGCGACGGCATCCGCTCTGGTGCTGTCCGCCTGTGCGGGCCTTCCCACCACGGGGCCCGTGAACCCCGGGATGGCGCTGGACGACGACACGCGGCCCCCGGACATCTCCTTCGTCGCCGATCCGCCGCAGCCGGGGGCGACCCCCCGCGAGATCGTGGAGGGGTTCATCCGCGCCGGCTCCGGCACGCGCGGCGAGTGGGCCACCGCGCGGGAGTACCTCACGACCGATGCCCGGGAGGTGTGGAATCCGTTCGCGGGGGTGACCGTCGACGACTTCGCCGACCGCGAGTACATCGAGAGCGCCGAGGACGCCATCACCCTCAACGTCACCGCCGACGCGGTCGTCGACGAGGCCGGCGCCTACAACGACGTCAACGGCGCCGAACTGGGGCTGCCCTTCCGGCTCGCGCAGGAGGACGGCCAGTGGCGCATCAGCGAGGCGCCCGACGGCATCGTGCTGGACGACTCCTGGTTCGATGTCGTCTTCCGCAGCTATGCGCTGGCCTACTTCGACCCGACGTGGAACTACCTCGTCCCCGACGTGCGGTGGTTCACGACCACCAACCCCGCCACGAGTGTGGCCAGCGCCCTGCTGGAAGGGGCGCCGAGCCCGTGGCTGGCGGGGGCGGTGGCCAGCGCCGTGCCGGGGGATGTCACCCTCGCCGCCCGCACCGTGCCGGTGCAGGACGACGGCACAGCGCGTGTCGAGCTCACCGCGGGCGCGCTGGATCTGGACCGCACGACGCTCGACCGGTTGCAGACGCAGCTCGTGGAGAGCCTCGCGGGGGCCGGGGTGACCACCGTGCAGCTGACCGTCGACGGGCAGCCGCTGGCGGCGTCGGTGATCCCCACGATCTCCACGCGGGTGCCCCCGCAGGCCCTCGTGCTCAACGACGAGGGCTTCGGCTACCTCACCGGCGACGGACTGGAACCTCTCGCGCTGTCGGAGGCCATCGTGGATGCCGGCGCCGTCGCGGTGCAGGTCGCCGCCGATCAGGATGCTGCGGCGGTGCTGCGCGGCACCGGCGCCGTCGCCCGCGTCGACACCGCGAACGGCTGGGGCGACGTGGACGCCCGCGGCGACCTCGTCGCCCCGTCGATCGACACCGGCGGCTGGGTGTGGAGCGTGCCTGCTGCCACGCCCACCGCGGTGCGGGCGTTCGGGCCGCAGGGCGAGGCGGTCGACGTCGCCGGCGCATGGCCGGAGGCCACGAGGATCACCGCCATGACCGTCTCCCGCGACGGCACCCGGGTGGCGGCGGCCGTCGTCGACGGCGGGCAGCCGGCGATCTGGGTGGCGGGCATCATCCGCGACGGCGGGGTCCCGGTCGAACTCGGCGTGCCGCACGTGCTGGCGACGCTGCCGGGCGTGGGCGCGGACGTCGGCTGGCTGGATGCCACCCATCTCGGCATCGTCGTCGACGTCGCCGGCGACGCGCGCATCGTGGAGCAGACCGTGGGAGGCGCGGGCGCCGTCATCAGCGCGCCGGCCGGCACCACCGCCATCGCGCCCACCAACCAGGTCTCCGACGTGAGGCTGCTGGACGACCAGGGGACGCTGTACGTGCGGCGCGGGACGAATTGGGGGACCAGCGCCACCGGCATCCGGGTGCTCGGCACGGTGCAGGGCACGGCCCGCTGACGCCGCCTCCTGCACAGGGCCGGGATCGTCGCGCTGCGCCCCGGAGGCGTTCGCTCCCCGCGCGGGGGCGCCTCCGGGAGGCGACACTGGGACGCATGTCCGCCACGCCGCTGCGCGACGCGCTCGCCGCGGCACTCGCGCTCGCCTTCCCGGTGTGGTGCGCGGGGTGCGATCTGCCCGATGCGGCACTGTGCCCGTCATGCCGGGCGAGGCTGGAGCCTCTCGTCGCCGTGCGCCGCGTCGGCACCCTCGACGTGCACAGCGCGCTGGTGTTCGACGGCGTCGTCGCCCGCGTCGTGCGGGCGTTCAAGGAGGACGGTCGCACGGGGCTCGCGGCGGCTCTGGCACCCGCCCTCGCTGCGGCCGTGGGGTCGACCGGATCCGGCGCCGTCGTGGTGGCCGTGCCCACCTCGCGCGCGGCGATGCGGCGCCGGGGCTACCGGCCGGTGGAGCTGGTGTGCCGTCGGGCCGGGCTGGTGCCCGAGCCCTTACTGCAGACCGTGCGCGCCACCGCCGACCAGCGCGGGCTGCCGCGCGAGGCGCGCGTGGCCAACGTCGCGGGCAGCATGCGGGCCCGCGACGCGGCGGCGGGTGCGCGCGTCGTCGTCGTGGACGACGTCGTGACGACCGGCGCCACACTGACCGAAGCGGTGCGGGCGCTGCGGGCGGCGGGGGCCGTCGTGGTGGGCGCGGCCACCCTGGCCGCCACGCCGAGCCGACGACATGCCGCGTCGAAGTGACATCAGCGGTCCAGCGCAGTAGCGTTGAAGGGACAAGGCGACTGATGGTCCGCCCTTGGCCGGGCGGACCGGAACAAGGAGGTCAAGGATGGATACCAGTATCGTCGGCGTGGGTGTGGGGATCACAGACCGATTCCGCACCGTGGTCGAAGAGAAGGCCCTCCGTGTAGAACACCTCGCTCCCCGGGCCCAGCGGCTCGATGTCAAGGTGACCCACCGGGCGTACCACAACGGTCGAGTCGAGGACGAGACCGTCGAGTTGACGCTCACGGGCAAGGGTCCGCTCGTGCGGGCCGAGGCCACCGACGGCGACAAGTTCACCGCGCTGGATCTGGCGGTCGACAAGCTCGCCGAACAGCTGCGCCGGGCGAAGGAGAAGCGCCTCGATGCGCGCGACCACCCGCGGGGGGCGACGTTCAAGAAGGCGAACGGCGCGCTCGAGGGGATCGACGTGCAGCCGGCATCCGTCGACATGATCGACGCCGTCGCAACCGGCGCGATCCCCGTCCAGACGGGCACCGCGGAAGAACCCGAGTACACCCCGGTCGTCATCCGCACGAAGAACTTCGAGGCGGAGTGGATGACCGTCGAAGAAGCGGTCGACCGCATGGAGCTGGTCGGCCACGACTTCTTCCTGTTCATCGATGCCCGCTCCGACCAGCCCAGCGTCGTGTACCGGCGCAAGGGCTGGGACTACGGTGTGATCTCGCTCGCGACCCAGGCGCCGCCTGCCGCGAAGCTCGCGTCGTAGCGCCTATGCGAAAGCGGATGCCGCGTGGAGGAATCCACGCGGCATCCGCTTTTCACGTCGTGCGGTGTCGGACGGGGTCAGTCGAACATGCCGTCCAGGAGGCTCCCGATGACGAGGCCTCCCAGGATGCCGCCCATGATGTTGTTGCCGCCCTGACCGCCGCCGCGGCCGCCGCCCCAACCGCCCTGCTGTCCCCAGCCCGGGTCGTTCGGGCGGGACGAGTCGATGTCGCGCTGGGCGAATTGCAGCGCCTCCGAGGCGAGCTGACCGCAGCGGCGCGCGTCGGCCATCGCCTTCTCCCGGTCGTCCTCGGGGATCGCGGCGGCCGCGATGACGGGGGCCAGCGCCAGCCGGAGGCTCTCGGCCTCGGCCAGCCGCGTGCGGGCATCGGCGCCGATCCAGCCGCGGTGACCGGCGATGACCGAACGGGCCACCGAGAGCTGGCGGTCGGCGTCGTCGACGGCGTGACGCACGTGCGCCTCGGCCGGGACCGGCCGCGCGGCGCGCTCGCGGGCCTTGGCGATGACGGCATCCAGTGCAGAGTTCTTCTCACGCAGCACGGTGAGCTCTGCGAAGGGGTCGGCCTTGCCGCCGGCAGGGGTCAGGCTCGTCAGCGCGCGCTCGAGCTCGGCGACCGCCGCCGTCACGGCCGGCACCTGCGGAGCATTGCGGGCCTCGACGATGTCTTCACGGGAATCGGCGACGACGGCGGCGAGCGTCGACTGGGCGCGGAGGGCTTCGACCTCGAAGTCGTCGACGGCGTCCAGCAGGGTGCCGGCGCGACGCACCGCCTCGGTCGCCGTCTCCAGCGCCAGGTTCGCGGGCCCGCGTTCGCCGGCCGCCCTGCGCCGCTCGGCGACCTCCGCGCCGTGTGCGGCGAATTCGAGCAGCCCGGCGGCCTCGTCGGGGTTGCCGGCGATGCGCTGCACGGCCTCGGGGGCGTAGCGCTGGGCGACGCGCTCCACCACGGCGCGGGCGGTGGGGACGCGGGCGGTGAGCCGATCGACGTCGGCACGGATGCCGGCGAGGATCTCGGGGGCGCGCCGGGCGCGCTCGATGCGTGCCTCCAGCGAGCTGGTGCGGTCGTCGAGCAGCTCGTCGGCCCACTCGCACAGCTGCACGATGCGGGCGTTGCGGGTGCGCAGCTCCTCGAGGGTGTCGGGGATGTCGTCGTGATTCAGCTGGTTGAGGTGGAACGCCTCGCCGAGGTGGTGACGGACGGCGGTGAGCGCTTCGCGCAGTTCCTGGGTCGCCTCCGTGCCGAGCTCGGCATCCGCGAAGACCAGTTCGTCCGTCGTGACCCGCAGTCGCTCGTCGGTGGCGACCAGCGCCGCGCCGGCACGGCGGGCCAGGTCCGCGTCCTGCTCCTGCAGTTCCAGCTGCTCGCGCTTGCGTTTGCCCCAGAATCCAGCCATGTCACGATCCTAGAGCCGTGACCCCCCGGCGACCGCCGGTTCGCTCAGGGCGAGCGGCTGGGAATCGCCCCACAGGCGACGCTGAGGTCACGGGCCGATAACATGGCGGTGTATGCCCGCGCGCCCGAGCGTGAGGGCGCAGGCGCAACCGTGCCCGACCCATAGATGGAGATGCCCCGTGGCCAACCCTCTCGAGAAACTGCTCCGCGCCGGCGAGGGGCGGGTGCTGCGGCGCCTGCAGCAGGTCGTCAAGGCCGTGGGCGCCCTCGAAGAGGACTACGCGCAGCTGACCGACGAGGAACTGCGCGGCGAGACCGCGGAGCTGCGCGCCCGCTACGAGGCCGGCGAGACGCTGGACCACCTCATGCCCGAGGCGTTCGCCGCCGTGCGTGAGGCCGCCAAGCGCACCCTCGGCCAGCGTCCCTACGACGTGCAGGTCATGGGTGGCGCGGCACTGCACCTGGGCAACATCGCCGAGATGAAGACCGGTGAGGGCAAGACCCTCACCGCCGCCCTCCCCGTGTACCTCAACGCCATCGCCGGCAAGGGCGTGCACGTCATCACGGTCAACGACTACCTGGCGTCCTACCAGGCCGAGCTCATGGGCCGCGTCTACCGCGCCCTCGGCATGACCACCGGCACCATCGTCTCGGGTCAGAACCCCGAGGTGCGCCGTCAGCAGTACGCCGCCGACATCACGTACGGCACCAACAACGAGTTCGGCTTCGACTACCTGCGCGACAACATGGCCTGGCGCAAGGACGACCTCGTGCAGCGTGGTCACTTCTTCGCGATCGTCGATGAGGTCGACTCGATCCTCATCGACGAGGCGCGCACCCCGCTCATCATCTCCGGCCCGTCGTCGGGTGAGGCGAACCGCTGGTTCGTCGAGTTCGCGAAGATCGCCAAGACCCTCGAGGCGGGCGTGGACTACGAAGTCGACGAGAAGAAGCGCACCATCGGCGTGCTGGAGCCCGGTATCGAGAAGGTCGAGGACTACCTCGGCATCGAGAACCTGTACGAGTCGGCCAACACCCCGCTCATCTCCTTCCTCAACAACTCCATCAAGGCCCTCGCGCTGTTCAAGCGCGACGCGGACTACGTCGTGATGAACGACGAGGTCATGATCGTCGACGAGCACACCGGCCGCATCCTGGTCGGGCGCCGCTACAACGAAGGCATCCACCAGGCGATCGAGGCGAAGGAGGGCGTGCCGGTCAAGGCCGAGAACCAGACGCTCGCGACCGTCACGCTGCAGAACTACTTCCGCCTGTACGACAAGCTCGCCGGCATGACCGGTACCGCCGAGACCGAGGCGGCGGAGTTCATGTCCACCTACAAGCTCGGCGTCGTCCCCATCCCGACGAACAAGCCGATGATCCGCAAGGACCAGCCCGACCTCGTCTACAAGAACGAGCAGGCCAAGTTCGCGCAGGTCGTCGAGGACATCGCCGAGCGGCACGCCCTCGGCCAGCCCGTGCTCGTGGGCACGGTGAGCGTGGAGAAGAGCGAGTACCTCTCGCGCCTCCTCGCGAAGAAGGGCGTCAAGCACGAGGTGCTCAACGCGAAGAACCACGCACGCGAGGCCGAGATCGTCGCGCGCGCCGGGCGCCTGGGCGCCGTCACCGTGGCCACGAACATGGCCGGCCGCGGTACCGACATCATGCTCGGCGGAAACGCCGAGTTCCTCGCCGTGCAGGAGATGAAGGCCAAGGGCCTCGATCCCGTCGAGACGCCCGAGGAGTACGAAGCCGAGTGGGACACCGTCTACGAGGCCGTGCGTGACACCGTCGCCGAAGAGGCCGTCAAGGTCGTCGAGGCCGGCGGTCTGTATGTGCTGGGCACCGAGCGTCACGAATCGCGCCGCATCGACAACCAGCTGCGCGGCCGCTCGGGCCGTCAGGGCGACCCCGGCGAGAGCCGCTTCTACCTGTCGCTGACCGACGACCTCATGCGCCTGTTCCAGTCCGGCGCCGCCGAGGCGATCCTGGCGCGCACCAACTTCCCCGACGACGTCGCGATCGAGTCGACCATGGTGTCGCGGGCGATCAAGAGCGCCCAGTCGCAGGTCGAGGCGCGCAACGCCGAGATCCGCAAGAACGTGCTCAAGTACGACGACGTGCTCAACCGTCAGCGCGAGGCGATCTACGCCGACCGCCGGCACATGCTCGAAGGCGATGACCTCTCCGACCGCGTGGCGCACTTCATCGAAGACGCCATCGGCTCCGTCATCGACGACCACACCGGCTCCGGTCACAACGAGAGCTGGGACTTCGACGCGCTGTGGACCGAGCTGAAGACGCTCTACCCGGTCGGCGTCACGATCGACGAGGTCGTCTCGGAGGCGGGCAACAAGGGGCGCATCACCCCCGAGGTGCTCAAGCGCGAGATCCTCTCCGACGCGAAGATCGCCTACGCCCGTCGTGAGGAGGAGCTCGGTTCCCCCGCCATGCGGGAACTGGAGCGCCGCGTCGTGCTGCAGGTGCTCGACCGCCGCTGGCGCGACCACCTCTACGAGATGGACTACCTGAAGGACGGCATCGGCCTGCGGGCGATGGCCCAGCGCGACCCGCTCATCGAGTACCAGCGCGAGGGCTACCAGATGTTCCAGGCGATGATGGGCCAGATCAAGGAGGAGTCGGTCGGCTTCCTCTACAACCTCGAGGTCGAGGTGCGTCGCACCGAGGGCCAGGAGGCGCAGGTCGAGGCGAAGGGTCTCGTCGCGCCCGAGCAGCAGGGCCTGGAGTACTCCGCGCCCGGCGACTCCGGTGACGTCGAGGTGCGCAACGACCGCGGCCAGGTGCAGCAGGCGGCCACCGCCAAGGCGCGTCAGGCCCGTGCGGCCGCCGCGGCCGCCCCGTCGGCCGCCGAGCAGCCGCGTGGCGCGTTCGGTCAGCGTACGCAACCCAACGCGGGCGGTGCCGCACCGTCGGCAGCGCCGCAGAACCGCGCGCAGCGCCGCGCCACGGGCAAGAAGAAGTAACCCGCCCCGGCGGGGGAGAGGCCGGTCCACCGGCCGGGCATTGGCCCGGCCGGACCGGCGATATCCTGATCCGATGAGTCCGCTGCGCAACCTCGACCAGTCGAGCAAGCTGAAGAACGTCCTCTACGAGATCCGCGGTCAGGCACTCGCCGAGGCCGATCGGCTCGAGGACGACGGGCACACGATCCTCAAGCTCAACACCGGTAACCCCGCCATCTTCGGCTTCGAGGCGCCGTTCCAGATCGTGCGCGACATGATCGAGTCGATCCCGCACGCGCACGGCTACAGCGACAGCCGCGGCATCATGTCCGCCCGGCGGGCCGTGGTGTCCCGCTACGAGCAGATCCCCGGGTTCCCCTCGTTCGACCCCAACGACGTCTACCTCGGCAACGGGGTGTCCGAGCTCATCACGATGACGATGCAGGCACTGCTGGACGAGGGCGACGAAGTGCTGATCCCGGCGCCGGACTATCCGCTGTGGACCGCGATGACGAGCCTCGCCGACGGCACGCCGGTGCACTACCGGTGCGACAACGCCGCCGGCTGGCAGCCCGATCTCGAGGACATCCGCTCCAAGATCACGCCGCGCACCAAGGCGATCGTCGTCATCAACCCCAACAACCCCACGGGAGCCGTCTACACCCGCGAGGTGCTGGAGGGGATCGTCGAGATCGCCCGTGAGCACTCGCTGCTGCTGCTGTCGGACGAGATCTACGACCGCATCCTCTTCGACGAGGCCGAGCACATCCCGCTCGCCACGCTCGCTCCCGACCTGCTGTGCCTCACCTTCAACGGGCTCTCCAAGACCTACCGGGTGGCGGGCTTCCGCTCCGGATGGCTCGTCATCACCGGCCCCAAGCAGCACGCGGCCGGCTTCCTCGAGGGCATCCAGCTGCTGGCATCCACGCGGCTGTGCCCCAACGTCCCCGCCCAGTACGCCGTGCAGGCGGCGCTGTCGGGCGTGCAGTCCATCGACGCGCTCATCGCCCCGACGGGGCGGCTGCACGAGCAGCGGGATGCCGCGTGGGAGGGTCTGGAGGCGATCCCCGGGGTCTCGTGCCTCAAGCCGCAGGGGGCGCTCTACGCCTTCCCGCGCCTCGACCCCGAGGTGTACGAGATCCGTGACGACGGCAAGCTCGTGTACGACTTCCTCGTCGCCGAGCACG
Source organism: Microbacterium sp. NPDC058021 (assembly GCF_042885955.1). Classification (NCBI taxonomy): domain Bacteria; kingdom Bacillati; phylum Actinomycetota; class Actinomycetes; order Micrococcales; family Microbacteriaceae; genus Microbacterium; species Microbacterium sp. NPDC058021. The sequence continues at coordinate 65,848 of NZ_JBHVRF010000006.1, forward strand.
TGCTGCTCGTGCCCGGCACCGGATTCAACTGGCCGACCCCCGATCACCTGCGCATCGTGACACTGCCGGAGGCGCGGGTGCTGACCGAGGCGATCGAACGGCTCGGCAACTTCCTGGCGTCCTACAAGCAGTAGCCCGCGACGGCGGGAGAGCGTCAACCCCTTGAGCGAGGCGGTGTGCCGTTCTTATCGTCGGCGCATGACCATCGAACTGAACAAGCCGGCGCTGCGCCACGCGCGCGCCCTCATCCGCGAGGGCAAGGTCGTCCGCGACGAGCGCGACGACTGGTCCGAGGCCGCTCCCAGCGCCGAAGAGGAGAACGCCTTCATCGACCGGGCCGGATGGACGCAGTACGCGCACTGGCACCTGGGCGTCGACCGCAGCGAGAACCGCGAGACGAAGCAGGCGTACACGTTCCCGTTCGGAGACTTCCGTCGCGTCCACCGATCAGGTGTGATCTCGGCCGAGAGCCGGGCGGGGCAGTACGACCACGAGGAGATCCGCGACGCTCTGCGGGCGCTGCGGGAGCTGATCGACGACGAGGGTCGCTAGCCGCGCGCGTCAGAGCAGCGCGAGCGAGGTCGCCCGCCACCGGTGGTCCATGCCCTCGAGGCGGATCGCCACGGCGCGCGTGCGGGCGGGCCCCGCGACGACGACCACCGCCTCGACGACCCCGTCCAGGGGTGAGGACTGCAGGATCGTGCCGATGACGTGCACGGGCCGGGCGGCGGGGACGCCGCGGGCGCTGCGGGCTCGGGTGGCGAGGTTCGCCCGGGTCACGAGGGCGTGGAACGGCTCCTCGGTGAACCAGCGCGCCAGCTGGTCGACCTCCCGCACCCCCGCGAGCACTTCGAGCACACCGCGGGTGAGGTTGCGCAGCAGCGGCTCCGGATCGGGGAGCTCTGCGGCAGAGGTGCGCTGCGGGGCGAGGAAGTCGTCCACGGCGACCGAGGAGGGAACGGGACGCGGCGCGGGTGCGGGTGTGGGGACCATGCGTCGTCCGTTTCTCTCGGCGAGGAAGTGGCACCGAGTGAACCACAGTGCGCAGGGCCGCGGGGTGAGAATCCTCCAACTTGTGGACAACACCCCGTCGGCGCGTGAGCGGGGCGCTACATTCGCGGGATGCGCTGGGATCGCCTGTTCGAGGACCTCGAGGACCAGCTCGCGTCCGAGTGGGAGGCCGAGCGCGCGGCCCTGGACACCGAGGCCGAGCGGCTGCGGCTGTCCCGGCTGTCGCTGCGCGAACGGCTGCGGGCGCTGGCGGGCACGGATGCCGCGGTCTCGGTGGACTGCCTCGACGGCACCGGGGCTGCCGGCACCGTGTCGGCGGTCGGCGCCGACTGGTTCGCCCTCACCGTCGCCACGCGGCGCGGCGGGGCACTGCTCGTCCCGTTCGGGGGCGCGGCGGCGATCGGGATGCCCCACGAGGCGATGCTGCGCACCGCCCGGGCCGAACCCGCCGTCGGGCGCCTGGCCGATCGGATGACGCTCGGGTTCGTCCTGCGCGACCTCTCGCGCCGGCGCATTCCGGTGACGCTGGCGCTGGCCGCCGGTCGCGAGCTCTCCGGCACGATCGACCGTGCCGGGGCTGATCATCTCGACCTGGCCCTTCACGAACGCGACCAGCCGCGCCGCGCCGATGCCGTCAGCGGCCACCGCATCGTGCCGACGACGGCGCTGGTGTGGGTGCGGCTGGATTCCGCCGCGACCCTCGGATGATGCCGGCTCAGTCGGGCCGGCGCACCGCGCCGCGTCCCCACAGTTCGGGGAAGCTCGCGGCGTTGGACTGCCGCCACAGCGCCATGCGACGCGCCTCTTCGGCCTGATCGTCGAGGTACGCCTCGACGCTGTCCTGCTCGATGCGCCATTGCGCGGGGGAGCCGACCTTCATGCCGCGCAGCCGGCCGTCGAGCACGAGGGCGACGACCTCTTCGACGGACACGCTCAACAGTTCCGCGACCTGCGCGGGGGCGAGCAGGCTCGCATCGGGGGGAACGGCGGCGGGCATGCCCCCATTATCGGGGCCGCCGCCCCCGCCCGACCGACCCGCGCCGGGCTGTGGATAAACCGCCGCCCCGCCGGGCGTGTTCGGTCACCATGGGGGCATGATCGCATCGGATTCCCCGCCCGCGCGCCCGCGGGCCTTCTGGGCCGATACGCGCTTCATCGTCGGGATCGTGCTCATCGTCGCCTCGGTCGCCGGGGTCTGGTTCGTCGTGTCCGCCGCCCGCCAGACGGTGCCGGTGTTCGCCGCGGCACGCACGATCGTCCCGGGCGAAGAGGTGGATGCCACGGTGCTGCGGGTGGTGGATGTGGCACTGGGCCCGGTGAGCGACGCGTACGCGGCGCCGGGGCTGCTCGAACCCGGAGCCATCGCCACCCGCACGATCGATGCGGGCGAGCTGGTGCCGCTGAGCGCGGTGGGCGCAGCGTCGGCGAGCGATCTCACCTCGGTGGTGCTGCGCTCGGCGACGGACGTGCCCGCAGCGGTCGTCGCGGGTGCGCGCGTGGAGATCTGGTCGGCGGCGGCCCTCGAGCACGGGCAGTACGAGCAGCCGCGCATCCTGGTGCCCGACGCCACGGTGGCCACCGTCACCAGGGACGACTCGATGGTCGGCGACGACAGCGCCGCGCTCGAGCTCGTCATCCCGCGCGCGGACGTCGCCGCGACCCTCGCCGCGATCGCCGGCGGCGCGGCGCTGTCGGTGGTGCCGGCGGCGGGCGGTGCGCGATGACCACGGCCGTCGTGGCCGTCGACGCTGCCGCGGCATCCGACATCGCGCTCGCCCTCGACCGCGGCGGGGTGCACGCCGTCGCCGCGGTGTCGGCGTCCGCCCCGGCCGCGGCTGCGGCCGACGCGCTGCTGGGCGAGGAGGGCAGGCAGTTGCTCGCCGCCGTCACCGGCGCCGACCTGCTGCTGCTGGAACTGCGTCGCGACACGATCGGTCCGGCCCTGGTGTCGCTGTGCGACCGCCACGGCGTGCGCATCGTGCCGCTCCTCGGCGACGCGGGGGACGACCGCCTGGCCGGCCTGTACGGGCTGGCCGGCCCCCTCCCGCTCGCCGACGCCCCCGGCATCGCCGCCGCCCTCGCCGCCGGCGATGTGCCCGCGCCCGCGCCGGCCGTGCCCCGTTCGGGCCGCGTCATCGCGGTGTGGGGCCCCACCGGCGCACCCGGGCGCAGCACCGTCGCGGTGGAGCTCGCGGTGGAGCTCGCCCGCGACGGCCGGCGGGTCGGTCTCATCGACGCCGATACGCACGCGCCGTCGCTGGCCCTGGCTCTGGGCATCGCCGACGAAGGACCCGGATTCGCTGCGGCGTGCCGGCAGGCGGAGCACGACACGCTCACCCCTGCGGAGCTCAGCCGGGTGAGCGTGGCGCTCGGCCGTGGCGTCGAGGTGCTCACCGGGCTGAACCGTCCGGGCCGCTGGCCCGAGCTCAGCGACCAGCGCGTCACGGCGGCCCTGGGCGTGTGCCGGACGTGGACGGATGAGACCGTGGTGGACGTTGCGGCATCGCTCGAGCGCGACGAGGAGATCGTGAGCGATCTGGCCGGACCGCGCCGCAACGCCGCGACGCTGGCCGCGGTGCGCGAGGCCGACCTCGTCGTCGCGGTGGCCTCGGCCGACCCCGTCGGCATCGCGCGGTTCGTGCGTGGCCACGCCGAGCTGCGGGCGACGATCGGCGCGACCCCGGTCGTCGTGGTGGTCAATCGACTCCGCGGCGGCGTGCTGGGGGTCGACCCGCGCGGTCAGGTGCGCGCGACGCTCGAGCGCTTCTGCGGCATCCGCGAGGTCTGGTTCCTGCCGCACGACCAGAAGGCGGCCGATGCCGCGATGCTCGCCGCCCGCCCGGTGCTGGACGTCGCCGGACGCAGTGCCCTCTCGGCGGGAGTGCGCCGGCTGGTGGGAGAGGCGGTGGCGCCCTCGGCGCCCGTCGCACCGACGACGTCGCGCCCGCGCCGTGCGCGGTCGGGGCGGGGAGTGTTCGCACGGACCGCATGAGCGACCCGGTTAGGGTGAAAGGATGTCGACGCTCAGCGATCTCGTCTATGCCCAGGGTCGGTCATCCGCCGACGACGTGGAGTGGCTGCACCGCCTCGCCGGCGACGGACAGCTGCTGGCGGACCTGGCCTTCGCCGACATCGTCATCTGGGTGCCGACCGCCGACGATTCGTTCATCGCCGTCGCGCACACGCGCCCGAGCGGCTCGGCGACGCTGTTCTACCGCGACATCGTCGGCGACCGGGTGCGGCCGCAGTGGCGCACGCAGGTGCGCGACGCGTTCACCGGCGCACGCATCGTCGACTCGGCCTCGCCGGACTGGTTCGAGGAGACCCCCACCCGGGTGCGCGCCGTGCCCATCGTCCGCCGACGCGCGCACGAGGATGCCCCTCCGCACGTGCTCGGCGTACTCACCCGCCACACCAACCTGGGGGAGACGCGCACCCCGTCGCGGCAGCAGATCACCTTCAACGACTGCGCCGACGACCTGTTCGCCATGGTGGCCTCCGCCGACTTCCCCGACCTGAACGCCCCCACCTCGCCCCGCCGGGGCGCCCCGCGCGCATCCGACGGCCTCATCAGGCTCGATCCCGACGGCATCACGACCTTCGCGAGCCCGAACGCCCTCTCGGCGTTCAACCGGCTCGGCTTCGAGGAGGAACTCGAGGGCGAGTCGCTGGTGGAGGTCACCACCGGCATCCTGCCCGCCAATCGGCAGTTCGACGAGTCGCTGCCGGTCGTGGTGACCGGGCGCGCGCCCTGGCGGGCCGACGTCGAGGCGCGGGGGGTCACCGTGTCGCTGCGCACGATTCCGCTGCGCGACCACGACAAGCGCATCGGCGCGATCGTGCTGTGTCGCGATGTCACCGAGATCCGCCACCAGGAGCAGGAGCTCATCACGAAGGATGCCACGATCCGTGAGATCCACCATCGCGTGAAGAACAACCTGCAGACCGTCGCTTCGCTCCTGCGCATCCAGGCCCGCCGCACCCACTCCGACGAGGCGCGTGAGGCGCTCACGCAGGCCATGCGGCGAGTGTCGGCCATCGCCGTCGTGCATGACACGCTGTCGGAGGGCCTCGCCCAGAACGTCGCGTTCGACGAGGTCTTCGCGCGGGTCCTCAAGCTCGTCGCCGAGGTCGCCGCAGCCCCCAACACCCGCGCCCGCACCCGCACGACGGGCCGGTTCGGCACGCTGCCGAGCGAGTACGCGACGCCCCTGGCGCTCGCGCTGACGGAGTTGGTCACGAACGCCGTGGAGCACGGGCTCGCCGGCAAGGAGGGCGACGTGGAGATCGCCGCCGAACGCAGCGAGGAACGCCTGCAGGTGATCGTGCGCGACACCGGCAGCGGCCTGCCCGAGGGGCAGGTCGGTCGGGGCCTGGGCACGCAGATCGTGCGCACCCTCATCCAGGGTGAGCTGGGCGGCACGATCGACTGGCACACCATCACCGGCAGCGGCACGGAAGTGACCATCGACATTCCGCTGCGCTACATCGAGCGTCAGGCGGGCTGAGGCCCGGACACACAGATGCGCGCACCGCCGAAGCGGTGCGCGCATCTGAAGGTTGTGTGCGTGCGAGCCGGGCTCAGCGTCAGCTGGCGCGGCGGGCGCGAGCGGCGCGGCGCTTGAGCGCGCGGCGCTCGTCTTCGGACAGGCCGCCCCACACGCCCGAGTCCTGACCGGTCTCGAGGGCGTACTGCAGGCAGATCTCCGTCACGGTGCAGCGTGCGCACACGGCCTTGGCCTTTTCGATCTGCTCCACTGCCGGGCCGGTGTTCCCGACGGGGAAGAACAGCTCGGGGTCGACGGTGAGGCAGGCGGACTTGTCGCGCCAATCCATATTGGGGTGCTCCTTGGTGGGGGGAAATGTTCACGTGCGGTTCAGAGTCCCGATACGGGTTCCGGTACTCTGGGGATGTGCGAGCCTCTTGCTCGCCCCACGTCGCTGTGGGAGCACACAACCTGTCAATGGTTTCACAGTGCAGCGTGCCCGGCAAGAGCTCATTCCTGCGTGTTCGTCATGAGTGGCTGAGGATCTGCTCCACGGCCTGGAGGATTCGCACAAACCCGTTCGAACCCGGAAGCTGATCACGGATGCCGTCACCCCTCACCCCCACCCCCATCGAGCGCGTCGGCGCGGCGCTGGTCGCCCTCGAGGCGCTGGGAGTCGCCGCCCTGGTCGGCTGGCAGATCCTCGCGCTCACGGCGGGCGACACCGTGTCGCTCGCGAGCGCCATCGCGCTGCTGGTGCTCACGGCCGTCGCCGCGGTCGCCATGGGCGCCTTCGCGGTCGCGATCCTCCGTGGGGAGTCGTGGGGCCGCTCCGGTGGCATCGTCGCGCAGCTGCTGCTGCTGGCCGTGGCCCTCGGCGCCGTGACGGGAACCTACGGCGACCCGCTCGTCGGGCTGGCGCTGGGAGTTCCCGCCCTCGTCGTGCTCGTCGTGCTCGTGCTCACGGTGCGGGCCGCGGGCGTGCGCGGCAGCGACGACCGCGACCCCGCCTGAGGCTCAGCCCACCTGCAGGAGGCTTCGCAGGCGCGCCACATGGCCCGTCGCACGCACGTTGTACAGCGCGTGCTCGATGATGCCGGCTTCGTCGATGATGAACGTGGAGCGGATGACGCCCGCCACGACCTTGCCGTAGTTCATTTTCTCGCCCCACGCGCCGTACGCCTCGTGCACGGCGTGGTCGGGGTCGCTCAGCAGGTCGAAGCTGAGGCCGTCGCGCTCGCGGAACTGCCGCAGCTTCGCCGGTTCGTCACGCGAGACGCCGAGCACCGTGTAGCCGGCGGACTGCAGCGCGGGGAAGCTGTCGCGGAAGTCGCACGCCTGGGTCGTGCACCCGGGGGTCATCGCCGCGGGGTAGAAGTACACGATCACGCGCCGGCCCCGCAGCGACGAGAGGCCGACGGCGGTGCCGTCCTGGTCGGTGAGGGTGAAGTCGGGGGCGGGCATGCCGGGTTCGAGTCGCGTCATCCCTCCAGCCTAGACACGACGGCAGCCGCCGCCGTCACTTGTCGGCGAAGGTGCCGAGCAGCCGCTGCAGCGAGTCGAGCCGGGCGGGCCCGTTGGGGCCGAGCCGGCCCTCGGCGACCGCCTCGGCGATCGCGCAGTCGGGGGCGTCGGGGAGGTGCGTGCAGCCGCGGGGGCACTCCTGCGCGACGGCGGCGAGATCGGTGAACGCGGCGAGGATGTTCGCCGGGTCGACGTGTCCGAGGCCGAACGAGCGTACGCCCGGTGTGTCGATGACCCAGCCGCTGCCGTCCTCGCCGTGATATCGCAGCGACACCGTGGAGCTGGAGGTGTGGCGCCCGCGACCGGTGACGACGTTGACGTGGCCCGTGGCGCGTCGGGCCTCGGGCACCAGTGCGTTGACGAGGGTCGACTTGCCGACACCCGAATGCCCCACGAAGACCGTGGCGTGGCCGGTGAGGTGGCGCCCGATCTGCTCGACCGGCATGGCGCCGCGGGCGCTCGTGAACACCTGGAGCCCCTCGACGCCGTCGAAGTGCGACAGGAACCCCGTCGGGTCGGCGAGGTCGGTCTTGGTGACGACCAGGAGCGGCCGGATGCCGGCATCCAGCGCCGCGATCAGGTACCGGTCCACCAATCGCTCGCGCGGCTCCGGGTCGGCGGCGGCGACGACGATGAGCATCTGGTCGGCGTTGGCCACGACGATGCGCTCCACCTGGTCGGTGTCGTCGGCGGAGCGCCGTAGCAGCGAGGTGCGCTCCTGCACGCCCACGATGCGTGAGAGCGTGCCCTCCCCGCCCGAGGTGTCGCCGACGATCCGCACGAGATCGCCCGTGACGATGGGGGTCTTGCGCAGCTCCCGTGCCCGCACGGACAGCGCGGTGTGCTCGTCGGGGGCGTCCTCGTCCACGAGCACCGTGTAGCGCCCGCGGTCCACACCCAGCACCCGCGCGATGCGCGCGTCGGCGTGCGCGGGACGCCGTTTGGTGCGGGGCCGGTTCGACTTGGGATTGGGGCGGGTGCGGATGCTCGCTTCGTCGAAGTCCGACTCGTCGTCGTCGTCGACGTCGCCGAGCCAGCTCATCGCCGACCTCGCGTGTGCATCGTCATCGCTGGATGTCTGCCCCGGCGCGGCGCACGAGGTACGCCCACAGCTCCGGGAACTCCGGCAGCGTCTTGGCGGTCGCGCCGATGTCGTCGACGACGACACCGGGGACCCGAAGTCCGATCAGGGCGCCCGCGGTCGCGATGCGGTGGTCGTGGTGGGCCTTCCACACGCCGCCGGTGAGCTCCCGCGGCACGATGCGGATGCCGTCGGCCAGTTCGTGCGCCTCGCCGCCGAGGGCGCGGAGGTTGCTGACCAGAGCGGCGATGCGGTCGGTCTCGTGGCCGCGGATGTGGCCGATGCCGGTGAGGGTGGTGGGCCCGTCGGCGAAGGCGGCGAGGGCCACCAGCGTCGGGGTCAGCTCGCTCGCGGCCGAGAGGTCGAGGTCGATGCCGTGGATCCCGGTGGCGCCGGCGGTGACCATGAGGGCACCACCGCGCCGCTGTGCGCGTGCGCCCATGACGGGGAGGATCTCGGTGAGCAGAGCGCCGGGCTGCGTGGAGTGGGCCGGCCAGCCGGTGACCGTCACGCGGCCGCCGGCGATCATGGCCGCCGCCAGGAACGGCGCCGCGTTGGAGAGGTCGGGCTCGATCGTGACGTCCTTGGCGCGCACGGGGCCCGCCGGCACGATCCACTCGGTGGGCGTGGGACGCTCCACGTGCACGCCGCGACGGCCGAGCGCCTCAACGGTCATGTCGATGTGGGGCATGCTGGGCAGCCGGCCACCGACGTGACGCAGCGTCATGCCCACGTCGAAGCGGGGGGCTGCCAAGAGCAGGCCGGAGACGAACTGGCTCGAGCCGCTCGCATCGATCTCCACCTCGCCGCCGCGCACGTGCCCGTGGCCGCGCACGACGAAGGGGAGCGCCCACGTGCCCTCGTCGTCGATGTCGGAGCCCACGGCCCGCAGCGCCGTGATCATCGCGCCCATCGGGCGGTGCAGCGCCGTCTCGTGGGCGGTGAGGGTGACTTCCCCCGAGGCGAGGCCGGCGATGGCGGCGACGAAGCGCATCACGGTGCCCGCCTGACCGCAGTCGACGACCACGTCGCCGGCCAGCGGGGAGACCGGGGTGACGACGAGGTCGGGTCCGAAGATCCCGTCGCCCTCGACCTCCTGGATGTCCACACCGAGCGCGCGCAGCGCCTCGATCATGCGGGCGGAGTCCTGAGAATGGAGCGGGCCTATCAGCCGTCCCGGGCCTTCGGCTATGGCCGCCAGGATGAGCTCGCGATTGGTCAGCGACTTCGAGCCCGGCACGGCGATCACGACGTCCAGCGTGCCGGCGATGGTCGGCGCGAGCCAGCCGTCGCTCTCCGCGGGCGGTGTCTGGGAATACTCTGCGATGCTCATCGCGTTCCACCATAAAGGACCGCACGCGAAGTGCGGCGATAGGAGACGCATGATCACGCTCGATGCTCCCCAGTGGGTGGCGGAGGGAGCGGACGTAGACTGGGTCGCGATGAGCGACGAGGTCGATTCCGCAACCCAGGCACGCATGCAGTTCGAGGAGCAGGCGCTGCCGTTCATGGACCAGCTGTACGCAGCGGCCATGCGCATGACGCGCAACCCCGCAGACGCTGCCGATCTCGTGCAGGAGACGTTCGTGAAGGCGTTCGCCTCGTGGGCGAGTTTCACGCAGGGGACGAACCTGAAGGCGTGGCTGTACCGGATCCTCACCAACACCTACATCAACACCTATCGCAAGAAGCAGCGGGAGCCGTACCAGGGGACGATCGACGATCTCGAGGACTGGCAGCTCGGCGGCGCCGAATCGACGACCGCCACCAGCGCCCGCTCGGCCGAGGCCGAGGCGATCGACCACATGCCGGCATCGGTGGTCAAGGACGCACTGCAGTCCATCCCCGAGGATTTCCGTCTCGCCGTCTACTTCGCCGACGTCGAAGGATTCGCGTACCAGGAGATCGCCGACATCATGAAGACCCCCATCGGCACCGTGATGAGCCGCCTGCACCGTGGCAGGCGGATGCTTCGCGAACTGCTCGCCGACTATGCCGGTGAGCGCGGCATCGACACGACCGCGACAAGGAGTGCGAAATGACCGACTGCGGCTGCGAGAAGGCCCGCCGCGACCTCGAAGAGTATCTGCGCAACGAGGTGTGCAAGACGGAGCATGCGGACATCACCGAGCACCTGAGCCATTGCCCGGCCTGCCGGGACGAGGCGCTCGTGGCGACGACCCTCACCGAGGTGGTCGCGCGTGCCTGCAAGGAGACTGCTCCGGAGGAGCTGCGCGACCAGGTGCTGGCGCGACTGCGCGCCGTGCAGGCGGCGCACTGACCCGCCCGATCGACACAAGAGGGGTGGATGCCGTGTGGCATCCACCCCTCTTCGTGTCCGGCGCGCTTACAGCGTGAGGGCTGCCCGCATGATCTCGGCCTGCTCGATCGCGTGCACCTTGCTCGATCCGGTGGCCGTGGAGGCCGCCGCCGCGCGCGAGACGCGCGTGATGGTGCGCCCGTGCAGGTGCTTGACGATCTCCAGCGCGAAGAACGGCCAGGCGCCCTGATTCTCGGGCTCGTCCTGCACCCAGACGAGTTCGGCGTTCGGGTAGCTGTCGATGACCGCGTTGAGCTCTTCGATGGGCGACGGGTAGAACTGCTCCACGCGCACGAGGGCGATCTCGGGGTTCGGGTTCTTCTCCAGCTCCGCCTTCAGATCCCAGTGGATCTTGCCGGCGTGCAGCAGCACGCGCTTGACGGCACCCTTGTCCAGGCCGCGGCCGTCGTCGATCACGGGCTCGAACCGGCCGGTGAGGAAGTCCTCGACGGGGCTCGTCGCGCCGCGCAGACGCAGCATCGCCTTCGGGGTGAAGACCACGAGCGGGCGGCGCGGGCGGGCGTAGGCCTGACGACGCAGCAGGTGGAAGTACGACGCCGGGGTCGACGGGCGGGCGACGGTCATGTTGTCCTGCGCGCACATCTGCAGGTAGCGCTCGATGCGGGCGGAGGAGTGGTCGGGACCCTGACCCTCGAAGCCGTGCGGCAGCAGCAGCACGACGCTCGACTGCTGGCCCCACTTCTGGTCGGCCGCCGACAGGTAGGTGTCGATGACCGTCTGCGCGCCGTCGGCGAAGTCGCCGAACTGCGCCTCCCACAGCACGAGCGCGTCGGGGCGCTCGACCGAGTAGCCGTACTCGAAGGCCATCGCGGCGTACTCGCTGAGCAGCGAGTCGTACGCCCAGAAGCGGCCCTGGTTCTCGGACAGGTTGGCCAGCGGCAGCCATTCCTGGCCGTTCGCGCGGTCATGCAGCACCGAGTGACGCTGAACGAACGTGCCGCGGCGGGCATCCTGGCCTGCCAGACGCACGTTCGTCCCCTCCAGCAGGAGGGAGCCGAATGCCAGCAGCTCGCCGAAGGCCCAGTCGATGGCGCCGTTGCGGCTCATGTCCAGGCGCTTGTCCAGCAGCTGCTGCAGCTTGTTGTGCACCGTGAAGCCGTCGGGCTTGTTGACGAACGCGTCGCCGATGAGGTGCACGACCTCGCGGGACACCCCGGTGGTCTCCGGCTCGCCGCTGGCGGGCTCGACGGCGGGGGCATCCGCGTCGACGACGGGGGAGGACCCGGTCTCGGCGGCGTGCGTCTCGGCGAAGGCGATCTCCAGACGCGACTGGAAGTCGCGCTTGGCCTGCTCGTACTCCTCCTCGGTGATGTCACCGCGACCGACGAGGGCCTCGGTGTACAGGCGGCGCACGGAGCGCTTCGCCTCGATGAGGTTCGTCATCAGCGGCTGCGTCATCGAGGGGTCGTCACCCTCGTTGTGACCGCGGCGGCGGTAGCAGACGAGATCGATGACGACGTCACGGTGGAACTCCTCGCGGTAGCGGAACGCGAGTTCCGCGACCCGCACGACCGCCTCGGGGTCATCGCCGTTGACGTGGAAGATGGGCGCCTGGATGGTCTTGGCGACATCGGTGGCGTATACCGACGTGCGCGCGTCCTGGGGGAGCGTGGTGAAGCCCACCTGGTTGTTGACCACGACGTGCACGGTGCCGCCGATGCGGTAGCCGCGCAGCTGCGACATCTGCAGCGTCTCGGCGACCACGCCTTGACCTGCGAACGCGGCGTCGCCGTGCACCAGGACGGGCAGCCACGAGAACGTGCCGATGGGCTTGCGGTCCTGCTTGGCGCGGACGATGCCCTCCAGCACCCCGTCGACCGTCTCGAGGTGCGACGGGTTGGCCGCCAGCACGACCGGCAGCTCCTTGCCGTCGTCGGCGACGAAGGTGCCCTCGGTGCCGAGGTGGTACTTGACGTCGCCCGAGCCGCTCTTGGAACCGATCGCGACCGACCCCTCGAACTCGCGGAAGACCTGGCCGTAGGTCTTGCCGGCGACGTTGCTCAGCACGTTGAGGCGGCCGCGGTGGGCCATGCCGATCGCGGCGCCGTCCAGGCCCGCCTCGGCGGCCCCGCGCAGCACCTGGTCCAGCAGCGGGATGAGCGACTCGCCGCCTTCGAGGCTGAAGCGCTTCTGGCCGACGTACTTGGTCTGCAGGAAGGTCTCGAAGGCCTCGGCCTCGTTGAGCTTGCTCAGCACACGCAGCTGCTCGTCGTGCGTGGGCTTCTGGTACTTGGCCTCGACGTTGTCCTGGAACCAGGTGCGCTGCACCGGGTCCTGGATGTGCATGTACTCGATGCCGATCGTGCGGCAGTACGAGTCGCGCAGCACCCCGAGGATGTCGCGGAGCTTCATGACGCGCTTGCCGCCGAAGCCGCCCGTGACGAACTCGCGGTCGAGGTCCCAGAACGTCAGCCCGTGGCTCTCGATCTCGAGGTCGGGGTGCGTGCGCTGCACGTACTCCAGCGGGTCGATGTCGGCCATGAGGTGACCGCGCACGCGGAAGGAGTTGATGAGCTCCTGCACGCGGGCGGTCTTGTCGACGCGCTCGGCGAGGTCGACGTTGATGTCGTTCGCCCAGTGGATGGGCGCGTACGGGATGCGCAGCGCCGCGAAGATGTCGCTGTAGAAGTCGTGGCCGCCCGTGAGCATCTCGTGGACGATCTTGAGGAACTGCCCGGAGCCGGCACCCTGGATGACGCGGTGGTCGTAGGTGCTCGTCAGAGTGATCGTCTTGCCGATGCCGAGGCCGACGAGGGTCTTCTCGCTGGATCCCTGGAACTCGGCCGGGTACTCCAGGGCGCCGGCGCCGACGATGCAGCCCTGGCCCTTCATGAGGCGCGGCACCGAGTGCACGGTGCCGATGCCGCCGGGGTTGGTGAGGGAGATCGTCGTCCCCTGGAAGTCCGCGGCGGTCAGCTTGTTGGCGCGGGCGCGGGTGACGAGGTCTTCGTAGGCGGTGAGGTACTCGCCGAACGTGAGGGTCTCGGCGCGCTTGATGCTGGGCACGAGCAGCGCGCGGGTGCCGTCGGGCTTGGGGATGTCGATCGCGATGCCGAGGTTGATGTGCGCAGGCGCCACGACGGCGGGCTTGCCGTCGACCTCGGCGTAGTACACGTTCTGGCTCGGGAACAGCTTCAGCGCCTGGATGAGCGCCCACCCGATGACGTGGGTGAAGCTCACCTTGCCGCCGCGCGTGCGGGCCATGTGGTTGTTGATGACGATGCGGTTGTCGATCATCAGCTTCGCCGGGATCGTGCGCACGCTCGTGGCGGTGGGGACGGTCAGCGACTCGTCCATGTTGGCCGCGAGGGTCTTGGTCATGCCGCGCAGCGGCGTGACGACGTCTTCGCCCGATTCGCCGGGCTCGCGCGGCGCGCGGTCCTGCGCCTGCGCCGGGATCGGCTGCGGCGCCGCGGGCTTTGCGGTCGTGCGTGCCACCGGCTGGTTGCCGATCACCGGGATCGGGGCGGTGACGGGGTGCGGCTCCGCCGCCGGAGCGGCCGTGCTCGCGGCGTCACCCCCCGCTGCTGCCGGGGCGGCGTTTTCGGGCTGGTAGGCCTCCAGAACCGGCCACCAGGCCTTGTCCACGGAGTTCTTGTCCGCCTTGAACTGCTCGTAGAGCTCGTCTACGAGCCAGGCGTTTGCACCGAACTCGCCTTCGCTCGAGGTTCCGACGCCGGTCACCTGGCTGGACACGCTGGATCGCCTGCTTTCTTCGGTGAAGATTCGATCGCACGCGGCCTCGTCATCGCCTGCGTGCACACAGCTATCTAGGGTAACCCTTTTCGGTGCCGACTTCCGGTGCCGATCCGTGCATTCGGTGTGGATCACCCTTGCGACGTGCCCGGGATGCGCGGTTAGCGTGGACGCATGCGATTCTCCGGCGAGCGGCCCCAGGTGGACCTGACGTACTCCGACGTGTTCCTCGTGCCGCGCCGATCGGCTGTGCAGAGCCGGTTGGAAGTGGATCTCGCGCCCGGCGACGGGACACCGGCGACCATCCCGGTGGTGTCGGCGAACATGAACTCCGTCACCGGGGCGCGGCTGGCATCGGTGCTCGCCCGTCGCGGCGGGCTGGGTGTGCTGCCGCAGGACATGCCGCTTCAGGAACTGGATGCCGCGATCCGCTGGGTCAAGCAACAGCCGGTGCAGTGGGACAGCCCCCTCGTGCTCCCGCCGGAGGCGACCGTCGCCGATGGGCGCCGGCTGCTGCCGGCCACCGAGGGTCACGGCATCGTCGTGGCACGCACCCCCGGCAGCGGTCCCGCGGGGGAGATCTCCCGCGACGACGTGCTCGGGGTCGTGCCCGCCGTGCGCCTGGGCACGGCGCTCCCGGACGCGCGGCTCGGCGACCTGGTGCGGGGGGTCCCCGCCGCGATCGACGCCGACGACATCGAGACGCCGCGGCATGCGTTCGATGTGATCGTGGCGGCGGAGGCCGATGTGGTGTGCGTGCTGCACCACGGCTACCTCGTCGGCACGATGTCGCGCCGCAGCGCGCTGCGCTCGGCGCTGTACCGGCCGGCCGTCGACCGCGACGGACGGCTCATCGTCGCGGCCGCCATCGGCATCAACGGTGACGTGGCGGCCAAGGCGCAGGCGCTCGCCGCGGCCGGCGTGGACGTGCTCGTCGTCGACACCGCCCACGGCCATCAGGAAGGGATGCTGCGGGCGCTGCACGCCGTGTCGGGGCTGGATCTCGGCATCCCCATCGCCGCCGGCAACGTCGTCACCGCCGAAGGCGTCGCGGACCTCGTCGCGATGGGCGCGTCGATCCTGAAGGTGGGGGTCGGCCCCGGCGCGATGTGCACGACCCGCATGATGACCGCCGTCGGCCGGCCGCAGTTCTCCGCCGTGCTCGAGACCTCGCAGGCGGCGGCCGAGCAGGGCGCGCACGTCTGGGCGGACGGCGGAGTGCGCTACCCGCGCGATGTCGCGCTCGCGCTGGCAGCAGGGGCGGCGTCGGTCATGATCGGCTCGTGGTTCGCCGGCACGATCGAGGCGCCGGGCGAGGTGCAGCTGGACGAGCAGGGGCGGGCGTACAAGGAGTCGTGGGGGATGGCATCCACCAAGGCCGTGCACGACCGGTTCGGCAGGCTCGACCCGTACGAGCTGGCACGCAAGGAGCTGTTCGCCGAGGGGATCTCGTCGTCGAAGATCTACCTCGATCCGCTCCGGCCGGGGCTCGAGGACCTGCTGGACATGATCACCTCGGGGGTGCGGTCCTCGTTCACGTACGCCGGGGCGGCATCGGTGGCGGAGTTCCACGACCGCGCGCTGGTGGGGCTGCAGTCGGCTGCCGGCTACGAAGAGGGCAAGGCGCTGCCGGTCAGCTGGTGACGCGGATCCTCAGGATCACGTGCGCCTGCGTACCGTAGAATCTTGCGCACGATGGACGACCCTCCCAGTTCTAGACGCTCGCCCCACCGACCCTCCCCCCGCATGACCGGCGGTGACGCCTGATGGATTTCGTCATGTTGGGTGTGGGGCTGCTCCTCACGGTGGGGACGGGCCTGTTCGTGGCGAGCGAGTTCGCCCTGGTGAATCTCGACCGCGCGGACCTCGAATCCCGCCAGGCCGCCGGTGAATCGCGGCTGTCGCTGACGATCTCGGCACTGCGCATCACCTCCACCCATCTGTCCAGCGCGCAGCTGGGCATCACTCTCACCACGCTCCTCACCGGTTACACGATGGAACCGGCGATCTCGAACCTGCTGGCGCCGGTCTTCTCGGCCTGGGGCTGGTCCGAGGCGGTGTCGCGTCCGGTGTCGGCCGTCGTCGGCGTCTCGATCGCGACCCTCTTCTCGATGATCGTGGGAGAGCTCGTCCCCAAGAACTTCGCCCTGGCGATCCCGCGGCAGACCGCCAAGCTCGTGATGCCGTTCCAGGTGGGCTTCACGACGGTGTTCAAGCCGGCGATCACAGTGCTCAACGGCAGCGCCAACGGGGTCCTGCGCGCAATGGGCGTGGAGCCGAAGGAGGAGCTTTCCGGCGCCCGCACCGCGGAGGAGCTGTCGAGCCTCGTGCGCCGCTCCGCCAGCGCCGGGGTGCTCGAGCAGGACACCGCGTCGCTGCTGCACCGCTCGCTCACCTTCGCCCGCCTCACCGCGGCCGACGTGATGACCCCCCGCCCCAGCGTGCAGGCGGTGGCGGCCTCGGACTCGGTCGAGGACGTCATCCAGCTCGCCCGCCGCACCGGGCACAGCCGCTTCCCGGTGTACGACGACTCGATGGACGACATCACCGGCGTCGTGCATGTCAAGGCCGCCGTCAGCGTCCCGCGCGAGCGGCGGGCCGACGTCCCGGCCGCGGCGATCGCGTCGGAGCCGCTGCGGGTGCCCGAGGCCGTGCACCTGGACGCGCTCATCTCCGAGCTGCGTGCCCGCGGCTACCAGATGGCGATCGTCGTCGACGAGTACGGCGGCACCGCCGGCGTCGTGACGCTCGAGGATCTCGTCGAGGAGATCGTGGGCGAGGTGCTCGATGAGCACGACCGCAGCCGCGCCGGCATCGTGCGCACCGCCGACGCCGTGACGTTCCCGGGTGACCTGCGCCCCGACGAGGTGCGCGACCGCACCGGCATCCGCGTGCCCGAAGGCGACGTGTACGACACCGTGGGCGGATACATCATGAGCGTGCTCGAACGCATCCCGGTCGTCGGCGACGAGGTCGAGGTGGAGGACGGCACCCTCACGGTGCACCGTATGGACGGTCGCCGCGTGGATCGGGTGAGGTTCATCCCGCGCCCGATGGCGGATGCCGCCGAGGAAGGGGCCGGCGATGAGTGACTGGGCCGGAATCGCCTGGCTGGTCGTGCTGCTGGCGTTCAACGCGTTCTTCGTGGGCGCCGAGTTCGCCGTCATCTCCGCGCGACGCTCGCAGATCGAGCCGCTGGCGGAGAAGGGCTCCCGCGCCGCCAAGACCGCGCTGTGGGCGATGGAGCACGCCACCCTCATGCTGGCGACGTGCCAGCTCGGCATCACGATCTGCTCGCTGCTGATCCTCAACGTCTCCGAACCCGCCATCCACCACCTGCTGGCGGCGCCGCTGGGCCTCACCGGCTGGGGCGAGGGTGCCGTGGACGTCATCGCGTTCGTCATCACGCTGCTGCTGGTGTCGTACCTGCACGTCGTGTTCGGCGAGATGGTGCCGAAGAACCTCGCGTTCTCGCTGCCCGACCGCGCCGTGCTGATGCTGGCGACGCCGCTGGTGTGGACGTCGAAGCTGTTCCACCCGATCATCGTGACGCTGAACTGGATCGCCAACCACGTGGTGCGGCTGTTCCGGGTCGAGCCCAAGGACGAGGCCGCATCGACCTTCACGCTCGAGGAGGTCGTGACCATCGTCAACCAGTCGCGCATCGAGGGGGTGCTGGACGACACCGCCGGCACGGTGGCGATGGCGGTGGAGTTCACCGACAAGAAGGCCAAGGACGTCGCCGTGCCGCTGTCGTCGCTGGTGACTCTGCCCGAGACCACGACCCCCGACGAGATCGAGCGGGCGGTCGCCAAGCACGGCTTCTCCCGTTACGTGATCGTCGACGGCGAGGGGATGCCGCTGGGCTACGTCCACCTGAAGGACGTGCTGCGCGAGGCGGAGAGCGCGGATGCCGCCGCGGCGACGGAGCCGGTCAAACCCAAGCGCATCCACCAGATGGTGCCGGTGTCCGAGACGACCGACCTCGAGGACGCCCTCGCGATCATGCGGCGCTCCAGTCGCCACCTCGCGCAGGTGCGCGACTCGTCCGGCCAGACGACGGCGGTGCTGTTCCTCGAGGACATCATCGAGGAGCTCGTCGGCGAGGTGCAGGACGCCACCCGGCGCCTGCGCTGACCACGGCCGAGGGGCCGGCCGGTTTCGTCCGGCCCCTTCGGCGGTTCAGCGGCGGCGGGCGCGGACGTACTGCGGCGGCCAGTAGCCGATGTCGTCGCCGAGCTCCGTGGCGGCGCGGAGCGCGAAGTGCGGGTCGCGCAGCCATTCGCGCCCGGCCATGATCACCTCCGCCTCGCCGGCGGCGAGGATCGCCTCGGCCTGGGCGGCGTCGGAGATCTCGCCGACCGCGCTCACCGGCACCGCCACGGCCTCGCTCACCCGCGCGGCCAACGGCACCTGATACCCGGGACCCGTGGTGATGCGCTGATGGGCGACGAGGCCGCCGCTGGACACGTCGATGAGCGAGACGCCGCGTTCGACGACCCATTGCGCCACCGTCGCGGTGTCGGCGACGTCCCAGCCGCCGTCGGCCCAGTCGCTGGCGGAGAAGCGCGCGATCACCGGAACACCGGGGGCGGCCTCGCGCACCGCGTCGCACACCCGCAGCAGCAGTCGCGCCCGGTTCTCGAGGGAACCGCCGTACGCGTCGTCGCGTCGGTTGGACAGCGGCGAGAGGAACTCGTGCAGCAGGTAGCCGTGCGCGGCGTGCACTTCGAGCACCTCGAAGCCGGCGGTGACGGCGCGCACCGCGGCGGCGGCGAAGGCATCGACGATGCGGTCGATTCCCGCGGCATCCAGCGCCTCCGGCGTCGCGTAGCCCTCGAAGGCGATCGCCGACGGGGCGAGGGTGGACCAGCCGCCCTGCTCGGGCGGCACGCTGCCACGGTGGCCGGAGAACGGCGACCACGTCGAGGCCTTGCGTCCGGCGTGCGCGAGCTGGATCGCGGGGACGGCGCCCCGGCGGCGGATGGCGGCGGCGATCGGCGCCCAGGCGTCGCGCTGCGCGTCGGTGTACAGCCCGGTGTCCTCGGGCGAGATGCGGCCCTCCGCGGTGACGGCGGTGGCCTCGGCGACGACCAGACCGGCGCCGCCCGACGCGAACTGGGCGAGGTGGACGTGATGCCACTCGCCCGGCACCCCGTCCTGCGCCGAGTACTGGCACATCGGCGCGACCCACAGCCGGTTGCGGGCGGTGACCGCGGTCGCCGGGTCGGTGCCGATCGTCAGGGGGGTGAACAGCAGGCTCACGGTGCCTCCGCACGGGTAGGGTGGCGCCCATGATTTCAGCGGGCGCGTGGAGTGGGCAGGACGTGGCCGGAACCCTGCGGATGCCGACCGACGCCGATCACAAGTATTCCCGTGGTGTCGTGGGAGTGCGCACCGGATCGGACCTTTTCCCAGGTGCCGCGGTGCTGGGGGTAGAGGCGGCCTGGCGCACCGGCATCGGCATGGTGCGCTACCTCGGTCCCGCAGGAGCGGCCGCCGCCGTGCTGCAGCGCCGCCCCGAGACCGTGACGGTGGCCGGTGCCGTGCAGGCCTGGCTGATCGGGTCGGGGACGGATGCCGCGAGCCGGACCGACGAGGAGACGGCGGCGCTGCGCGAGGTGCTGTCGGGGGAGCAGCCCGTCGTCGTCGACGCCGGGGCGCTGGATCTTGCACCCGCGGCATCCGCGCCGCTCGTGGTCAGCCCGCACGACCGCGAGCACGCGCGGCTGCGCGCCGCGCTGGGGCTGGACGTGTTCGATGCCGCCGACGACCGGGCCGACCGGGCCGCCGCGGCAGCGGAGACCGCCGCGGCGCTCGGCGGCGTCGTGCTGCTCAAGGGCGCGGAGACGCTCGTCGCGGCCCCCGACGGACGCCTCGTGCGCGTGCGTGCGGGCACGCCCTGGCTCGCCACCGCGGGCACCGGCGACGTGCTGGGCGGGGTGCTCGGCGCGCTCGTGGCCGGTGCCGTCGCCGCTGACGGCCCTGCGGGAGCGGACCTGGTGGGCGCCGCAGCCTCCGCCGCCTGGCTGCACGGTCAGGCGGGTGTGAGGGCCGCGCGCGACGTCGGCGGCGGTCCGATCACGGCGCTGGACGTGGCCGAGGCGTTGCCCCGCGTGGTGGCGCACGTGCTGTCGGGACGTGCGTGAGCGGCATGCGTGCCGCGCGCGGGCGCGGGCTGTGCCGTCCGTAGGATGAGGATCGTGTCGAGGCGGGCGGTGCTGTGGGTGGCGTTCGTCGTCGTGCACGTCGGCGTCGCGTGTCTCGGCTTCGTGCTGCCCAACGAGCCCATGGGCGACGTCTACCGGGTGTACCAGCCGTGGTCGGCGTGCGCGCTGTGGGGCGACGTCGACGGGTTCTGCCCGGGGACGCGCGAGATCATGGGGATCACCGAGCGGTGGGTGTACCCGCAGCTCGCGCTCGTGCCCATGATCCTGGCGTGGCTGTTCGCGTGGGCCGGCGGCTACACCATCGGGTGGGTCGTGCTCGTGGCGCTCATCGACGCGTGCGCATTCGCGCTTCTCGTGGGCCGCGGTCGCTCCAGGGGGCGTACGACGGCGGCCTGGTTCTGGCTCGCGTTGATCGCGCTCCTCGGACCCGTGGGCCTGTACCGGCTCGACGGGCTCACCGCCGCCCTCGCCGTGGCGGGATGCCTGTGGCTGGCCGGGCGGCCGGTGCTGGCATCGGCGCTGCTGGCGATCGGGACCTGGATCAAGGTGTGGCCGGCGGCGCTCCTGGCATCGGCGCTCGTGGCCGGGCGCCGGCGCCTCGGGGTCGTCACCGGCGCGGTCGCGGTCTCGGCGACGACGCTCGGGGTGATCGCGGTCGCCGGCGGCGGGGCGCACGCCCTCGGGTTCGTCACGGGCCAGACCGACCGGGGACTGCAGATCGAGGCGCCGGTGAGCGCGTACTACCTGTGGCGCGCGGTGCTGCAGGTGCCGGGCTCCCACGTCTTCTACGACGGGGAGCTGCTCACCTTCCAGGTGACCGGCCCGCAGGTCGACGTGGTCATCGCGCTCATGACCCCGCTGCTGGTCGTCGCGGTCGCCGCGATCGCCGCCGTCGGGCTGCGCAAGGCCTGGCTCGGCGCCCGCTACGCGGTGCTCTTCCCCCCGCTCGCGCTGGCGCTCGTGATGGCCTTCATCGTGGTGAACAAGGTCGGTTCGCCCCAGTTCGCGACGTGGATCGCGGCGCCTCTCGTGCTCGGGCTCGTGCTGGACCGGCACCGCTGGTGGGGCCCTGCGACGCTCGGGCTCGTCATCGCCGGGCTCACCCAGGTCGTGTATCCCGTGCTCTACGCCGGAGTGCTCTCGACCCAGCCGTTCGCCATCGCCGTCCTCACCGCCCGCAACGTCCTGTACATCGCGCTGCTCGCGTGGGCTCTGGTGCGCCTCGCGCGCGTACCGGCGCACCGCGTCGCGCGTCGCGGCATCCTCGCTCCCGCCCCCTGATCCCCGGAGGTTCCCATGCTCATCGCCTTCTCCGTCGCCCCCAGCGGCACCGGACGTGCCGACGGCTCGGTGCACGACGCCGTCGCCGCCGCGGTCGCCGTCGTCCGCGCCTCGGGGCTGCCGCACCGGACGACATCCATGTTCACCGAGCTCGAAGGCGAGTGGGACGAGGTGTTCGCTGTCGTCAAGCGCGCCACCGAGGCCGTGATGCCCTTCGGATCGCGCGTGTCGCTCGTGCTCAAGGCCGACATCCGCCCCGGCCACACCGGCGAGATCGACGGCAAGGTGGAGCGCCTCGAGCAGGCCCTGGATGCCGCAGCGGGCGACCCCGCGACCGACGCGACCCCGTGACGTCGCTGCCAGGGGTCGGCGACGGCGACCTCCCGGTGGCGGCGACCGTCGTGCTGCTGCGCGACGGGACGGCGGGCCCGGAGGTGCTGATGCTGGAGCGTCCCGACCGCGGGTCGTTCGCCGGAGCGTGGGTGTTCCCCGGTGGCAAGCTCGAACCGCAGGACCGGGTCACGCCCGATGCCGACGAGGCGGATGCCGCGCGCCTGGCCGCCGTGCGGGAGACCGAGGAGGAGGCGGGGCTCGCCGTCGATCCCGCCGCGCTCGTGCCGCTGGCCCGGTGGACGCCACCCGCAGGGGTGCCGCTTCGCATCCGCACCTGGTTCTTCGTGACGCGCGCGCCGGACGCGCCGCTGCGCCTGGCCGAAGCCGAGGCGGTCGCCGCGCGCTGGCTCACGCCGGCCGACGCGCTCGCCGCCCACGGGCGGGGCGAACTGATCCTGTACCCGCCGAC
Organism: Microbacterium sp. NPDC058021; assembly: GCF_042885955.1. NCBI lineage: Bacteria > Bacillati > Actinomycetota > Actinomycetes > Micrococcales > Microbacteriaceae > Microbacterium > Microbacterium sp. NPDC058021. The sequence continues at coordinate 88,241 of NZ_JBHVRF010000006.1, forward strand.
GTGGGTCACCCTTCACGGGCTGCGTGATCATCACGACGTCGACGGGGCGCTCGCCGCGGCGCGGCTGGGCGGCATCCACGTGTTCGAGACGCTCGCCCTCCCGGGCTCCGCAGGGCGCACCCTGCTCTGGCGGGAGGACGGCCAGTACCACCCGGCGGCCGCGTCGGCCGCGCGTCACCGGCTGGACCTCTCCGCGCTGCCCTGGCGCTACACGCGCACCACCGGCTGAGTCAGGTCGCGAGCAGGCGCCGCAGATGGTGGCCGACGGCGGCGGTCTCGATGAGGAAGCCGTCGTGGCCGAAGTCGCTGGAGAGCGCGACCGCCTGGTCGCCGTCGAGGGTCGTCGGGATGCCGCGGGCGATGCGGTGCTGGCCCTCGATCGGGAACAGCCGGTCGCTGTCGATGCCGAGCACGAGCGCGGTGGCGCTCACGCGCGCCAGGGCGTCTTCGATGCCGCCGCGGTCGCGGCCGACGTCGTGGGAGTCCATCGCCTCGACGAGCACGAGGTAGCTGTTGGCGTCGAAGCGCCGCGTGAACTTGTTGCCGTGGAAATCGAGATAGGACTCCACCGCGAAACGTCCGCCGTGGCCGAGCGGGCTCTTGCCCGACTGCCAGGAGCGCTGGAATCGCTGGTTGAGCTCGGTGGGGCTGCGGTAGTTCAGCAGCGCCATGCGCCGCGCGAGCGCGAGGCCCCGGTGCGGCCCGTCGCCGTCGCCGGAGTCGTAGTACTCGCCGCCCTGGAAGCGCGGGTCGATCTGGATGGCCTCCGTCTGCACGGAGTTCAGGGCGATCTGGTCGGCGGTGTTGGCAGGCGGCGCCGACAGCACCGCGAGGCGCTGCACGCGGTCGGGAAGGGAGACGGCCCATTCGAGGGCGTGCATGCCGCCCATCGATCCGCCGACGACCGCCCCCCACGCATCGATGCCGAGGGCGTCGGCCAGGCGTACCTGGGCGGCGACCTGGTCGCGGATCGTGAGGTACGGGAAGCGTGATGCCCACTCGTAGCCGTCGGGGGCGACGCTGGCCGGGCCGGTCGAGCCCTGGCATCCGCCCAGCATGTTGGGGGCCACGACGAACCAGCGGTCGGTGTCGATCGGGGCGCCGGGGCCGACGATGTCGGTCCACCAGCCGGCGGTGGGATGCCCGGGGGCGGCGGGCCCGCGCACGTGGCTGTCGCCGGTGAGGGCGTGCAGGATCAGCACGGCGTTGTCACGCGCCGGGTTCAGCTCGCCCCACGTCTCGTAGGCGAGGCGCACGGAGGGCAGCTCGCGACCGCTCTCGGTGCGGAAGGCGCCGAACGCGGCGAACCGGCGGTCGCCGACGGGATCGCCGTCGCGCCAGGCACCCGTCGCGGGCGGGCGGCCCAGCAGCAGGCGCGCGTCGGCCTCGGTCACCGGGGCCGAGGGCACGGTGTCTTCGGAGGTCTGCCAGTCCACCTCCCCATTGTCGTGGGTCGGCGGGGGCGGCCGGGCCCGTGTTACGCGGAATCGGGCTCAGCGGGCGCGGAAGGGTCGCGTTTCGTAGGTGGCGCCGTGCTGTCCGGCCAGGGCCACGGGCATCCCGTCGATCGTCTGCACGAAGCGGTGGTCGGTGTCGATGTCGTCGGGCAGCTGTGCATCGATCTCGGGCAGTGTGCCGCGCGTCTCGTTCGACAGCCACACCACGTCGCCGCCGTGGGCGGCGCGCACGGCGGCGACCGTCTCGACGAACCGCCGACGCTGGTCGTCGTCGAGGTACAGCAGCACGGCGCTGTGGAAGATGACGAGGGTGGCATCCCTCGGCGCGGATGCCGCGACCTCGGGGAGCGCGTCGAGCAGGTCGGCCCGCACGACCGGGGGCGGGTCGACGGCGGCGATGGCGGCTGCCGCGCGCAGTCGGGCGACGCGGCCGTCGTGGTCCGGCCCCGGCCAGATCAGGGTCGCGAGCCAGTCGACCGCGTTGGCATCTGCGGGATCGATCGGTGCCAGGTCGATGCCGCAGCGCCACGCCACGTCGGGGAGGCGTGCGGGCACCGCCGCGGCGTCGTCGATGCGGCAGGGGAGCACGACGGGGGCGTCGCCCAGGCGGTGGATGCCGCGCGGAGAGGTGTACTCGTAGGCGTAGCGGTCGGGGAGCAGACACAGCCCGGCGGCGGTGCCGACCTCCAGCAGGGCCACGGGGCCGGGGATCGCCGCCAGCTGCGGCAGCAGGGTCGCGCATCGGGCGGGTTCGTTGGTCTGGGTGGTGCGGGCGGCGGCGATCTCGACCACCCGGTCCCAGTTCGCGGCCAGCCACTTTCGCCATTGCGCGTACCCGTCCAGGGGGCTCCCCGCCCAGCGGGCCGCCGCGAAGATGCGGTTGGGCTGCTGCGGGGCGCCGGGGAGCGCGTCCAGCAGGCTCAGGATGCCGGCATCCGCGGCGATGCCGGTGGCCCACTCCTCGTACAGCGGGGAGGTGCCGTGCGCCCAGCGGCGGCCGAAGTCGTCGTAGACGGCGGCGATGCGGTCGGTCATGCCGGTCAGCGTACTTGCGGCGCCGGCCGGAGTGCAGCGGCGGACGCACGACGCCCCGGTCACCCTGTGAGGGTCGACCGGGGCGCCGTGGGCGGCAGGATCAGGCGCGGGCGGCCTCCGAGACGCGGCGCGCGGCGGCGAGCGCCTGCGCGAGGTCGGCCTTGAGGTCCTCCACGGCCTCGATGCCCACCGACAGCCGCACGAGACCGGGCGTGACGCCCGCCGTGAGCTGCTGCTCGGGGGTGAGCTGCGAGTGGGTGGTGGATGCCGGGTGGATGACCAGCGAGCGCACGTCGCCGATGTTGGCCAGGTGGCTGAAGAGCTCCAGCGAGTTGACGAACTCGCGACCGGCCGCGACGCCGCCCTTGAGCTCGAACGACAGCACCGCGCCGACGCCCTTGGGGGCGTATGTGTTGGCGGCCGCGTACCAGGGCGAGGTCGGCAGGCCGGAGTAGTTCACGCTCGCCACGTCGGGCTGGTTCTCCAGCCACTCCGCGATCTCCTGGGCGTTCTGCACGTGGCGCTCGATGCGCAGCGACAGCGTCTCGATGCCCTGCAGCAGCAGCCAGGCGCTGAGCGGGGCGATGGCCGAGCCGAGGTCGCGCAGCAGCTGCACGCGGGCCTTGATGATGTAGGCCAGGCCGTCGCCGACCGCGGTCGTGTAGGACGCGCCGTGGTACGACGGGTCGGGCTCGGTGAGCCCGGGGAACTTCTCGACGTTCTGCGACCAGGCGAAGCGACCGCCGTCGACGATGACGCCGCCGATCGTGGTGCCGTGGCCGCCGAGGAACTTGGTCGCGGAGTGCACGATGATGTCGGCGCCGTGCTCGAACGGGCGGATGAGGTACGGCGTCGCGATCGTGTTGTCGACGATCAGCGGCACACCGGACTCGTGGGCGATGTCGGCGACGGTGCGGATGTCGAGCACGTTGATCTGCGGGTTGCCGATCGTCTCGGCGAAGAACAGCTTCGTGTTCGGCCGCACCGCGCGGCGCCATTCCTCGGCGTCGTCCTGGTTCTCGACGAACGTCGTCTCGATGCCGAGCTTGGCGAGGGTGTACTTGAAGAGGTTGTAGGTGCCGCCGTAGATCGAGCTCGACGAGACGATGTGGTCGCCGGCCTGGGCGATGTTGAGCACCGCGAAGGTCTCTGCCGCCTGGCCGCTGGAGACCACCAGTGCGCCGGTGCCACCCTCGAGCGCCGCGATGCGCTGTTCGAGGACGTCCTGCGTCGGGTTCTGGATGCGGGTGTAGATGTTGCCGAACTCCGCGAGGGAGAAGAGGTTCGCCGCGTGGTCGGCGTTGTCGAACACGTAGGACGTGGTCTGGTAGATCGGCGTCGCGCGGGCCTTGGTGACCGGGTCCGGCTGGGCGCCGGAGTGGATCTGCTTGGTCTCGAAGCGCCAGTTCTCGGGTGCGGACATGATGGCTCCTGGATGTCGGGTGGACCGCGGCTGCCGCGGCCTGGTCTGAGGCTACGGACAAGCCCAGTTGTCAACAACGGCGCGGAAATGTTACGTAACGCGCGGGGGTACGGTGGGACGCATGACACGACGTGCGGTGGTGACCGGAGCGAGCTCGGGGATCGGGGAGGCCACGGTGCGTGCCCTGCGCGCCTCGGGGTGGGACGTCGTCGGGGTCGCACGTCGTGCCGACCGGCTCGCGGCGCTGGAGGCGGAGACGGGTGCCGCCGTCTATGCCGCCGACCTCACGAAGCAGGCCGACGTCGACGCGCTCGCCGCATGGCTGGCCGAGTCGGGACCCGTGCACGCGCTCGTGCAGATCGCCGGCGGCGCGCGGGGCGCCGACCGCGTCGAGGACGGCAATGCCGACGACTGGCGCTGGATGTTCGAGGTCAACGTGCTGGCCGCCCAGATGCTGGTGGCGGCGCTCCTGCCGCAGCTGCGGCGTGCCGCGGCATCCGATGGTCACGCCGACACCCTGTTCCTGACCTCGACCGCCGCGCAGCGCGCCTACCCCGGCGGAGCCGGGTACAACGCCGCGAAGGCGGGGGAGTCGATGGTCGCCGCCGCCCTGCGGCTCGAGCTCAACGGCGAACCGATCCGCGTCGTCGAGATCGCCCCGGGCATGGTGTTCACCGAGGAGTTCACCCTCAACCGGCTGGGCGGCGACCGCGCCGCGGCGGAGAAGGTCTACGACGGGGTCGCCGAGCCGCTCGTGGCCGCAGACGTCGCCGACGTCATCGCGTACGCGCTGAACGCGCCGGGCCACGTGAACCTCGACCTCATCACCATGCGCCCCGTGGCGCAGTCGGCGCAGCATCTGCTGGCCCGCGGGCCGCTGCGGCCGCGCCTGCCCATGGACTGATGAGCGGCCGGCCGGACCCGGAGTCCGGTTCACGTCGCTGTAGCCCGCGCGCCCGGGCGATCCCGGGAGAAGATGCCTGGCCGGCGCCGAGCGGAACGCAGAGCTCTAGAACGGTGCGGGTTCGAAGGCATCGGCGGCGGCGAGGGCGGTGAACTCCAGTACCCGTCGCGGGATGTCGGGGTAGACACGCCCCGTGGGGCTGGTCCATTCCAGGATGCCGTGCGCTTTCTGGAACACGCACCAGGCGGTGGCGTGCTTCATCGGGTGGTGCCTGGTGCACAGATTCGCGAGGTTGCACAGTGCAGTCGGCCCACCGTGGGCGGCGTCGTGGGTGTGGTCGTGGTCGCAGTGTTTTGCGGGTCTTCGGCAGCCGATGAATCGGCAGTGTTCGTCGCGGGCGTCGAGATGTCGTCGCTGCGCGGCGCTCGGCCGGTAGGTGTCGACCAGTTGCACGGCTCCGGTGGTGGGGGAGACGAAGAGGCGTTCCCAGAGTTCGGCGGTCGCGGCGAGCCGGCGGGCGGTTTCGGGGTCGATGGGCCCGTATCCGACGAGTTCGGCGGGTGCTGTTCCGGTGCCGGTGAGGGTGTCGAGGGGGATGATCACTTGCACTTGCGCGGTGATCGCCCCACCGTCGGCAACGGCGCCGGTCTTGGCGGGTGCGGTGGCGCAGCCGGTGAGCAGCAGGTCGGTGAGGACGTCCGCGCGGACCTGGTCGGTGGTGCGGGTGTCGGTCGCGACGATCTCGGCGGGGTCGGGCGTGGTGGTGTCGGAAGCGTCCGGGCTCGTGGGTCCGGCGTCGGCACTTGCAGCGCCTGCGGGTGCGGTCTCGACCGTGCCGTCCTCGGGGTTCTCAGCGCCAGCGACACCGTCACCGTCGTGGTCCGCCCGCCCCGCCGCGGCGGCCTCCGCGGCGGCCTTGCGTCGCGCCGTGGTGATCTCCCGCGCATACTCGGTCAACCGGTCCCGGATCGCATACGCCAGCACCGCCGGCAGCACCGCCGCGAGTTCGGCCATGCCATCGTCGAGGTCCCGCACCCACACCCGCCGCTCCGCGGCCGCGTCGGCATGGCGTTCCTCCAACGGCACGGGGTGCAGCTTCTGCGCGATCATCGCCACGATCGGCCGCGCCCGCCCGGGGGTCTCCCGCTCACAGACGACCAGGGCGGCCTGCTCGAACCGGGCCCGCGCCTCGGGGTCGTCGATGCGGGCACCGGCATCCTGAATCAGCCGCACGTGACCCATGTCGATGCGCCCGACCCGCAACGCCGCGATGGTCGCGGTGAACCCGGTCACGAGCACCGTGGCGTGGTGCAGGCGGTCCTGCATCACCCGGTCCGATCGCTGCAGCACCGCGCCCACTTCGGCAGCGATCGCCCGCAGCGGCATCTCCCGTTCCCGACCCGCCGACGACGGCACCCGGGCGGTCTGCTCCGCGGCGATGGCATCCATCCGCGCCAGCAGCTGCAGTTCGTCTGCCTGCAGTGCGGCCATGCGCCGTCGCGTGGCCGCGAGGTCGGACAGCACCGCACCCGGCGACCGGGTGTCGCTGCGGGGGCTCACCGAGGAGGTGTTCATGCCCCCAATTCTGCCGACCCCCTCCGACATTGAACCCACGCAAAACCCAGACCAAGCTGGAATTACCCGAAACCGGTGGATAACTCCGGAAACCTCTGCCTGTGGAGGAACCGGCGGGCCACGAACGCCCGCTGCTAGACGATCTGTCCCTCGCCCGCGAGCGCCGCGGCCTCCTCGTCGGCCGTGTCGGCGAACGCCACCTTCGGCACGAAGAACAGCAGCGCCGCCGCGAGGAAACCGCCCGCCGCGCACACCGCCCACACCGTCATGTAGCCGCCGAGCGCCGCGGCCGTCTCGCTCGCGACCACCCCGGCACCGGCGGCCAGCACGACGCCGAACACCGCCGACGCGAACGTGCCGCCGATGGTCTTGGTGGTGTTGGTGAGGGCGGATGCCACGCCCGTCTGGCCGTGCGGCGCCGCCGCGGCGGCGGCCGCCGGCATCGCGCCGACGAGTGCGCCGCACCCGAGACCGGCGATGCACATGTTCAGCAGCACCTGCCACAGCTCGAGGTGGAACGGCAGGAACAGCGCGTACCCCACGCCCACCAGCGCGGCCGCGACGATGAGGATCACGCGCGGACTCGCCCGTCGCGAGGTCACGGCGAACAGCACCGCGCCGATGATGAGCGATACGAGATAGACGCCGATGAGGTTGGAGCGCGCCGTGGCATCCAGCCCCAGCCCGTACCCGAGCGCGGGATCGGTGCCCGCGTACGTCGACAGCGGGCCCTGCGCGCCCAGCAGGCTGATGCCCACGAGGAACGCGGTGGCCTGCACCGGCCACATCTCGGGACGACGCAGCACCCGGATGTCGATGGCCGGGTCGTCCTGGCGCAACTCGAACCAGCCGAAGAAGACGAAGCCGACGATGCCGGCCGCCAGCAGCAGCCAGACCCACACCGTCTCGGGACCGTTGATGCGCAGGAACGTGAGCGAACTCGTGACGAGCAGCAGCGCGAACGCGAGCAGCACGAACCCGCCGGTGTCGAGCTTGCGCCCGGGAGCCGGCTCGGACTCGGGCACGAACTTCCAGATGACCACGGCGACGAGCGTCACCGCGATGGCGGGCACCAGCAGGGTGAGGGTGAGGTTCTCGCCCGTTGCGACGAAGACTCGTCCCGCCGCCAGCGCGCCGACGATGGCGCCCGCCTGCAGCCCCACCACGAGCAGGCCCGCCGCCCGACGCGTCGTCGAGACGCCGCGGCGCTGCGCGCGGCCGCGTTCGAAGATGAGCGCGATCTCCAGCGGCAGCCACACGACGTAGAACCCCTGCAGGGCCCACGCGATGAGGAAACTCCAGAACGAGTCGGCGAACGCGAGCCACCACGACGCGCCCGCGGTGAGCACGGCCGCCGCCAGCAGCACCTTCTTGTGGCCGAACATGTCGCCGAGCTTGGCCATCACCGGCACCACGAGCGCCGACAGCAGCAGCTGCGCCGCCTCGAACCAGTTCACGTCGGAATCGTGCACGCCCAGGTGCACGACGATGTCGCTGAGCAGCGGCACGTAGTAGCCCTGCAGGATGCCGCTGACCAGCTCCACCACGATGAACCAGCCGATGAGGCTCGCCGTGATGCCGAGGGTCGACGCGCGCAGGCGGCCGGGGGCGGGTGTCGTCACGAGCGCGAGGATAGCAGCGCGCCGTCCGTAGGCTGGACCGGTGCACGATGCGAACCGCAGGGCGATGACCCTGCCCGAACTCGCCGATGCGGGACTCATGGATGCCGGGTGGGCCGAGGCGCTCGCGCCGGTGGCCGATGACATCGCCACCCTCGGCGAGCGGCTGCGGGCCGAGACGGCCGCGGGCCGCGGCTATCTCCCCGACGGCGACCGCGTGCTGCGGGCGTTCCAGCGGCCCCTCGCCGACGTGCGGGTGCTGATCGTCGGGCAGGATCCGTACCCGACGCCGGGGCACGCGATCGGGCTGTCGTTCGCGGTGGAGCGGCATGTGCGGCCCCTGCCGCGGAGCCTGCGCAACATCTACCGCGAGCTCTCCGACGACCTCGGCATCGCCCCCGCCGAGCACGGCGACCTGTCGGCGTGGAGCGACCAGGGCGTCATGCTGCTCAACCGCGTGCTCACCGTCGCCCCGGGGGCCGCGGCATCCCACCGCGGGTGGGGGTGGGAGAAGGTCACCGCACACGCCATCCGCGTGCTCGCCGAGCGCGGCGGACCGCTCGTCGCGGTGCTCTGGGGCAAGGATGCCGCCGGCCTCGGGCCGCTGTTGGGGGCGACGCCGCGGGTCGAGTCGCCCCACCCGTCACCGTTGTCGGCCAACCGCGGGTTCTTCGGGTCCCGACCGTTCTCCCGCGTCGACGCGCTGCTGGTGCAGCAGGGCGCCGAGCCGGTGGATTGGCGTCTGCCCACCGACGCGGCTCTAGGCTGACCCCATGCTGGAGGACGAGTACGACCGCGACCGCCGCAGGCTGCCCTGGCACCTGCGCCGCCGCGTCGAGCCGGAAGCGCCGTTCTCGTTCGAGATCCGCCCCGCCGAACTGCGCGACGTCCCCGACATCCGCGAGATCTACAACCACTACGTCACCAACTCCGTCGTCACCTTCGACGAGAAGAAGTGGTCGGTCACGCAGTGGCGCGACAAGCTCGCCCACGCGCAGAAGCTCGGGCTGCCGTTCCTCGTGGCGCAGTCGCCGTCGGGTCAGATCCTCGGCTACGCCTACGTGCAGCCGCTGTCGAGCAAGTCCGGGTACCGCTACAGCGTGGAGGATTCGATCTACCTCGGTCAGGCGGCCACCGGCAAGGGACTGGGCAAGGCCCTGCTGGTCGCGCTCATCGAGGCATGCGAGCAGGCCGGCATCCGCGAGATGGTCGCGATCATCAGCGACCGGGGCGCGGAGGCATCGGTCGCACTCCACGAGAAGCTCGGGTTCGTCGAGGTGGGCCGCATGGGACGCGTCGGGCACAAGTTCGGCCGGTGGCTCGGCACGATCTACCTGCAGAAGTCGCTGAACCCCGTCAAGAAGCGGGGGCTGTTCGGCCGGCTGCGCCAGGAGTGACGTCGGGCCACGCGCGCACCGCGTCGATGAGTGCCCGCCACGGTCCTCGTACGTCGGCGTCGGGCAGCTCCGCCTCGCGCCGCACGGGGCCGGCCTCCGCACTCACCCGCCAGCAGAAGCGGTCGGCCCCGGACGGCTCGCTGCGGGGGGCGTCCCACGGGCACCGGTCGATGAGGGCGGACCATTCCGCCGCCGCCTCGCCGTCGGGACAGGCCTGCCACTGCCGGCGCAGCCCTGCGATGCCGCCGCTGCGCACGACGGTCACCCGGACGGTCGGCTCATCCGCTCGTTGCATCCGCCATCACGCCGACACCCGTCCAGCCCGCCCGGACGGCGTCGACTTCCTCCGAACCCTCACCGTACTCCGCTGTCGCAGCCTCCAGGGTGGCCAGGGCGAAGCCGGCGAAGTCCACCGTGGTCGGGAGGGTGCCGGCGGTGAGGGTGCGGTACCAGATGAGGCCGGCCCGCTCCCAGGCCTGACCGCCGAGCGCCGTCGCGGTGAGGTGGAACGCGCGGTTCGGGATGCCGGAGTTGATGTGCACACCGCCGTTGTCTTCGTCGGTCTCGACGTAGTCGCGCATGTGTCCGGGCTGCGGGTCGCGGCCGAGCACGTCGTCGTCGTACGCCGTGCCGGGGGCGGCCAGTGAGCGCAGCGCCTCGCCCTGCACGGCATCCGTGAAGATGCCGGCGCCGATGAGCCACGACGCCTCGTCGGCGGTCTGACCGAGGCTGTGCTGCTCGGTCAACGCGCCGAACACGTCGGACAGCGACTCGTTGAGCGCGCCCGACTGGCCCTGGTACACGAGGCCGCCGGAGAACTCGGTGACACCGTGGGCGAGCTCGTGCGCGATGACGGTGAGGGAGTTGGTGAAGCCCGTGAAGACCTCCCCGTCGCCGTCGCCGAAGACCATGCGCTCGCCGTTCCAGAATGCGTTGTCGTAGTCGACGCCGTAGTGCACGGTGGCCGCGAGGGTGCCGCCGGCGCCGTCGATGCCGGCACGCCCGAAGGCGTCCCAGAAGAAGTCGAACGTCGCCCCGAGCCCGTCGAAGGCCTCATCGGCCGCCTCGTCGCCGGTGGGCGGGTCGGTCTCGGTGCGCACCTGCACACCGGGCAGCGTCTCGCGGTTCTGCGCGTCGGAGACCACCCGGTCGGGCGAGGGCGTCGCACCCGCCACGAGCGCGCCGTTCTCGTCGATCGACAGCTGCAGCCGGGTGAGGTCGGGGTCGTAGCCGTGCCCGGCCTCGAGGGTCGCCCGCGCGGCGCGGGCCGCCCGCGCGAGGTGCGGGGCGTCGGTCTCGGCGATGCGCGCCAGCAGGTACGGCGGGACGATGGCTGTCATGGCACGAGGTTAGGGCCCCTCGCCGACATCGGGAATGCCGCCCGCCGGATCGATCACCGGGATCGACGCCAGCAGGCGCCGCGTGTAGGCCACTTGCGGGGTGAGCAGCACCTTCTCGGTCGGGCCCTCCTCCACGATGCGGCCGTCCTTCATGACGATCACGTCGTCGCACAGGTTCTGCACGACGCCGATGTCGTGCGACACCAGCACGAGTGCGAGCCCCTCGCGCCGTCGGAGGTCCCGCAGGAGCTCGAGGATCTGGGCGCGCACCGTGACGTCCAGCGCCGACAGCGGCTCGTCGCCCACGAGCAGCCGCGGGCGGTGCACGATGGCGCGGGCGATCGCGATGCGCTGGCGCTGTCCGCCGGAGAACTCGTGCGGGAAGCGGTCGGCCATCTCCGGCTCCAGCCCCACGTCGGCGAGCACCTCGCGCACGCGCGCGCGGCGGTCGCCCTCGATTCCGAGCGCCCACAGCGGCTCGGCGACGATGCGGCCGATGCTCATGCGCGGATCTAGCGACGCGTAGGGGTCCTGGAAGACGATGCCGGTCTGCCGGCGCAGCCAGTGCAGCGACGTGGCGGGTGCGGATGCCACGACCGGCCTGCCGTCGAATTCCACCGTCCCGGCGGTCGGGGTGTCCAGTGCCAGCAGCAGTCGCACGAGGGTGGATTTGCCCGAGCCGGATTCGCCGATGATGCCGAGTGCGGAGTTCTCGGCGACGTCGATGTCGGCATCCTCGAGCGCCGTCGTCCATCGCCGCGGCTCGAGCAGCCCGCCACGGGGGACGGGGTGGCGGCGGGTGAGCCCGCGGCCGCGCAGCAGGGCGTTCACGCTCGTCCTCCCGGTCGCCACAGTGTCGCCGTGGCGTCGCGCAGGAGCCCGCGGGTCACCTCGGACGAGGGGGCGGTGAGCAGTGCCGACACCGGCGCCGCCTCCACGATGCGCCCCCGCTCGAGCACGATGCCGTGGGTCGCGATCTGCGACAGCACCGCGAGGTCGTGCGTGATGAACACCAGCGACATGCCGTCGCCGGTGACGAGGTCCCCGAGCAGCTGCAGGATCTCGGCCTGGATCGTGACGTCCAGCGCCGTCGTCGGCTCGTCCGCGATGAGCAGGCGCGGCCGGCACGCCAGCGTCATCGCGATGGCCACGCGCTGACGCTGGCCGCCGGACAGCTGATGCGGGTAGCGGGCGACGATCTGCTGCGGGTCGGGCAGGGCGACCCGTGCGGCCTCCGCGACCGCGTGCTGCTTCGCCTCGCGCCGGGAGATGCGCTCGTGGATGCGCACCGACTCGGCGATCTGCCTGCCGACCGTGCGGATGGGGTTCAGTGCCGTGCGCGGCTCCTGGAACACGATGCCGATCTCGTCGCCGCGGAGCTTTGCCAGCTCCCGGTCGGGCAGGCCGATGAGTTCGCGCCCGTTCCAGCGGATGCTTCCGGTCGCCGTCGCGGTATCCGGCAGCAGCCCCATGATCGCCAGCGCCGTGAGCGACTTGCCCGACCCGGATTCGCCGATGAGGCCCACGCGGGCGGAGTCGGGGACGTCGAACGAGACGCCGTCGACGACGCGGCGTCCGCCGACCTCGATGGCGAGGTCGCGCACCTCGAGGCTCATGCCACCACCTCCGGCACGTGCGCGCGGGCGGCGTTGCCGCGACGGGTGAGGGTGGGGTCGGTGGCCTCGCGCAGGCCGTCGCCGAGCAGATTCAGCCCCAGCACGGTGAGCGTGATCGCGAGCCCCGGCCACACGACCGACAGCGGATGCACGGTGATGTAGGCCTGCAGCTCGCTCAGCAGCACGCCCCACGACGGCTGCGTCACCGGGGCGCCGAAGCCGAGGTAGGACAAGCCCGCTTCGGCGAGCACGGCGACGGCCATGCCCCACGACAGCTGCACGATGAACACCGGTGCGACGTTGGGAAGCAGGTGATGCAGGAGGTTCTGCAGCGGCGTCAGCCCCGCCGCGCGACCGGCGAGGACGAACTCGCTGTGCAGCACGCGGCGCAGCTCCGGCCGGGTGACGCGGGCGATGTTCACCCCGAAGCCGATGCCGACGGCGACGATGACGACCCACAGCGACCCGCCCCAGACGGCCGAGACCATCATCGCGATGAGCAGCACGGGGAAGGCGATGAGGATGTCGACGAGCACGGCGACCGTCTCGCGCAGCCACCGCGCCGTCAGTGCGCCGAGAGAGGCGAGCACGATGCCGATGAGCGTCGCGACGAGCCCGGCGCCCAGGGCCACCCACACCGTCGTGACGGCGCCGGCCATGATGAGGCTCAGGATGTCGCGGCCGGTGGCGTCGGTGCCGAGCAGGTGCGGCCAGCCGGGTGGGGCCCACCGGTTGGCGATGTCGACCTGCTGCGGGTCGAACGGCGTCCACAATGCCGCGACGAGGGCGGTGAGCCCCACGGCGGCGAAGATGGTCAGTCCCACCCTGCCCGTCGTCAGCTGCGTCAGGCGGTGGAGCCAGCCCCACCGGCCACCGGGTGCCCGTCGTGCCGTGCGCGCGTTCATCCCGCCTCCCGCTGCCGGGGGTCGATGACCCGGTGGAAGAGGTCGACGGCGAATCCGACGACGAGCACGAAGCCGGTCAGCACGAGAAGTTCGCCCTGCACCATCGGCAGGTCGCGTGCGCCCACGTCGGCCACGAGCATCCGCCCAATGCCGGGGAGGGAGAAGAGCTGCTCGATGACGACGGCGCCGACGATGATGCCGGCGACCTGGAGGCCCAGCACCGTGATCACCGAGAGCCCGACGTTGGGCAGTCCGTGGCGCAGCATCGCCTGCGTGCGGGTGAGGCCCTTCGCGGCGGCGCTGCGCACGTAATCCTGCCCCACCGCCTGGAGCGTGGCCGACCGCACGAAGCGCAGCAGCATGGCGCCCTCGACGATGCCGATCGTGATCGCCGGCAGCAGGAGGGACCGCAGCGCCGTGGACGGGTCGTCCCAGCCCGAACGCGGGAACCCCTGGGCCGGCAGCCATCCGAGCCACACGGCGAAGACGACGACGAGCATCATGCCCGCCCACACGACCGGCACGGCGGCGAGCGTCTGTGCGCCGACGGTGATCATCGTGCCGTCGGCACGGCCGCGCCGCAGGGCGGAGACCACGCCCAGCGGCACGCTGAACGCCAGCGCGATCACGAGCGACATGATGCCCAGCGGCACCGTCACCTGTGCCTTCTCGGCGAGTTCGGTCGTCACGGCGCTGCCGGTGAGCAGCGACGTGCCGAGGTCGCCGCGGAAGATGCCGGCGATCCAGTCGAGGTACTGCAGCGGCACGGGCCTGTCCAGGCCCAGGCGCGCCCGGATGGCCTCGACCTGCTCGGGCGTGCTTCCCACGCCCGCGACCATCTGCGCCACGTCGCCGGGGAGCACCCGGAGGGTGACGAAGATCAACGCGCTGGCGACGACGAGGCCCAGCAGCAGCAGGACCAGCCGCGTCAGCGCGTAGCGGATCACCCCTCGCTCTTGGTCAGCTCGACGAGGTTGAGGCGCTCGTTGACGTTCACCGTGGGCATACCGGTGATGTTAGCGCCGACCGCGACGACCGACGCGCCGTTGTAGAGCCAGTCCGCCGCGTGGTCCTCGGAGACGATGCGGGCCGCCTCCGCGAGCAGGTCGGCGGCTTCGGCCTCGTCGGTTGCGGCGAGGGACTGCGCGAACAGCTCCTGCACCTCGGCGTTGTCGTAGCCGAAGTAGTAGTCGGGGTTCGCCCAGTTCTCGAAGTCGCGCGCCTCGGTGTGCAGCACGAAGCTCAGCTCGTAGTCGCCGTTCATGTAGACGTCGTTGAGCCACGACGAGAACTCGACCGCGTTGACCTGAAGCGTGATGCCGACGTCGTGCAGGTTCGACACCAGGATCTGCGACACCGTGGTGCCGTAGAACGACGGCAGCGTGAGGCTGAGCTCGAGGTCGTCGTCGTAGCCCGCTTCGGCCAGCAGTTCGCGTGCCGCATCGGGGTCGTGGGGGACGAGTTCTGCGAGGTCCTCGTAGCCGGGGTCGAGCTCCGGGATGGGGCCGTACTGGGTCTGGCCGGCGCCGAGGGCCTCGACGATGGCGTCGTGGTCGATCGCCTGGCGGATGGCCTGGCGCACCTTCACATCGGCGAGGGGGCCCTCGTCGGCGTTCATCGCCAGGGTGCCCTTGTCGGTGGAGGCGCCGACCTCGACGGTGAAGTCCCCGTTCGCCTCGATCTGCTCGGTCAGGTTCGCATCGAAGCCGGTGACGACGTCGACTTCGCCCGCCAGCGCGGCGTTGAGCGCCGCCTGCGTCTCGGGGATGTAGGCGAAGACGACCTCCGCCGCGCCCGCCGGGTCGCCCCAGTAGTCCGCGAACCGCGCGAGGGTCACGCTGTCCCCCTGCTTCCAGCTCGCGAGGGTGAAGGGGCCGGTGCCGTTGGCCGCGGTCTTGCGGTCGGTGGTGTCGCCCTCCTTGAGGACGAGGCCGGCGCGACCGGTGAGGTTCCACAGCAGGCTGGAGTCGGGCGCGGCGAGGGTCAGCACGACGTCCTGCCCGTTCGCGGCGATGCCGGTCACTGCGGCCAGGCGCGCCGAGTCACGATACGACGCGGTGTCGCGCACCTGGGTGAGCGACCAGACGACGTCCTGCGGCGTGAGCGGCTGGCCGTCGTGGAACACGACGCCCTCGCGCACGGTGAAGGT
Source organism: Microbacterium sp. NPDC058021 (assembly GCF_042885955.1). NCBI lineage: Bacteria > Bacillati > Actinomycetota > Actinomycetes > Micrococcales > Microbacteriaceae > Microbacterium > Microbacterium sp. NPDC058021. The sequence goes on from NZ_JBHVRF010000006.1 coordinate 103,661, forward strand.
GTAGGTGAGGCCGTCGGGGGAGACCTCGTAGTCGCTCGCGAGAGCGGGGACGATGTCCTGCTCGGCCGTGCGCGAGACCAGGCCCTGGTAGACGTTGTCGATCAGCAGCTGATCCAGCGCCGCACCGGCGGTCTCGCGGATGTCGAGGTTGCCGGGCTCCGAGACCAGACGCAGCGCGACGGACGCATCGGGGTCGGCGACGGCGCTGGTGGTGGGAGCGGGGGTCTGCTCGGCGCTGCAGGCGGTCAGCAGCAGCGCGCCGGTGGCCAGCAGGGCCGCGGCAGCCAGGGAGGTGCGGCGGAGCATGTGAAGGGGTCCTTTCGCAAGGGCGGGAGGCATCATCGCTGTCCGAGGCCTCCTGCGTACTCTTGTGCGCGTAACAGCCTAGGCTCCGCGCGGCCCTGGTCGGGTATCCGGGGGGCCTTCGGCGCGAGCGGGGCCACGACGCGACGCCGCATCAGCGACGAGCAGCCCCAGCTCGCGGGGCAGTTCCTCCTGCACGTTGTGTCCCGCGGGAAGCGTCACCACGGTGGCGTCGGGGAGCCGGCGGGCGAACTCCGCGGCATCCGCCTCGGTCACATACCCCCGTGCGCCACGCACCAGCGTGAGGGGGACCGATGCCGCCTCGAAGTCGCCCCAGCTCGCCGCCATGAGCACATCGCGACCGATGTCGGCGGTGGCGCGCCCCGCGCGCGCGGCGGCCGCGGCGTCGGGGTCGGCGGCGCGTGCGGCGGCGAGGTGGGCGTAGTGGTGCTTCCATTCCACGCGGCCATCGGGGCGGATGCGGGAGTTGAGGGCGACGCCGCGGGCGGTGGCCTCGCGGCTGCCGCCGCCGAACCCGAATGCCAGCGCGCGGTCGACGAGCTCGTCGCGGGAGGCCCAGTCGGTGGGGCCCGCGAAGAACTCACGCAGCTGGGACGGGCCGGCAGCGGGTTCCACGCCGGGGGTGATGTCGACGATGACGAGGGCGCGCACGAGCTCGGGCGCCGCCGCCGCGACGGCCGCCGCCGTCACGCCTCCCAGTGACTGGCCCACGAGCACCTGCGGACGGTCGGTCCACTCGCGCATCGCGCGGATGACGTCGGGTGTGAGGCTGCGGGGGGAGTAATCGGCGTCGTCACGCCACGCCGAGTCGCCGTGGCCGGGGAGGTCGAGCGCGAGGGCCGGGACGCCGAGCGCCAGCACCGTGGCATCCCAGGTGTGGGCGTTCAGGCCCGCGCCGTGCAGCAGGGTCACTTCGGGCCCGGCGGGGGCACCGTAGCGCAGTGCGCTCAGCGTGCGGCCGTCGTCGAGGGTCAGCTGCAGCCGCTGCACCTGCGGCACCGCGGGCACGCCGAGCTCGGCGGCCTGCGCGGGAAGGAACGAGAACTCATCGTCGGGATCGCTCACCCGCACATTCTGCCCGCTTCCGGCGGCGGGGCGGGCATAGGGTCGAAACATGACCGAGGCAGCCCGTGTTCACCTCTCCCGGTCCGCGCGCGAGGCCTATCGCGCACTGGACGCCTTCTCCAAGACGGTGGGGACGGTGGCCGACGACGCCGGGCTCGACGTGCGCCTGCGCGAGCTCGTGCAGATCCACGCCTCGCAGCTCAACGGCTGCTCGTTCTGCGTGCGCGTGCACGTCGACCGCGCGGAGGCCGCAGGGGTCACGGCCGACGTCATCGCGCAGGTGGCGGTCTGGCGCGATTCCGGGGTGTTCACCGAGCGTGAGCGCGCCGCGCTCGAACTCACCGAGGCGCACGTGTTCATCCACGAGGCGGGCGTGCCCGATGAGGTGTACGACCGCGTCGGCGGCATCCTCTCGGAGAAGGAGTACGTCGCGCTCAGCTGGATCCTGGTGGCGATCAACGCGTTCAACCGGATCGCGATCGCCGGACGCTACCCCGTGCCGCCGCGCGAGGGGGAGCAGGCATGACGGATGCCGCCTGGAGCGTCTCGGGTGCGCTGAACTTCCGCGACGTCGGCGGGCTGCCCGCCGGGTCGGGGGTCACCCGGTCGGGGGTGCTGTTCCGTTCGGGCAACCTCGCCCGGCTCGACGACGCCGGCCGCGCGACGCTGCGCGAACTGGGGCTCCGGCGCGTGATCGACCTGCGCGCGGACGACGAGATCGCCCTCGAGCCCTCGCTCGTGGAAGGGCTCGGCCTCGAGACCCTGCGGGTGCCGCTGTTCCTCGGCTCGGCGACCTCCTTCTTCGAGCGCGACGTGGGCCTGGACGACTTCTACCGCTCGATGCTCGACGAAGCAGCCGACCGGGTGGTCGAGGTCGTGCGCGGCGTGCTGGCCGACCAGCCCGTGCTCGTGCACTGCACCGTGGGCAAGGACCGCACCGGTGTGACCGTCGCGCTCACCCTCGCCGCCGCGGGGGTGGAGGAGGACGCGGTCATCGCCGACTACGCGCGCACCGAGGCGCTGCTGCCGGCGCGGCGCAACGCCCAGGTGCTGGCATACCTGCGCGCGCAGCATCCCGAGGCCCGCTATCTGGAGGAGCTGGCGACCAAATCGCCCGCCGCCGCCATGCGCACGCTGCTGGACGGACTGCGGGCGCGCTACGGCGCACCGGTGGAGTTCCTGCGCGCCCATGGGCTCGCCGACGACGAGATCGCCGAGCTCGGTGCGGTGCTCGTCCGCGGCGACTGATCCACTCAGGTTAGGCAACCCTCAGAAGTGCTATCGTGAGGATGCCATGACTTCCGTCGACCACAACGCCGCCGCCTGCCGGGCGACCCGGCACACGCGCGTGCAGCACCTCATCACCGCCGACGAGCACTCCCTCGCCGATCTCGAGGCCCTCATCGCCACGCTGCCGCTGTGCTCGACCGGACGCGTCTTCATCGAGGTGCCCGACGACACGTGGCCGACCGACCTCGCGGTGCCCCCGCGCATGATCGTCACGTGGCTCGACCGCTCGCGCCGCTCCGGCGCGCCCGGCACCGGCCGCGGCTGCGCACCCGGCGCCGCGCTGACGCGCGCCGTGACCGCCTGGGCGGACGAGATGCTCTGCACCGACGACCACGCGACGCGGGTGTTCCTGCTCGGCGGCTACCTCGGCACGGCCGACATCGTCGACCACCTCACGGGTCGCCTCGGCATGCCCGCCGACGGCATCCGCACCCCCGAGCGCTTCGGCCTGGCGACCGCCCGCTGATTCACGCCCCGCGGGCCACGTAGCGGCCGTCCTCCAGGCCCGCCTCGATCTCGAACCGGTTGGTGAGCGCATTGCGCCCGGCCAGCAGGTAGAGCACCGGCATGAGCGCGCCGTAGCGCTGCCACTGGCGCTTGTGCACCGCTTCGTGGGCGATGAGACTCGCCGGGACGCGCCCGGAACCGGTGAGGAAGCAGCCGCCGACGCACACGCCACCGCGGCCGTAGGTCCAGGACGGCATGCCGCGGAAGATCCACAGCCCGCCGCGACGCTCCACACGTCCCGTCGACCAGAGCCCGCCCCAGATCCACCCGACCGCCGTGCCCCAGAGGTAGCCGAGACGGCTGATGGGGGAGTCCAGGAGAAATGCCGGAATCCAGCGGTCCCACCGCTGTGCGCGCGTCACCACCCGGTCGGCCGTTTCGCGCCAGTCGGCGGGCGGGGTGGGGATCGGGCTCACGCGAGCGCCCCGATGATCCGCAGGATCGCACCGAGATCGCCGACGGCCGCGTGGGGCGTCGACGGCGCGAACCCCGACAGTGATGCGCCCACGAGCGGCATCCGTTCCCGCAGCCGTCCGAGGGCCCCAACGAGCGCGGGCGTCTCGACCCCGAACGGGACGGGCGAGCCCACCCCCGTGATCGCTGCCGGATCGAGCACGTCGAGGTCCACGTGCACGTAGACGGCCTCGGCCCCGGTCGCGGCGACCGCGTCGGCGAGTGCCTCGGCGTCGTCGAACGCGGAGGCCGGCAGAAAGGTGAGGGCGGAGCCCTGGAGGAACGCCTCCTCGGCGGCATCCAGGTCCCGTGCCCCCGCGAGCACGACGCGCTCGGGCGCGACGGCGGCCGTCGGCGCGAGCGGGTCGACCTCGCCGAGCACCGCGCGCAGGGCCATGCCCGCGTAGGCGCCGGAGGGGGAGGAGTCCGGGTCGTGCAGGTCGCCGTGCGCGTCGCACCAGAGGACCGCGAGGTTCGGGATGCGTGCGGCGGCGTGGGCGATCGCCGGCACCGCGACGGCGCAGTCGCCGCCCACGACGACGGCGTGCTCGGTGATCGGGGCGAGGGTCTCGGCGACGAGGGACTGGATGCGGGTGAGCGCGCTCAGCCGCTGCACGCGGGTGCCGAGTGCCTCACCGGCCTCCAGGGGCACCTCGACGCGCGTGCACGAGGCGCGCGGCAGGTCGCCGGCGATCGCCTCGGCCCCGTCGACGAGGAGCATGGCGCGCGACGAGGGCGAGCCCTGCCATTGCGGCACGACGATGAACCGGGTCATGCCTCCATCTTGGCCTGTCGCGCCCTTCGCCGGGGAAGACGCCGCCGCGTGCCACCGCCGGGATCGGCCGGTCCCCGCCCGGCAACGCGAACGGGCGCCGCCCCCGGAGGAGCGGCGCCCGTTCGGTGTGCGGGATCAGATCCCGGAGTCGATCGCCTTCGCGGGAGCGCCGGACTTCAGCGCGGCCAGGCGTGCCTCGACCTCGGTGAGCTCACCGACGTCCTCGAGCTGGTTGAACTGCGCGTCGAGCGACGACGCCGCAAGCTCCTGCTTGCCGGCGGCCAGGGCCTCCTGGCGACGCACCTTGTCCTCGAACCGGCCCAGCTCGCTCGTGGGGTCGAGCACGTCGATCGACCGCACGGCGTCGTGCACCTTGTTCTGGGCCTCGGCGGTCTTCGCGCGGGCCAGCAGCTCGGACCTCTTGGACTTCAGCTGCTCGAGCTTGCCCTTCATGCCGTTGAGGCCGTCCTTGAGCTTCTCGACGACCTCGGACTGCGTCGCGATGGTCGGCGCGATGGCCCGCGCCTCGTTCTCCTCGCTGATCTGGCGCTGCAGCGCGATCTTGGCGAGGTTGTCGAACTTGTCGGCGTCGGCGAGGTTGCCCGCCGCGCGCAGCTCGTCGGCCTTGCGGCTGGCGGCGAGGGCCTTGTTGCCCCACTCGGTGGCCGCCTGCACGTCCTCCTGGTGGTCGCGCTCCAGCAGACGCAGGTTGCCGATCGTCTCGGCGATGGCCGACTCGGCCTCGGCGATGGAGTTGGTGTAGTCGCGCACGAGCTGGTCGAGCATCTTCTGCGGGTCCTCGGCGGAATCGAGGAGCGCGTTGATGTTCGCCTTCATGAGGGTCGAGATGCGACCGAAGATGGACTGCTTTGCCATGGGTGGTGCCTTCCTGTCGAGTTGACGTCGGGTGGTCTTGGATGCCGCGTCGCGGCGGGCCCGGAGGATCAGAAGCGCCCCCCTCCGCGGCGGCCGCGGGTGCCGCCGCCGCCGAAGCTGCCGGAGCGGAAGCTGCCGCCGCCGCTGCGGCCGCGACTGCTGCCGCCACCACCACCGCCGAACATGCCGCCGCCGAAGCCGCCCATCGGGGGGCCGCCGCGGCTGCGGCCGCCGCCTCCGCCGCCGAGCAGGGAGTTGATCACGATACCGCCGAGTACGGCGCCGAGCATCCCGTTGTCGCCGCCACCCCCGCCGCCGCCGTAACCGCCGCCGCCGAAGCCGCCGACGTCGGTCTGCGCGTACTGGATCGCCTGCGCGGCGAGCTGGTTCGCGCGCTGGGCCAGGGGGAGCGCCTGCTCCGGCGCGGTCTGCTCGAGCTGGCGCGCCTGCACGAGGGCGGCGCCTGCTTCGGCGAGCCGGGTGCGGGCCTGCGCGCCGACGGCGCCGCGGCGGGCGGTGATGTAGTCCTCCGCGGCGGAGACCTGCGCCTGCGCCTGCGTGAGCTGCTGGCCGAGCATCTGACGCGCGCGCTGGGCGCGGGCCTGACTGTCGCGCACCGAGGCGACCACGCCGTCGATGCGGGAGTTGGCCGCCTCCAGTGCCTGCAGGGTCACCAACGGCCGCTTCGCGGTGGAGACGAGGTTCGTGCGGGCCGTGTCGACCTGCTGCCGCGTCGCGGCGACGGCGGCGGCGATCTGACCGTCGGGGTCGGGGAGGGCCCCCGCGGCGGCGATGTCCTGCTCGAGGTCGGCGATGAGCGCCGCGGCATCCTTCTCGCCCTGGGAGAGGTCGGCGGCGAGGCGGCCGATGGCATCCTCCAGCAGCTGCGCCTGTCCGACGGCCTCTTCGGCGGCGCGGATGCTGACGGCCGCGGCCCCGCCGTCGCCCGAGGCCACCGATTCTGCGGCGTGCGCGAGCTGCTCATCGGCGAAGGCGAGTCGTTCTCGGGCCTGCTCGGGGTTGTCGGCGATCGTGGCGAGTGCTTCGGGCGCGTATGTGCCGCGCATCGTCTGCAGCGTCGCGGCGGCGGCGTCGAGGGCGCCGGCGACGGCCGTGCGCTGCTCCTGCACACGGGCGAGCGCCTCGGGGGCGTTCTGCTCGAGCTTGCGCAGCTCGTCGAAGTCGGCGGCCTTCTCGTCGAGGTCGGCGTCCGCCTCCTCGCACAGTCGCAGGATCTCGGCGTTCCACTCGCGGGTCTGCTGCTCGGTGTCGGGTTCGGCATCGTCGAGCTGCTGCTTGAGGGTGAACGCCTTGTTGAGGTTGTCCTTGGCCGCCGTCAGCGCCTGCGCGAACTCGACGGTCGCCGCATCGCCGAACTGCGCCCGCGCGAAACCGAGCTCCTGCTCGCTCGTGCGCACCGCGTCGTCCGCGGCGACGAGTGCCGACGACGCACGACGGGCGAGCTCCTCGGTGGAGATCTGCTCCACGGGCGCCGCCTGCGGGCCGCCGGAAGCGCCCCGACGGCGGGAGCGCACGACGACGAAGACGACCACGCCCACCACGGCGATGCCGAGCACGATCCACAGCCACGCGCCCCCGCCACCCGAACTGGTGAGGTCCTCCTGGAACCGGTCGGCGGCCAGCTGGATCGCGCCGCTGTAGTCGTCGTCGCGCAGCAACGGCAGGATGGCTTCCTCGGTTGCGGCGAGGTCGGCCTCGCTGACCGGCCCGCCGTCGTCGGCGGAGATGTAGTACTGCCGCCCCTCGGTGGCGATGGCGAGCAGATACTGCTTCTGTCCCAGGCCGTTGCCGAGGGCTGTGGCGTCCGCCCACTCCTGGCTGTTGGCGGGGTCGGTGAACTCGTCCACCAGCACGACGAACAGGTCGACCCCCGTCGCCTCGAAAAGGCCGTCGAGGCGATCTTCGGCGCCGGAGACCTCGCCGGCGCTGAGCACACCGGCCTGGTCGAGCACGTGCGACGACCCGAGCTGCACCGGGTCGGTCGCCGACGCCGTCACCGCACCCGCCGACATGAGTACCGCCAGAACGGTCGTGAGCACCAAGGCCCAGCGCCTGCGCATCGTGTCCCCTTCCGAGGGCCCTTCGGGCACCTCGTCCCGAGTCTATTCAGAGGCCGCGAACCGGCGATAGTTCACCGCCTGTGAGGTCCCGATGAGACGGCACCCGCTCGCGCGCGGCGGGTCGGGGAGGGGGCGTCGGCGGCGGCGGGTACGCTCTGACCCCCGGAGGACTCATGGACGATCGATACGGCGGCGACGTGCTCGCCGCAGGATGGCGCACCGCCGGGCGCCGCCCGATCCCCGAGGTGGCCGCTGCGCGCGACCTCGTGGTGGAGGTGGCAGGCGACGGGTTCTGCGGTGCGGTCACCGGCATCCAGTCGGGGCTCGTGGAGCTGGAGGACCGCGTCGGCCGGCGCCGGCAGTTCCCGCTCGGCGGCGGCTTCCTCATCGACGGAGGCGCGGTGCGCCTGGTCGCACCCAGCGCCGCCCCGAAGCCGCGCACGCGCACGGCATCCGGATCGTTCGCCGCCCCCGAGGAGCGCGCGCGGGTCGCCCGGGCCAGCCGCATCCTCGTGGAGGGCCGCCACGACGCCGAGCTCGTCGAGAAGGTGTGGGGCGCGGACCTGCGGGTGGAAGGTGTCGTCGTGGAGTACCTCGAGGGCGTCGACCTGCTCGAGCAGACCCTCCGCGACGAGCCGCCGGGGCCGCAGCGCCGCTACGGCGTGCTGGTGGACCACCTCGTGCCGGGGTCGAAGGAGCAGCGCATCGCGGATGCCGTCGCCCGCGGCCCGCACGGCGCGCACGTGCTGGTGGTCGGGCACCCCCACGTCGATGTGTGGGAGTGCGTGACCCCGCGCGCGGTCGGCATCCCCGCCTGGCCGACGGTGCCGCGCGGCACCGACTGGAAGACGGGCGTCTGCCGGGCGCTGGGCTGGCCGGCCGAGGAGCAGGCCGACATCGCGCGGGCGTGGCAGCGGATCCTCGGGAGCGTCCACACCTTCCGCGACCTCGACCCGGCGCTGCTGGGCCGCGTGGAGCAGCTGATCGACTTCGTGACACAGGAGGGGTGACCCCGGCCGCGTGCGGGCGCACGGGACGGCCCCGGTAGCCTGGGGGCATGCCGGATCCTGAGCCCGACGCGGACCCGAACGCCTCCGACGCCCCCGTGTTCCGCAAGCGCACGGTCTCCTTCGTGCGCCGCAGCGGCCGCATGTCCGAAGCGCAGGAGCGCGCCTGGAGCGAACTGGCCGCGCACTACGCGCTGCCGGTGCCGCGCGACGGCGCCACCACCAGCGTGCGCGCGGGGTCGGAGATCGACCCGGCGGGCGTGTTCGGGCGCGAGGCCCCCCTGATCGTCGAGATCGGCTCGGGGCAGGGGCACGCCATCGTGCACGCGGCATCCGCCCGGCCCGACGCCGATTTCATCGCGGTCGAGGTGTTCAAGGCGGGGCTCGCGCGCACCATGCTCGACGCCGACCGCGTCGGTGCGCGCAACCTCCGCGTGGTCGAGGCCAACGCCCCCGAGGTGCTCGAGCACCTGCTGCCGGAGGCGTCGGTCGACGAACTGTGGGTGTTCTTCCCCGACCCCTGGCACAAGAAGAAGCACACCAAGCGGCGCCTGGTCGCCCCGCCGTTCCCTGCGCTCGCCGCGCGGGCGCTGCGTGACGGCGGCGTGCTGCGGCTCGCGACCGACTGGGAGGACTACGCGCTGCAGATGCGCGACGTCATGGCGGATGCCGCCGACTTCGAGCCGGCTTTCGAGGGGGAGTGGGCGCCGAGGTTCGACGGGCGCGTCGTCACCGCCTTCGAACGCAAGGGCACCGCGAAGGGCCGCGACATCCGCGACCTCGTCTACCGCCGCAAGGACCGCTCGTGAAGACGGCGGTCGCCCCGGCGCGGCCGTACGTCTCCCTCGCCACGGCGCCGGCACTGCTGGTGTGCCTGGCCGCGCCGGCGTTCTACGTCCTGCTGCTGCCGTGGCTCGGCTGGGCGCTCCTGGTGGCGGGGCTCGTCGTGGCGGCGGTCGTGGAGCGCACACGTGCCACGCCGGTCGCGCTCGCGGCATCCGGGGTGCGGCCGCCCTCGCTCCTGCGCGACCTGTCGCTCATCGCGGCCGGTCTGATCATCGTCAGCCTCATCGATCTGAAGGCCGAGCTCGACAACGCCGCGATGGTGCGCTTCACCCTCGCGCTCGGCGGCGCCGTGCTCGTGCCGTACGTCGTGTCGCGGTGGGTCTACCGGGACCGGGCCATCTCGTTCCCATGGCGTGGGGGCGGGCGCTGGACCACGTTCCAGTGGGTGTGGCTCGTGCTCGTGCTCGTGCTCGGCTGGCTGATCCTGCCCTTCTACTTCATCACCTCCGGCGTCTACATGAACTGGCCGGTCGTGGACACCCCCGACCTCATCGCGCGGCTGTTCGTCGGAGTCGGGGCCGTCGGAATCTGGGACGAGCTGTTCTTCATCTGCACCGTGTTCGCACTGCTGCGCCGACACTTCGCCGATGTGTCGGCCAACCTGCTGCAGGCGATCGTGTTCGTGTCGTTCCTGTGGGAGCTCGGCTACCGCGCCTGGGGGCCCGCCCTGACCGTTCCGTTCGCCCTGCTGCAGGGGTACATCTTCCTGCGGACGCGTTCGCTCGCCTACGTCGTCACGGTGCACCTGCTGTTCGACGCGGTCGTGTTCGCGGTGCTGGTGCACGCCCACAACCCGGGCCTGCTCGACGCGATCTTCTTCGTCTCGCCCTGACGCGGCGCGCCGCGCTGCCCAGGCGGTGCCCAGCGGGTCGCGCTAGCATCGACGACGGATCCCGACCGGATCCCCGGACGAGGGTTCAGTACCCGGTGAGCGACAAGACTGGCCGTGGAGGGCTGTGTCATGGCGTGGATCGTTCTCATCGTGTCGGGAGTGCTGGAGGCCGTCTGGGCGACCGCACTCGGCAAATCGGCGGGCTTCACGAAGCTCTGGCCGTCGGTCGTGTTCGGGGTCGCGCTGGTGATGAGCATGGGCGGGCTCGCCTGGGCGATGCGCGACATCTCCACCGGCACCGCCTATGCCGTGTGGGTCGGCATCGGGGCATCCCTCACCGTCGTCTACGCGATGGTCACCGGTGACGAGGACTTCTCGATCGTGAAGTTCCTGCTCATCCTGGGGCTCGTGGGCTGCATCGTCGGGCTCAAGCTCGTCAGCACCGAGTAGGCAGCGGATGCCGCATCCTTCACCTTCCACGAGAGGGTGAGGCGAGTTGGCCGCGAAACCTTGATCCCGCGGGGGATCGGAGTAGTTTCTGGGTAGCGAGAAGAAAACGGAAACGTGGAAACCGAGAGGTGACCGGATACGGAAACCGACACACGCAATGATCGCCCCGGAGCTTCGGCTCCGGGGCGATCTGCGTGGTGCCGGTGCCCGCGGCTCGGAGGGGCCCTTCGGCGGTGATAGTCTCGATCGGTACGCCTCCGTAGCTCAGTGGATAGAGCGCCGGTTTCCGGTACCGTAGGTCGCAGGTTCGACTCCTGTCGGGGGCACATTTCAGCGCGGGACACCCTCCCGCCATCCGTGAGACGAATGCCGGTGGACGAGACGGTGGGTATCACCCACGGTCTCGGCGCCCCGGATTCGTCTCACGGCGTGCGGGGTGGGGCGCGGCGGCGCGCGTCAGTGCAGGGAGCTCTTCAGCACGATCATCGCGAGGCCGAAGGCGGCGGTGATGAACGAGCCGACCAGGCTCCTGGCCACGCTGGAGCCGCGGCTGCGGAAGGACACGAACCCGATCACGGCCAGCACCGCGACGCCCACCCACAGTGCCGCCCACATCGCTGCGAGATCGGGGACGACGCGGGTGACGCCCAGCAGCAGCACCAACGCCGGCAGCAGGGCGCCCAACAGCAGCCCTGACGAGCGCACGAGCGCGAGGTGCATCGCGGTTCGCAGGCCCACCGCCTGACCGTTATGGGTGCCGTGATGGGCGACGGTGCCGGCGTAGATGTGCGCGGCCCAGAACACCAGCACGGTGGTCACGACGGTCGCGAACACCTCCCAGGCTCCGAACGACTGCGTGCCGGCGACGACGATCATGCCCGACACGAGGATGACGCCGTACACGCCCTCCTCGGTCACTAGGTGGGACGGCTCGGGCGGGCCACCGGTGTGAGGCTCCGATGCCTTCCGGATGCCGTGGTCCTCGTCGTCGCCCACAGGTCCCCCTTCGCTCGGGTGCTTCCCTCTCCGAAGCTACGGAGCGCGCCCGGCCGCGTCCAGCGTTTCCTCCGTCCGCCCGCCGCCGCCGCTCAGCACTCGGACACCGAATGATCCCGGCTCCGGATGCCGCACCTCGGCCGACACGGGCAAATCACCCGCCTCGGATGACGTCGGGCGCGCCGCGCGCCGCGACCCTCGGAGCATCACCGCGTGGCGCCCCACACCGCGACCGCGTGCGGACTGCGACACTTCGGGAGGCATGCATGACCACGTTCCGCTACGGGCCGGTCGAGTTCTACGCGATCGGCTTCGAGGGCGACAGGCCCGGCCCCGGCGTGCTGGAGGCCATCGATGATCTGGTGGAGTCGGGGACGGTGAATCTGCTCGATCTGGTCTTCGCGTCGCGCTCGCTGTCGGGGGAGCTGACGGTGCTGGAGATCGAAGACACCGACGACGACGCGACCACCGGCAGCGCGCTGGCCCTCCCGGGGCTCGCCGGCGAGGAGGACATCGAAACACTCGCCGCCAGCGTCCCGCCCGGAGCGTCCGCGGCGATCCTCGTGATCGAGCTGCTGTGGGCGAAGGCCTTCGCTGCGGCGCTGTACGACGCGGGCGGATTCGTCGCCGGCCGGTACGGCGTCCCGGCGCCGCTGGTGAACGCGTATCTGTCAGAGCACGTGGGCTAGAGGGGAGCGATCATGCTGGGTAGACGAGGACGGCCGGGACTCATCGGTCTGGCGGCGCGCACCGCGGTCGTCGCAGGAACCGCCACCGCGGTCTCCGGCGGCATCGCATCGCGTCGGCAGCGCAACGAGCAGGAGGCGGCCGAGGCGCAGGCATGGCAGGCGCAGCAACAGCAGCAGGCGATGGATGCCGCGGCCGCCCAGGCCGTCGCCAACGCCGCCCCCGCCACGCAGCCGACGCCCGCGCCGGCTTCCGGGGGTGGCGATCTGATGGGTCAGCTGACGCAGCTGGCGGCTCTGCACGACCAGGGCGTGCTGTCGGACGAGGAGTTCGCTGCGGGGAAGGCGAAGCTCCTCGGCTGAGCCCCGGGAAAGCGGGGGAACGGGTAGGGCTTCACCGTTCCCCCGCTTCTCGGCGCGCAAACCGCGGGAGCCCGCGTGGGTCACGCGCGCTCCCGCGATGCACTCTGATCGTCGGCTCAGCGCTCGTGCGAGAGCTCCCGGCCGTGCACGGTGAGCGCGTAGATGACGAGGATGTCGACGGCCAGGATGATGAGCGACCACCACGGCTGCACCGGCAGCAGGGTCAGCTGGCCGAGCGCGTTGAGGCCGACCAGAATGATCGCCACGACCCGCGCCCACGTCGCGCCGGCGAGGAGCGAGAATCCCACGACGAGCAGGCTCGCCCCGGAGATCAGGTGCCACCACCCCCACCCGGCCACGTCGAACAGGAACAGGTCGCCGGTGGCGGCGACGAAGTAGGCGCTGTTCGGGCCGATGACGGCGACGAGGCCGTAGGCCAGGTCGAAGATTCCGGCGAGGATGAGCATGGTCGCGGCGAAGATGGCCCACCCCGTCCAGCCGGTGGTGGTCGTGCCTCTGGCCTCGCCCCTGCTGGCGGCTGTCGCGGTCATGTCGTCCTCGTCTCCCTGGGTGTCGCACCGTCAGGTCTCTGACGGCTCCGACGCTATGAAGCGACGAAGACCTCGGCCTCACCCTCGGCGGATGATTCCGCGGCATCGCCGTCGGGGGCGGCATCCGCCACCACCGGCGGCGTGCGCAGCAGCTCGCAGATCCACCACGCCACGAGTCCCACCGCGAGCACCCCGGCGATCTCGCCGACCCCGAGCGGGCGCAGGAGCCACAGCCACACGATCCCCAGTGCGCAGATGACCGCGCGCACGAGCACGCGGTAGCGCTGCATCCATCGTCCGAAACCACCGGTGTCGAACCCGCGGGACGTGAGCGAGGAGCGTATCGCGTCATTGGCCGACCGGCACCCGCGTCGCAACGCCACCGCTGACCGCCATCGGCTCTGCGACCACGCGAGCACCGCGAGGACGATCCCCAGCACCATGCCGACCACGGCGGTCTGGCGCATGTTCTCGACCACCTGCGTGTAGATGGCCGTCATCGCGGTGCCCGGCAGCTGCAGATCGGCCGCGACGACGCCGAGCACGAGCGGGCCCACCGCGATCAGCGTCGCGAGCGTCGCGCTCCCCACGATCAGACCCACCCCGACCCCCAGCAGCGCGGTCGTCCGCCGCCTCGCGATGAGGATGCCGGCGACGAACAGCGCAAGGGTGACGATCGGCAGCCACACGCCCGCCGCCACCGCCGCGGGGTAGGCGACCCGCAGCGTCGCCACCTGGTCCACCTGCCCGACCACGATCGTCCGGTTCACCTCGGGGATCCCCGCAGCCAGCCCCACCCCCCGATCGACCAGGCGCGTCTTGACCTCCGCGATGATGGGCCCGAGTTCGATGCCGATCACGCCGGTGTCGTCGATGCTCACGGCGCCGTCGCGGCTGCCCTCGGCCACGGCGACCATCGCGCGGTGGCTCGCGCCCAGCGCCCGCTCCCAGATGTCGGCGAACGCGTCGGATTCGACGAGCCGGGTGACGGTCTGGTCGATGAGGCTCTGCGCGCCCTGTGCGGCCGGGGCGCGCAGCAGTTCCAGAGCGGTGGCCGCGCGCGGCGGGAGTCCGAGCTCCGCGATGCCGTCGAAGAGGTCGTCGGTGACCTGCTCGAGGTTCAGCTGCTCCTCGATCGCCGCAGTCGTGCGGTCGATGAGCACCGCCTGCACGGCGGGATCCTCGATGATCGGCCCCATCGTGGCGACGAAGCGGTCGGTGTCGACCAGTTCGACGCGCGCCCACGCGGCCACGATCGAGACGGGCACGAGGATCGTGGCGACGATGATGCACAGCGCCGACACGATCGGCCGCCAGCGGCGACCCGGATGCCGGGGGGCGCGGTCGGCGGGGGCGCCTGCCGCCGTGGCGGCCAGGCGCGCGTTCTCCGCCTCGAGGGCCTCCACCCGCGCCTGCAGTGCCGCGGCGGTGTCCACATCAGCAGGCATCGGCGTCTCCCTCTCCTCGCCGCCGACCCTACAAGCAGCACGGGACCGGCTGTCATCCGCTCCGGGTGATTCCGCTCCCGCTCACGCCTTGAGGTTCTGCGCCGGTACGACGACCTCCCGGAGGATCAGCAGGATGGATGCCATCACGGGCAGGGCCACGAGCACCCCCAGCACGCCCATGAGGGTGCCGCCGATCATCGCGGCGATGAGCACGAGCGCCGCGGGGATGGAGATCGCCCGGTTGAGCACGCGGGGTGTGATGACGTACGCCTCCAGTTGCACGTAGACGAGGTAGCAGATGCCGAAGATGAGCGCCTGGGTGGCATCCGACAGCAGTGCGACGAGGGTGCCGATGACGAGGAACACCACCGACCCGAAGATCGGCACGAGCGTGATGACGAACGCGATCATCGCCATGAGGGCCGGGTAGGGCAGCCCGATGATCAGATGCAGCAGCAGCACGACGCAGGCGTTCAGCGCCGACAGCGTCACCGCGCCGAGCAGCGAACTGCCCACCGACGCCGTGACGCGTTCGGTGAGCTCGGTGAGCTTGGGGCGGTTGCGGGCGGGGGCGAGGGCGTACAGCGCGTGCTTCATGCTGCTGAGCGCGGCGAGGAAGTACAGGGTCAGCGCGACCACGACGAAGCCCGCCGACACGGCGCTGACGACCCCCACCCCGGCGGCGAGCACGCCGCCGCCGATGAGGGCGAGGGTCTCGGGCTCGGTGAGGGCGGCGGCCACCTCGTCGATCATCGTCGCCGCGGCCGCCTGGAAATCGGTGGGAAGTGCGATGAACCAGTCGGCCTGCTGCATGTCGGCGACCGCCTGCGGCAGCGCGCGCACGAACTGGCCGACCTGGGCGAGGGCGGACGGCAGCACGAACACCCACACCGCGATGACCAGCAGCACGAAGACGCCGAACACGATCGTCATCCCCGCCCCGCGGGAGAGCCCGCGCTGCTCGAGCAGGCGCACGATCGGATCCAGCCCCAGCGCGACGAACAGCGCCAGCACGATGGAGGCGATGATCGTGGTGATGGAGCCGATCGCCGAGCCGAGGACGAGTCCGCCCAGCACCCCGAGCGTCGCGATGAACGCCACCGACAGGGGGCGTTCCAGCAACGCCGAGACGGCGCGACGCGGGCGGCGACCGGCCGATGCCGGGACGCCCTCGACCGCGGGCAACGCCGCGTCCGGCGCCGCGCCGTCGTCGTCGTCGGGGAAAGGAGTCATGCTCGCACCGTAGGCAGCACGCCTGGCCCGAGAGTCACCCGCTGTGGGCGATATCCGCGGCGTCCAGGAGCCCGAGCTCCCGGGCCCGCACGATCGCGGCATCCCGCCCCGCCGCGTCGAGCTTGCGGTAGATGTGGGCGATGTGGGTCTTCACCGTGTTGACCGAGACGAAGCAGAGGGCGGCGAGTTCCGCGTTGGTCAGCCGGCTCGGCAGGTACGTCAGCAGGTCGAGCTCGCGCGGCGTCAGCGGCTCGAGCAGTCCGTCGTGCGCCCCGCGCCGGGTGGCGCGGGCCGCTGCGAGCACGGTGGCGCGGAAGCCGCGCGGCACCCCCGGGAGGGCCTCGATGAGATCGACCACCGCAGCACCCGCCCGGATGAACGGGTGGATCAGCGCTTCGCCGGCGGCGGCGTCGATCGCGCGCTCGAGGTGCTCCCGGGCACTCGCCGCCCGCCCCTGGCGCGCTTCGAGCCAGGCCGTCAGCAGGCTCACTTCGACGGTCGTCGTGGGGGAGTCGCCGTCGGGGAGGACGGCCGCCTCGAGGCGGGCACGCGCGCCGGGCGCGTCGCCCTCCGTGAGGAGCCCCGCGATGTCCTCGAAGAGGCCAC
The DNA here is from genome assembly GCF_042885955.1 of Microbacterium sp. NPDC058021. Classification (NCBI taxonomy): domain Bacteria; kingdom Bacillati; phylum Actinomycetota; class Actinomycetes; order Micrococcales; family Microbacteriaceae; genus Microbacterium; species Microbacterium sp. NPDC058021. Next base: position 120,050 of record NZ_JBHVRF010000006.1, read on the forward strand.
CGGACCACCGCACCCCGCGGGCCGGGCGGGTGGGGTGCCCCGCCTCCCGCGCCGCCCGACGTGTCAGCGCGATGATCGCGTCCTCCACGAGCGGCGGCGCGACGCCTGACGGTGCGGCGATGACCGAGTCCACGCTCTGCGGGTCGACCAGGCGCGACAGCGCATGCGCGACCCACATCAGCTGCACGCGCCGATTGGCCGCCGCGCGCAGGTGGCCCTCGTGCAGCGCCACCGCTCCGGCCTCCGGCTCGCCGCGCTGGATGGCCACGAGCGCCCGCGCGAGGTAGGCATCGGCCGCACACGGATGCAGCAGCAGGGTGAGTTCTCTGGCCAGTTCGAGCCCTTCGTCGGCCAGGGCGGTCGCCGATCGCAGTCGTCCCGACCACGCCCGGCACAGGGCGAGGCTGCCGAGGGCGTGCACGCGGTACGCGCCGTAGTGCGCGCCCTCAAGATCGAGTGCCTCGCCGAGCGACCGGTCGGCGCCGACGAGGTCGCCCTGCAGGAACAGCGCACGTCCGATCGAGATCGCCGCCACCGCCTGCAGCAGCGGCAGCGAGGTGAGGTGCAACAGATCCGGCATGACCGCGTCGGGGGAGCGGGCGGCCTCGGCGACGAACCGCCGCCCCTCGTCGAGATACACCTCGGGGTGCGGTCGGAACTGCACCCCGGCCGAGAGGAACGCCCGGATCGTCAGCACCAGTCCCGGGGGGAGGTCGGGGGAGTCGAGCGCAGTGCGCAGCACGTCTTCGCCGAGCGCCGCCCGGCCCGACATCCCCTCGAGGATGCCGTACAGCACGCTCGCCTCGGGACGCTGCGTGCGGATCCCGTCGGGCACGAGCGAGAGCCACCGCGCCACGGCGGCGGTGGAGCCGCGCTCGTAGACGTCGCGGCCGCGCGCCTCGATGTGGTGCATCGCCTCCTCCCACCGCCGGGCGGCCAGCAGCGACTCGATGGCGGCGTCGGGCTCGCCGTGGTCGAGCTGCCACTGCGCGGCCCGTGCCAGCAGGCGCCCCTCCGCCTCGGCGTCGCCCTCCCGGAGCCGATAGCGCAGCAGATCACGGAACAGGGGATGGAAGCGGTAGCGGCCGGGGGTGCCGGGCGCCGGGGCGACGAACAGGGACTCGTCCTCCAGTGCGGCGAGGAATCCGGCCCCGTCGTCGACCCCCGCGACCGCCTCGACCAGCCCTGCCGACAGCTCCTCGAGCACGGACAGCTGGAGGAGGGCCCGCGCCCGCGCCGGCTCGAGGGCCTCCAGCACCTCCTCGCTGAGGTAGTCGATCGCCAGCCGGTCACTGCGTGCCAGCGCGTCGACGACCTCTTCCGGTCGGGTGCGGAACCTCAGGCTGAGCCCGGTGAGCTGCACGCCGGCCGCCCAGCCTTCGGTACGGGCGACCACGGCGGTGGCCATCGTGTCGTCCACCGGCACCCGGCCGAGCTGCTCGAGCACACGCGCCGCGGTGTCGGAGTCGAACGCGAGATCCGCCTGCCGCAGCTCGACGAGCCCATGCTCGAGGCGGTGGCGGCTCCAGCCGAGCTTCAGGTCCACGCGGGAGGAGAAGACGAAGTGCACGCCCGTGGGCAGCATGTCGACGAGGCGCCACAGATCGGTCACGAGCTCGGTGTTGTTCACCTGGTGCAGATCGTCGAAGATCACCACGAGCGGGCGCGCGATCTCGGTGAAGGCGGCGGCGAGGGCCTCCAGCAGCGCCGCGCCGAGGCCGCCGCCGGCATCGCCGAGCGGCGAATCCACCTCCGCCAACGCCGCATCCGCCCGCGCCAGCTCGCCGATCAACCGGCGGGCGAACAGCACGGCGTCGTCGTCGGCCGACGTCATGTCCAGCCACACCACCCCGGCGTCGACGATCGACGACGCCCACTGGGTCAGCAGCACGGTCTTCCCCGACCCCGCGGAGGCGACGACCAGCGTCAGCGGTGCGCTCGCCCCGGCATCCAGACGGGCCCACAGTTCCGGGCGTCCGACTGCGTGTGGCGGTACGACTCGTGGGATCGTCATCGATCGCGGCTTTCTGCCGGCCGGCGGTGCGGGCAGCAGAATCATCCCACAGAGGTGACGAGAGATCGAGATCCGTCGCCCACGATGACGCATACCGGGCGACGGCGCCGGCGGACGAGGAGGTCGTGGCATGCTCGCACGCACCGTCGAGATCGTCGTCCGCGGCAGGCTCGGTTCCCCCCTCGTGGCGGCGCTGGACGGCTACCGCATCGAACCGGTCGCGGATGGCACGACCAGGGTGACGGGCCCCGTGCTGGATCAGCCGATGCTGTTGGGCCTGCTCGAGATGTTCGACGACCTCAATATCGAGGTGGTCTCGGTCAATCGCGTGGCGTCGTAGCCCGCTGCCGCGGCACGGCCCGATGCGGTCGCTCATAAACTGAGCGGATGCCGCAGCCGACCGCCGTGACCGCACTGGCGGGCTGGCGGTTCGCGGGCTCTCTGCGTCACTATCAGGCCGACGTGCTGGAACGGGTCGACGTCGAGGCGGGCCCGGCGTTGCACATCGTCGCGCCGCCGGGGTCCGGGAAGACCCTGCTGGGCCTGCTGCTGGCGGTCCGTCGCGGGCGACGCACCGTCGTGCTGGCACCCACGACGACGATCCGGGCGCAGTGGGCGCGCGCGGCGAGCGGACTCGCCCCCGATGCCGCCGCCGTTTCGGAGCACCCCGACGCCCTCGCGGAGCTCACGGCCCTGACCTACCAGGTCCTCAGCGTGCTCGACGCGGGGAACCCCTTCGCCGGCATCGCGCGCCAGCGCTGGCAGCACGAGCTCGAGGCCGACGGGCGCTCGCCGGAGGCCGCAGCGCAGTGGCTGGACGACCTCGCCGAGCGCAACCCGAAGGCGTTTCGACGGGGGATCGCGAGCCGGTCGCGATCGGTGCGACGACAGCTCATGCGGGAGGACCCGGACGTGCTCGCCGCGGCGCTGCACCCGAACGCGCTCGCCCTCATCGACCGGCTCGTCGCTCACGGCGTCGAGACGATCGTGCTCGACGAGTGCCATCACCTTCTGGACCACTGGGCCCTGGTCGTGGCGACCCTCGTCGGCCGCTTGCGCGCGGCCGGCCGCGCCCCGCTGCTCATCGGCCTCACCGCGACCCTGCCCTCGCCCGACGACGCAGCGCAATACGACAACTACACCTCGCTGCTCGGCGACGTGGACTACGAGGTTCCCGTTCCCGCCGTCGTGCGCGAGGGCAATCTCGCGCCCTACCGCGACCTCGTCCGCTTCGCCGAGCCGACGGCGCAGGAACAGGCGTTCCTCGTCGCCCACGCCGAGGGGCTCGCGGTGCTGCTGCGCACGACCTTCGCCCGAGAGCACGGGCTGCGGTTCCTCGTCGACGTGCTGCAGCCGCCGTCGGCGGTCGAGGAGGTCGAAGCCGTGCCCGACGCCCTGCGGCCGCCTGCCGCCCGTGCCCGTCCGCGCGCCGGCGGCGATTCCGACGCGGGTGAGGCCGTCGACACCCTGCTGGCACGCGCCTTCCACGATGACTTCGCCGGCGCCGAGGCGGCGGCGGCCATGCTGGCCACGGTGGCGCCGCAGCATCCGCTCGTCTCCCGGCTGCCCGACCTCGCGCGCCGGCCGCCCACATCGGACGAGGCGCTGCGACTGCTCGCACGATTCGCGCTGGACCGGCTGCTGCCGGACCCCGGCGCTGCGAGCCAGGGGCAATGGCACCGTATCCGCCGCACTCTCGCCGACTTCGGCTTCAGCCTGGGAGACCGCGGGGTGCGCCGTACCCGGGACCCCGTGGACACCATGCTCGCCTCCTCGCTGGCCAAGGATCACGCCGCGTGCGACATCCTGCGCGCAGAGCGGGATGCCCTGGGCGACGCGCGGCTGCGGGCTCTCGTGGTCACCGATTTCGCAGAACACGGCAACCGGCACGGCGGCCTCGTGGGCAGCGCGGGGGCCCTGCGCACCTTCGCGACCCTGGTGACGGACGCGGCGACCAGGGGCCTGCGCCCGCTGCTGGTCACGGGCACGACGACGCGCATCGCGACGCGCGACGCCGCGGTGCTCGTACCCGCGCTGGTCGAGGCGCTCGGCGTCCCCGTGGCGGCCGTGCCGCTGCTGGATGCGGGGGAGGTGTCCGAGGTCCATGCTCCCGGCGTCGGCACCGCCGCTCTCGTGCGCGCGGCGTCGACTCTCCTCACCGACGCAGACGCGCACGTGGTCGTGGGCACGCGGGGACTGTTCGGCGAGGGATGGGACTGTCCGGCCGTCAACACCCTCATCGACCTGACGTCGGTGGCCAGCGCAGCGGCCACCCAGCAGCTGCGAGGCCGCACGCTGCGGCTCGACCCGGCGTGGCCGGGGAAGGTCGCGCACAACTGGACCGTGACGGCCCTGCTGCCGCCGTCGTTCCCCCTGCACGCGCAGCCGGACGCCGCGCGGCTGCGGCGCAAGCACGCCCGACTGTGGGGACTCGACGCCGACGCGTCGTCACGCATCGTGCGTGGCCTGCCGATCGCCATGCCTGCCGCCCAGCGCGCGGCGCTGGATGCGGTCGTGGCGAAGGATGCCGCGGCGACCGTGAACCTGGTGAACACCGCCGCCGTGGTGCCGGCGCGATCGGCGACGCGCGCGGCGTGGCGTGTGGGCGAGGACTATCTCGACCGCGAGGAGGTGTCTGCGCTCGTTCCACGGCGGGCTGAGTCGCCCGTGTTCCGCACGAGTGTTCCGGCGGCACGGGAGCTGGGCGGCGCCCTCGCGGCGATCACGGCGACGACCGTCGCCGGGGCGATGGGCTCGGTGGTCACCGGGCTCACCGTGGCGTCCCCAGGAGCAGGCGTGATCGCTGCAGCCGCAGCGCTGGCCGTGGGGGTCTGGTACGCCGTTCCGGTGGGCGCCGCCTGGCGCCGGGTCCGCGCGCAGTCGGCGCATCCCATCGACACGCACCGCCGCATCGCCGCGCTGGTGTGGCAGGCCCTCCGCCATGCGCGGCGGGTGGCCGACATCGAGGGCGACTTCGACATCGACGAGCAGCCCGAGCAGGGTGCGGTGACCCTCGAGATCAGGCTGCCCGCCGCATCGCCGGCCGATCAGCGCACGTTCGCCGCCGCGATGTCCGAGATGCTCGGACCGGTGCGCACCCCTCGGTTCCTGCTCGAGACCGGCCGGGGTGGCGCGGCCGCTGTCGGCTGGGCGCTGAGGCGGGCACCTGACGGGCATCTTCTCGCCGTGCCGTCGCAGATCGGTCGGCGTCGGGAGGACGCCGAGGCGTTCGCGAGGGAATGGGAGCGCGCGATCGGTCCGTGCGTGCTGCACGCGATGGACCATCCGGGCCGCCTCGCGCTGCTGGCCCGTGCCCGCCGCGGACGAGAGCCGCTGCCCTCGCCGAGCAGCCGCGAACGCTGGCGATAGCGGACGGCCCGGGCCGCCGGGTCACGTCTGCCGACGGATGAACCGCATGAGCCACGCGATGATCGCGATGACGATGAGGAAGACGCCCACCCACAGCAGGAACTTCACGGCCTCCACGAACAGGCCGAGCATCAGCAGCACGATTCCGACGATGAGGAGGATCACAGCAAATCCGGTCATCGGTCGATTGTTGCCCGACCTCGCCGATGCCGGAGCCCTATTGACAGCGGGTGCTCGCGGCAATACGGGTTTCTACGCGAGGGAGGTGCCGCACATGCCGCACAGCCCCAGCGCCGACACCTCGACGAAGCAGTTCGGGCACATCGCCCGGGGAGCCTCGTCCACCGACGAGACGCGCCGCACCGCGGGGGTGCGCTCGGCCCGGGCGGCGGGGGGCCGCACCGCGCGGGAGGCGCGGGCCTTGCGTGCAGGTGCCTCGACAGGTGCCGGAGGCTGCTCGATCTCGGGCAGGTGCTCTGCGCAGTAGAACCGCACGAAGCCACCGTGGTGCTTCGGGTGCCGGTGCTTGACCGCCCACAGCTCGGTGCGCTCACGCGGCTCGGTGTCGGTGCCGCAGGTCACGCAGTGCGCCGGGTCACCGGGGACGACGTCGGCGACCACGACCGGGTTCTCGAAGGGGACGGCATCCCGCCAATCCGCTGAAGCGACGATTCTCATGCTCGGTGTCTTCCCACCTCTTGAGACTACGCGCCTCGCGTCACCCCTGACGCCACCGGTCGCTGTCGAGGTGGGAGCCGGCCTGCGGTCCCATCTGCAGCATGCCGCCGTCGACGGGCCAGCTCGCGCCGGTCACATAGGATGCCGCCGGCGACGCGAGGAAGGCCACGACCGCCGCGATCTCCTCGGGGCGTCCCGGGCGACCGAGCGGGATGCCGGGGCGGTGGGTGCGGGCGGCGTCCTCGGCGTCCATGTCGTTCATCGGTGTGGCGATCTCGCCCGGCGCGACGGCGTTCACGGTGATCTGCCGGTCGCCGAGCTCCTGCGCCATCGTCTTCACGAGACCGCCGAGGCCGTGCTTGGCGGCGACGTAGGCCGCCGACCCCACCCGGGGCTGACTCTCGTGCACGCTCGTGATGGCGATGATGCGCCCGCCGCGGCCGGCGGTGGCCATGCGTCGTGCGGCCCACTGCATCCCGACGAAGGCGCCGTCCAGGTTGAGGGCGACCGTCGACCGCCACTCGTCCAGCGACAGGTCGAGCACGGGGATGCCGCCCCCGCCGCCGGCGTTGTTGACGAACACATCGACACCGCCGAGTTCCGCCGCGAGCCCCTCCAGCACGTCGGCCGCGCCGTGCAGATCGGTGGCGTCGAACCGCGCGACGACGGCGCGGGCACCGCGGGCGCGCACCGCCTCGGCGGTCTGCTGGGCGCCCTGTTCGTCGGAGTGCCACGTGATGCCGACATCGAGCCCCGCCTCGGCGAGGGCGACGGCGGTCGCGGCGCCGATACCGGAGTCGGAAGCGGTGACGATGGCGTGGGCAGGGGAGAAGTTCGCGTCCATGCGGCGACCCTAGGACGCGCCGCGTGCGGGTGCACCGGGGTTTACAGCGGCGCGTCCGCTGGGTTAGTGAGCCGTGACCTCAGGGGACGAGCGGGGCCACGGTCGGGGCCGCCGCGGCATCCGTCGTCACCGAGATGCCCGCGATCGCCTCGGCCAGCCGTGCGGCGAGGTAGGCGTGACCTGCCGTGGACGGGTGGTCGTTGCCCACGTCGGAGGTGTCGATGACGTCGGGATAGACCTCGGATGTGATCCACTCGTCGGCGACGGGGGACAGATACCACCAGCCGCGGCTGCCCGCGAGGTCGCGCAGGTCCGCGTCGATGCGGGCCGTGGCCGCCTCCACCGGCAGCACCTGCGGGGCGGGTCCCAGGATCACGATGCGCGCGGCCGGGTAGCGGGCGGCCAGGGCGTCCCAGGCGGCGGTCACCGCCGCGCGGTAGCCCTCGGCGGGGAGCCTGCGGTCGTTGATCGACCCCTGCACAATCACGAGATCGGGATCCATCGCCGGGTCGAGATCGGCGATGCGCTCGCCGAACGTGCCACCGTCCAGACCGGCCTTGAGGTAACCGCTGCCGCGGACCCCCGCGACCACGACGTCCCAGCCCAGCTGCTCACCCACGATGTACGCGTAGCCGTCGGTCGGATCGGTCGCCGCCGACCCGTACGTCCACGAGTCGCCGAACACGAGAACGCGGGGGGTGGCGGGCAGTGCCAGCGTCGCCGGTGCCACCGCGGCGGCCGCGCCCACGATGCCGGCCGCGGGCGCCGACGGCGTCTGCCAGGGGCGCCAGATCGCGAAGACGCAGATCGCGGCGACGGCGGCGGCGAGCACGACGAGGGGCCATGCCGGGCGTCGGCTTCGCGTGCGCGCGTGAAGGCTCACGGTTCGAGAGTAGATCACCGCGAGCGACACGCGGCGCATCGCGTCTGCGCACCTGTCCCGGGCTCGGCGCTGCGTGGTCGGACGGCGTGCGAGGATAGCTCGGTGCAGCGCAAAGTGACCGCCGAACTCGACCTGGAACTGGGCTCGTCGATCGACCTCATCCTCCAGATCACGGCGGCGCGCACCGCCCCCATCCGGCACGAGGAGCTGACCTTCCGCCAGGGCGATCGCCTGCTCGCCGCGACCGAGATCGTGGATGCCACGGGGAGCCGGCTGCACCGGCTGCAGGGGACACCCGGCGCGCTGCAGGTGCGCTACGAGGCTCTCGTCGATGCCGCGGCGCCCTCGACGCCGGCGAGCGAACTGGAGACCATCACCTACCTGCGGCCGAGCCGCTACTGCCAGTCCGACGAGGTGTTCGCCCAGGCGCGGCGGCAGTTCCGTGGGCTCTCGGGGCACGAGCTCATCGCCGCCGTCGACGACTTCGTCGCCACCAGCACCGCGTACACCCCCGGCTTCAGCCAGGGCACCGATTCAGCCGTCACGACCCTCGCCTCGGGCCAGGGCGTGTGCCGTGACTACGCGCACCTCGTGATCGCGCTGCTGCGGGCCATGGACGTGCCGGCCCGTTACACCGCGTGCTACGCGCCGGGCCTTCGCCCCATGGACTTCCACGCCGTGGCCGAGGCCTACCTCGACGGTGCGTGGTACGTCATCGACGCGACCCGACTGAGCAACCGGCGCTCACTCGTGCGCATCGCCTCCGGGCGGGACGCCGCCGACTGCGCCTTCCTCAGCTACTACGGCGGTCACGTCGGGCTCGAGCGCATGTACGTGGATGCCTGGACGGTGTCGGGCGGGGTCGTGGACACCGACCCCGCGACCGCGGCATCCGGCCTCGGCGACGAGGATCCGTCGCTCCTGCTGCAACTGGCCTGAGTGGCCGGGCTGGGCCCCGCCCGTAGACTTGACGGGTTATGGATCCTGAAGCCCTCTCCGCCGCGCTGCTGAATGTCGTCCGTCCGCTCGCCGAAGCGCGACGCGCCGGCTCGACCGAGGGACTCACCCCCGCCGACCTGCCGCTGGATCGCCCGCGCAACCGCGACCACGGCGACTGGGCCTCCAACGCCGCGATGAAGCTCGCCAAGGCCGTCGGCGCCAACCCGCGTGAGTTCGCCGCCGAGATCGCCGCGGCGCTCGGCGACGTTCCCGGAATCGCATCGGTCGAGGTCGCCGGCCCCGGATTCATCAACATCCGCCTGGATGCCGCGGCTGCCGGCGCCCTGGCCAAGACCGTCGTCGAGGCGGGTGCCGCCTTCGGCCGCAACGACAGCCAGGCCGGCAACACGATCAACCTCGAGTTCGTCAGCGCCAACCCCACCGGCCCGCTGCACATCGGCCACACCCGGTGGGCGGCCCTGGGCGATGCCATCGCCCGTCTGCTGCTGGCCAGCGGTGCGACCCTCGTGCGCGAGTTCTACATCAACGACGCCGGTGCGCAGATGGACCGCTTCGGGTACTCCGTGCTCGCCGCGATCGCGGGGGAGCCCACGCCCGAGGGCGGCTATGCCGGTGCCTACATCGACGAGCTCGCCCGCCGGGTGCACGCCGCCGTCCCCGGCATCCTGGACCTCCCCGAAGCCGAACGGCTCGTCACGGCGCGCGATCGCGCCTACGAGCTGCAGCTCGGCGAGATCCAGGCATCGCTCGCGCAGTTCAACGTGCACTTCGACGTCTTCTTCAGCGAGCGGGTGCTGCACGCCGGCTCCGACGGCCAGCCGAGCCTCGTCGAGGAAGCCGTGGACCGCCTCAGGGCGCAGGGTCACGTCTTCGACGAGGACGGCGCGGTGTGGGTGCGCACGACCGACTTCGGCGACGACAAGGACCGCGTCATCCGCCGCTCCAACGGCGAGTTCACCTACTTCGCCGCCGACGCCGCGTACTACCTGAACAAGAGCGACCGCGGGTTCCAGCACAAGATCTACCTGCTGGGCGCCGACCACCACGGCTACGTGCACCGCCTCAAGGCGCTCGCCGGTGCCGCCGGCGACGACCCCGACAAGGACATCGAGGTGCTGATCGGCCAGCTGGTGTCGATCAACGGCGCGCGGCTGTCCAAGCGTGCGGGCAACATCATCGAGCTCGACGACCTGCGCGAATGGCTCGGCACCGACGCGCTGCGCTACTCGCTGGCCCGCTACCCCGCCGACTCGCCGCTGACGCTGGACCCCGAGATCCTGCAGAAGCGCACCAACGACAACCCCGTCTTCTACGTGCAGTACGCCCACGCCCGCACGCACAACGTGGCGCGCAACGCCGCCGACTCCGGTGTCGACCGCTCCGCATTCGCCCCCGAGCTGCTCGTGCACGAGAGCGAGTCGGCGCTGCTGGGCGCGATGCAGGAGTTCCCCCGCACGGTGGCCTTCGCCGCCGAGGTGCGCGAGCCCCACCGGGTCGCGCGCTACCTCGAGGAGCTCGCGAGCCTCTACCACCGCTGGTACGACAACTGCCGCGTCATCCCGCTCGGCGACGAGCCGGTCACCGACCTGCACCGCACCCGCCTCTGGCTCAACGACGCCACCGGTCAGGTGCTGCGCAACGGCCTGGACCTGCTCGGTGTGAGCGCACCCGAACGGATGTGACATGAGCGGCGACACGCAGCCCACCCAGCCGTTGCCCGACCCGGCGGCGCAGTGGGTGCTGTCGCAGCCCGAGACGGCTCCGCGGCCGCGCCGGCGACTGTGGCCGTGGCTCATCGCGGCGATCATCGTGGTCGTGCTCGCCGTCGTCGCCTGGTTCGCCGCCGAAGCGATCGCGCGGGGCATCGTCACCCAGGTCGTGCGCGACAAGATCATCACGACCCTGCAGCTGCCCGCCGATCAGCAGATCGACGTCGACCTCGAGGGTGCGGTGATCCCGCAGCTCATCGGAGGCGCGCTCAGTGGCATCCGCATCGCGGCCGACGATGTCGAGCTCGACTCGTTCGCCGGTGACGTCGTCGTCGAAGCGCACGATGTGCCCGTCAATGGCGAGGGGCCGATCAGCGGCGGACGCGCCACCGTGACCCTCGACGAGGCGCAGCTGCAGCGGCTGATGTCGGCCGTGGAGGACTTCCCGGTCGAGTCCCTCGGCATCGAGGCCCCCGACATCACCGCGTCGGTGGAACTGAGCCTGTTCGGTGCGGCCGTGCCTGTCGGCCTGTCGCTGACGCCGAGCGCGGCCGAGGGGCAGCTCGTGCTCACCCCCGCCGCGATCCAGGTCGCCGGCTCCGACATCACCGCCGACGAACTGCGCCGCCAGTTCGGCATCCTCTCCAACGCGGTGCTGCGCGACTGGCCGGTCTGCATCGCCGAGCGCCTGCCCGCGGGCCTGGTGCTCACCGATGTCGCCGTGTCCGGCGATGAACTGCAGGCCGGGTTCGACATCGCCGATGACATCCTCATCGATCCGGCGCTGCGGGCGGACGGCACCTGCGCCTGACCCTTCGCGCCACCCCGCGACACACACACGACCGGCGTGTGGGCGGTGCCCTAGACTGCTGGAACGTCGGCGCGTGAGTGATCCGCCCGGTGCCCGGCCGCCGCTCCGTCAGGATCGGTTTCCCCGCAACCCCACCCGATTGGTCTGCTCGTGTCCGCCTCGCCCGCCCGCCCGCCCGTTCCCGACTGGCTCGTGAAGCCGGATGCCGCGAATGCGCTCGTCGAGGGTGTGTGGCCCTCATCGGCGACACGCGACGACGACGGCGTGCTGCAGCTGGCCGGCGTCCCCGTCACGCAGCTGAAGGAGCGCTTCGGCACGCCGCTGTACGTGCTGGATGAGACCGAGGTGCGCGCTCGGGCCCGCCGTACCCGCGCCGCGTTCGACCGCGCGGCCGCCGCGCACGGCACGACCGCTCAGATCTACTACGCCGGCAAGGCGTTCCTGTCGACCGAGGTCGTGCGCTGGGTCACCGAGGAAGGGCTCGCCGTCGACGTCGCCTCCGCCGGGGAGCTGGCCGTCGCCCTCGCCGGCGGTGCGGAGCCCGGCCGCATCGGCTTCCACGGCAACAACAAGAGCGCCGCAGAGATCGCCCGCGCGGTCGAGGTGGGGGTCGGGTCGATCATCATCGACAGCGACATCGAGATCACCCGCGTCGCCGAGGCCGCCGCCGCCCGCGGCGTCGTGCAGTCGGTGCGGGTGCGCGTCAACAGCGGCGTGCACGCCGAGACCCATGACTTCCTCGCCACCGCCCACGAAGACCAGAAGTTCGGCTTCCCGCTCGAGCGCGCCGCCGACGTGGTCGCGCGCATCCGCGAGCTGCCGAGCCTCGCCTTCGGCGGGCTGCACTGTCACATCGGCTCGCAGATCTTCGGCTCGTCGGGCTTCCGCGAGTCGGCCGCGCGCCTGGTGGCGGTGCACGCGCAGCTGCTCGCCGGCGGCGACGTGCCCGTCCTCAACCTCGGTGGCGGCTTCGGCATCGCCTACACGGCGGCCGACGACCCGACGCCGATCGAGGAGCTCGCCGACGGCATCGTCGGCGCGGTGGCATCCGAATGCGCTGCGCGCGGCATCCCGCTGCCGATCGTCGCGTTCGAGCCGGGGCGGGCGATCGTCGGCACCGCAGGGGTCACCCTGTACGAGGTCGGCACCGTCAAGCCGGTGCAGGCCACCGACGACCTCCAGCGGCTCTACGTGAGCGTCGACGGCGGCATGAGCGACAACGCCAGGCCCGCCCTCTACGGGGCTCACTACTCCGCCCGCGTGGTCTCCCGCACGAGCGGCGCCGAACCGCGTCTTTCGCGGGTCGTGGGCAAGCACTGCGAGTCGGGCGACATCGTCGTCGACGCCGAGTACCTGCCCGGCGACGTGGCTCCCGGCGATCTGCTGGCGGTGCCGGCGACGGGGGCGTACTGCTTCTCGCTCGCCAGCAACTACAACTACGTCCCCCGTCCGCCCGTCGTGGCGGTCGCCGACGGCTCTGCCCGCGTCATCGTGCGCGGCGAGACGATCGACGACCTGCTCGCGCGGGATTCGGGGGTCTCACCGACGGAGGGAACCGCATGACCGATTACCGCCGACTGCGCGTCGCGCTGCTGGGAGCGGGCGCGGTGGGGTCGCAGGTCGCGTCGCTGCTGCTCGAGCACGGCGACGAGCTCGCCGACCGCGCCGGTGCTGCGCTCGAGCTCGCGGGCATCGCGGTGCGCGACCTCGACGCGCCCCGCGACGTCGACCTGCCGCGGGAGCTGTTCACGACCGATCCCGAGACGCTCATCGTCGGCAGTGACATCGTCATCGAGCTCATCGGCGGCATCGAGCCCGCCCGCACGCACATCCTGCAGGCGATCAACTCCGGCGCCGACGTCGTGACCGCCAACAAGGCGCTGCTGGCCACCCACGGGTCCGAGATCTTCGACACCGCCGATCAGGTGGGCGCGTCGGTCTACTACGAGGCCGCCGTCGCCGGTGCCATCCCCATCATCCGGCCGCTGCGCGACTCGCTCGCCGGCGACCGCGTGAACCGCATCATGGGCATCGTCAACGGCACCACCAACTACATCCTCGACCGTATGGATGCCGAAGGCGCCGAGTTCGACGACGTGCTCGCCGAGGCGCAGGCGCTCGGTTACGCCGAGGCCGACCCGACCGCCGACGTCGAGGGCTACGACGCCGCGCAGAAGGCCGCGATCCTCGCGAGCCTCGCCTTCCACACGACCGTGCCGCTGGAGGCCGTGCACCGCGAGGGCATCCTCGGCATCGACAAGGCCATGATGGATGCCGCGCGGCACGCCGGCTACGTCATCAAGCTGCTCGCGGTCTGCGAGCGGCTGGCCGGCGAGACCGACGTGTCGCCCACGGGCGAGGCCATCTCGGTGCGCGTGTATCCGGCCCTCGTGCCGCGCAGCCACCCGCTGGCGAGCGTGCACGGCGCGAACAACGCCGTCTTCGTGCAGGCCGAGGCCGCCGGCGACCTCATGTTCTACGGCGCCGGCGCCGGCGGCATCCAGACCGCGTCGGCCGTGCTCGGCGACGTCGTCTCGGCTGCACGCCGTCACATCGCCGGCGGTGTCGGGGTGGGGGAGTCCACCCGGGCGAACCTCCCCGTCGTCGCGATCGGCCGGGTCACCACCCGCTACCAGATCACCCTCGAGGTCGACGACCTCCCCGGTGTGCTGGCGACCATCGCCGGCATCCTGAGCGACGGTCGCGTCTCGATCGCGACCGTCGAGCAGAACATCCTCACCGGGAGCGACACCGTCGCCTCCGGCGCAGAACCCGGGACCGGCGTCGCCCGTCTCGTCATCGGAACTCACACAGCGCGTGAGCAGGACCTGAGCGAGACGGTCGACCGTCTCGCCGCGAGCGGCGTCGTCGAGCGCGTCGTGTCCGTGCTGCGTGTGGAAGGAGACTGACATGGCTCACCTCTGGCGCGGAGTGCTCCGCGAATACGCCGACCGCCTCGGGGTCACCGACGCGTCGACGGTCGTCACCCTCGGCGAGGGCGGCACCCCGCTCATCCCCGCCCCTGCCCTCTCGCAGCGCACCGGCGCCGACGTGTGGGTCAAATACGAGGGCATGAACCCGACGGGCTCCTTCAAGGACCGCGGCATGACGGTCGCGCTCTCGCGTGCCGTCGAGCACGGGGCGAAGGCCGTGATCTGCGCCTCGACGGGCAACACGTCCGCCTCGGCCGCCGCCTACGCCGCGCACGCCGGCATCACCGCCGCCGTCCTCGTCCCCGAGGGCAAGATCGCGATGGGCAAGCTCAGCCAGGCCGTGGCGCACAACGGGCGCCTCATCCAGATCCGCGGCAACTTCGACGACTGCCTCGAGATCGCCCGGGAGCTTGCCGACCACTACCCGGTGCACCTGGTCAACTCCGTCAACCCCGACCGCATCGAGGGTCAGAAGACCGCCGCGTACGAGATCGTCTCGCAGCTGGGCGACGCGCCCGACTTCCACTTCATCCCCGTCGGCAACGCCGGCAACTACACCGCCTACTCCCGCGGCTACCGCGAGGAGGCCGCCCGCGGCGCCGCCACCCGGGTGCCGCGCATGTTCGGCTTCCAGGCCGAAGGATCCGCCCCGCTCGTGCGCGGCGAGGTCGTGCGCAACCCCGAGACCATCGCCAGCGCCATCCGCATCGGCAACCCCGCCTCGTGGGAGCTCGCACTCGAAGCCCGTGACGCCACCGACGGCTGGTTCGGCGCGATCGACGACAACCGCATCCTGGCTGCGCAGAAGCTGCTCGCCGCGACCGTGGGCGTCTTCGTCGAGCCGGCATCGGCCATCAGCGTGGCGGGGCTGCTCGACCGCGCCGAGGCAGGCGTCGTGCCCGCCGGCTCCCGCGTCGTGCTCACCGTCACCGGCCACGGCCTGAAGGACCCGCAGTGGGCGCTGCGCACCGCCGACGGCTCCGACGTGCAGCCGACGGTCGTCGACGCCGCCACGAGCGAAGTCGCCTCGGTGCTGGGGCTCGTCGCGGAGGCCACCGCGTGAGCACACCCGTCTCGGTGGGCGCGTCGGCCCCCGCTTCGGCGGAGCCGCGCACCGTCGCCGTGCGGGTGCCGGCCACCAGCGCCAACCTGGGGCCGGGGTTCGACACGCTGGGTCTCGCGCTCAGCGTGTACGACGAACTGACCGTCTCGGCGCTGCCGGAGGGTGAGTTCGACATCGAGGTGAGCGGGCAGGGCGCCGCCGACGTGCCCCGCGACGGCTCGCACCTCGTGGTGCGGGCGATGGCCTACGCCTACGAGGCGTGCGGGCGACGGATGCCAGGGGTGCGCCTGCGCGCCCACAACGTCATCCCCCACGGTCGCGGCATGGGCTCATCCGGCGCTGCCGTGGTCGCGGGCCTGCTCGCGGCGAAGGGCCTGCTCGCCGGCGACGTCGAGCTCGGACCCGACACCCTGCTGCGCCTGGCCACCGAGATGGAGGGGCACCCCGACAACGTCGCGCCCGCCCTGTTCGGCGGCCTCACGATCGCGTGGGTCGATGAGACGGGACCGCAGCACAAGAAGCTCATCGTGCACCGCGGTGTCGCCCCTCTGGTCCTCGTCCCCGAGTTCACGATGTCCACCTCGCTCGCGCGCAGCCTGCAGCCGCTGCAGGTGCCCCGCGAGGACGCCGTCTTCAACGTCTCCCGGTCGGCGCTGCTGATCGCCGCCCTCACCCAGAGCCCCGAGCTGCTGATGGCGGCGACCGAGGACAAGCTGCACCAGTCGTACCGGGCACAGGCCATGCCCGAGACCGACCGCCTCGTGCGGGCGCTGCGCGCCGAGGGCTTCGCGGCCGTCGTCTCCGGTGCCGGGCCCAGCGTGCTCGTGCTCGCGGACGGCCCGGGAGGCCGCCTCGTGGCGGCGGACATCGCCGCCGCGGCGACGGACACCCCGTGGGAACCGCTCATGCTCGCGGTCGATGTCAAGGGTGGTACAGTGAGGGACCATACGGAGGGTGCCACGTAAATCGTGAATCTGGCCTCCGTCGCAATTCTGCGAACCGCCGCATCCATCCCGATCTGATCGCGTTGCGCTGGTCCCCGGAGCCCATCGAGGGGAACGGGCACCCGGGCGCGATGATCGAACGTGATTCGGCATACCAATCACACGCAAAGGGAGAACTCGTGGAGTCCATCTCCGAGATCCACACCGACGGCGAGACCGTGCGCGAGAACGCGCCGGCCGACGAGACCGTCACCACAGCATCCGCCGCTGACGCGGCCGCTCCGACCGAGGCGCCCGCCGCCGACGACCAGGCGACCGACGAGCAGACGGAGCCCGAGACCGCCGAGGCCGACGCCGCGCCGACCGAGGAGGCAGCGGCCGAAGCCGAGACCGCCGCGGTCATCGAGTCCGTCGCCGCCGTCGAGGAGGGTGCCACCGAGGCCCCCGCCGTCGAGGTGCCCGCCGAGCCCGTGGCCGAGACGCCCGCCAAGGCGCCGCGCAAGCGCGCCCCGCGCCGGGCGAAGAGCTCCGACATCGTCGAGGCGCCGGCCGAGCCGGCAGCCGCGGAGACCGAGACCGCCGCTGCTCCGGCCGAGACGCCCGCCGACGCACCTGCGCCGGCCGACGACGCCGCTGCACCGGCATCCGACGACGCGGCTGCAGCCGACCAGGCCCCGGTGGAGAAGAAGACCACCGGTCGCCGCGCGCCGCGTGGCCGCGGCAAGGCCGCTGCCGCCGAGGCGGAGAAGGCCGTCGAGGCCGAGCCCGTCGCGGAAGCCGAGACCCCCGCCGCCGAGGCCGACAAGCCCGCCGAGACCGAGCAGCCCGCCGACGCGCGCAACGCCGGTCGCACCGAGGGTGACGAGCAGGCCGAGGGCGAGACCCCGTCGCGCGGCCGCAGCCGCTCGCGCAGCCGCAGCCGCAACCGCAACAAGGACGGCGCGGCAGGCGGCCAGAACGCCCAGGGCGGTCAGAGCACGGCAGAGCCCGAGAAGCCGCAGGCCGCCGAGTCCGACGACGAGTCCGGTCAGGGCTCTGGACGCGGTCGCCAGCGCAACAAGCGTCGCCCGCAGGGCGGCACGTCCGACGAGTTCGAGACCGAGATCGGCGACGACGATGTGCTCATCCCCATCGCCGGCATCCTCGACGTGCTCGACAACTACGCGTTCGTCCGCACGACCGGATACCTGCCGGGCACGAGCGACGTCTACGTCTCGCTCGGCCAGGTCAAGAAGTACAACCTGCGCAAGGGCGACGCCGTCGTCGGTGCCATCAAGCAGCCGCGCGAGAACGAGCAGACCGGCCGCCAGAAGTACAACGCGCTGGTCAAGGTCGACTCGATCAACGGCCTGTCCGTCGACGATGCCGCCACCCGCGTGGAGTTCGGCAAGCTGACGCCGCTGTACCCGCAGGACCGCCTGCGCCTGGAGACCGCGCCCGAGAAGCTGACGCAGCGCATCATCGACCTCGTCGCACCCATCGGCAAGGGCCAGCGTGGCCTCATCGTCGCGCCCCCCAAGGCGGGCAAGACGATCGTGCTGCAGCAGATCGCCAACGCGATCGCGACGAACAACCCCGAGGTGCACCTGATGGTCGTGCTCGTGGACGAGCGGCCCGAAGAGGTCACCGACATGCAGCGCACCGTCAAGGGCGAGGTCATCGCCTCGACCTTCGACCGTCCCGCCGAGGACCACACCACGGTCGCCGAGCTCGCCATCGAGCGGGCCAAGCGCCTCGTGGAGCTCGGTCGCGACGTGGTCGTGCTGCTGGACTCGATCACGCGTCTCGGACGCGCGTACAACATCACCGCCCCCACCTCGGGCCGCGTGCTCAGCGGTGGTGTGGACGCCTCGGCGCTGTACCCGCCGAAGCGCTTCTTCGGTGCCGCGCGCAACATCGAGAACGGCGGATCGCTCACGATCCTCGCGACCGCGCTCGTGGAGACCGGTTCCAAGATGGACGACGTCATCTTCGAGGAGTTCAAGGGCACCGGCAACAGCGAGCTGCGCCTGAGCCGTCAGCTCGCCGACAAGCGCATCTTCCCGGCGGTCGACGTCAACGCGTCGAGCACCCGTCGCGAAGAGATGCTGCTGTCGCCTGACGAGGTGAAGATCACGTGGAAGCTGCGTCGTGCCCTCGCGGGCCTCGACCCCCAGCAGGCGCTGGAGGTCGTGCTCGGCAAGCTCCGCGAGACGCAGTCCAACGTCGAGTTCCTCGTGCAGATGCAGAAGTCGATGCCCGCACCGAGCCGCGACGGTCACGCCGGCGGCAACAGTCACGCGCACGACAACAGCATCCGCTGAGCGGACGGGCATGGTCTCCGACTCCGGCATGTTCGAGTCCGTCCGCGGGCTGATCGACGAGCACCGGGCGGTGCAGGAGGAACTCTCCGACCCGGCCGTGCACGCCGACGCCGCGCGCGCCAAGCGCGTGAACCGGCGGTATGCCGAGCTGTCGCGCATCGTCGCGGCCCACGACGCGTGGGTCGCGGCGAGCGACGACCTCGAGGCCGCGCGCGAGCTCGCGAAGGACGATGAGGCGTTCGCCGCCGAGGTCCCCGCGCTCGAGGAGCAGGTCGCCGCGACGCAGGAGCGCCTGCGGCGGCTGCTCATCCCGCGCGACCCCGATGACGCGCGTGACGTGATCATGGAGATCAAGCAGGGCGAGGGCGGAGCGGAGAGCGCGCTGTTCGCTGCCGACCTGCTGCGCATGTACGTCCAGTACGCGGCATCCAAAGGCTGGAAGACCGAGCTGCTGGAGCGCAACGAGTCCGACCTCGGCGGCTACAAGGACGTGCAGGTCGCGATCAAGGGATCCAGCTCCGACCCCGCGCAGGGCGTCTGGGCGCACCTGAAGTACGAGGGCGGCGTGCACCGCGTGCAGCGCGTGCCCGCCACCGAGTCGCAGGGACGCATCCACACGTCGACGACCGGCGTGCTGGTGTTCCCCGAGGTCGACGAGCCCGAAGAGATCCAGATCGACCCCAATGACCTGAAGATCGACGTGTTCCGTTCATCGGGCCCGGGTGGGCAGTCGGTCAACACCACCGACTCGGCGGTGCGCATCACCCACGTGCCGACCGGCATCGTGGTGTCGATGCAGAACGAGAAGTCGCAGCTGCAGAACCGCGAGGCCGGCATGCGCGTGCTGCGCGCACGACTGCTGGCGAAGCAGCAGGAGGAGCGGGATGCCGCCGCCTCCGACGCGCGCCGTTCGCAGATCCGCGGCATGGATCGCTCGGAGCGCATCCGCACGTACAACTTCCCCGAGAACCGCATCGCGGACCACCGCACCGGGTACAAGGCGTACAACCTCGACCAGGTGATGGACGGCGCGCTGGAGCCGATCGTGCAGTCGGCCATCGCCGCCGACGAAGAGGCGCGGCTCGCCGCGCTCTCCTCCGACGCCTGACGCGGCCGGGGGAGGCGCTATGGTCAGGCCATGGTCATGTTCTTCCTGCGCGCGCTGATCTTCCTGGCATCGGCCGCCCTCGGCCTCATCGTCGCGGACGCGCTGCTCAGCGGGTTCCGCATCGACTGGTCGGACTGGTGGGGCTTCGTGCTGTGCATCGTGATCTTCGCGATCCTGCAGAGCGTGCTGTCGCCGTGGATCGCGAAGGTCGCGCGCCGCTACGCGCCGGCGCTGCTGGGCGGCATCGGGATCATCTCGACGCTCGTGTCGCTGCTCATCGTGGTGCTGCTGCCCATCGGCGGCATGCACATCACCGACGCGCAGTCGTGGATCCTCGCGCCCGTGGTCGTGTGGGTCGTGACGGCGGTGGCGACCGTGCTGCTGCCGATGGTGTTCATCAAGCGCAAGGTGGGCGAGCGGCGAGACGCGCGGGGGGAGTAGCTCCCTTTCGGGGCACCGCCTCCTCCCCAGGGCAGGATGTCGTGAGGTTGTCCACAATCTGGTGCGTGGTCTGGGGTTTGTCGGCTGGAATGTCGGTGGCCCTCGGTTGAATCGACGCATGAACACCTCATCGGTCATTGCTCCCCGGGACGGGTTGTCGCTGGGTGGGGTGGTGTCGCGGTTGGAGGTGACGCGGCGGCGGATCGCGGCGTTGCAGGCGGAGGAGCTGCGGTTGCTGGCGCGGGCGGATGCGATCGCGGCGGAGCAGACCGCTCGGGTGCCGTCGTCGGCGGGCCGGGAGCGGGAGATGCCGTTGCGGGCGATCGCGGCGGAGGTGGGAGCGGTGCTGCGCCGCTCGGACCGGGTGATGCAGGACCGGCTGCACGACGCGAGCGTGCTGGTGACGGGGTTCGCCGCGACCGTCGCAGCGCTGCGGGCCGGGCGCATCGACATGGGGCATGTGCGGCTGATCCAGGATGCCGGGGCGCGGATCGATGACCCCGAGGCGCGGGCCCGGTTCGAGCAGGCCGCGCTCGTGGTCTGTGAGCGGGAGACGCCGGGGCGGGCGCGGCCGATCGTGGCGATGATCGCGCAGAAGCTGCACCCGGTCCCGCTCGCGGAGCGGCACGCGGATGCCGTCGGGCAGCGGCGGGTGTGGGTGCGTGACCTGGACGACGGGATGGCCGAGTTGGCGGCGGCGCTGCCCGCGGTGCTCGCGTATGCGATCCGGGACCGGCTGACCGAGTACGCGCGGGAGATCGTCGCCGCGCGGCGCCGGGTTGCGACGGAAGCCGGCGATGCGGAGGAGACGGGCGACGCGACACCTGAGGCGACGGTGCCGGATACCCGGACGACCGATCAGGTGCGCGCCGACGTGCTGGCGGACCTGCTGCTGACCGGTGCCGCGACCGGTCCCGCGTTCGACGGGGACCTGCTGGCCGGGTCGGGCGTGCGGGCGCGGGTGCAGATCGTGATCCCCACCGACACCCTCACCGGCACCGGCACGACACCGGCCGAACTGGTCGGGTACGGGCCGATCGACCCCGACACCGCCCGCCGCCTGGCGGCGACCGCGAAGATCTGGGAGCGGGTGTTCGTCTCACCCAGCACCGGAGCCGTCACGCACGTCGACACCTACCGGCCCAGCCGCGCGCAGCGGCGACATCTGGACGCCCGCGACGAACACTGCCGGTTCCTCGGCTGCCGACGACCGGTGCACCGGTGCGACCACGACCACACCCACGACGCCGCCCACGGCGGACCCACGACGCTCTGCAACCTCGCCAACCTGTGCCTGCGCCACCACACCATGAAGCACGCCACCGCCTGGAGCGTGGTGCAGTTGGCCGGCGGCATCCTGGAGTGGACCAGCCCCACCGGCCGTGTCTACCCCGACGTGCCCCGGCGCATGCTGGAGTTCACCGCCCTCGCTGCCGGCGCGCAGGACGAACGTCCGCCGTTCTAGGGGTCGCCGTCGTCGCCCGGGCCGCACGCCCGTGGCTCCGGGGAGGCGCGTGCGGGTGCGGCTAGATCAGATACTCCGGTGCGGTCAGCAGTCCACGCGTCTGCTCTCCGGCGGCACGCTGACGCACCTTGGCCGGCACGCCCACCAGCACGCTGTCGGCAGGGGCGTCCTTGGTCACGACCGCGTTCGCGCCGATGGTCGTCCCGGCCCCGACCCGGATGGGGCCGAGCACCTGGGCGCCCGCGCCCACGACGACCCGGTCCTCGAGGGTGGGATGCCGCTTGCCGCCGTTGCGCGTCCGGCCGCCGAGGGTGACACCGTGGTAGAGCATGACGTCATCGCCGATCTCGGCGGTCTCGCCGATGACGACGCCCATGCCGTGATCGATGAAGAAGCGTCGGCCGATGACGGCGCCGGGGTGGATCTCGACGCCGGTCAGCCAGCGCGTCACCTGCGAGATCGTGCGGGCGGGGAAGCGCGCCCCGCGCACCCACAGGGCATGCGCCACGCGATACGACCACACCGCGTGCAGGCCCGGGTACAGCACCGCGATCTCCACCGCGCTGCGCGCGGCGGGGTCACGCAGCTTCGCCGCCCTCACATCCTCGCGAGCGCGCGCGACGAGGCGGGCGGCACCGCGCACGAGACCCATCAGGCGCCGGCCGTCTCGTCGTCGCGCAGGTGCGCGTACAGCGCGGTCGAGAGGTAGCGCTCTCCCGCGTCGGGCACGATCACGACGATGCGCGTGCCCGCAGCCTCGGGGCGAGCGGCGATCTGCAACGCCGCCCACACCGCGGCTCCCGCCGACATGCCGGCGAGGATCCCCTCGTCGGTCGCGAGGGCGCGGGCGATGCGGATGGCGTCGTCGAACTCGACGTCGAAGATCTCATCGACCACGGAGCGGTCGAGCACGTCGGGCACGAAGTTGGGCCCGATGCCCTGGATGCGATGGCCGCCGGCGCGCCCCTCGCTGAGCACGGGGGAGTCCTTCGGCTCGACGAGCACGATCTGCACCTCGGGGTTGCGCTCCTTGAGCACCTGCCCGACGCCTGTCACCGTGCCACCGGTGCCGGAACCCGCCACGAACCAGTCGACCCTTCCGTCGGTGTCGGCCCAGATCTCCTCCGCCGTCGTGCGGCGGTGCATCGCGGCATTCGCCTCGTGCTCGAACTGTCGCGCCAGCACCGCGCCCGGCGTCTCCGCCGCGATGCGCCGCGCCGTCTCGACAGCCTCGGTCATGCCCTTGTGCGGGTCGGTGAGCACGAGCTCGGCACCGTAGGCCTTCAGCAGCGTGCGCCGCTCCTTCGACATCGACGCCGGCATCGTCAGCACCACGCGGTATCCGCGCGCGGCGCCGATGAGGGCCAGCGCGATGCCGGTGTTGCCGCTCGTGGACTCCACGATCGTGCCGCCCGGCTGCAGCTCACCCGACGCCTCGGCGGCCTCGACGAGCGCGACGCCGAGGCGGTCCTTGACGCTGGCGCCGGGGTTGTAGAACTCGAGCTTGACCAGCACTTCCGCCGGCAGCCCGGCCGTGAGCGAATTCAGCCGCACGAGCGGCGTCTGGCCGAACGCGGTGGTGATGTCGGGATGGATGCCGGGCACGCGAACCTGCTTTCTGGGAGACGGACGAACAGTGCGGCCCGGGCGGCTCGCGCCGCCCGGGCCGGGGATCACTCTTCGCGCAGGTGCTCGTACAGCGGGGTGGAGAGGTAACGCTCACCGAAGGAAGGGATCACCACGACGATGTTCTTGCCCGCAGCCTCGGGGCGTGCGGCGATCTGCAGGGCCGCCCACACGGCCGCGCCCGAGGAGATGCCCACGAGGATGCCGTCCTTCACGGCGACCTCGCGCGCGGTGGCGATGGCATCGGGGAACTCCACGTCGACGACCTCGTCGATGACGCCCTGGTCCAGGATCGCCGGGATGAAGTTCGGTCCGATGCCCTGGATCTTGTGGGGACCTGCGGTGCCCTTGGTCAGCAGCGGCGAGTCCGCCGGCTCCACGGCGACGACCTTCGCCTCGGGGACGCGCTCCTTCAGCACCTGGCCGACACCGGTGATGGTGCCACCGGTGCCGATGCCGGCGACGAAGTAGTCGACCTTGCCGTCGGTGTCGCGCAGGATCTCCTCCGCGGTCGTCTTGCGGTGCACCTCGACGTTGGCCTGGTTCTCGAACTGGCGGGCGAGGATCGCACCGGGAATCTCGGCCGCGAGCTCCTGCGCCTTCGCCACCGCGCCCTTCATGCCTCCGGCGGGGTCGGTGAGCACGAGCTCTGCACCGTATGCCTTGAGCAGCATCCGCCGCTCGATGGACATCGACGAGGGCATCGCCAGGACCACCTTGTAGCCGCGCGCGGCGCCCACCATCGCCAGGGCGATGCCGGTGTTGCCGCTCGTGGCCTCGACGATCGTGCCGCCGGGCTTGAGCTCGCCCGAGGCCTCGGCGGCGTCGACGATGGCGATGCCGAGACGGTCCTTGACGCTGGAGGCGGGGTTGTAGAACTCGAGCTTGGCCAGCACCGTGCCGGGCAGGCCCTCGGCGATGCGGTTGAGCTTGACGAGGGGGGTGTTGCCGAATGCGCTCGTGATGTCGGGATGGATGCCGGACATGGTCTGCCTTTCGTGCGGGTCGGGGGACCGCCCGTCTGCGCGGGAGATCATCGGTCCAGCCTATGACGCGCCTGGCGGCGGGGGCCCTTTTATGACGACGGCCTACGACGGCGCCGACCGGACGTCTAGGCTGGAGGCCGCTCATGCCCGAACCCCGCCCTGCACCCGAAGCCGCGCGCGTCGCCGAGACGCTGCGCGGCGCCGTCGACCTCCTGCAGCGCGCGGGCGTCACATCCCCCGACGTCGACGCGGAGCTGCTGCTCGCGCACGTGCTGGGCATCGGGCGCGGCGAACTGCACGCGGCGCTCGTTCGCGGCGACGCGCTGCCGGATGCCGCGGCGTCGGACTACGCCGACCTGCTTGCCCGTCGAGCAGCCCGCGAACCGCTGCAGCACCTCACCGGCCTCGCCCCCTTCCGGCACCTGGAGCTGCGCGTCGGACCGGGCGTGTTCGTGCCGCGCCCGGAGACCGAGACGGTCGCGCAGATCGCGATCGACGCACTGACGGCGGCCGCCGTACCCGAACCCGTCGCCGTCGATCTCGGCACCGGCAGCGGCGCCCTCGCCCTCGCGCTGGCGACCGAGGTGCCGCATGCGCGCGTGCACGCCGCCGAGAACTCGGTGGACGCGTTCGTGTGGGCCAAGGAGAACTTCCTCCTGGTGGGGGCTTCCAACGCCCGCCTCGCCTTCATCGACCTGGCGGAGGCGTTCCCCGAGCTCGACGGCACGGTGTCGGTCGTGGTCTCCAACCCGCCCTACGTCCCTGCCGCCGCGATCCCGCGCGACCCCGAGGTGCGCGACTGGGATCCGCCGGCGGCCCTCTACGGCGGAGCAGACGGCCTCGACGTCGTGCGCGTCATCAGCGGCGTCGCCGCGCGGCTGCTGCACCCCGGTGGCACACTCGTGCTGGAGCACGGCGAACGGCAGGGCGAGCCGATCCGCGACCTGCTGACCGCCGACGGCTGGCGGGCCGCGGCCACCCATCAGGACCTCACCCTGCGCGACCGCGCCACCACGGCGATCCGCGCCTGACCTGCGAGATACGACACCGACGGCGCGTCGGTAGAATGGGGAGGTCATGTCCCCTGTTTACGACAGCCGCGACGAGGCCCAGTTGCTGCCGGGACTCCGCCAGGCCCGCCAGGCGATCGCTCGCGGACAGCTCATCGTCCTGCCCACCGACACGGTGTACGGGGTGGCTGCCGACGCCTTCAGCCCGGCCGCGGTCGCCCGACTGCTGGCGGCCAAGGGGCGCGGCCGACAGTCGCCGCCGCCCGTGCTCGTGCCCGGCCTCTCGACGCTTCAGGCCCTCGCCGCCGAGGTCCCCGAGCCCGTCGGGCGCCTCGTCGAGGAGTTCTGGCCCGGGGGACTGACCATCGTGCTCCCCTCGCAGCCGTCGCTGTCGTGGGACCTGGGTGACACGTTCGGCACCGTGGCCGTGCGCATGCCCGACGATCGCATCGCCCTGGAGATGCTCGAGGAATGCGGGCCGCTCGCTGTCTCCAGCGCCAACCTCACCGGCAAGCCCGCCGCCATCGCGATCGACGACGCCGTCGACATGCTGGGTGACAGCGTCGCGGTCTACCTCGATGCCGGCACCCGTGAGACCGGCATCCCCTCGACCATCGTCGATGCGACGGGGCTGGTCGGCGACGGGGAGAAGATCGTGCGGGTGCTGCGCGAGGGTGCCGTCAGCCGTGCACGCCTGCGCGAGGTGCTCGGCGACCTGCTGGAAGCCGACCCCGACCAGGCGGAGGATGCCGCTGCGCCGGTCGGTGGCCCGGCGTGAAGCAGTACGTCTTCATCATCATCCTGACCGCCGCGGTCACCCTCGTGCTCGCGTGGGGCGTCTGGCGGCTGAGTCTGAAGTACAAGCTCTACCCCGGCATCCGCGAGCGGGACGTGCACAAGACCCCGACTCCGCGCCTCGGCGGCATCGCGATGTACCTCGCGGTGGTCCTGGCCTTCGCGGTGTCCGCGATGCACCCCGACCCGCGGTTCGCGAGCTTCTGGTCCGACCCCGCGCCGTGGGCGGTGCTGGCGGCGGTGACCCTCATCGTGCTGGTGGGCGTGGCCGACGACCTCTGGGACCTCGACTGGACCATCAAGCTCGGCGCGCAGTTCCTGGCCGCGGGCATCGTGGCGTGGTTCGGCGAGCTGCAGATCTACACCCTGCCGATCGGCGGGATCACCGGGTTCTCGAGCACCGTGAGCTTCGTGCTGACCATCTTCTCGATCGTCATCGTCATGAACGCCGTCAACTTCATCGACGGTCTGGACGGACTCGTCGCCGGCGTCACGCTCATCGCCAACATCGTCTTCTTCGCCTACGCGTACCTGCTCATGCGCGACATGGGGCAGGCGACCTACTTCACGATGGCCTCCTTCATCGCCGCCGTCCTCATCGGCGCGTGCATCGGCTTCCTCCCGATGAACTGGAGCCCGGCGAAGCTGTTCATGGGCGACTCCGGAGCCCTCATGATCGGCCTGCTCATGGCGTGCTCGGCCGTCTCGATCACCGGCTCCCTCGACCCCGCCCTGCTGGGTGACCCCGATCAGTTCGGCAGGTCCCAGCTGCTGGGTGCCTTCATCCCGATCCTGCTGCCGATCGTCGTGGTCATGCTCCCGCTGCTCGATTTCGGCATGGCGGTGCTGCGCCGCATGCGCGCCGGCAAGTCCCCGTTCTCGCCCGACCGCAAGCACCTGCACCACCGCATGCTGGACATGGGCCACTCCGACCGCGACGCCGTGCTCATCTTCTACGCATGGACCGCCGTGGTCAGCCTCTCCGTGCTGCTGATGTACATCGGCACGACCGCCGACTGGCCGGGCCAGTACCTGCCCGGCATCGTCTTCGGCCTGGTCGGCGTCGCCGCCTGCCTCGTCGTCACCCTCACGCCCACCCGCCGCACCCGACCCGCCCTCCAGGAGTCCGCATGACCCCCAACCCCGTCTCCAGCACCCCGGTGCTGCGCGCCACCCTGCTGTGGTCCGCCGCCGTCACGGCCGTGCTGGCCGTCATCGGCGCGATCGCCGGCTTCGCCGTGGCCGGCGTCGAGGGCCTGTGGAGCGCCCTCGGGGGAGTGGTGGTCGCCTTCGCCTTCCTCGCCATCACCGGGGCCAGCATCCTCATCGCCAACCGCTGGTACGGCGACGCGCTGTACGTGCCGTTCTTCTTCGCGATCGTGCTCGGCGGGTGGCTGGTGAAGTTCGCCGTCTTCATCGTGATGCTGCTGGTGCTGCAGGATCAGCCGTGGCTGCAGCCGACCGTCTTCCTCGTCGCGCTCATCGCCGGGGTCATCGCTTCGCTCATCATCGACGTCGTCGTGCTGATGCGCATGCGCGTGCCCCACGCGAGCGACGTCACCCTCCCGACGGCCGATGAGATCCACGACCCGACGGACGGTCGCTCCGAGCGGATTTGAGTACGTCCTAAGTTTGATAGTGTTGATCGTGCGCCCGCCCCGCTCCTCACGGAGCACTTGCGGAGTGACGCTCATCGACCATCGTCGCACCGGCCCTGTGCCGGAGCCCCGAAGCTGGAGCCCGCGCTGTTCATTCATGCTGCGACCCTGATCGCCCCCACCGCTGACGAAGGCGGATTCCACGGACCCTCGATTGACGAGTTCTTCCCGGACGCCGTGTTCCAGATCGGCGACCTCGTCATCAACCGAATCCACCTCATCCAGTTCATCGCCACTGCGGCGATCGTTCTGATCCTCTGGCTGGGCACGCGTCGTATGACGATCGTTCCCGGACGCTTCCAGAGCATCGTCGAGATGGGCCTGGACTTCGTGCGAGTCAACATCGCCGAAGACCTCCTGGGTAAGAAGGACGGGCAGCGATTCTTGCCGATCCTCACCACGATCTTCTTCATGGTGCTGTTCATGAACATCACGGGAATCATCCCGTTCATGAACATCGCCGGCACCGCGATCGTCGCCGTCCCGCTGCTGCTCGCACTGGTCAGCTACGTGACCTTCATCTACGCCGGCCTCAAGAAGAGCCCGAAGAACTTCTTCAAGAACTCGCTCTTCCCCTCCGGCGTCCCGTGGCCGATCTACATCATCGTCACGCCGATCGAGCTCATCTCGACCTTCATCATCCGGCCGGTGACGCTGACCCTCCGACTCCTCATGAACATGATGGTCGGTCACCTGCTGCTGGTCCTCTTCTTCGCCGCGACGCAGTTCTTCCTGCTCGACCTCGGCGGCTGGTGGTCGGCACTGGCAGCGGGCTCGCTCGCCTTCGGCTTCATCTTCACTCTGTTCGAAATCCTGGTGGCCGTCCTCCAGGCCTACGTCTTCGCCCTCCTCACCGCGGTCTACATCCAGCTCGCGGTTGCGGAAGAGCACTAAAGCGGGTCGGCTCGAAGCCGCCCATAACCGAAAGGAAAACCCCCGTGGACGCAACTACGGTTCTCGCTGAGCTGAGCGGCAACGTCGCGACGATGGGCTACGGCCTCGCCGCTATCGGTCCCGCCATCGGCGTCGGCATCGTCGTCGGCAAGACGATCGAGGGTGTCGCCCGTCAGCCCGAGCTTGCAGGTCGCCTGCAGGTCCTGATGTGGATCGGTATCGCCTTCACCGAGGCGCTCGCCTTCATCGGCATCGCCACGTACTTCATCTTCCAGTAAACCGCCCCCACCAGTTAAGGAGACAGGATGCTGAACGCTCTTGTCGCGTACGCCGCGGAAGAGGGTGCTGCGCACAACCCTCTGATCCCCGCGTGGTACGACATCATCTGGTCCGCGGTCTGCTTCGTCATCATCCTCTTCGTCGTGTGGAAGGTCGCCCTTCCCAAGATGAAGACGCTGCTTGACGCGCGTGCCGCCGCGATCGAGGGCAACATCGCCCGCGCGGATGAGGCACAGCGCAAGGCGGAGGCTGCTCTCGAGCAGTACACCGCCCAGCTGGCCGAAGCCCGCAAGGAGGCCGGTGAGATCCGCGAAGCCGCCCGTGAGGACGGCAAGAAGATCGTCGCCGAGGCGAAGGATGCCGCCTCTTCCGAAGCCGCACGCCTGACCGCGTCCGCGCACTCGCAGATCGAGGCGGAGCGCCAGTCCGCTCTCGTGTCGCTGCGCAGCGAGGTGGGCACGCTCGCCCTCGACCTCGCCGGCGGTGTCATCGGTGAGACCCTCTCCGACGACGCGAAGGCGCAGGCGGTCGTTGACCGCTTCCTCGCGGACCTCGAGTCCTCCGAGGCGTCGAAGTAATGGGCAGCGCGACCACTCAGGCCCTTGCGGCGACGACGGCGGCGCTCGGCGCCGTTCCGTCGGTCGACCTGGGCGTTGCCCGCGAGCTGTTCGTCGCGGCGCGCACCCTCGGCGACTCGTCGCAACTGAGCGGTGCGCTTGCGGATTCGTCCGCGGCTCCCGCCGCACGGGCGAAGGTCGTCTCCGACGTGTTCGGCGCGACGTTCCAGCCCGCGACGGTGTCGCTGCTGACCACGGCCGCGCAGCAGCGCTGGTCGTCGGCGTCGGATCTGGTCGACGGGATCGAGGAGCTCGGCATCCGGGTCGCCGCGATCGCGGAGCCGGATGCCGACATCGAAGGGGAGCTGTTCGGAGTCTCGCGCACGGTCGCGGCGAACCCCGAGCTCGAGCTCGCCCTCGGCAGCCGCCTGGGTGACGCATCGGCCAAGGGTGCGCTCATCGAGACGCTGCTGAGCGGTCGCACCAGTGCCGCCACGACGCTCATCGTCTCCTCGGCGGTGCAGCAGACGCGCGAGCGCCGGGTGCGCGAGCTGATCTCCCGGGCCATGCGCCTGGTGGCGCAGCAGCGCGGGCGTTCGGTCGCGACGGTCATTGCGGCCACGCCGCTGGGCCGCACCCAGACCAAGCGGCTCACCGCGGCGCTTTCCCAGCGCTACGGCACCGACATCTCGCTCAACGTCGTCATCGACCCCTCGGTCGTCGGCGGCGTGCGAATCGAGATCGCGGACGACGTGATCGACGCCAGCGTCGCGAGCCGTCTGCACGACCTGCGCCAGAAGCTGGCCGGATAGAGCTTGCCGCTCCTCGGAGCGGAGATTTCGGGGCCTCACCGCCCCATGACACAAAGGAAGACCATGGCAGAACTCTCCATCAGCCCCGACGTCATCCGTGACGCGCTGAAGGACTTCGTCGCCGCGTACGAGCCCACCGGGGCCGCGGCGACCGAGGTCGGCACCGTCATCGACGCCGCCGACGGCATCGCCCACGTCGAGGGACTTCCCGGCGTCATGGCGAACGAGCTCGTCCGCTTCGCGGACGGCACGGCCGGCCTTGCACTCAACCTCGACGAGCACGAGATCGGTGTGGTCGTCCTGGGCGACTTCTCCGGCATCGAAGCCGGGCAGCAGGTCACCCGCACGGGCGAGGTGCTCTCGGTGCCCGTCGGCGACGGCTTCCTCGGCCGCGTCGTCGACCCGCTCGGCAACCCGATCGACGGCCTCGGCGCCGTGGCATCCGAGGGTCGCCGCGCGCTCGAACTGCAGGCGCCCGGCGTCATGCAGCGCAAGAGCGTGCACGAGCCGATGCAGACCGGCATCAAGGCCATCGACGCGATGATCCCCGTCGGCCGCGGTCAGCGTCAGCTGATCATCGGCGACCGCCAGACCGGCAAGACGGCCATCGCGATCGACACGATCATCAACCAGAAGGCCAACTGGGAGTCCGGCGACGTCAACAAGCAGGTGCGCTGCATCTACGTCGCCATCGGTCAGAAGGGTTCCACGATCGCCTCCGTCAAGGGTGCGCTCGAGGATGCCGGCGCCATGGAGTACACCACGATCGTGGCTGCTCCCGCGTCCGACCCCGCCGGCTTCAAGTACCTCGCCCCCTACACCGGTTCGGCCATCGGCCAGCACTGGATGTACGGCGGCAAGCACGTCCTGATCATCTTCGACGACCTGTCCAAGCAGGCCGAGGCCTACCGCGCCGTGTCGCTGCTGCTGCGCCGCCCGCCGGGCCGCGAGGCCTACCCGGGTGACGTCTTCTACCTGCACTCCCGTCTGCTGGAGCGTTGCGCGAAGCTGTCCGACGAGCTGGGCGCGGGCTCCATGACGGGCCTGCCGATCATCGAGACGAAGGCCAACGACGTGTCGGCCTACATCCCGACCAACGTGATCTCGATCACCGACGGCCAGATCTTCCTGCAGTCCGACCTCTTCAACGCCAACCAGCGTCCCGCTGTGGACGTCGGCATCTCGGTGTCCCGCGTCGGCGGTGACGCCCAGGTGAAGTCGATCAAGAAGGTCTCCGGCACGCTGAAGCTCGAGCTCGCCCAGTACCGCTCGCTCGAGGCCTTCGCGATGTTCGCGTCCGACCTCGACCCGGCTTCGCGTCGCCAGCTGGCCCGCGGTGCCCGCCTCACCGAGCTGCTCAAGCAGCCCCAGTACTCGCCGTACCCCGTGGAGGAGCAGGTCGTCTCGATCTGGGCCGGCACGAAGGGCAAGCTGGACTCGATCGAGATCGAGGACGTGCTGCGGTTCGAGCGCGAGCTTCTGGACTACCTCAAGCGCAACACGTCGATCCTCGACACCCTGCGCGAAACCAATGTCCTCGACGACGACACCGCGGCTGAGCTGGAAAAGGTCACCGACGCGTTCGTACTCGAGTTCCAGTCCGGCAAGGGTCTTGCGATCAACCACCCGGGTCACGAGGAGTTCGCTGCGGCGGATGCCGAAGACGTGAACCAGGAGAAGATCGTCAAGGGCCGCCGGGGCTGACGACTCAGTAGGGATAGCCAATGGGCGCACAACTGCGGGTCTACAAGCAGAAGATCGGTTCTGCTCAGACGACCAAGAAGATCACGAAGGCGATGGAACTCATCGCGGCTTCGCGCATTCAGAAGGCGATGGCGCGCGTCCGCGCGTCGTCCCCCTTCGCGCGTGCCGTGACGCGTGCCGTCTCCGCCGTCGCGACGCACTCCAACGTGCACCACCCCCTCACGACGGAGCGCGAGGTGATCCGCCGTTCCGCGGTGGTCATCTTCGCCTCCGACCGGGGACTCGCGGGCGCCTTCAACTCCCAGATCCTGCGCGAGGGGCTGGAGCTCGCTGAGCTCCTGCGCTCGCAGGGCAAGGAAGTCTCGTACTTCCTCGTCGGCCGCCGGGCGGTGGGCTACTTCCAGTTCCGCCGCATGGAGGCCGCAGGGGAGTGGACCGGTGACACCGACACGCCGCACTTCAACACCGCCGAACTGATCGCGGGCGCCCTGCTGGACGCCTACGACCGCGGCGGCGAGGACGGCGGCGTGGACGAGATCCACCTCGTGTACAACCGCTTCGTCAGCATGATGACCCAGACCCCCGAGCGCGTGCGACTGCTGCCGCTCGAGGTCGTCGAGGCGGCAGAAGACGAGGCCACGTCCGGCCAGGTGTACCCCCTGTACGAGTTCGAGCCGAGCCCGGAGGTCGTCCTGGACGCCCTCCTGCCGGTCTACGTCCAGAGCCGCGTCTTCAACGCCCTCCTGCAGTCGTCGGCGGCCAAGCACGCCGCGACGCAGAAGGCGATGAAGTCGGCCAGCGACAACGCCGACAAGCTCATCACCGACTACACCCGCCTGCGCAACAACGCGCGACAGGCAGAGATCACGCAGCAGATCGCCGAGATCGTCGGCGGCGCCGACGCTCTGGCGTCGGGCAAGTAATTCCACCGAAAGAGAAGACAATGACTCTCACCGCACCCGAGGCCACCACGGTCACCGGCCGCGTCGCGCGCGTCACGGGCCCCGTCGTGGACATCGAGTTCCCGCACGACTCGATCCCGGCGATCTACAACATGCTGAAGACGACGATCACGATCGGCGAGGAATCCAACGAGATCACGCTCGAGGTCGCCCAGCACCTCGGCGACGACCTCGTCCGTGCCATCGCCCTCAAGCCCACCGACGGCATCGTCCGCGGCCAGGAGGTGCGCGACACCGGCGGCCCCATCACGGTCCCCGTCGGCGACGTCACCAAGGGCAAGGTCTTCAACGTCACCGGTGACGTGCTCAACGGCGCACCCGGCGAGGCCATCGAGGTCACCGAGCGCTGGGGCATCCACCGCCAGGCGCCGAACTTCGACCAGCTGGAGTCCAAGACCCAGATGTTCGAGACC
This sequence comes from Microbacterium sp. NPDC058021, assembly GCF_042885955.1. Taxonomy (NCBI): domain Bacteria; kingdom Bacillati; phylum Actinomycetota; class Actinomycetes; order Micrococcales; family Microbacteriaceae; genus Microbacterium; species Microbacterium sp. NPDC058021. The sequence continues at coordinate 153,271 of NZ_JBHVRF010000006.1, forward strand.
GGCATCAAGGTCATCGACCTGCTGACGCCGTACGTGCTCGGCGGCAAGATCGGCCTGTTCGGCGGTGCCGGCGTCGGCAAGACCGTCCTCATCCAGGAGATGATCCAGCGCGTCGCGCAGGACCACGGTGGTGTGTCGGTGTTCGCCGGTGTCGGTGAGCGCACCCGTGAGGGCAACGACCTCATCCACGAGATGGAAGAGGCGGGCGTCTTCGAGAAGACCGCCCTCGTGTTCGGCCAGATGGACGAGCCGCCGGGGACGCGTCTGCGCGTGGCGCTGTCGGCCCTGACGATGGCGGAGTACTTCCGCGACGTGCAGAAGCAGGACGTGCTGCTGTTCATCGACAACATCTTCCGCTTCACGCAGGCCGGTTCCGAGGTCTCCACGCTGCTGGGCCGCATGCCCTCCGCCGTGGGGTACCAGCCGAACCTCGCCGACGAGATGGGTGTGCTCCAGGAGCGCATCACCTCGACCCGCGGTCACTCGATCACCTCGCTGCAGGCGATCTACGTCCCCGCCGACGACTACACCGACCCGGCTCCGGCGACCACGTTCGCGCACCTCGACGCCACGACCGAGCTCTCCCGTGAGATCGCGTCGAAGGGTCTGTACCCGGCCGTCGACCCGCTGACCTCCACCAGCCGCATCCTCGACCCGCGCTACATCGGCGACGAGCACTACCGTGTGGCCACCGCCGTGAAGCAGATCCTGCAGAAGAACAAGGAACTGCAGGAGATCATCGCGATCCTCGGTGTCGACGAGCTGTCCGAAGAGGACAAGGTCGTCGTGTCGCGTGCCCGCCGCATCCAGCAGTTCCTCTCGCAGAACACCTACATGGCGAAGAAGTTCACCGGTGTCGAGGGCTCCACGGTCCCGATCAAGGAGACCATCGAGTCGTTCGGCGCCATCGTGAACGGTGACTTCGACCACGTGGCCGAGCAGGCCTTCTTCAACGTCGGTGGCATCTCCGACGTCGAAGAGAAGTGGGCTCAGATCCAGAAGGAGAACGGCTGACATGGCGCTGAGCGTCAGCCTCGTCTCCGCCGAGGCGGAGGTCTGGTCCGGTGAGGCGAGCCTCGTCGTGGCCAAGACCGTCGAGGGTGAGATCGGCTTCATGCCCGGTCACGAGCCGGTGCTCGCCATGCTCGCCGAGGGTCAGGTGCGCATCACGACCGAAGACGGCAGCAAAGTCATCGTCGACGCGCGCGAAGGTTTCCTCTCGATGGAGAACAACGAGCTGACCATCGTGGCGGGCCACGCCGCGCTGGTCTCCTGACACACCCGCACGCACGAATGCACCGAGGGAGTCTCTCCTTCGGTGCATTCGTGCGTTCCGGCGCGCTGCGCCGGGGAAAGACCCGCCCGTGCTGATCCTGCTGCCCCCGTCCGAGACCAAGCGCCCCGGCGGATCCGGTGCGCCGATGGATGCCGCCGCCCTCGCGCTCCCGCAGCTCGCCCCCGAGCGCGCCGCCGTGGTCGACGCGCTCGTGACGCTGTCCGCCTCGCCGGATGAGGCGGTGCGCGTGCTCAAGCTCGGCGCCCGCCAGCACGGTGAGATCGCCGTGAACGCGGCGCTGCGCACGGCACCGACCACGCCTGCCGTCGACCGGTACACCGGCGTGCTGTACGACGCGCTCGACGCGGCATCCCTCGACGCCCCCGCACGCCGATGGTTGGGCGCGCACGTGCTGATCCACTCCGCGCCGTTCGGTCCTGTCGCGGCGCTGGACGCCATCCCCGCCTACCGCCTGGGCGCGGCCGCGTCGCTGCCGGGGCTCCCCGCACTCCGGCGGGTGTGGGCCGGCCCCGTGACGGCCGCCCTCACGGACGCCGCGCCCGCCTTCGTGCTGGATCTGCGCTCGGAGGCCTACGTCGGGCTCGGCCCGGTGCCCGCGGGCGTCGCGGGCGCCTACGTGCGCGTCGTGTCGCCCGGCCCCGACGGGGCCGTGCGGGCGCTCAACCACTTCAACAAACACGCCAAGGGCGCGCTCGTGCGGCGCCTGGCGACGGACCGGCCACGGATCGCCTCGGCGTCGGGCTTGCTCCGCTGGGCCGAGCAGGCCGGGCTGCAGGTGCGGCCGGGTGACGCCGGCGAACTGCAGCTGTTCGCCTAGTCCGACGCGCGATCGGCGGTGCGCTGGGTGTTCTCGGCGATGGCGATGAGCGCGACGACGGCCTCGATGACGAACCGCAGCAGCACGACGGCGAGGAACGCGACGATCGGCACGACGATGATCGTCGAGATCAGCAGGGCCACGCCGCCGCCGATGTTGACGAACGGCGGCACCAGCATGGTGATGCCGAGGATGAGGCCTCTGAGGAAGTAGTAGAGGAAGCCGATGCCGATGGCCACGAGCCCCACGACGTAGAAGACCCCCGCCAGCCGCCGGGTGATGAACGTGCGGAACGAGAGGTCGAACAGCGCCCGCACGAATCCGCGACCCGCCCCTGCCGGGTCGGCGACGGGGGAGGGGACGCCGGTGTCGTCCGGGTCCGTCGCCGGATCATAGCCGCCCGCGGCCGCACCGGAGGCGGGTGAGGGGGAGCCCTGAGCGGCGGCGACCGAGGCCGGCCGGGACGGCAGCGGGGGTACGGGCGGGACAGCGGGGTCGCTCATCGGGCTCTCCTTCTGGTCGGTTCCGTCGCGCCAGGCTAGCGCGTCGCTCCCGCCCGAGGTGGGGCATCGCTAACATGTCACCGCGGGGCAGATGCCGCGTTGGCGCGATGAGTGCCACTTTCCGACCCCGGAGGTCGACATGAGTCCTTACGACACCGACGGCGGTGCGCTCGCACTGCTGCTGGTCTTCGGCTTCATCTGGTTGTTGATCGCCGTCGCCGCATACATCGTGACGTCGATCTTCATGATGAAGATGTTCGACAAGGCAGGAGTCCAGGGCAAGTGGCGCGCCTGGGTGCCGGTCTACAACACGATGGTGTTCGCCAAGCTCGGCGACCTGAACCCGTGGTGGCTGCTGATCACGTGGGTGCTTGCCGGTGTGCTGGCCCCCGTCGGCATCGGCGGGCTCTTCGGCCTCGTCGCCGCGGTCTACACCGCGCTGGCCGCGTACCGCGTCGGACTCAAGCTCCAGAAGGAGCCGGTGTGGGTCGTGCTGTACATCTTCCTGTCGATCGTGTGGCTCGGCATCGTGGCGTTCGACCGCTCGCGGTGGAACCTCGCCGTGCCGCCGGCCCCGTGGGTGAACTCGTTCCTGCGTGACACCACGGTCTGGTCCGGCATCCCCGCGCAGACCGCGGTCGGCGGATACGCCGCCGGCGGCTACGCGGCCGCCCCCGGCTACCCCACGCAGCCCCCGGCCGGCTACCAGCCCCCGGCCGGCTACCAGCCCCCGGCCGGCTACCAGCCGCCGCCCGCCCCCGGCGGCTACCCGCCGCCGGCCGCCGCGCAGCCGCCGGCCTACCAGCCGCCCGCCGCGACGCAGCCGCCGCCCTACCAGCCGCCCGCCGCTCCCACGACGCCGCCGACGGCACCGCCGGCCGCCCCGGAGCCGCCGTCGACCCCGCCCGCCGCAGAACCGCCTGCCGCGCCGGAACCGCCCAAGCAGCCGTGACCACGCAGAAGCCCTCCGCCCGCGCGGAGGGCTTCTGCGTGCCCGCTAGCGTGGAGGCATGACTGCTCCCGCACCCCGCCGCGTCGGCTCCTCCGGTCTCGTCGTCTCCGCCGCCGGCCTCGGCTGCAACAACTTCGGACGGGCCGGCACCGCCACCGAGACCCTCGAGGGTACGCGCGCGGTGCTGGATGCCGCGATCGACGCCGGCATCACGCTGCTGGACACCGCGGACATGTACGGCAAGGAGCCGGGGCTGTCCGAGACGCTCATCGGTCAGGCCCTCGGCGCCCGGCGCGACGAGGTGGTGCTGGCTACGAAGTTCGGGCATTCCGGCTATCCGATGCCGGGGATGCCCGGCGAGGCGAAGGGGTCCCGCTCCTACATCCGCCGTGCCGTCGAAGGATCGCTGCGGCGACTGCGGACCGACTGGATCGACCTGTACCAGCTGCACACCCCCGACCCCGGCACGCCCATCGAGGAGACGCTCGCCACCCTCGGCGATCTCGTGCGCGAGGGCAAGGTGCGCTACATCGGGCACTCCAACTTCACCGGCTGGCAGCTCGCCGAAGCGCACTTCGTCGCCCGTGACCGCCACGAGGTGCCGTTCGTATCGGCGCAGAACCACTACAGCCTGCTCGCCCGCGCCGCCGAGCGCGAGGTGCTGCCGGCGGCGGAGCGCTACGGCGTCGGCCTGTTCCCGTACTTTCCGCTGCACAACGGCCTCCTCACCGGCAAGTTCACGCGCGACACCGCGCCGGCGGACTCCCGCATCATGCGCCAGCGCCGCCACGTCTACGACGAGGCGCCGTGGGACGCGCTGGAGGCCTACCGGGCGTTCTGCGACGACCGAGGCATCACGATGCTGGAGGCCACGTACGGGTGGCTGCTCTCGCGGCCCGCGCTGTCCAGCGTCATCGCCGGTGCCACGACGCCCGATCAGGTGCGCGCCAACGCCGCCGCCGCGTCCGCCTGGACCCCCACGGCCGAGGATCTCGCGACGATCGACGCGCTCTTCCCGCTGGTCCCGGACCCCGCGGCGCGGGTCTGAGCGTCGTTCGCCGACAGCGCACGCCGCCCGACTGGCAGAGCCGCGACGGCAGGCGTAGCGTCTGATCGCGTGCGCCCCCGCCCGGCGTGCGGAAAGGCACCAGCGTGCTCGGCAAGCTCCTCGTCCGGTACTCCAAGCCCATGTGGCCGCTCATCGTCGCGATCGTGGTGTTCCAACTCGCGCAGTCGGTGGCCTCCCTCATGCTGCCCACCCTCAACGCCGACATCATCGACAACGGCGTCGTCACCGGCGACATCGACGTGATCTGGTCGACGGGCGGCGTCATGCTGGTCGTCAGCGCCGTGCAGGTGGTCTGCGCGATCATCGCCGTCTGGTTCGGGTCGCGCCTGGCGATGGCCGTCGGACGCGACCTGCGCTCTGACATCTTCCACCGCGTCGTGGCCTTCTCGCAGCGCGAGGTCGGGAAGATCGGGGCGCCGTCGCTCATCACCCGCAACACCAACGACGTGCAGCAGGTCCAGATGCTCGTGCAGGTGTCGGCGACGCTCATGATCTCCGCCCCCATGCTCGCCATCGGCGGCGTGATCATGGCCGTGCGTCAGGATGTCGGGCTGTCATGGCTCATGGCGGTGTCCGTGCCGCTGCTGCTGGTGATCGTCGGACTGATCGTGGTGCGGATGGTGCCGGCGTTCACCCTCATGCAGCAGCGCATCGACCGGGTCAACCAGATCCTGCGGGAGCAGCTCACCGGCATCCGCGTCATCCGCGCGTTCGTGCGGGAGCGGCAGGAGCACGACCGGTTCTCGCGGGCCAGTGAGGACGTCATGGCGACCGCACTGCGGGCGGGCAACCTGATGGCGCTGATGTTCCCCGCGGTCATGCTCGTGATGAACCTGTCCAGCGTCGCGATCATCTGGTTCGGCGGCGCCCAGGTGCAGGATGCCGGGGTGCAGATCGGTACGCTCTTCGCCTTCCTGAACTACATGATGCAGATCCTCATGGGCGTCATGATGGCGACCTTCATGTTCGTGATGATCCCGCGCGCGGCGGTCTGCGCGAACCGCATCGGCGAAGTGCTCGACACCGAGCCGTCCGTCACCGCCCCCGCCGTCGCGGTGGCCGCCCCGCCGTCGCGCGGGCGCATCGAGTTCGACCACGTCGACTTCGCCTACCCCGGCGCCGACGAGGCGGTGCTGCACGACGTCACCTTCACGGTGGAGCCCGGCACCACGACCGCCGTCATCGGATCGACCGGGTCGGGCAAGACCACCCTCATCGGCCTCGTGCCTCGCCTGTTCGACGCCACCGGCGGCGCCGTGCGCATCGACGGCGTCGACGTGCGCGAATACGACCCCGACGAGCTGTGGCAGCGCATCGGACTCGTGCAGCAGCGCGCGTTCCTGTTCTCGGGCACCGTCGCCTCCAACCTGCGCTACGGCAATGCCGAGGCGACCGATGCCGATCTCTGGCGAGCGCTGCACATCGCCCAGGCGCGTGATTTCGTCGAAGCCATGCCCGAGCAGCTCGCCGCCCCCATCGCCCAGGGCGGCACGAACGTGTCCGGCGGTCAGCGGCAGCGCCTCGCGATCGCCCGGGCGCTGGTGAAGGACCCCCGCATCCACATCTTCGACGACTCGTTCTCGGCGCTGGACCTGCGCACCGACGCAGCGCTGCGGCGGGCCCTCGACGAGTACCTGCCGGAGGCGACCCGGCTGGTGGTGGCCCAGCGGGTCTCGACCATCCAGGGCGCCGACCAGATCATCGTCCTGGAGCACGGTCGCATCGTCGGCAGAGGCCGACACGACGAGCTCCTGGCCACGTGCGAGACCTACCGCGAGATCGTCGGTTCGCAGCTCGCGGCGGAGGCGGCATGAGCGGCCCGGGCCCGCGCGGTCACGGCCAGATGGCCGCCCCCGCGCAGAAGGCGCAGAACTTCGGCCCCAGTGCCCGTCGGCTCTTCCGGATGCTGCGCGTGGACCTCCCGCAGCTGATCGCGGTGCTCGTGCTGGGGGTGGTCAGCGTCGCCCTGTCGGTGTCGGGACCGAAGATCCTCGGCGAGGGCACCAACGTCGTGTTCGCGGGGTTCATCTCGCTGCAGGCACCCGCAGGCGCCACCCAGGAGCAGGTGGTCGACGCGCTGCGTGCGGAGGGCAACCAGGAGCAGGCCGACATGCTCGCCGCGATGGACTTCGTGCCCGGCGCCGGCATCGACTTCGAGCGGCTGCGGTGGATCCTCGTCGCCGTCATCGCGGTCTACCTGCTCTCCAGCATCTTCGGCTGGCTGCAGGCGCGCATCCTCAACGGCATCGTGCAGCGCGCCATGCATCGGCTGCGCACGCAGGTGGAGGACAAGATCCACCGGCTGCCCCTGTCGTACTTCGACCGGGTGCAGCGAGGCGAGCTGCTCAGCCGCGTCACCAACGACGTCGACAACGTCGGCCAGACGATGCAGCAGACGATGTCGCAGGTGATCGTCTCGCTGCTGACGGTGATCGGCGTGCTCGTGATGATGTTCGTCATCTCGCCGCTGCTCGCGGTGATCGCCCTCGTCACCATCCCGCTCACGATCGTGGTGACGGTGCTCGTCGCGCGTCGCTCGCAGAAGCTGTTCGTCGAGCAGTGGAAAGCCACCGGCGTGCTCAACGCCCGTGTCGAGGAGACCTTCTCGGGGCACGCGATCGTCAAGGTCTTCGGGCACCAGCGCGAAGTCGAGCGCGACTTCCGCGACGAGAACGACGCGGTGTACCGGGCCAGCTTCGGCGCCCAGTTCCTCTCGGGCATCATCATGCCCGCCATGATGTTCATCGGGAACCTCGTCTACGTCGGCATCGCCGTCGTCGGCGGGCTCCAGGTGGCCGGCGGCCGGCTGTCGATCGGTGACGTGCAGGCATTCATCCAGTACTCCCGGCAGTTCACGCAGCCGTTGAGCCAGCTGGGGTCGATGGCCAACCTGCTGCAGTCCGGCGTCGCCAGCGCCGAGCGCGTGTTCGAGCTGCTCGACGAGCCGGAGCAGACCCCCGACCCCGATCCCGCCCGCACGGTGCCCGCCGACGCGAGCGACCTCGACTTCGAGGGCGTCTCGTTCCGCTACGTGGCGGACAAGCCGCTCATCGAGGGGCTCGATCTGTCGGCACGCCCCGGCAGCACCGTCGCGATCGTCGGCCCGACGGGGGCGGGCAAGACGACGCTGGTGAACCTCATCATGCGCTTCTACGACATCGACGCCGGCCGCATCACCCTCGACGGCCTCGACACGCGCGAGATGACCCGCGCCGACCTGCGTTCGCGCACCGGCATGGTGCTGCAGGACACCTGGCTGTTCGCCGGCACGATCCGCGAGAACATCCTCTACGGGCGGCCCGACGCGAGCGAGCAGGAGATGGTGGATGCCGCCTCCGCCGCCTACGTCGACCGGTTCGTGCACGCCCTCCCCGAGGGGTACGACACGGTGCTCGACGACGAGGCGACCAACCTCAGCGTGGGGGAGCGGCAGCTGGTGACCATCGCCCGTGCGTTCCTGTCCGATCCGCGGCTGCTGATCCTCGATGAGGCGACGAGCTCGGTGGACACCCGCACCGAACTGCTCATCCAGCGGGCGATGGTGCGGCTGCGTCAGGACCGCACCTCGTTCGTCATCGCCCACCGCCTCTCGACCATCCGTGACGCCGACCTCATCCTCGTGATGGAGTCCGGCGCGATCGTGGAGCAGGGCGCGCACGACGAGCTGCTGGCACAGCGGGGGGCGTACTGGCGGCTGTACAACGCGCAGTTCGAGGCCCCGATCGACGGGGACGCTTCCGAGGCGGCGTCGCGTGAGTCCACTAGGATGTGAAAACGCGTTCCGCCCCGGAGCGCATCCGCAGACACCGGAAGGCTGACAGCGTGCCCGAGGTCACCACCCACACACGCCTCGTCGCGGTGCCCGGTGGTGAAGTGACGCTGTCCTGGGCGGCCGTCACCGATGTCGGCCGCCGCCGCGAGGTCAACCAGGACGCCCTGCTCGCCCAGTATCCGCTCTTCATCGTCGCCGACGGCATGGGCGGCCACATCGGCGGCGAGATCGCCAGCGCCCGCACGGTGGAGCGGCTGACCGCCGTCGCCGACAAGGACGCCGTCTCGACGAAGGCGATCGAGAAGGCGCTGTCGCGTGCGGTCGAGGACATCGCCCAGCACCCCGGCGCCACCGACGACGGCACCGGCACGACCGTGACCGGCGTCTTCCTCGACATCTCCGGCGACGAACCCACCTGGGTCACCCTGAACATCGGCGACTCCCGCGTGTACCTCATGCGCGACGAGAGCCTCATGCAGATCACCGTCGACCACTCGGTCGTGCAGGAGCTCGTCTCGGCCGGCCGGCTCAGCCCCGAAGAGGCGGAGAACCACCCGTACGGCAACGTCATCACTCGGGCCGTCGGCCCCACCGAGAGCGTCACGCCCGACTACGTGCGTCTCGACGTCGTCGACGGCGACCGCTTCGTCATCTGCAGCGACGGCCTCACCAAGGAACTCACCGACTACGGCATCCTGCACTTCCTGCTCGAGCACCCCGATCCCGCCGAGGCGGTGGATGCCATGCTGCACGCGGCCATCGAGAACGGCGGACGCGACAACGTCTCGATCATCGTGCTGACCGCCGCCGTCCGCATGGACGCCGACGACGACGGCGACACCGCCGAGCGTCCGCAGCCGGCGACGGCCGTCATCCCGACGGTCGCCGACGGCAGCGCGGCCACGGGGGACACCGGCTCCTCCTCCCCAGCCGCCGACTAGCGCGGATCGCGCACGACCGGGGCTGCAGGCTCCGCGTCGGGTGGCGCGATGCGGTGTGCTGAGGCATGCCCGCACCCGACCCCGCACCCGCCGCCCCGCCCACCGACGAGCCGCTCTCGCTCCCGGTCGCCGATGACCCCGCCCCGCGTCCGCCGCTGCCGGTGGTCTCGGCCCTCCTTCCGATGCTGGCGGCGGTCGTGCTGTGGGCGGTGACCGGCTCGGTGCTGTCGCTGTGGTTCGCCGCGTTGGGCCCGCTCCTGGCCGGCGGCGCCGCCCTCGACGGCCTGCGCTCCTCGCGACGGGACCGCAGGCACGCCCGGCGGCGGCACGCGCGGGCCCGGGCCGAGACGGTCGCCGCCCTCGCCGACCGTCACGCAGCCGAGCGGCGACGGCTCGCGGCGCGGCATCCCGACGTCGCGGCCTTCACCGCCGCGCCCCACGAGGTCTGGCGCCGGGTTCCCGGCCGGGCAGGGCATGTCGTGGTGGGGGTGGGGGAGAGGGTGAGCGCGGTGCGGGTGGGCGGGGGCAGCGGTGCCGCCGACGCCGCGCTGCGGGCGCGCGCGGCGACCCTCCTCGATGCGCCGTTGACCGTGCCCGCCACCGACGGCATCGCGGTCGTCGGCCCGCCCGCCGCGGCGGCGGCCGTCGCCCGCGGGTTGGTGCTGCAGCTGTGCCTGGCCGCGCCCCCGGGGGAGGTGCGCCTCGTCGGACCGGCCGGCGTCGACGGGGGCTGGAGCGCCGCGCTGCCGCACCGCCGGGCGCTCACCGGCACCGCCGTGCAGCTGTGCGCGCCGGGGGAGGCGCGCGAGCGCGGTGTGGACGCACCCATCGCCGTCGTCCCCGCGGGCTCGCCCCCGCCACCGCACTGCGCGGCGGTGCTGACCCTCACGGGCCTCACCACTGCGTGGCTCGATCACGGCGGGCAGGCGGGGCCCGTCGCCGTGGAGGCGGTGGGGCGCGCGCAGGCCGCCGTCATCGCCGCCGCCCTCCAGTCCCGGGCCGGCGCCGTGGCCGGCGGTGATGGTCCGGCACCCTCCGGGGACCTCGCCGATCTGCTCGCCGCGGCGCCCCCGCCCGGCCACGGCACGCTGCCGGCGGTCATCGGACGGGACGGGGCTGAGCCCGTCGTCGTCGATCTCGTCGTCGACGGCCCGCACGCCGTGGTCACGGGGGTCACCGGGGCGGGGAAGAGCGAACTGCTGACCACGTGGATCGCGGCACTGTGCGCGACGCATACGACGGCGCAGGTGGTCTTCCTGCTGGCCGATTTCAAAGGCGGGCGCGCGTTCGACCGGCTCGCCGCGCTGCCGCACGTGACCGGAGTGCTCACCGACCTCGACGAGGCGGCCGCCCACCGCGCGATCGAGAGCCTGCGGGCGGAGCTGCACCATCGCGAGCGGGTGCTCGCCGCGCTCGGCGCACGCGACGTCGACGAGGCGGGCGGGGCGCTGCCGCGGCTCGTGATCGTCGTCGACGAGTACGCGGCGCTCGTGGGCACGCAGCCGCAGCTGCACGACGTGTTCGCCGACATCGCGGCGCGCGGCCGGGCCCTCGGGATGCACCTGGTCCTCGCAGGTCAACGCGCGACGGGCGTGTTCCGCGACGCGCTGCTGGCGAACTGTCCGCTCCGCCTCTCGCTGCGGGTGACGGATGCGGCCGACTCGCGCCTGGTCATCGGCTCCGACGATGCGGCGGCACTGCCGGGAGACCCCGCGGCGCGCGGCCTCGCGCTGGTGCGCCGCGCCGCCGATCGCGCGGCCCGCACGGTGCGGGTCGCGGTGTGCGGGGCCCCCACGCTCGCCGCGCTCGCCGCGGCCGAGGCCGGACCCCCGCCGCGGCGGCCGTGGCTGCCGGATCTGCCGCCACTGCTGCCGCTGGCGGGCATGACCGCGCCGGCGGAGGCGCCTGCCGGCGCCCTCGTGCTGGGCCTCGCCGACGAGCCGCACCACCAGCGGCAGCCCACCGCGCTGCTCCGTCCCGACGACCGCGGGCTCGTGGTGATCGGCGGGCCGGGATCGGGCAAGAGCGGCGTGCTGCGCGTCGCCGCGGCCCAGCACGACCCGGCACGCACCGTCGCCGTCCCGCGCGACCCCGAGGCGGCGTGGGATGCGATCGCCGGCTTCGACGCCCTCGCCCAGGACACGCTCGTGCTGATCGACGACCTCGATGCGCTGCCTGCGCCGTTCGGTCCCGACCACCAGGCGCTCCTCCTCGAGCGGGTCGAGGCGCTCGCCCGCGACGGCGCGCGCCGCGGCATCCGCCTGATCGTCACGACGCAGCGCCTCACCGGTGTCGCCGCGCGCGTCGCGCCGCTGCTGCCCCGGCGCGCGATTCTGGCGCTGCCGACCCGCGCCGATCACGTCGCGGCGGGGGGTGCCGCCGCCGACCACCGCCGCGACGCGCCTCCCGGCCGTGGCCTGCTCGACGACGTTCCCGTGCAGTTCGCGTTCACCGACGCCGACCTGGAGCCCGCCGCGGCCGAGGTCGCGCTGTTCCGCCCCGAGGGCTTGACCGGGTTCGTGACATCCGCCGCGCCCGCGGCACGTGCCGCCCTGGAACGGTGGGCCGCGCACGGGGTGCGGGTCGCGCCGCTGGGCGAGGCGACCGATGACGCCGCCGGCACGACGCTGCTGTGGGGCGAACCCGAGGCGTGGCTGCGCGAATGGCGCACGCTGCAGGCGGTGCGGGCGAAGGGCGCACTGGTCGTCGACGCCGCGTGCGCGGGCGAGGTGCGCGCCGTGGTGGGCACCCGCATCCTCCCGCCGTACGCGGCGCCGGGGCGCGCCCGCGCGTGGGTCTGGGACGCCCGCACCTCCGCGCGCCGGGTGCGGTGGGAGTGAGGTGCGAAACCGGCGCTTGACCCGCATCGGTGGGCGGGCCTAATTTCGGCACTGTGACGACAACGCCCATCGACCTCAGCCGACCCGACGGCAAGGGGCTCGCGGCAGGAACACTCGGGCTGTGGGGGTCGACGGTCATCGGCCTCGCCTCCACCGCGCCGGTCTATTCGCTGGTGGCGACCCTCGGCTGGGTCGTGCTGGCGGTGGGCGGGCAGGCCCCGATCGCGTTCGTGCTCGCGTTCATCCCGATGCTGTTCATCGCCTTCGCCTACCGCGAGCTCAACAACGCCGTGCCCGACTGCGGCACGACGTTCACCTGGGGGACGAAGGCCTTCGGCCCGTGGGTGGGCTGGATGGGCGGGTGGGGCGTGGCCGTGGCGGGCATGGTCGTGCTCGCCAACCTCGCCCAGATCGCCTCGATCTACTTCTGGTCGTTGCTCGGCCAGGAGTTCGAGAACAACGACTGGCGGGTCGTGCTGCTGGGCGTCGTGTTCATCGCGGCGATGACGTGGGTCAGCTGGCGGGGCGTGGAGATCGGCGAGCGCATCCAGAACGTGCTGCTGGGCCTGCAGTACCTCGTGCTGGCGATCTTCGTCGTCGCGGCGCTGTGGCACTACTTCGCGGGCACCGCTCCTGCTCCCACGGCCTTCGACTGGGCGTGGTTCAACCCGTTCGGCTTCGTCACCGACACCGGCGCGTTCAACGAGTCGGGCTTCGCCGAGGCGGTCCTGCTCGCGCTGTTCATCTACTGGGGGTGGGACACCTGCCTCGCCCTCAACGAGGAGACCAAGGACCCCAAGCGCATCCCGGGCCGCGCGGCGCTGCTGACCACCGTCATCCTCCTCGTCACCTACGTCGGCGTCACGGTCGCGGCCATGATGTACGCCGGCATCGGCGAGGCGGGCTCGGGCCTGGGCAACGAGGCGAACGCGGACGACTTCTTCCTCGCCGTCAAGGACGGCCTGCTGGGACCCGTGGGCTGGCTGCTCGTGGTCGCCGTGCTCGTCTCGGCGGTCTCGTCCACGCAGACGACGATCCTCCCCACCGCCCGCGGCACGCTCGCGATGGCGGCGTACAAGGCGCTGCCGCGCCGGTTCGCCGCGGTGCACCCGACGTACAAGACCCCGTCGTTCTCGACGCTCGTGATGGGCGTGGTGGCCTCGGCGTACTACGTGGCGATGTCGCTCATCAGCGACAACATCCTGCAGGACTCGATCCTCTCGCTCGGCCTCGCGATCGCGTTCTACTACGCCATCACCGGGTACTCGTGCGTCTGGTACTTCCGCCGTGAGCTGTTCGCCTCCGGCCGCTCGTTCCTGTACCGCGGCCTGCTGCCCTTCCTCGGCGCCGCCATGCTCACGTGGGCGTTCGTGCGCTCGGCGATCGACATGTGGGACGTCGACTACGGCTACACGGTGCTGCTCGGCATCGGCGGGACGTTCGTCGTGGGCATCGGCTCGCTCGCGTTCGGGGTGGTGCTGATGTTCATCTGGTTCGCCTTCCCCCGCGCGAAGCCGTTCTTCCGCGGCGAGAGCCTCAACCGCGACACCCCCGTGCTCGTTCGTGAAGACCCGGCCGACTATGCGCGCTCGGTCGACGGCGGCCTGGTCTGATCGGAGCATCATGCGCATCCTCATCATCGGCGCCGGCGGCGTCGGCTCGGCGGCGGCCCGCATCGCCGTGCGCCGCGACTTCTTCGAGACGCTCATCCTCGCCGACTACGACCCGGCCCGCCCGCAGGCGCTCGTCGACGAGGTGGGCGACGATCGGCTCGCCGCCGCCCAGGTGGATGCGTCGGATGCCGCGTCGGTGGCATCCCTCATCCGCGCCCACGGCGCGACCCACGTGCTCAACGCGGTGGATCCCCGCTTCGTCATGCCGATCTTCGACGGCTGCTTCGAGGCCGGGGCGACCTACCTCGACATGGCGATGAGCCTGTCGCGCCCGCACCCTGAGCGCCCCTATGAACTCCCCGGCGTCAAGCTCGGCGACGAGCAGTTCGCGCAGGCGGAGCGCTGGGAGGCGGCGGGCAGGCTCGCGCTCGTCGGCATCGGTGTGGAACCGGGCCTGTCGGACGTCTTCGCCCGCTACGCCGAGGACGAGCTGTTCGACGAGATCGACGAGCTCGGCGTTCGCGACGGGGCCAACCTCGTCGTCGAGGGGTACGAGTTCGCGCCGTCCTTCTCGATCTGGACGACGATCGAGGAATGCCTGAACCCGCCGGTGGTGTTCGAGCGCGACCGCGGCTGGTACACCACCGCCCCCTTCAGCGAGCCGGAGGTGTTCGATTTCCCCGAGGGCATCGGACCCGTCGAGTGCGTCAACGTCGAGCACGAAGAGGTGCTCCTGATGCCGCGGTGGACCAAGGCCAAGCGCGTCACGTTCAAGTACGGGCTGGGGGACGAGTTCATCCAGGTGCTGCAGGTGCTGCACAAGGTGGGTCTGGACCGCACCGAGCCGATCACGGTCAAGGGGGTGCAGGTGTCCCCGCGCGATGTCGTCGCGGCGGCGCTCCCGGACCCCGCGAGCCTCGGCGATCGGATGACCGGCAAGACGTGCGCGGGGGTGTGGGTGAGAGGTACCGGCAAGGACGGGCAGCCGCGCTCGACCTACCTGTACCACGTCGCCGACAACGCCGTGACGATGCGGGAGTACAACTCGCAGGCCGTGGTGTGGCAGACCGCCCTGAACCCGGTGATCGCGCTCGAACTGCTCGCCTCCGGCGTCTGGACGGGCACCGGGGTGCAGGGCCCCGAGGCGTTCGACGCGCGCCCGTTCCTCGACCTCCTCGCCGCTCCCGCCCCGGGGGGCTACGGGTCGCCCTGGGGCATCACCGAGCTCGCGTAGCCGTCACCCGAGGGCATCCGCCAGCGGCGAGTCCGTCATGCCGTGCGCCGCGGCGACGCCCGGGTTGACGACGGCGCCGCCGTGCGTGTTCAGTCCCGCAGCCAGCGCCGGATCGGCGCGCAGCGCCTCCTGCCAGCCTTGCGCGACGATGCGGCGGATGTAGGGCATGGTCGCGTTGGTCAGCGCGGACGTGGAGGTGTTGGGCACGGCGCCGGGCATGTTGGCGACGCAGTAGAAGACGCTGCCGTGCACGAGGAAGGTGGGGTCGGCGTGGGTCGTCGGCCGCGTGTCCTCGAAGCAGCCGCCCTGGTCGACGGCGATGTCCACGAGCACCGACCCCGGCCGCATGCGCGCCACCATCGCGTTCGTGACGAGCTTGGGGGCCTTGGCCCCGGGGATGAGCACCGATCCCACGACGAGGTCGGAGGAGACCACGGCGGCATCGAGATCGAGCGGGTTGGATGCCGCCGTCTTCACCCGGCCCTGGAAGTGGTCGTCGAGGAACCGCAGCCGCTGCACGTTGGTGTCGAAGATCGTGACGTCGGCGCCCATGCCGGCGGCCAGATATGCGGCGTTGGCCCCGGCGACGCCGCCGCCGATGACCGTGACCCGTGCCGGCCGGGTGCCGGGGACCCCCGACATCAGCAGCCCGATCCCGCCTGCTGAGCGCATGAGCGTCGACGCTCCCACCATGGGGGCCAGCCGTCCGGCGACCTCGCTCATCGGCGCCAGCAGCGGCAGGCTGCCGCCCGGCAGCTGCACCGTCTCGTACGCGATCGCGGTGACCCCCGCCGCCACGAGCCGCTCGGTGAGGGGGCGGTCGGCTGCCAGGTGCAGGTAGGTGAACAGCACCAGGTCGTCGCGGAAGTACCGGTACTCCGAGGCGATGGGCTCCTTGACCTTCAGCATCAGCTCCGCACGTGCCCACACCTCGGCGGCGTCCTCCAGCAGGGTCGCGCCGGCCGCGGCGTACTCGGCATCCGTCATCGAGGACCCCAGGCCCGCGCCGTGCTGCACGAACACCTCGTGTCCGGAGGCGACGAGGTCGTGGACGCCGGCGGGGGTCAGCGCCACCCGGTACTCGTTGTTCTTGATCTCGGTCGGTACGCAGATCCGCATTGATCGCTCCATTCCGCGCCCCGGGTCAGGGCGCCGTCACACCGTCGGGCGGATGGCCCCGACGTCTTTGCCGCCGCCGGTCACGGTCAGCGGAAGGGCTCCGAGCACCTGGGCGACCTGCGCCGCAGGCAGCGCCCCCGCCCGCACGAGCAGGGTGAGGGCGACGACGGTCGCCGCGCGGGCACTGCCGTCGAGCACCTTCAGCGCCACGGTGGTGCCGTCGGGTGCGGCCATGACCAGCACGCCCTCGGCACCGGTCTTGGCGAAGACGCCCAGCTTGTCGATGACGACGGTGTCGGGGCGGCCTTCGCCGTCGATCGTCCAGGGGTTCTCGCGCACGGCGCGCACGAGCGCGGCGGCGTGGCGGTGCAGGGCGAAGGGGGATCTCTCCGAGGAGGTGGCGATGCGCTGGATGCCACGGGCGAGCGCGGTGAGGCTCATGCCGTACACGGGCGCGCCGCAGCCGTCGATCGCGGTGACGGCCACCTTGGTGCCGCTCAGCCGCTCGACGACCTCTCGGATGTGCATCTGGAGCGGGTGGTTGACGTCCAGATAGGTCTCGGTGTCCCAGCCGTTGACGGCGCACGCGAGCATCATCGCGGCGTGCTTGCCGGAGCAGTTCATGCGGATGCGCGACGGGGCGCCGAGTTCGCGGACGATCTCGTCGCGGGTGGCGGTGTCGCCCGGCCACGCGGGCGGGCAGCCGAGGTCGTCCTCGCCCACGCCGGCGCGGTGCAGGATGGCGCGCACGACCGCGACGTGACGGTCGGTGCCGGCGTGGCTGGCGGTGGCGAGCCCGAGCTGCTCGCCGTCGAGCTCCGCACCGGCGGTGAGGCACCCCAGCGCCTGCAGCGGCTTCAGCGTGGAACGGGGGAGGATCGGCGCGTCGACATCGCCCAGAGCGGTGCGCACCGTCCCATCGGGGGAGAGCACCACGGCGCTCCCGGTGTGGCGGGACTCGACGAAGCCGCTGCGCTCGAGTACGGCGAGCTCCACGGCGTCACTGGCGGAGAACGTCTGCGGCACCACGCCAGCCTAGCGTCGCCGGGGCCCGCAGCCCGCGTGGCAGACTGACGGGATGTTCGGTGAGCACCGCTACCTCGTGCAGACGCAGTGGACCGGCGACCGCGGCACCGGCACCAGCGGCTACCGCGACTACGACCGTTCGGTGACGGTCGCCATCGCCGGCAAGCCGACGCTGGAGGCATCCGCCGACAGGCCCTTCCGGGGGGATCGGGCGAAATGGAACCCCGAGGATCTGCTGCTGGCGGCGCTGTCGGAATGCCACCTGCTGTCGTACCTGCACGCCTGCGTGCAGGCCGGCGTCGTGGTCACGGGCTACCGCGACGAGGCGAGCGGCGTGCTGGCCCTGGACGGCCGCGGGGGCGGGGCGTTCCGGGAGGTCGTGCTGCACCCGCAGGTCACCGTCGCCGAGGCGGCGATGGTCGACGCCGCGCTCGCCGCGCACGCGCAGGCGCACCAGTGGTGCTTCATCGCGAACTCGGTGAACTTCCCCGTGCGTCACGAGCCGGTCATCACCGTCGCGGGCTGACGCTGAGTCCGCCTCCGCGGGGGAGTCGCGCCCGCGGAGTGCGCCCGTCCCCGTTCGGTGGTCGCGAATGTCCCGGTTGGCGGGTGGGAAGGGGCCGGATGCGACGACGGATTTCGTGGCATCGCGAGTGGGAGTGCGCCCGTCCCCGTTCGGTGGTCGCGAATGTCCCGGTTGGCGGGTGGGAAGGGGCCGGATGCGACGACTGACCGCCCGGCTCAGCGGCGCTCGTGCGGGAGGACCTGCTTGATGCGCTCCACCGGGTTCTGGGCGGGCGCCTCGTTGTAGGCGTTCGCGAGCTCCTGACCCGACAGCGCGTGGATCGCGGCCATGATCTCGTCGGTGGCGAGGCGCCGAGCGCGACCCGACGACGCGGGGCCGTGGTGCGACAGATCCAGCGGCTCGCCGAAGCGCACCGTCACGCGGGGCCGCAGCCGCGGGAACTTCGCCCCCACGGGCATGATCTCGTTCGTGCCGATGAGTCCCACCGGAACGACGGGGGCGCCCGTCTGCAGTGCGAGGAAGGCGACGCCCGTGCGTCCCTTGTAGAGGCGGCCGTCGATCGACCGGGTGCCTTCGGGGTAGAGGGCGGTGGCCCAGCCTGCTTCGAGCATGCGCTTCTGCTGGTCGAGGGCGTCGAGGGCCGCCTGCCCGGCGCCGCGCTGCACGGGGAACGCCCCGACGGCGTAGAAGAACTCCCGCGAGAACCAGCCCTTGATCCCCTTGCCGTCGAAGTAGCTGGCCTTGGCGAGGAATCGGACGGGGCGGGGGGAGGCCATGGGGATGGCGAACGAGTCGATGAACGACAGATGGTTGCTCGCGAGGATCACCGGGCCCTTGCGCGGCACGTTCTTGCGGCCTTCGATGCGCGGCCAGTAGAACAGGCGCGCGAGCGGTGCGATGACCCATCGGC
Organism: Microbacterium sp. NPDC058021; assembly: GCF_042885955.1. Taxonomy (NCBI): domain Bacteria; kingdom Bacillati; phylum Actinomycetota; class Actinomycetes; order Micrococcales; family Microbacteriaceae; genus Microbacterium; species Microbacterium sp. NPDC058021. The sequence goes on from NZ_JBHVRF010000006.1 coordinate 171,890, forward strand.
CGATGACGTAGGCCAGGCCGATGCCGGGGACGGAACCTTCACCGGTCGTCTGCTCGTCGGGTTCGGGTTGCTGCACGGTCACCAGTCGAGATTACTCCCGTTCGCATGCACCCTCGGGCATGGCCCCCGCACGCGACTCCCAGGCGCGACGGAGCAGAGTGCGACAAGATGGGGGAGTTCCCCTTTTCGTCTCCCGTGAGGATTCCCGTGCGCTTCCGCCCACTCGCCGCCCTGTCCGTCGCCGCCGTTTCGGTGGCCCTCCTGGCGGGGTGCAGCAGCTCACCGGAGCCGACGGACACCGCGAGCCCCGATTCGAGCGCGCTGTGCGATGCGAAGCTGCCTTCGGGCGCGGCCTCGGACGCGGTCGAGGCGGAGGGCGAGGTGGGCGAGGTCCCCACCGTCAGCTTCTCGGCGCCGCTGGAGATCGAGGACATCCAGAGCACCGTGCTCGTCGAGGGCGATGGCGAGCAGGTCTCCGACGGTGACCTCGTGAACGTGGCGTTCGTCGGGCTGGATGCCGAGACGGCGACCGAGCTCGGGTCCGTCGGCTACACCGAGAGCGAGGTGCTGCCGCAGCAGATCAGCGCCCAGAGCAGCATCGGGGCCTTCCTCGGCTGCGCCACGGTCGGCACGCGCGTGGCGGTGACCCTCCCCGCTGACGAGTCCACCGGCAGCGGCGCGCAGGTCTACGTGCTCGACCTGCTGGACATCGTGCCGACGGCCGCGTGGGGCGAGGAGCAGGAGCCCGTCGAGGGGATGCCGACGGTCGAGCTTTCCGAAGACGGCGCGCCCACCGTGACCCTTCCCGAGGGCGACGCGCCCACCGAGTACCAGCTCGCGGTACTGAAGCAGGGGGACGGCACGACCATCGCCGAGGGCGACGCCGTGCTCGTGCAGTACCAGGGCGTGTCCTGGAACACCGGCGAGGTCTTCGACCAGAGCTGGGGCTCGGCACCCGCGACCTTCACCACGACCCAGGTCGTGCCGGGCTTCGCCGACGCGCTCGTCGGCCAGCAGGTCGGCTCGCAGGTCATCGCCGTGCTGCCGCCGGCCGTCGCCTACGGCGAGGGCGAGATCAACGACGACGACCTCGTGGGCCAGACCCTCGTGTTCGTCGTGGACATCCTCGGCGCCCAGCACGTCCCGACCGAGTGACCGTAGGCTGAGGCGCGTGCGTCGCGTTCTCATCCTCGGTTCCACAGGCTCCATCGGCACGCAGGCCCTCGATGTCATCCGCGCCCATCCGGGCCGGTTCGATGTCGTCGGTCTGTCGGCCGGGTCGCAGCGGGAGGCGATGGCCCGTCAGGCGGCGGAGTTCGGCGTCGAGCACACCGCGCTCGGGGCGGTCGAAGCCGAGCAGCTCGTGCGGGACGTGGAGGCCGACGTGGTGCTCAACGGCATCACCGGCTCCGTCGGCCTCGGCCCCACGATCGCCGCGCTCGAGGCGGGGCGCACCCTCGCCCTCGCCAACAAGGAGTCGCTCATCGTCGGCGGCGATCTCGTCACCGCCCTCGCCGCCCCCGGGCAGATCGTGCCCGTCGACTCCGAGCACTCCGCCATCGCGCAGGCCCTGCGCTCGGGAGAGCCGGGGGAAGTGCGCCGGCTCGTGCTGACCGCCTCGGGTGGACCGTTCCGAGGGCGCACGCGCGCCGAGCTGGCATCCGTCACCCCCGCCCAGGCGCTCGCGCACCCGACGTGGGACATGGGGCGCGTGGTCACCACCAATTCGGCCACGCTCGTGAACAAGGGTCTCGAGGTGATCGAGGCGCACCTGCTGTTCGGTGTCGACTACGCCGACATCGACGTCGTGGTCCACCCGCAGTCGATCGTGCACTCGATGGTCGAGTTCGTCGACGGTTCGACGATCGCCCAGGCGTCGCCGCCGGACATGCGGTTGCCCATCTCGCTCGGGCTGGACTGGCCGCACCGGGTCTCCGGGGTCGGTCGGCCGCTGGACTGGACCGCGGCGGCGACGTGGACCTTCGAGCCGCTCGACGAAGAGGCGTTCCCCGCCGTCGCGCTGGCCAAGCACGTCGGCCGTGCCCGCGGCACCTACCCCGCGGTGTTCAACGCCGCCAACGAGCAGGCCGTGGACGCGTTCCACGAGGGGGCGCTCGCGTTCACCGGCATCGTGGAGACGGTGCAGCGCGTCGTCGACGCGCATGAAGCGCCCGAGACCCTCACCCGCGAGACGCTCGCCGAGGCGGAGGAGTGGGCGCGGCGCACCGCCGACCGCATGATCGCGGCCGCGCAGTAGCGGCGACGCGGCTCAGTACGTGACCAGGCCCCGCGCGCGGAAGCGGTCGCGGACGGCCTCGACCTGCTCCGGCTCGGGCGGACGGGCATCGGCGAGGGGATACTCGATGCCCAGGCGCTCCCACTTCGAGGTGCCCATCTGGTGGAAGGGCAGCACCTCGACCCTGGCGACGTTGGGCCAGCGCGAGACGATGTCGGCGACGGCTTCGACGTTCTCGGGGGCGTCGGTGAGGCCCGGCACCATGACGAACCGGATCCACACCGGCACGCGACGCTGTGCCAGGCGGTCGCCGAACTCGATCGTGGGGCGAAGCTCCCGTCCCGTCACCTCGCGATAGGTGTCGGGCAGTCCCGACTTCACATCCAGCAGCACGAGGTCGAGGTCGTTCAGCAGCGCCGTCGAAGCGTTGCGCCCGAGGAAGCCGGAGGTGTCCAGGGCCACGTGCACGCCGAGCTTGGAAACCTCGGATGCCAGGCGGGAGACGAACGCCGGCTGCTGCAGCGGCTCGCCCCCGGAGATCGTGAGCCCTCCGCCGGTCGCCTGGAACACCGGCAGGTAACGCGCGACCCTTGCGAGGATGTCGTCGATGTCGGTCATCGCGCCGTCACGCTGCTGCCACGTGTCGGGGTTGTGGCAGTACTGGCAGCGCAACGGGCAGCCGGCGAGGAACAGCGTCATCCTGGTGCCGGGGCCGTCCACGGAAGTGACGAGCTCCCAGGAATGCACGCTCGCGACGCGACCCGTCCGCATGGCTTCGAGGCGGGCGTGATGTCCGTCGGAGTCAGGGCGTGCGGCACTCGGCATCGGCACCAGGATGGCGGACACGGGAGTCAGATTCCCGTGTGGAAGGTGCGGCTGATCACATCGAGCTGCTGCTCGCGGGTCAGACGCACGAAGTTGACCGCGTATCCGGAGACACGGATGGTCAGCTGGGGGTAGTTCTCCGGGTGCTCCATGGCGTCCTCGAGCGTCTCGCGCGTGAGCACGTTGACGTTGAGGTGGAAGCCACCCGAGACCATCTGGGCATCCAGCAGACCCACGAGGTTCTGCACGCGCTCGTCCTCGGTGCGGCCGAGGCCCGCCGGCACCACCGTGGTGGTGAGCGAGATGCCGTCCTGCGCCTGCTCGAACGGGAGCTTGGCGACGGAGAGGGCGGAGGCGAGCATGCCGTGGGTGTCGCGACCGTTCATCGGGTTCGCACCCGGCGCGAAGGGCTGACCGGCACGGCGGCCGTCGGGGGTGTTGCCCGTCTTCTTGCCGTAGACGACGTTGGACGTGATCGTCAGCACCGACTGCGTGTGCACGGCGCCGCGGTACGTCTCGTGGCGGCGGAGCATCTCCATGAACTCGGTGACCAGTTCCCGGGCGATGTCGTCGACGCGGTCGTCGTCGTTGCCGAAGCAGGGGTACTCGCCCTCGACGGTGTAGTCGACCACGAGGCCCGTCTCGTCGCGGACCGGGTGGACCGTGGCGTACTTGATCGCCGACAGCGAGTCCGCCGCGACCGAGAGGCCGGCGATGCCGCAGGCCATCGTGCGCAGGATCTCCCGGTCGTGCAGCGCCATCTCGAGGCGCTCGTAGGCGTACTTGTCGTGCATGTAGTGGATGCAGTTGAGCGCATCGACGTACGTCTCGGCGAGCCACTCCATCATGACGCGGAACTTGCCGCGCACGTCGTCGTAGTCCAGCACGTCACCGGCCACGGCGGGCATGATCGGCGCGATCTGCTTGCCGCTCACCTCGTCGCGGCCGCCGTTGACGGCGTACAGCAGCGTCTTGGCGAGGTTGACCCGGGCACCGAAGAACTGCATCTGCTTGCCGACCTTCATCGGCGACACGCAGCACGCGATGGCCGCGTCGTCGCCGCAGAGGGAGCGGATGTGGGCGTCGGACTCGTACTGGATCGACGACGTGTCGATGGACACGCGGGCGCAGAACTCCTTGAACCCCTGGGGCAGGTCGTTGCTCCAGAGCACCGTGAGGTTCGGCTCCGGTGCGGGACCGAGGTTGTAGAGGGTCTGCAGGAAGCGGAACGCCGTCTTGGTCACGAGCGTGCGCCCGTCCTCGCCGGTCCCGCCGATCGACTCGGTGACCCAGGTGGGGTCCCCGGAGAACAGCGCGTCGTACTCGGGGGTGCGCAGGAACCGCACGATGCGCAGCTTGATGACGAGGTCGTCGATGAGCTCCTGCACGTCCTGCTCGGACAGGATGCCGCGGGCGAGGTCCCGCTCGATGTACACGTCCAGGAACGCGGTGTTGCGCCCGAAGCTCATCGCCGCGCCGTTCTGCTCCTTCACCGCGCCGAGGTAGGCGAAGTAGAGCCACTGCACGGCCTCACGGGCCGTCGCCGCGGGGCGGGTGATGTCGTAGCCGTAGCCGGCGGCCATCTGGGCGAGCTCCTGCAGCGCCCGGATCTGCTCGGCGTTCTCCTCGCGCTGACGGATGATCTCCTCGGTCGAGAAGTGCATGTCGAGTTCGGCGCGCTCGGCCTTCTTCCCGGCGATGAGGGCGTCCGTGCCGTACAGCGCCACGCGGCGGTAGTCGCCGATGATGCGGCCTCGGCCGTACGCGTCCGGGAGCCCCGTGATGATGTGACTGCTGCGGGCACGGCGGACCGCCGGCGGGTACACGTCGAAGACACCGTCGTTGTGGGTCTTGCGGTAGGTCGTGAAGATCTTCTCCAGGCCCGGGTCGACGTCGTAGCCGTACGTCTCCAGCGCGCCCTTGACCATGCGCCATCCGCCGTAGGGCATGATGGCGCGCTTGAGCGGCGCATCGGTCTGCAGGCCGACGATCAGCTCGTCGTCCTCCGCGATGTAGCCGGGGGCGTGCGCGGTGATGCCGGCGGGGGTGAGGGCGTCGACGTCGTAGACGCCGCGTTCGCGCTCGGCCGGGAACATGTCTACGATCCGCTGCCACACGCGCTGCGTGCGCTCGGTGGGACCGGCGAGGAAGCCGGCGTCACCGGTGTACGGGGTGTAGTTGGCCTGGATGAAGCCGCGCACGTCGATGCCGTCCTGCCACGGGCCGGCGGTGAAACCGTCCCAGGCGTCGGGCATGGCGTCGGGGCCGGTGAGAGGGGTCGGGGACACGGTGGTCATGGTCGCTTCCTTACGTCGTCAAGCGATTCTGTCGCTGCCGGGGGAGGTCTCGTCCAGGCCTCACGTGGCGTCTTGATGCGAGGCTACGCCCGTGGGTGGGGTGTGCTCGCGTTCATGCACGAGAAGCACTATCCGATGGTCTGACCACGGTGGTTCATTGTGGTCTGACCACAAAGAACATTATGTCCGGCCCGCCCCGCTTGCGCCACTGTCGCGCCCGTGGGAAACCAGGGTGTGCAGCGTCGCCTCAGTCGGAGTAGGGCACGGGCCAGCTGGGGTCGGGTACCGGCCACCCGGCGTCGCGGAGCGCTCGCCGCGCGAGCTCGCGCGCCGAGTACGGTGTGCGCTGACCGCGGATGTCGCGGTAGTCCTGGTGGCCGGGGCCGGCCCAGAGGATCGCGTCGCCCTCGCCGACGAGCTTGACCGCCTCGACGATCGCCCGCTCGGGCGGGGAGTACTCGTGGATCTCGGCGTCGGGCCGGGCGAGGCGTGCGCCCTCGATGAGGGTTGCCCGGATCGAATCCGGATCCTCGAATCGCGGGTGGTGATCGGTGACGACGAGGATGTCGCTGCCGAGCACGGCGGTGCGCCCCATGTCATGGCGCTTGGTGGCATCCCGGTCGCCGTCGGCGCCGAAGAGCATGAGCACTCTGCCCTGCGTGACCCGCCGGACGGCGGCGAGGGTCTTCTCGAACGCATCGGGGGAGTGGCCGAAGTCGACGTAGACGGCGGGACCGCGCTCGCCGGAGACGAGTTGCGTGCGGCCGGGGAGGTGGGCACGGATGCCGCCGTCGCGCTCGAGCGCGGCGGTGATGGTCTCCCAGTCGTAGCCGCCTTCGAGCATCATGACGATGGCGAGGCCGGCGTTGGCGGCCATGTGGCGGCCGATGACGGGGACCGTGGTCTGCAGCGACCGACCGGCCGGGCCGGTGAGGCGGAACTCGGTGCCGCTCTGACGCTCTTCGACGATCTCGACGATCCAGTCCGCCCGCGCCGCGACCGCCGGGTCGGCGGCGATATCGGGCGTCCCGACGGTCGTGCAGGGCACCTCGCACCGCTCGACGACCTCCACGCCCGGCGCGGAGTCGAGCGAGATCACCGCGCGACGGGCGCGGTCGGCGCGGAACAGCGGCAGCTTCGCCTCGAAGTACTCGCGCATGTCGGCGTAGTCGTCGAGGTGGTCGTGGGTGAGGTTGGTGAAGGCGGCGACGTCGAAGACGATCCCGTCGACGCGGTGTCTGCTGAGGGCCTGCGCGCTGACTTCGACGGCGACGGCCTCGACCCCGCGTTCGCGCATGAGGGCGAGGAGCGCGTGCATCTCGTACGCCTCGGGCGTGGTCAGGCGCGAGACGATGATCTGCCCGGCGATGTGCCGCTCGGCGGTCGATGACAGGCCGGTGACGGCACCCAGCTGTCCCAGGATGCCCTCGAGGATGTGCGAGACGCTCGTCTTGCCGTTGGTGCCCGTGGTGCCGAACAGAAGAGGCAGATCGTCGTCGCGGCCCGTGCGATAGACCCAGGCCGACAGTTCGCCCAGAAGACCGCGGGGGTCCTCGACGATGATCACGGGAAGCCCGCTCGCTTCGGCGGCCTCTGCACCCTCCCGGTCGGTGACCACGGCCACAGCGCCCTTCTCGGCGGCGGCGGCGGCGAACTCGGCGCCGTGCTTGTTGACGCCGCGCAGGGCGACGAACACATCACCCGGCCGCAGGTCGGCTGTGGCGAGAGTGAGGCCGGACAGGGCGGTGCCCGTCGTGTCGCCCCGGACCTCGACGGCGAAGCGTGCCGCGAGCTCGTCGAGCGTGTGCAGGGGCGGTGCGTCCGGTCGGAGGACAGGAGGCAGAGAGGAAGGCGCGTCGGTCGGCATGGCTCCTCCATCCTCTCACCCGCGGCAACGGAATCGCCCTCCGGTCCTCGGACCGGAGGGCGATTCCAAGCGCTTACGAGGCGGGTGCCGGAGGGCCCCCGGCTGCCGCTGCTGCGGCGTCATCCTCGTCATGCGTGCCGTGCTTGGCCTTGTCCTGCGGGCTCCGGCGGTCCCAGGTGGGGCGCCGCACGGCGTAGAACACGAGTGGCGGCACGCCGAGCACGACGATGACGAGCCCGACGATCCACGGGTACGCCGCCGACGGGAACGCGGTGAATCCGTCGGGCGGCACGAACGCGAGGACGAACGCCGCGAGGCACCCCACGAATCCGACCCCGGCGACCAAATTCATGGCCGGCACCCGGTACGTGCGCTTCACGTTCGGTTCCTTGCGGCGCAGGACGATCGCCGCCGCGAACATCAGCATGTACATGATCAGATACAGCGCCGCCCCCATGTCGACGAGAGCGATGAACGCCGCGCTCACATTCGGCACGATGATGAAGATCGCCGCGAGGATCGTGACGATCGTGCCCTGCAGCATCAGGATGCCCGACTGCACGCCTGCCTTGTTGCGCTTCTGCAGACCGAGGGGAAGCAATCCTGTTTCGGCAGCCGCAAGCAGCCCCTTCGACGGGCCCGCGATCCAGGTGATGACCGAGGCGAGGGCTCCGGCGGCGATCAGCGCAGAGACCACAGCCGTCGCCCATCCGAGGTTCCACTGATCGAAGTAAGCCTGGAAGGCGAGCATGATGCCGTTGGTCAACCCGAGGTCCTTCTCCGGCACCGGGAGTGCGATCGCGATGGTGGGGATGATGAACACCAGCAGGATCAGGATCGACGCCAGCAGCACAGACTTCGGGTACCCCTTTCCCGGGTCCTTCATCTGGTTCACGTGCACCGCATTGACCTCCATGCCCGCATAAGCCAGGACGTTGGAGACGATCAGCACGATCGAGGCGATCCCGGTGAAGGGCGGAATGATCGCCGAGGCCTCCAGCGACACCTCGCTCTTCTGGCCCGTGCCGATCCAGATGAAGCCGAAGATGATCAGCAGCACGGCTGGGAGCAGCGTGCCCAGGATCCCGCCCCAGGATCCGAGCTTGGCGAACAGGTTGCCGCCGCGCAGCGTGATCAGCGTGGAGCCCCAGTAGACCACCAGGATCACGATCGCGGTGAACAGGCCGGAGTCCGACAGTGACGGATCGACGAAGACGAACGCGAGCGCCGCCGCGATGAAGGCCAGTTGCGTGGGATACCAGACGACGTTCTGGATCCACTGCAGCCAGACCGCGGTGAAGCCCCAGCGGTTGCCGAAGGCCTCCCGAACCCAGACGTACACGCCGCCCTTCCACCCCGTCGCCAGCTCAGCGGCCACCAGGGCCGTGGGGATGAGGAACAGGACGGCGGGGATGATGTACAGGGTCACGCTGCCGAGGCCGTAGACCGCCATCGCCGGAAGCGATCGCAGGCTCGCCACCACGACGAGGGTCAGGATAGCGAGCTGCCCGACCCCGAGGTAGTTCGTGACGGTGTGGCGAGGAGACAGCGGATGGTTGGATGCCACTTCTCCGGCATCGGATGTCTGCTTCGATGGGTTGGTGGACATGGTCGCCGCCTAGTGGTGGAATCCGGAGTGCTGGCCCTCGATCGGCATGGCCGATTCGAGTGCGTCGAGGTAAGCCGTCTCGGTCTCGATGTCTGCGAGGAGTTCGGCGGCGAGGTCCATGCTCAGACCGTTGCGCACCACGATGCGCTGCACCGTGAGGCTGGCGAGGTCGTCGGGCATGGGATAGGCGGGGACGAGCCAGCCCTTCATGCGCAACCGGTCCTGCAGGTGATAGAGGTTCCAGTTCTTGGTATGCCCCTCCTTCAGGTACCACGCGAACACCGGGATGTCGCTGCCGTCATTCCACAGTTCGAAGGCGTCGAGCTTCGCGATGCCGGCCGACAGGTACTTCGCGACGTCCTGCGAGGCCTGCTGCACGGCGCGGTATCCCTCGAACCCGAGCCGGAGGAACATGTAGTACTGCAACAGCACCTGCGCGCCGGGTCGTGAGAAGTTCAGGGCGAACGTCGGCATCTCCCCGCCGAGGTAGCTCACCTTGAACACGAGGTCCTCGGGCAGCCACTGCGTGTTGCGCCAGACGACCCAGCCCAGGCCCGGGTACACGAGGCCGTACTTGTGCCCTGACGTGCTGATCGAGTGCACCCGCTCGAGCCGGAAATCCCACACCAGATCGGGTTGCAGGAACGGTGCGATCATGGCACCGGAGGCACCGTCGACGTGGATCGGGATGTCGAGCCCGGTCTTGGCCTGGATCTCATCCAGTGCCTTCGCGATCTCGGCGACCGGTTCGTACATGCCGGTGTAGGTGACGCCCATGATCGCGACGACGCCGATGGTGTTCTCATCGACGTACTTCTCGAGGTCGTACCCGTCGAGCGTCTTGTGCTCGAGGCTGATGGGCACGAACCGCGGTTCGACGTCGAAGTAGTTGCAGAACTTCTCCCAGCACACCTGCACCGCCGAGGACATCACGAGGTTCGGCTTGGAGGCGTCCTTGCCGGCGACGCGACGGGACTGCTGCCAGCGCCGTTTGAAGGCGAGCCCGCCCAGCATGCAGGCCTCCGACGACCCGATCGTCGACGTGCCGATGCTCTGCGACGCCTCCGGCGCGTTCCACAGATTCGCCAGCATGTGCCAGCAGTTGTCCTCGATGGCCGCGGTCTGCGGGTACTCGTCCTTGTCGATCATGTTCTTGTCGAACGAGGCCTCGTAGACCTGCTTGGCGTCCTCGTCCATCCACGTCCCCACGAAGGTGGCGAGGTTCAGCCGCGAGTTGCCGTCGAGCATCGTCTCGTCGTCGACGATCTGCTTGGCGGTATCCGGCAGAGACTCCTGCTGGGGGATGACATGTCGCGCGGCGACGGTCGCCTCACCTCGGCGTGCGAATCGTGGGGTCAGTTCGTCGTCGGCCTTCGCTGCGTTCATCAGCTTCTCCCGGTCCTCGTCGAGATCCGGCGCCCGCCGTGCGCGAGACGCCCGACGCGATGCGCGATGCGCGAGGCGCACCGGCATGCATCTGGGGGGGAAGCTACGTGAGCGGGAGACGCACTGACAAGGGGTCTTGACGGACGCGGCGACAGGTGCAATCGTGCCCGCCATCCGCTGGGGGGCGCCGTCGCCGGCACGACGCCCCCAGCGGATCAGCTCAGCTGCGGCGCGTGCGGCGCAGGGCGATGAGACCCGCTGCCAGACCCGCGGCGCCGAGGACGAGCCCACCGACGCCGAGCGCGATCGGGAGCACCGTGTGGTCGGCGGTCGTGCTGTCGTCGTGCGCATCGGCGGCGTCGCCGTGGTCACCGCCGTGCAGGTCAGCGGTCGCCTCGCCCACGGTGACCACGGGCGCGGGGGCGTCGAGGTCGTGCGGGTCCTGGCCGTCTTCGGCGATCTCCGCCCAGTCGGTCGAGCCCTCGACGCACTCCTGGAGCACGGGGAAGGCGACCGTCTCGCCGGCGAGGTCGTCGGCGAAGGTCACCTGCATCGAGACGGTAGTCAGCAGCCCCGACTCGATGGGGGCGTCAGCGGTGAAGACGACCTGCGTCGGTACGCCGGCATCGGCGCCGACGCGCTCGATCGTCCAGCCTGCCTGTGCGTGCGGGGCGATGCCGGCCACGCCCTCGGGGATGTCGATCGTGAAGCCCGTGGTCGGCGACGAGTCGCAGCCGTGGCTGGAGGAGAAGGTCAGCACGGTTGAGCCGCCGGCGGTGGCATCCGCGGGGTCGACGTGGACGTGTGCGCTCGCCGCAAGGGGGGCGGCCAGGGCCAGCGCGGTTCCGGCGAGGACGCCGGCGGTCAGGCGCGCGCGACGGCGTGCCGGGGTGATGGTGGTCATGAGAGCTCTCTCGATTCGGGGACGGTCGGTGCCGTCGGCGAAGGGGGCGCGGGCGCGCCGGGTGATGAGGTGTCGTATCAGCCGGCGAGCACCGGGGGACCCCGGCGGGAGAGGGCGGAGGTGGTGGGGCGGCGCGTGCGTCGCGGAGCCTGGCAGGCGGTGAGCGGGCGGGGGCGCGTCACCGGGGCCGGCAGGGTGACCGTCAGCCGGGCGAGGCGACGGCGGATGCCGCGGGCGATGCGACGCAGCAGGTGCTCGCCGCGGAGCACGGCGAGGATCGTCACGAGGGCGGCCAGCGCGTGCCCGATCGTCATCCCGGCATCCCAGCCGGCGGGCGCGGTGCCGGCCAGCGGCGCGACAGCGGTGGCCGCATGGTGCGCGTGGGAAGACGTGAGCGGGTGGGCATCGCCCACGACCGCGAACGCGCCGTGGAACAGCGCCTGCGCGCCGGCGATGACGCTCGCGGTGCGCCACCAGGTGCCGCGGCGTCCGGTGAGCCAGACGGCGGGGGGAGCGGCGAGGGCAGCGACGGCGACGATGAGCAGCGGATGCGGTGCGCCGCCACCCGAGAGGGTGTGCGCGGTCGCCGCGACGAGGGTCGCGATCATCGCCGCCGCCGTTCCGCGCAGCGCGCGCAGCTGCCGAGTCGTCACCGTCCACCTCCCCCCGCCAGCCTAGGCCGCGGCCGCGCTCAGGCGAATTCAAAGCCGGCCACGGTAACCTGCCCGCTGTGACCGTCATCGCCTTCCTCGTCGGGGTGGTCGTCCTCGTCGTGGGACTGGCCGTTTCGATCGCACTGCACGAGCTCGGGCATCTGCTGCCCGCGAAGAAGTTCGGCGTGCACGTCGGCCAGTACATGATCGGCTTCGGCCCGACGCTGTGGTCGCGTCGCCGCGGCGAGACCGAGTACGGCGTCAAGGCCATTCCGCTCGGGGGCTACATCTCGATGTCGGGGATGTACCCGCCCTCACCCTCCCGCGCGGGTCGATCCGGGCGTGCCGGCGGTGGCTTCTTCGCCACGATGGTGCAGGACGCCCGTGCCGCCAACGCCGAGACCATGACGGACGTCGCCGAGGACAGGCTGTTCTACCACCTGCCGGTGTACAAGCGCATCATCATCATGCTCGGCGGGCCTGTGATGAATCTGCTGCTGGCCGTCGTGCTGTTCACGATCATGCTCAGCGGCATCGGGGTGCAGACGGCGACCACCACCATCGCCGGCGTGAGCGAGTGCATCGTGGCGGGCGCGTCGGCCGAGACCGAGTGCTCCGCTGACGATCCGCCGTCGCCCGCCGCCGCCGGTGGCATCCTGCCCGGCGACGTCATCGTGTCCGTCGACGGCACCGAGGTGGCCGACTTCGCCGAGGCGTCGCAGATCATCCAGGACTCACCGGGACGACAGCTGGCGATCGTCGTCGAGCGCGACGGCACCGAGCAGACGCTGCAGGTGACGCCGGCGCTCACCGAGCGCGAGATCGTCACCGCCGACGGCGAGGTCGTCACCGCCGAAGTGGGCATGGTCGGCATGACCGCCCAGTCCGCGTACGTGCCGCAGCCGCTCTGGGCCGGGGCGGAGATGACCGTCGACAGCGTGCAGCGCGTCGTGGGCGTCGTCGTCCAGCTGCCGGTGCGCGTCTACGACACCGCGATCGCCTTGTTCACCGGCGGTGAGCGCGACCCGGACGGGCCGCTGTCGGTCGTCGGTGCGGGCCGTATCGCGGGCGAAGTGGCATCCGTCGACGCCCCCGTGCTCAACCGCGTCGCGGGCCTGCTGGGGCTGCTCGCCTCGCTGAACCTCGCCCTGTTCGTGTTCAACCTGATCCCGCTGCTGCCGCTGGACGGCGGTCACGTCGCGGTGGCGCTGTGGGACGGGCTCAAGCGGGTCTGGGCGCGCGTGTTCCGTCGCCCGCCGCCGCACCCCGTCGACACCGCGCGGCTCGTGCCGGCGACGTTCGTCGTCGTGGTGCTGCTGATCGGCATGGGGGCGATCCTGATCCTGGCGGACCTGTTCAACCCCATCTCCGTCTTCGGCTGACCGCCGAACGCGGGGGCCTCAGGCCAGCGCCTGGGCGACCAGCCGCTCGAGGGTGCGCATGCCATCGCGCGAGAGGATCGACTCGAGGTGCCCCTGCACGGAGGCGAAGCCGTCGCCGCGCAGCGCATACACGTCTCCCGATGCCGGGTCCGCCGCGATCTCGGCGCCCGCGACCTGCGTGGTGCCCGGCGCCACCCGCGCCGTGAAGGTGTTGTAGAACCCGATCGAGGCGGGCTCGCCGAACACCTCCACCGTGCGCTGGAGCCCCTGGTGCGGGAAGTCCAGCGGCGCCAGGTCGATGCCGAGCGCGTCGGCGAGGATCTGGTGGCTCAGGCACACCGCCAGCAGCGGCTTTCCGGCGGTCAGGCGCGCACGCACGATCTCGCGCATGCGGCGCAGGCGCGGGCTGTCGGGGTCGCGGGGGTCACCGGGGCCGGGACCGGCCACGACGAGATCCGCGCCGTCGACCTCGGCGGGGGTGGCCTCGGACCACGGCGAGATGGTGACGTCCAAGCCCAGGTGCCGCAGCTGGTGCGCGAGCATCGTGGTGAAGCGATCCTCGGCGTCGACGACGAGCGCGGAGCGGCCGGTGAAAGGCCCCGCGAGGGCTTGCGTCTCCTGCGGGTTGAGCCAGAAATCGGCCAGCCGTGCGTTGCGCGACACCAGCAGCTGGGCGATCTGCGGGTCCTCCGCCAGCGGACGCGGTGCGGTCGCGGGGGCATCGGGGTCGCTGTCGGGGGTGGTGGCGGTCACCGCGGGGACGTCGCGGGGGATCGCGCCGATCGCGCCGAGCACACCGGCGGCCTTGCCGTGGGTCTCGCCCACCTCGCCGTCGGGGTCGGAGTGACGCACGAGCGTCGCGCCGACCGGCACGCGCAGGCGTCCGCCGGAGAGGTACGCGGTGCGGATGAGGATCGGCGCGTCGAGGTCGTGGGTCGGGCCGTCCGCGGCATCCGTCCCGCCGTTCGGGGTGAACAGCGCCGCCACACCGGAGTAGTAGCCGCGCGGGGTGGTCTCGTGGCGGGTGATGACGGTGCACGCGTTCTGCATCGGCGAGCCGGTGACGGTGGGGGCGAACATCGTCTCGCGCAGGATGTCGCGGGGATCGAGGCGGCTGCGACCGCGCAGCACGTACTCGGTGTGCGTGAGCCGCGACATCTCCTTGAGGTGGGGTCCGGTGATGCGTCCGCCGTCGGAGCAGACGGCGCTCATCATCTTCAGCTCCTCGTCGACGACCATGAACAGCTCCTCGGTCTCTTTCGTCGACTCGAGGAACTCGCTGAGGGTCGCCGCCGTCGCCCCACCGGCGGGGTGGCGGAAGGTGCCGGAGATCGGGTTCATCGTCACGACACCGCCCTGCGCGCTGACATGGGCTTCGGGACTCGCGCCCACGGCGATGTGGTCGGGCGTCACGATCGCGAACGTCCAGTACGCCCCGCGCTCGTGCTCCAGGAGCGCGCGGAACCAGGTCAGCGCGGCCAGCCGCGGGTCGGCGTCCACGCCGGCGGTGAAGTCGCGGCGGATGACGAAGTTGGCGCCTTCGCCGCGGCCGATCTCGTCGGCGATGACGCGGCGCACGATGGCGGCGTAGTCGTCGTCGGCGATGTCGAAGCCGGCATCCGTCAGCGCGACAGGGCCGCCGGGCAGCTGCGCGAGCACGTCGGCGCGGGGGAGGGCGGTGTGCGTGTCCACGACGAGGCACCGCAGCGGCGCGTCGTCGTCGTGGCATTCGAAGCCGCGCTCGCGCACCTGGCGGAACGGCACCATCGCGAGCACCTCGCGGGGAGTGCCCGCGGCATCGGTCAGGGGGATGTCGGCGAGCAGCTCGACGTCGACGACGTCGCCGGTGAGCAGCTCCACGGTGTCGGCATCGCGCGCGATGAGGGCGAACGCCGGCAGCTCGGCCAGCGTGGAGTACAGGGACGCGGTCATGGTCGGTCTTTCGTCATGGGAGCGGCCGCACCAACAAAAAGACCGCCCGGGGGCGGTCTGTCGTCACACGAACCCACCGCCTATGCGGTGAGCCACCAGGTGAGGTTCGCGGACATGCGCCGAAACTACCACACCGCACCGCGCCGCCCGGCGTTCAGCCCTCCCGCAGGCCGCGCGGCGTAGGCTGGGGTGGTGCCAGCAGTCAATCTCGGGATGCCCCGCGTGCCGGAGCTCCTCGCCCCGCGCCGCAAGAGCCGTCAGATCAAGGTCGGAAAGGTCCTCGTCGGCGGCGATGCTCCCGTCAGCGTCCAGTCGATGACGACGACCAAGACCACCGACATCAACGCGACCCTCCAGCAGATCGCCGAGCTCACCGCCTCGGGCTGCGAGATCGTGCGCGTCGCCGTGCCGAGCCAGGACGACGCGGATGTGCTGCACATCATCGCGAAGAAGAGCCAGATCCCGGTCATCGCCGACATCCACTTCCAGCCGAAGTACGTCTTCCAGGCGATCGACGCCGGCTGTGCCGCGGTGCGCGTGAACCCCGGCAACATCCGGCAGTTCGACGACAAGGTCGGCGAGATCGCCAAGGCCGCCAAGGATGCCGGCGTGTCGCTGCGCATCGGCGTGAACGCCGGATCGCTGGACCGCCGCCTGCTGGAGAAGTACGGCAAGGCCACCCCGGAGGCCCTTGTGGAGAGCGCCGTGTGGGAGGCGAGCCTGTTCGAGGAGCACGACTTCCACGACTTCAAGATCTCGGTCAAGCACAACGACCCGGTCATCATGGTCAAGGCGTACCGGCTGCTGGCCGAGCGGGGCGACTGGCCGCTGCACCTCGGCGTGACCGAGGCCGGGCCCGCGTTCCAGGGCACCATCAAGAGCGCCACCGCCTTCGGCATCCTGCTCTCCGAGGGCATCGGCGACACCATCCGCGTGTCGCTCTCGGCGCCTCCCGCCGAGGAGATCAAGGTCGGTCACCAGATCCTGCAGTCACTGAATCTGCGCGAGCGCAAGCTCGAGATCGTCTCCTGCCCCTCGTGCGGACGCGCGCAGGTCGACGTCTACACCCTCGCCGACGACGTCACCGAGGGCCTCAAGGACATGACCGTGCCGCTGCGCGTGGCGGTCATGGGCTGCGTCGTCAACGGGCCCGGCGAGGCCCGCGAGGCCGACCTGGGTGTCGCGTCCGGCAACGGCAAGGGGCAGATCTTCGTCAAGGGCGAGGTCATCAAGACCGTGCCCGAGGCCGACATCGTGCAGACCCTCATCGAAGAGGCCAACCGTCTCGCCGCCGAGATGGGTCCCGACGCCCCCCTCGGCACCGCGCAGGTCGTCACGGCCTGACGGCCTGCTCCGCGCAGGCGATCTCCCCGGCGCAGGCGATCTCTCCACAACAGGACGCTTCCCGGCGGACCGTCCTGTTCTCGGGAGTTCTCCTGTCCTGAGGAGATGGCCGCGGCTGCGCCGGTTCGTGATCGAATCGTTCCAGTCCGCCGCCCGCCAGCGTGCCAGTATGCGGATATGCGCATCCTTCGCATCCTCGCCGCCCTCGTGATCGCCGTCGCTGCCCTCTCCGCCTGCGCGCCGACGCCACAACCCCAACCGACGGCCGACGCGGCCACGCCGACATCCACACCGATGCCGAGACCTTCGGCGCCGCCGACGGGGCCCGTGCTCGCATACGACGGTGAATGCGCGAGCGTCTTCGCGGATCCTGCCGCCGTGCTGGGCTTCGACGCCGAAGCGTTGCCCGGCGACGCCGACCTGCCGACCGGTCTGGTCACTCTGGGGGGACTGAAATGCTCGTGGGTCGCCGTCGGTGGCACCTTCGAGGCAGTCACGCTCATGGCACTGCCCGTGACACAGGTGCCGGAAGAACTGCGTTCCCGCTTCGCGACCACGGCGTGCGAGTGGTCCTTCGATACGCCGTACTGTCACCTCGCCGGAAGCGTCGGGGAAACGTGGGTGATGGTGTCGAAGAGGGCGTTGGACGAGGTCGGCACACCACCCGATCTCGCGCCCGTCCTCGCCGCGGCGCTGGAGCGCGCCGCGACGGTGCCTGCGCCGATCGCGGCGACCCCCACGGATGAGTGGTGGGACTCCGTCGACTGCGCGACGGTGGAGCAGGCGGCGGGCATCGCCGAGGTGTACGCGCCGGCGACGTTCGAGCCGGGCTATCCGGCGGGATTCGGATCCTGGCCGACGGACGGAATGCTGGCGTCGACCGATCAGTGGTGCCCGTGGTACTCATACGAGACCTCCGAGGCGGTGTGGATGAATCTGCTGCCGGGGGCGGGCTCGCAATGGGACGACGTGGACTTCACCGGGGCGACGCCGGTCGATGTGGTGGGGGCCGAGGCCGCCGTCCTCGTGACTGTGGACGACAATCTCGGACTCGTGGACGAGAGAGAGGTGCTCTACGCGACAGATGGGACGAACGTGTTGCGCATCCAGATGTCGCCGATACCCCTGGAAGACCTGGCTGCGCGGGTCTTCGCCGGCATGGCTGACGCCGGGCGGTGAGTGGCACCCATCTCCCGCCACCGCCGGCCGGTCTCCCGTTTGGTGTAGGCCCGCCTACCGTGCACGGCCGGACGCGCTCGCTCGGTGACCTGACGCCGCCGATTCGGGGGCGTCAGCGCGACGCCGCAGTGCCGACCCGCTCGCGCGCGAACCACGCCGGCGCCACGTAGAGCAGGCGCAGCACCGGCACCCGAGCGCAGCCCGCGGCGATCACGAGGCTGAGCGCGATCGCGATCGCCGACATCAGCACCGGCATCACCGGGCGCAGCAGTGCGATGGCGGGGGTGTCGGCGAACGGCAGCAGCAGGCTGGTGAACGTCGACAGCAGCAGGATGTGCGTGACGTACACCTGCAGCGTCCGCTGGCCGAGGTGCTCCAGTGGCCGCGAGAGCGGGCGGGTGAGCGGTGTGCGGGCGAGGCTGCGGGCCAGGCACAGGCCGAAGGCGACGGCGATGAGTCCCACCGGCACGGCCGTGACGGTATCCACGAACCAGCCCGTCGCACCCCGCAGCACGATGGCCGCCGCGAACGCCATGAGCAGGGCGACGCTCATCAGCCACCCGCGGCGGTGCACGAAGTGGATGATCGGCTCGCGCAGGTACAGGCCGATCATGAAGAAGACGAAGTACTTCGTGATGCCGTCGTACGTGACGTTGCCGAAGGTGACCCCGCCGTGCGCGACCGAGGACGCCACGGCCGCGACGGCCAGCACGACCCAGCGGTTCACGCGTCCGTGCAGCGCCTTCGCCGCCACGAGGAACAGCGCGAGGGCGAACAGGAACCACAGCCCGTTGGAGGGGCGCACGATCGACAGGACGAAGTCGAGCCAGCTGGACTGGTTCAGATCGATCGGCTCGGGGATCACCTGGTAGTAGGCGAAGCGCAGCACCGTCCACACCACGAACACCCACACCAGCACCGCCAGGCGCGTGCGCCAGAGTTCCGGCCAGGGTCGGCCGACCGCACCCACCGCCAGCATTCCCGCGACGAGGAAGAACAGCGGCATGCGCAGCAGCGCGAACACCAGGTTGAGCGGTTCCCACCAGGGGGAGGCGAGGCCCGTGGGGACAGTGAACATCCCGGCGTGGAACAGCACGACGAGGATGATCGCGATGCCGCGGGCGCCGTCGATCCAGGTGACACGTCCGGTGGCGCGCGAGGTGGAGACGGTGGGGAAGGTCTGCATGGGGTCCTTGCGAGGAGGTCAGGCCGCGGCGGGGGTGTCGGCGAGGGTGCGGATGAGGCGGGCGGGGACCCCGCCGTACACGGCACCGCCGGGCAGGTCCCGCGTCACGACGGCGCCCGCGGCGACGACGACGTCGTCGCCGATCGTGACGCCCGGCAGCACCGTCACGTTGGCCCCGAGCCAGCACCGGTCGCCGATCACGACGGGAGCGCTGTCCCGGTCGCGGGAGACGCCCTCGGGGCCCACGCCGTGGAAGCTCGTGATGATCGTGACGAACATCGCCAGCTGGCAGTCCTCGCCGATGCGGACGGGTGCGACGGCTTCGAAGTAGCATCCGACGTTGACGAACGTGCCGTCGCCGATGCGGATGTCACGGCCTCCCGTGAACGTGCACCGCGACGAGAGGTTGGGGGTCTGCACATCGAACCCGCGCGCCCGCAGGATGCCGTATCGCACCGCCCGAGGGCAGAGCACCGAGCCTGCGACGCTGTTTGTCACGAACGAGCGCCACCCCCACGACGCGTCCTCAGCGAGGCTGTGCGCCAGCATCGCGATGCGGCCGCGGCCGCTCACGGGGCGATCGTCTCGGTCTGGTCGGCCGGCGTGTACGCCATCCAGTCGATGAGCATCTTGTTGACCTCCGGCGTCGTGGCATCGGGGTCGCCCGGCCAGTTGCCGCCGACCGCGAGGCTGAACAGCACGTGCGTGGGTTCGTCGAACACCCAGCGTCCGGTGAGTGGGACATCCCATTCCTCGACGTCCCACACGACCTGGTCGTCGATCGCGATGATGATGCGGCCGGGCTGCTTCTCGACCGTGTAGACGTGGTAGTCGTCGGCGAGCGGTGCCGGCATGTCGACGCCCTGGTTCAGCGACCAGTGCTCCGTCCAGCCGATCGGACCGTGCAGGTGATGGCGACTGCGGGACGTGTCGTTCGGGGTCTCGATGATGTCGACCTCGCCGGCGTTGGGCCAGCCGACGCGGTCGATGTTGTCGCCGAGCAGCCAGAACGCCGGCAGCAGCCCCTGCGCCTCGGGCAGCTTCACGCGCGCGGAGAGCTGCCCGAAGCTGAACGACCACTTGTTGTGGCTCGTGATGCGCCCCGAGGTCGGAGTCCCGCCGTCGGCGGGGATGGTCGCGGTGATGACGAGGTTGCCCTGGCCGTCGAGGGCGACGGCATCCTCGGTGTACTCCTGGAGCTCGTTGTTCCCCCAGCCGCCACCGCCGGTCTGGATGCTCCAGAACGCGGAGTTCGGCTTGGAGCCGGCCGGGCCGTCGAAGTCGTCGAACAGGGCCTCGTCGTCGCCGTACTTCGGAGTGAGGAAGGAGAACCCGGTGAACCACCAGACACCCGTGATGACGAGGACGATGACGAGGATGCCGGCGGGGATGCCGAGGGTGAGCCACCGACGTCGACGCCGGCGCGGGCGCGGAGCCGATGTCTCGGTGGGGGGAGGGGTGGTGAGGGTCAAGGCAGCAGTCCCTTCGGGTCGCGGCACAGCAGCTCGCAGGCGGCGGCGATGGTCGAGCGGTCGTAGAGGGAGGCGTCGAAGCTCATCGAGACGTTGAGACGGCGTTTGAGCACGGCGGTCAGCGCGGTGATGCCGTTGCGGCCCGCGGGGTCCACCGACACGCGCACATTTCCCTCGCCCGCCCACGGCAACGGCTCGAGGGCACGCAGGAACCCCATGTCGCTCACGATCGCCTTCGCGGCGGCGGGCGCCGTCGCCGCGGCGGGGCGGCGCCAGCCACGGGTGAGCAGACCAGCGGTGAGGGCGGCCAGCGGGCGACCGGAGTGCAGATCGCGGCTGAAGCGGGCGCCGGCGGCATCGAGCCCGGCAGCGGCGTCGATGGGGTGCCCCACGACGAAGTTCGCCAGCGTCGACCGGCCCGAGGGCAGATAGCGGCGCAGGTCGACGAGGATCGAGCCTTCGTCCATGACCGGCACGCCCACCCGGTGCAGCGCCTCGCGCAGCGCGAACATCATCGCGAGGGTGGGGGGGACGCGTCCCCGGCTCCACGCGGCGATGGACCGGTAGGTGTCGGGGTCCATGATGCCGGTGACGAGGTCGAGCGAGCCGCGCTCGGCGGGCACCGTGGGGCCCGTGTGCGCGGGGCGCGGGATGCGGCGTTCGGCGAGCCGGTCGCGCACGACGTCGGCCGCGCGCCCGGGGTGGTGCAGGAACGTGGCGTTCAGGGCGGCGGGCAGCGGGTCGGCGTCGCGGGCCGAGGTGAACACGCCGGGCGCGGCGCGGCCCGACAGGATGCCGGCGGTCAGCATGACACCCAGGAACCCGTCGCCGAGCCGATGGTCGATGCACAGCGACGCGCGGTCGTCCCCGAGGAAGACCATGAACGGCAGGTCGGGGGTGATCGCCTCGCGCAGACGCGGCAGCCCGGCGTCGCCTGCGTACGCCGCAGGCAGCTCCCGCACCATGCGCTCGGCCTGCGCGTCGAGCGTCTCGGGGTCGTACCGCCACCGGGCGCCGTCGAACGTGCGTCCGGCGCGGGCGGCGGCACCCATGCCGATGAGGGTGCGGACGGCCGCCACGACCGCCGTCCGCTCGGGGACGACGAGCGGGGAGAGTTCGACGCTGATGTAGACGCCCGCCGACAGCCGGTCACGGCCCAGCACGCGTCCCGACGCCGCCGCACCGCGCGTCGCGACGGGTGCGGGTCCGCGGACCTCGGCGCCGGTCTCCTCGTCGCGTGCGATGACCATGGCTCAGACCATCGCCGTCGCTGTCGGCAGATCCGGGGCGAAGCTGAGCGGAAGGTCGAGGTCTTCCAGCCAGGTGCCGGCGTAGCTGGTGAGCTTGCCGTTTGCGTTGTCGATCGCGATGACCCGGCGGCCCATCTGCAACCCCACGAGCATCGCGTGCAGGCGATCGGTGACGATGGTCTCGCCGGGGGAGAGCAGCGCGACGCCGGTGGCCAGGCGCTTCGCGGCATCCGCGAACCACCGGTCGGTCGTGCGGTTCATGCTGCGTGTGACGGCGCCTTCGAAGAAGGTGCGGCGCAGGCGCTGTGCGAGCCGGTCGGCGAAGGTCATCGCCGGCCAGTCGACCGCCGTCGCGCCCGTGCCCGCCGGCAGTGCGCTCTCGTCGTCGCGGCGCAGCAGGTAGACGCTCTCCCGAGTGGGCGCGGCAGCCTCCAGCCGGCCCAGCATGTGCACGCTGTCGGGGGCCAGGGTCACATCGGCGACGAGGTCGCGCACCGCCGCGAGCGACGCGGTGTCGCGCACGGCCAGGCGCAGCTCCGGGCGGACCGCCATGCGCCGGGCGAACTCGGCGCGGTCGGCGTCGGACGCGAAGTGCACCGACTGGGGCTCCTGGATGAGCAGCGTCTCGGGGCGCAGCCGCTCGGCGAGGCGGTAGCGGTGCTCGCTGTGCTGCGGGTAGAGCCCGCCGAAGTTGCCGCCGCCCTGGATGGCGACGGGGATGCGCGAGTCGTAGACCGCGGGGGAGATCGTGCCCCACGAATACGTGGCCTCGACGCGGATGCCGGCGCGGCGCCAGAACTCCGCCTGACCGAGCGCGATGACCGAGTCGCCGATGTTCTCGTAGTCGGGGAAATCGGTGAGCACGAGCGAATCGACGCCGTCGTGCAGCGCCGTCAGCGCCGCGAACGAACGCCGCTGCATCTCGTCGATGAATCCCGACCCTGACGGGCGAGGGTCGTGGGTGTTCTCGATGGGCATGGTCACGGGGAGTCCTCCATGGTGCGGCCGGCGCGGGAGGGGACGGGCAGTGCCGCCCTCACCCGGGCGCGCGTGGCCTTGTCGAAAGCGAAGAAGTAGTAGACGGTGAGGGCGGCGACCGCCCAGAGTCCGACGAACGCGGCCACGAGCGGGAGCGGCGGATCCAGCAGGCTCGCGCCGTACAGGAGCGCGGCGAGCGGCGCGACGGTGGCGAACGGCATCACGAGGCATCGGACCGCGAAATCCCGCAGCGACAGGTCGAGGCGGCGCAGCGTGATGGCGATGTAGAACGGCTCGAGCACGACGATGGGCAGGGCCAGCCCCAGTGCGATTCCGGGCAGACCCATGGTGTTCCCGAGCACGAGCGCGAGGAGGGTGCCGGTGACGGCCCAGATCGTGTGCAGCACCGCGAAGCCGCGGAGCGACCCCTGGGCGGTGAGGATGGGCACGGCCAGCAGATGATTGTTGTTGGCGAACATCGACAGCACGAGGATCTGCGCCACGATCGCCGCTCCGGGCCCCGCCTCGCCGAGCCAGACGTGCATGATCTGGGGCATGAAGACGACCACCGGCACGAGGACGAGCGTCATGAGCATGTTCGCCAGGCCCGTGCCGCGCAGATACATCTGTCCGATCGGCGCGCCCGCTGCGCCGCCGTGGCGCATGGAGGCCGTCGGCAGGAGCGCCACGGCGAGCGAGCCGGTCACTTCTTTGACCAGCAGGTAGATCCGCTGCCCGGCGGCGTACATCGCGGTGAAGGCGATCGGCAGCAGCAGCGCCGTGAGGATGCCGCCCACCTGCATGATCACCACGCCCGCGATGCCCAGCACCATGAGCTGCGAGGAGACGCGGAACAGCTCCCGGAACACGCTCCAGCGGAAGTCGGAGACGCGCGCGGTGATGCGCGGCGCGCAGCGGCGGCGCAGCACGTAGGTGGCGATGCCGAAGCCCAGGATGCCGAGCACGTCCACGATCGCGACGGCGACGATGCCCAGGTCCAGCCAGCACACGACCACGGTGAACACGACGCGGAACGCGGCGAGGCCGATCAGCAGGTAGTTCACGATCTGCAGACGCCCCACCCCGGCGAGGATCTGGCGGTTGGCCGAGAACACCAGCAGCAGGAAGACGTTGCCGACCCCGAGGATCGCCAGCGCCCAGGCGGTGGGCTCAAGGCTCTCGCTGAAATCCGCGTTGGGCACCGTGAAGGCGAAGGCGACGGCGGTCGCCCCGGCCAGGAGGAATGCCGCGCCGAAGTAGAAGACGTTGCTTGCGGAGGCGACCCGCCGCATGCGCGCGACGTCGTCCGAGGGCGCCGCCACCCCGATGAAGCGGGTGGTCGCGTCGCCGATGCCGAGGTCCTGCTGGAACAGCGCGCCGAGCGCGACGGTCAGCATGTAGAGGCCGTACGACTCCGCGCCGAAGGCGCCCAGCACCAGCGGCAGCAGGGCGACGTACGCGATCATCGACGACATGCGCGCCAGATAGGTCGTGATCACCGCACCCGTGATGCCGCCCTTCGCGCCGGCCGGCGCGCGGCGCTGCCGCGGCGGCGTCTGGATGGAAGCCGACATGCTCAGCCCAGCCTCGTCGCACCGAGGTCGAGGCGGTAAACCAGCGTCTCGTCGGAGCGGTGCACCAGCTCCCAGCGCGGGTCGTCCTCGAGGATGCCTTCGAACCGCTCGAGCGCGCCGTCGGGCAACGTGCCGTAGTAGGTGCTGTAGTCCCGCATCTGCTGGGTGATCACCACGAGCGCCGGGCGCCGCTCCCACACGAGGCTGTCGGTGAGACGGGTGACGCGTCGCGGGTCGGCGAACTGCTCCGTCTCCCACCCCGGCCAGGACGTCAGCCACATGTCGATGCCGGAGTCGAACAGCTCGTCGGCCGCCACGAAGTCGACGTACTCGGCCACGAGGCGTCCGGGGGCGCCGGGGGCGACACCGATGGTGAGCGTGGAGGGGTCCTCGTTGCGCAGCACCTCGGTGGTCAGGCGCACCGATTCGGGCGTGACGAGGTTGGCGAACCAGCCGCCGTAGTAGGCCTGCATCGAGGTGAGCGAGGCCACCACGGTGAGAGCGGCGATCCCCGCCTGTGCACCGCGGCGCGCGCGCACGAGCTCGCCACGCAGCATGCGGGTGATGCCGGGCGCGAGGATCAGCATGCAGCCGGGGATCGAGTACAGGAACACGCGGAACATCGCCTCGCCGCCGTAGCCCTGGCCGACCAGGATCAGTGCGGGCGAGAACGCCACGATGGCGGGCACGAGGGTGTCTCGCCACTGGTCGCGCCGGCGCAGGAGCCGGACGACCGTGACGAGTCCCGCGGACACCCAGACCAGCAGCGTCACGCCACGGGCCGCCCACGAGTTCGTGAGCTGACCGATGCTGGGGTTTCCGAGCGTCTCGTTGCGCGCGGAGGGCGTGAGGATGTTGCTGAGGAAGTCGAAGTTCAGCAGTCGGCCGAACTGGCTGAGCACGTTCATGTGCAGGAGCATGTAGCCGATCGCGATCACGGCGAACACGATCACGATGTAGCGGGGGCGCACGCGCCCGAGCACCGTCAGCAGGAGCACCGCCGCCAGCAGCCAGTAGGGCGTGAGCTGGTGGGTGACGACGATCGCCGCGAAGATCGGCACCGCCACCCAGGCTGCCGCCCTCGTCTTGACCGACGCCAGGATGAGCGCGACCACGACGATGCCGAGGGCGAAGGCGATCGCCTGCGGGGAGAAGTAGTCCTGGGCGACCCAGTTCACCGCGTGCGCGCCGAAGGCGGCGACGAGCGCGGTGGCGGGGTTCAGCCCGTAGGTGCGTGCCAGGAAGAAGATCGCGGCGGCCACGGCCAGCTGCGAGCCCACCGCGAACCACTGCGCGATGTCGATCGTCTCGGAGCCCGTGACGGTGTTCAGCCACGCGATGAACGAGAAGGCGCCGGGCCAGTTGTGGTAGATGTCCACGTCCACATCGACCGTGCCGAAGCGCTGGATGTAGTCGATCGGGCCGAAGTGCTTGTACGTCCACGAGTACAGCGGAGCGTCGGTGGAGATCGCGGTGGGCAGGCGCGTCATGAGGATGGTCGCCACCAGCGCCACGCCCGCGGTGCGGGTCGCCCGCAGCGCGATCGCCAGGCAGAACGCGATGACCGCGAGCGCGACCGAGATGGGGAACAGCGGGCTCGCCGCGGCGAGGAGTCCGAACAGATGCCACGGGGCGTCGCGCAGCGACGGCAGTGCGATGAGCCACCCGGCGACGGCGAGGCCGAGCGCGATGGTGGGGAGCAGCCAGGGCCGGGACGTGCGCGTCGGCTCGGGGCGGGCGGGGGCGAGGTCGGTGCGGGGGGCGGTGATGGTCATGCGGTCCTCCTCGCACCGAACGAGACGACGGCGCCGAGGCACGTGGCCCCGGCCAGGGCGAACAGCCACAGCAGGGGGTTCCACCACTGCGCGTAGACGATGCCGGTGGTCAGCAGCAGCAGCGCCGAGATGCCGATGGCGGGGATGACGATGGGGGCGAAGTGGGGTGGCAGCACCACCCACGCCCGGACGAGGGCACCGGGCCCGATCAGGATGAACAGTGCCACGAAGGCGAGGGAGAGTGCCGACGGCAACGGCAGCAGACCGAGCAGTCCGAACACCCCGCCGATGCCCGCCAGCGAAGCCCAGCAGCGCCGCTCCATCGCGGGGCCGCGCGAGGCCGGCCCGGCGAGTGTTCCGGCTTCGCGCTGAGCGCGTCGCTCGGCGAAGTAGCTCGCGGGTCCGCCGACGATGCTCGCCAATTCCTTGCGGCCCACGCGCTTCGACTCGGCGGACAGGGCCGAGGAGGTGGGGGTGTCGTCGACGGTCGACATGGGCTTGTTCAGCAGGCGCGCGAAGGCGCGCGGGGAGCGTGCCAGGGCGGCGCCCAGCATGCGGGGGTCGAGCACGACGGTCGTCGCCCACGCCCCGAAGCCGCGGCCGTAGCCGATCGCCTGCGCCGTGAGGGCGTCGAGATCGGCGCGATGGCGGTGCCACACCAGCGCCGCCGGTTCGACGACGATCGCCTGACCGTCGTAGAGCAGCCGCAGGAACATGTCGAGGTCCTCGCCGCCCTTGGTCCGCGTGCCGACACCGAGGGCGGTGTCGAACCCGCCGAGGGCGAGCATGCCGTCGCGGCGCACCGCGAAGTTCGCGCCGGTGCCGAATTCGCCCACGCAGAAGGGGAACATCGGCAGATCTGCCGGTGGATCGCTCAGCCGGAACTCGCGGGCGGTGGTGAGCTTGGACCAGCTGACGCGGGCGTCGAAGTACGCCTGCACCTCGTTGCGCAGTTCGCCGGTGGGCACCACACCGCTGACGCACCCGACGTCCTCGCCGCGTGAGAACCCGGCCGCGATCGCCCACAGCCACTGCGGGTCCACGGCCACGTCGTCGTCGGTGAACGCGACGACCTGCCCGGCAGCGGCGTGCAGGCCGGCGTTGCGGGCGTGCGAGAGTCCTGCGGCATCCTCGCGGACATAGCGGAAGCCGGGGAACTCCGCCGCGAGCAGGTCGCGGGTCTCGGAGGTGGCGGGTGCGTTGTCGACCACGACCACCTCGTACGAGGGGTATTCGATGGCGCGGATCGCCTCCAGGGCGTCCCGCAGCAGACCGGCGCGATCGCGCGTGCACACCACGACCGTCATGGGAAGCGGGGCGGGACGCGTGGCCGGCGGCACGACGGGGAGCCCCGCGACCGCGGAACGCACCGCGGCGGCATCCAGTGTGCCGTCGGTGAGCGGCAGGGTCACGTAGCCGCGCACAGCGCCGCGCTCGCGCACCAGCAGCCGGGCCCGATCGAACAGGTCGCCCTGGTCGACGGCGATGGTGTCGATGGACTCGTCGAGGTCGGTGACCTCGACCAGGCCCACCCAGATCGCGTCACGTCGGTCCACGTCGCCGTGCAACGGCATCGCGGCGGTCAAGGTCAGTGTCGTCATGCGGCAACACCTTTCGGGTCGAAGGCGCGTGCGGGAAGGTCACGCACGCGGCGGAGTCCGACGGCTCCCACGGCAGCGAGTGCCGTGACGCCGCAGACCATGGCGAGTGCGGCTCCGAGAGCCCCCAGTGTGGGGACGAGCAACAGCACGACGCCGAACAGGATGGAAACGTAGAGCAGGTTGCTCCAGAGGACGGGGCGCACCCGGTGCCGCGCGCGGGAGAGCGCGGACCAGATGTCGAATCCCGGACGGATGATGCTCGCAAGAGCCAGCGCGCCGACGACGGCCATGCCGTACAGCGGCGAGTACTCCCGCCCCGCGATGAGGAACAGCAGCGGTGTGGCGACGGTCGCGGCGACGCCGAGGACCCCCACCACCAGCAGCACCTTGAGCATGTAGGAGCGGGCGAGCCCCGCGCTGGGGGCGAAATCGGCGGCGGCGCTCTTGGCCAGCGCGGTCGCGACGGCCACGCCCACGAGGTCCAGCGCCACGCTGAACTGATAGGCGATGGCGAAGACGGCCCCTTCGGCGGGGGAGGACAGTGCCGTCACCACGAAAGACAGCGACAGGCCCGCGCACATCACGATGCCGACCGCGACGGCGTTCTGGGCGGTGAACAGCCCGAACGCACGCGCCGTGGCGGCATCCCAGGTGCGCGTGCTGGGGCGTCGCGCCTGCTCACGGCGCAGTGCGCGGGGCACGAGCGCGAACGCGCCGACGGCGATGGCCGCCGCGGCCGGGATGATCGTGGCCGTCACGAGAGGATGCGGCATCCACGGCGCGCCGAAGGCGAACACCGCCAGCAGAGCGAGCTTGACGAGGTTCGCGGCACCGTTGACCAGCAGGGTGCCGCGAGCGTCGGCGGCGCCGGCCAGCGCCTGCGTCTGCACGTTGAACAGCGCCCACACGACCGTGCACACCATCACCGCCACGACGGTCACCGCGAACGGCAATGCCGGTGTGAGCACCAGCGCCACGAGCACGCCAGCGCCCGCGCCGCACACCGCGGCGATGACCGCGGTGGCGGCGTACGCGCGGCGCAGCACCGACCAGGCGGCCGGGCCGCCCAGCGGCAGCATGACCACGAGCGCGCTGCCGGGCCCGTTGGATGCCAGCGCCGAGGCGGCCATGATCATCGACAGTGCGGACGCCTCCAGACCCAGCTGGGTCTGCGGGATCCACACCGCCGCGAGCATCCAGAAGACGAACCCCGACAGCGACGTCACGGCGTACCCCGAGGAGAGCCACAGCGAGTCGCGCGTGATGCGCTGCCCCACTTCGGCGCTCGCCTGGGGGGCGACGGGAAGCGTGCGGGAGGCCGCGGTCATGCCGGAGCCTTCTCCGTCAGCGAGGCGCGAGGGCCGCCGGTGCGCACGCGCGCCACCCGGCCACGGACGTACCCGGCGCCGGCGAGGCCGAGGGAGAGCACGATGGCGGTGGCTGCAGGCAGACCCCGGGGTCCGCGCCGCAGCTCCCGCCACACCGCAGCAGGCAGTACCCGCGTCGCGTAGGTCGACTCCGCCGAGAGCGCGTCCGCGCGACCGACGGTACGCGCGATGCCCGCTTTGGACAGTCCCTCGCACCAGCTGCGGTGCGCGACGTACGCCATGCGCACGCGGTCGGCGCTCACATGGTGGCGCACACTCGCCGACGGCTCATAGCGCACCACGCTCGTCGGGTCGGCCTGGCGCAGCTTGATGCACGCCTCGGTCTCCTCGCAGCCGATCGGGAGCTTTCCCACGCGCCCGGTGTCGGCGTTGAAGCCCCCGATGGCCATGAGCGGCACACGGCGGAAGGCCATCGAGCACCCCATGACGTTGCGCACCGGACCGGGTTCGGTGGGAAGGCCGCGATAGCTGCATCCCACGATCCACAGCAGCTCGTCGGGGAGCACCGCCGGTGCCTCGCCCGGCCAGATCGGCACGGCGCTGCCGCCGACGGCGACGACGGACTCGCTGGTGAAGCCGGAGACGAGCGTGTCGAGCCAGCCGGGATCTGCTGCGGCGTCGTCGTCGAGGAAGGCGACGATCTCGCCTTCGGCGACGCGCAGCGCGGTGTTGCGGGCGGAGGAGAGGCCGCGGGACCCCTCGTTGGCCATCACACGGGCTTCAGGCCACCGGGCGCGGGCGCGCTCGAGCAGCTCGTCGTTGTGATCGACGACGAGGATCGTCTCGTCGGCGCTGCCCTGCGCTGCCACGGAACCCATGGCCAGCGCGAGCTGGTCCCAGCGGTCCAGTGTGTACGCGCAGATGACGACACTGACCGACATCACCGGCCGATCGACTCCACGCGCTCCGCGGCGGGCGTCGAGGCGGCGACGCTCACGGGCGCCACCGTGACGCTGCCGGTGCGGCGGCGGCGACCCCAGCGCTTGATCCGCTCGTCCAGCACGGTGCGCAGCACCCGCAGTCCGTCGGTGATGGCGTTCAGGTTGCTCTCGCCGTGGATGCGGGGCAGCTCGACGCTGGGCACCTCGACCACGTGCAGGCGGTTCTCCGCCATGCGGCAGGTCAGCAGCGTCTCGATCTCGAAGCCGTCGCCCCACACCATCTGGCCCTCGGCGCCGGGGATGTCGGCGGCCGGCAGCTCCAGGGAGGGGAGGATGCGGCGCCAGAACGCGTTGTAGCCGTAGCAGAGGTCGGAGTGGCGGGTGCCGAGCAGGATGTTCGTCAGCAGGTTCAAGCCGCGGTTGCCGAGGTTGCGGTGGAAGGTGATGTCCTCGCTCGCGCCGCCGAGCATGTAGCGGCTGCCCTTGCTCACGTCGGCACCCTGGACGAGCGCCTCGACGAAGCGCGGGATCTCGTCGGGGTCGGCCGAGCCGTCGGCGTCGAACATGACGATGATGTCGCCGGTGGCGTGCTCGAAGCCGCACACGAGCGCGTTGCCCTTGCCCTTGCGGGTCTGGGTGATGACCTCCACGCCGGGGCGCACCCGCCGCGCGACCTCGGCCGTGCCGTCGACGGAGTGGCCGTCGACGACGATGATCTCGTGGACGTCGGGGAGCATGGGCAGGACGATCTCGAGGTTCCGCGCCTCGTTGCGGGCGGGGACGATGATCGAGACGCGGGGGTGGGGGGAAGTCACGGTGATGGTCGCCTTTTCGTCGGGGGAGCGCGAATGAATAACAGTGATGGGTGAGGGCACGGACTCGGAGCCGGCGGCGCATCTGGCGCCGCACTGAAACACCGGTGTCGTGTCCTCTCGAGGAGGTACCCGGTCGGGGCTCTGATGCTCCGAGTCGATGGTTCGAGCGTTGCCGCCGGGTGTTACATCCGTGTGAACGCTACCGATGACTCTCGTAACGCACGGGCCGAAACCTGTCCCCTCTTCGGTGGACAGAAGGCGTAATTCCGCCATTCGTGTCGGCCATTAGGGGGACATTTCTCCACTTTCGGCGCGTCACGTCCCCCATTCGGTGGACATTCAGAAAATGAGGTCCACAATGGGATCAAACGGCTGTCTGGGAGGACAGGGACCGTCCGGGAATCCACTCCGGGGTTCCGTCGGCCGAGGAAGGCACTGCACATGCGAAAGACACGGAAGTCGACTCAGCCGGAGTCCGATATGTGCGCGTGTGGACATCACCGGGAAGCGCACGAGCACTACCGCCGCGGCACCGAATGCGCGATCTGCGACGTGCGGGCCTGCTCCTCGTTCACCGCGGTCTCCGTGCCGGAATACTCCCGCACCAGCTGACGCCGTCGGCGCGTGCGAGCGCGCGTCCCCCGCTCGGAATCTGCTGAACAGGCGAGGCATCCGTAGACTGATCCCTCGTGGTCACCCGTCTCTCGCACTTCTTCCTCCGCACGCTCCGTGAAGACCCCGCCGATGCGGAGGTCACGAGCCACCGGCTGCTCGTCCGCGCGGGCTACATCCGCCGTCAGGCGCCCGGTGTGTTCGCCTGGCTGCCGCTCGGGCTTCGGGTCAAGGGCAAGATCGAGCAGATCGTCCGTGAGGAGATGGCCGCCGCCGGCGCCTACGAGGTGCACTTCCCGGCGCTGCTGCCGCGCGAGCCGTACGAGGCCACCGGCCGCTGGGAGGAGTACGGCGACGCGCTGTTCCGCCTGCAGGACCGCAAGGGCGCCGACTACCTGCTCGCGCCGACGCACGAAGAGGTCTTCACCCTGCTCGTGAAGGACCTGTACTCCTCGTACAAGGACCTGCCGCTGTCGATCTACCAGATCCAGGACAAGTACCGCGACGAGGCGCGGCCCCGCGCCGGTCTCCTGCGCGGGCGCGAGTTCACGATGAAGGACGCGTACTCCTTCGACTACACCGATGCGGGCCTCGACGCCTCGTACGAGGCGCAGCGCGACGCGTACGAGCGCATCTTCCAGCGCCTGGGGCTCGAGTACGTCATCGTGCAGGCGGATGCCGGGGCGATGGGCGGATCCCGCTCCGAGGAGTTCCTGCACCCGACTCCCGTCGGCGAGGACACGTTCGTCCGCTCCGCCGGCGGCTACGCCGCCAACGTCGAGGCGTTCACGACGGTCGCCCCCGACCCGATCCCGTTCGACGGGCTGCCGGCGCCGGTGATCTTCGACTCGCCGAACACGCCGACAATCGACACCCTCGTCGCGCACTGCAACGCGCACCTGGACGGCGAGTACACCGCCGCCGACACGCTCAAGAACGTGGTGCTCGCCCTCACGCACCTCGACGGCACGCGCGAGCTGGTCGTCGTCGGCCTTCCCGGTGACCGCGACATCGACGACAAGCGCGTCGAGGTGGCCTTCGCGCCCGCCGCAGTGGAGCCGGCCACCGAAGCCGACTTCGCCGCGAACCCGCTGCTGGTGAAGGGCTACATCGGCCCGTGGTCGGAGAAGGGTCCGATCCTCGGCGAGGAGTCGGCCACCGGCATCCGCTACGTGCTCGACCCGCGCGTCGTCGACGGCACCTCCTGGATCACCGGCGCCAACATCGACCAGAAGCACGTCGCGCGCCTCGTCGCGGGACGCGACTTCGCCGCCGACGGCTTCGTCGAGGTGGCCACGGTGCGCGCCGGCGATCCGGCACCCGACGGCTCGGGCCCCGTGGAGCTGGCTCGCGGCATGGAGATCGGGCACGTGTTCCAGCTCGGCCGAAAGTACGCCGAGGCGCTCGGGCTCAAGGTGCTCGACGAGAACGGCAAGCTCGTCACCGTCACGATGGGCTCCTACGGCATCGGCATCACCCGCATCCTCGCGATCATC
The DNA here is from genome assembly GCF_042885955.1 of Microbacterium sp. NPDC058021. Lineage (NCBI taxonomy): Bacteria > Bacillati > Actinomycetota > Actinomycetes > Micrococcales > Microbacteriaceae > Microbacterium > Microbacterium sp. NPDC058021. The sequence goes on from NZ_JBHVRF010000006.1 coordinate 204,532, forward strand.
GCCGAGCTGAACAACGACGACAAGGGGCTCATCTGGCCGACCTCCGTCGCCCCGTTCGACGTGCACGTCGTGGCAACGGGCCGCGACGCCGCCGCGTTCGAGCTCGCGGAGAAGGTCTCGGCCGATCTCGAAGCCGCCGGCATGGACGTGCTGTACGACGACCGTCCGAAGGTGTCGCCGGGGGTGAAGTTCGGTGACGCGGAACTGGTGGGCGTGCCCCGCATCGTCATCGTGGGACGCGGCGCCGCCGACGGCCAGGTGGAGTTGTGGGACCGTCGCACCGGAGAGCGCGAGGTCGTGGCCGCGGCGGACGTCGTCGCCCGGCTCACCGACTGACGGCGCCGGGGTGACCTCACCCGGTCACAGGGTCGCGTAGCGCGCCCGGAAGGCGCAGAACACGCCGTAGGCGATGAATCCGATCCCCACTGCTGCCACCAGCGTGGGGCCGAGCATCATGCCCAGCAGCGCCTGCAGCGCGCCGTCGAGGCCTCCGGCCGCCGACGGGTCGGTCGTCGCGGCCGCGACGGTCAGCAGCACCCCGATGATGGCGAGGGCGATGCCCTTGGCGATGAACCCGACGACGCCGAGGGTCGTGGCCACGCGCCCGAGCCCCGTGGCGGGGATGTCCATCTTGTTGCGGAAGCTGCGCCGCACGCCCATGACGACGAACACGACGCCGCCGATGCCGATGCCGATGCCCACGAGCCCCAGCACGAACGGGCCGCCGGGGACGCCGAGAACGCCCCGGCTGGCATCCTCGGCAGTGCCCTCCGCATCGGGCCGGGCGCCCAGCGCCACGGCGGCGGCGATGAACCCCAGCGCGATGAAGATCACCGCCTGGCCCCATTCCGAGATGCGCTGTCCCCACTTCTTGACGAAGCCCTTGACGTCGTCCTTGCCGCGGGCGAGCACGCCGGCGGCCAGATGCCACGTCCCCAGCGCCCACAGCGCGATCGCCAGCACCCACAGGGCGGCGAAACCGAGCGGCGCCGCGGCGATCGCCTTGAAGGCGCCCGCCTGATCGCTCTCGCCGTCGCCGCCGAGCGCGATCACGAGCGCGATGGCCCCGATGAGGGCGTGCACCACGCCGTTCGCGGCGTAGCCGGCGCGGGCGCCGATGCGCGCGGCGGGGTGGCGCGCGATCTCTCGGGCGGCGCGCCGTGGCGTGGCGTGGGTCACGGCCACAGCCTAGGCGCACGCAGGGTTCGCGAAGGTGCGCGCGGGTACGATTCCGGGGTGAACAGCCGAGATCGCGGATGGCGGGCCCGCTGGGCCTCCCTTCCGCGTCTCATCGTGCGCGCCCCCGCGCCCGTGCTCCTCGTCGTCGGGGTGATCGTCGTCGCGCTGGGCCTGCTCATCGTCTTCCGCCCGCTCACCTCGCTCCTGCTCCTGGCCGTCTACATCGGGGCCAGCGCCGTGGCTGCGGGCATCGCGGAGCTGCTCTCGCCCCGCGGCTCGCGGCGCTGGAACCGCGCCTTCGGGATCGCGTGGATCGTCGGCGGGCTCGCGGTGGCCATCTGGTTCGGCCAGCGCCTGGACCTCCTGCCCGCCGCCCTCGCGGTGCTGCTGATCATCGCCGGCGTCGCGTCGCTGGGCGACGCGGTGCTGCGCGGCACGGTCAGCCAGCGTGTGCTGTACCTGGCATGGGGCGGCGCGCAGATCGTGTTCGGCGTGCTGGCGCTGACCTGGCCCGACGTGAGCGTGCTGGTGGTGGCGGTGCTGTTCGGTGCGCGCACCGTCGTCTTCGGCGTGAGCCTCATCACCCGTGGCATCCGCGCCATCGTCGCGGGCGGACGGGAGGATGCCGCGGCGCCGCCCGCCCCGCCCAGCCGCGCGCGTCGCACGTGGGCCGCCGTCGGACGCTATGCCGTCGCGCTGCTGCTGGTGATCACCGCCGCCGGCGGCTCCTGGCTGAACGGCTGGCTCGCCGACGGTGCGCCGGTCGTCGACGCCTTCTACGACCCGCCGGCCGAGGTGCCCGACGGGCACGGGCGCCTGATCCGCTCCGACGCGTATCAGGGTGCCGCCCCCGCCGGCGCGACCGTCCGCCGCATCCTCTACACGACGCGGTCCAGCATCGGCGACCCCGCCGTGGCCAGCGCCCTCGTGATCGTCCCTGATGAACCGTCGGACGAGCCCCGCCCCGTCGTCATCTGGAACCACGGCACGACCGGCGTCGCGCGCGGCTGCGCGCCCAGCCTCGCCGGTGGGACCGCGACCCGATGGGCCATCCCCGACGTCGACCGCGCCGTGGCCAACGGCTGGGTGGTCGTGGCCCCCGACTACACCGGGCAGGGTGCGCCGGGAGACTTCCCGTACCTGATCGGGCGCGGCGAAGCGCGCTCTGCGCTGGACGCGGTGCTGGCGGCGGGGGAGTTCGACGACCTCACCCTGTCGCCGCGCACGCTCGTGTGGGGTCACTCGCAGGGCGGCCACGCAGCGCTGTGGACCACCCAGATCGCGCCGGACTACGCCCCCGGCATCGACGTGCGCGGCACGGCGGTGCTCGCCCCCGCTGCCGACCCGCTGGCCCTGGCCGAAGAGCTCGCCGCCCCCGACGGCGCCGGCGCGCTGCTGACGGTCATGGTCTCCTGGGTGCTGGTGCCGTATTCCGAGACCTACGCCGATGTGAAGATCGAGGACTACGTCGCCTCGGGCGCGCGTCAGGTGGTGCGGGAAATGGCGCAGCGGTGCCTGAGCGAACCGGGTGTCGTCGTCTCCGCGCTCACCGCGCTCGGCCTCTCGGAGGACGAGCCGATCGCGGTCTCCGACCTGACGACGGGGGCCCTCGGCGATCGCCTGGCCGACAACGTGCCGGAGGGCCCGTGGGCAACGCCGATCTTCGTCGGGTGGGGCTCCGAGGATGAGGTGCTGCCGACCGTGCTGCAGCGCCGTCTCGTCACGCAGCTGTGCGACAGCGGCGAACGCGTCATGGACTGGGTGGTGCCGGGGGGGCACCATCAGGACATCCTGCAGCCGGGATCCGAGGTGCTGCCGCTGATGCTGCGGTGGAGCGAGACGGTGCTGGAGGCGGACATCGACACCCCCGAGGGCGCGCAGCGCGCGGATCGGGTGTTCGACACCTGCCCCGGGTGAGCGGGCTCCCAGGTCGGCCCCCGCGGCATCCGGTAACGTATACGGGATGCGGTCGCGCCACTCGCGCACCGCGACAGAGCTGAATAGGGAGGACACCGTGGACATCGATCTCGGACTGTTGAAGACGATCGAGCGCGAGAAGGAAATCCCCTTCGATGAGCTCGTGGCCATCATCGAGCAGGCGATCCTCACCGCCTACGGCAAGCACACCTCCCCGAGCGGCGAGCTGCCCGAGGGCACCCGTGTCGAACTCGACCGCAAGTCCGGTCATGTGGCCATCTACGTGCCGCTGCTCGACGACGAGGGCGCCGTCATCGGCGAAGAGGAGACCACCCCCGAGGACTTCGGTCGCATCGGCGCGTTCGCCGCGAAGCAGGTCATCGGCCAGCGACTGCGCGACATCGCCGACGACGCCGTGCTGGGGGAGTTCCGCGGCAAGGAGGGCGACATCGTCGCCGGCGTCGTGCAGCAGGGCCCGAACCCCCGCATGGTGCACGTCGACCTCGGCACGGTCGAGGCGATCCTGCCTCCCGAGGAGCAGGTGGCGGGCGAGAGCTACCCCCACGGCTCCCGCCTCCGCGTGTACGTCACGAGCGTCTCCAAGGGGCTGAAGGGCCCGCAGATCACCGTGTCCCGCACCCACCCGGGGCTCGTGCGCAAGCTGTTCGCGCTCGAGGTCCCCGAGATCGCGTCGGGGCTCGTGGAGATCGTCTCGCTGGCTCGCGAGGCCGGACACCGCAGCAAGGTCGCCGTCATGGCCACCGACCCGTCGATCAACGCCAAGGGCGCATGCATCGGTGAGCTCGGTCGGCGCGTGCGGGCGGTGACCGAGGAGCTCGGCGGCGAGAAGATCGACATCGTCGACTACAACCCGGAGCTGGCCGCGTTCGTCGCGAACGCCCTGTCCCCGGCGAAGGTGACCTCCAGCTTCATCCTCGACGCCTCGACCAAGGCCGTGCGCGCCCTCGTCCCCGATTACCAGTTGTCGCTGGCGATCGGAAAGGAAGGACAGAACGCACGTCTGGCCGCCAAACTCACCGGCGCGAAGATCGACATCCAGCCCGACAGCATCCTGGAGGAGAGCTGATCCCCGAGGCCTCGCCTCGGTGTGGCATCCGCTCGGGATGCGGGAGGGGGTAGGATGGAACCCGTTCGAACGTGCGTGGGGTGCCGCGCACGTGCCCCCCGGGCCACGCTCACCAGAGTCGTGGCCTTCGATACGCAGCTCGTCGTAGACGAGCGGGCGGCGATGCCGGGACGGGGCGCGTGGGTGCACGGTACGCATGAGTGCGTGGATGCCGCCATCCGGCGCCGTGCCTTCGGGCGAGCATTGCGTGTGTCAAGTCCGCTTGACACGCAGACCCTTCAGAACCACTTCCAGCGAAACGGCTGAACGGCTATGGACTCAAAGTGAACGGCTCGAAATGAGACCCGTCCGCAACTAGTGGTCTGCTCCTGTCTGGGGCAGACCTTCAGACAGGAGAATTGTGGCAAAACCACGCGTGCACGAGATCGCTTCAGAACTCGGCGTCGACAGCAAGGTCGCCCTTGCGAAGCTGAAGGAGCTCGGCGAATTCGTCAAGAGCCCCTCCTCGACCATCGAGCCCCCCGTGGCTCGCAAGCTCCGTCAGGCCCTGCAGGCCGACGGCGCGAAGCCCGCAGGCACCACGCCTGCACAGGGCACCTCCGCGCGTCCGGGTCGCCCCGGTCCCGCGCGCCCCGCGGCCCCGAGCGCCCCCGCGTCCTCGGCCCCGACCCCGGGAGCGGCCAAGCCCGCTCCGGCACCGGCTCCCGCTCCGGCTCCGGCCGCACCCGCGGCCCCCGCCGCCGCCACGCCGGCAGCACCGGCACCGGCTCCGTCCGAGGCGACCACGTCCGAGGCGGCCAAGCCCGCTGCGGCCAAGCCCGCTGAAGGCGGCACCGACGCTCCCACCCCCGGCGCCCCGCGTCCGGGTGGCGCGCCGCGCCCCGGCAACAACCCCTTCGCCTCGGCGCAGGGCATGGGCCAGCGTCCCGCCGGCCCGCGCCCCGGCAACAACCCCTTCGCCTCGGCGCAGGGCATGGGCCAGCGCCCCAGCCCCGGCAACATCCCGCGTCCGCAGGCGCCGCGTCCCGGCGCCCCGCGCCCCGGTGCCCCGCGCCCCGGTGGCGCCGGTCGTCCCGGCGGCGGCGGTCGTCCCGGCGCCCCGTTCCAGCAGCGTCCCGGCGGCCCCGGTCGTCCCGGCGGTGCGCCCGGCGGATTCCAGCGCCCCGGCGGTCCGCCCGCCGGTGGTTTCGCCGGTCGTCCCGGTGGCGGCGGTGGCCGTGGTCGTGGCCCCGGCGGTGGTACCGCAGGTGCCTTCGGTAAGGGCGGCGGCAAGTCCAAGCAGCGCAAGTCGCGGCGGGCGAAGCGGCAGGAATTCGAGATGCGGTCGGCGCCCGTCGTCGGCGGCGTCAACGTCTCGCGCGGTAACGGCGAGATCATCCGCATGCGCCGCGGCGCATCGATCGCCGACTTCGCGGACAAGATCGAGGCCATCACCGGTTACACGGTGCAGCCCGGCACGCTCGTGACGATCCTGTTCAACCTCGGCGAGATGGCCACGGCCACCGAGTCGCTGGACGAGGCCACGTTCGAGGTGCTCGGCGAGGAGCTCGGCTACAAGATCCAGATGGTCTCGCCCGAGGACGAGGACAAGGAGCTCCTCGAGAGCTTCGGTCTGGACCTCGAGGCGGAGCTGGAGGCCGAGAGCGAGGACGACCTCGAGATCCGTCCCCCCGTCGTGACCGTCATGGGCCACGTCGACCACGGTAAGACGCGACTGCTCGACGCCATCCGCCAGACCAACGTGGTCGCGGGCGAGGCCGGCGGCATCACGCAGCACATCGGTGCTTACCAGGTGTGGACCGAGCACGAGGGCATCGAGCGCGCGATCACCTTCATCGACACCCCGGGTCACGAGGCGTTCACCGCCATGCGTGCCCGCGGTGCGCAGGTGACCGACCTCGCGATCCTCGTGGTCGCCGCCGACGACGGCATCATGCCGCAGACGGTCGAGGCCCTCAACCACGCTCAGGCTGCCAACGTGCCGATCGTGGTCGCCGTGAACAAGGTCGACAAGCCCGACGCCAACCCGGCCAAGGTGCGCCAGCAGCTCACCGAGTACGGTCTGGTCGCCGAGGAGTACGGCGGCGACGTCATGTTCGTCGACGTCTCGGCTCGTCAGGGCACCAACATCCAGGCCCTCCTGGATGCCGTCCTGCTGACGGCCGACGCCGGGCTCGACCTCACGGCCAACCCGAACAAGGCCGCCCGTGGTGTCGCGATCGAAGCGAAGCTCGACAAGGGTCGCGGTTCGGTTGCCACCGTGCTCATCCAGTCCGGAACGCTGCGCGTCGGTGACGCGATCGTCGCCGGCACCGCCTACGGCCGCGTGCGTGCCATGGTCGACGAGAACGGCGACGCCGTCGAAGAGGCTTACCCCTCGCGTCCGGTGCAGGTGCAGGGTCTGAACTCGGTGCCGCGCGCCGGCGACACGTTCATCGTGACCGAAGAGGACCGCCTCGCCCGCCAGATCGCCGAGAAGCGTGAAGCGGCCGAGCGCAACGCGCAGCTGGCCAAGGCCCGCAAGCGCATCTCGCTCGAGGACTTCACCCGCGCTCTGCAGGAGGGCAAGGTCGAGTCGCTCAACCTCATCATCAAGGGTGACGTCTCGGGTGCCGTGGAGGCGCTGGAGGAGTCGCTGCTGAAGATCGAGGTCGACGACTCCGTGCAGCTGCGCATCATCCACCGCGGTGTGGGTGCCGTGACCGAGTCCGACGTGAACCTCGCGACGATCGACAACGCGATCGTCATCGGGTTCAACGTGCGCCCCGACGCCAAGGCACGTGAGCGTGCCCAGCGCGAAGGCGTGGACATCCGGTTCTACTCGGTCATCTACAACGCGATCGACGATGTCGAGCAGTCGCTCAAGGGCCTGCTCAAGCCGGAGTACGAAGAGGTCCAGTCGGGCGTCGCGGAGATCCGCGAGGTGTTCCGCTCCTCCAAGTTCGGCAACATCGCCGGTGTCATCGTGCGGTCGGGAACGATCACGCGCAACGCCAAGGCCCGCGTCATCCGCGACGGTGTCGTGGTGGCCGACGGCCTGGCGATCGAGTCGCTGCGTCGCTTCAAGGACGACGTCACCGAGGTGCGCACGGACTACGAAGCCGGTATCGGCCTCGGCAAGTTCAACGACATCCAGATCGGTGACGAGATCGAGACCACCGAGATGGTCGAGAAGCCGCGAGGCTGATCACCCGGCGGGAGGCGCCTCGCGGCGCCTCCCGCCCCCATCACTTCCAGGGAGAGAACCATGTCTTCAGAGCGTCAGGCGAGGCTCGCCGATCGCATCCGCGTGCTGATCGCGGAGAGGCTCGAGAAGGGTCTTCGCGACCCGCGTCTGGGCTTCACGACGATCACCGACGTGAAGGTCACCGGCGATCTGCAGCACGCGTCCGTCTTCTACACGGTGCTGGGCACCGAGAAGGAGCGGACGGATTCCGCTGAGGCGCTGCGTGCGGCCACCGGCATGCTCCGCAGCGAAGTCGGGCGCAAGCTCGGCGTGCGGCTCACCCCGACCCTCGAGTTCATCCCCGACGCGATCCCCGAGAACGCCGGGCACATCGAGGACCTGCTGCGCGAGGCGCGCGAGCGCGACGCCGCCGTGGCGGGGCTCGCCACCGGAGCCGCCTACGCCGGCGACGCCGACCCCTACGTCAAGCCCCGCGAAGACGCCGAGTGAGCATTCGCCCCGCCGAGTGAGCATTCGCGCCTGCGAGTGAGCATTCGCGCCTGCGAGTGAGTACTCAGCGGGGGAGCGCGAGCATCCCGTCGGATGCCTCTACGAGGCCGTCCGCGATGAGCGAGTCGATCGCCCGGTCGCGCTGGCGCTGATCCGGCCAGTCCGCGATCACGCCGTCCGCAGCCACCGCGTGCGCCGTGGCATCCCGCAGCACCCGCAGCACGGCACCCCGCGCCTGCCGGTCGCTGCCCTCGTAGCGCGCCTGTCGGCGTCGCTCGTCGCCGGTGTCGGGGTACCCCGCCGCCCGCCACGCGCAGACCTCCGCGAGCGGGCACGCCGCGCACCGCGGCACCCGCGCCGTGCAGACCAGGGCGCCGAGCTCCATCGCCGCGGCGTTGACGATCGCGGCATCAGCATCGTCCACCGGCAGCACGGCCGCCATCGCGGCGAGGTCCCGCTTGGCGGGAGCACCTGGCTGCGACCTGCCGTCGACGACACGCGCCAGCACGCGTCGCGTGTTCGTGTCGACGACCGGATGCCGCTGCCCGTACGCGAACACGGCGACCGCGCGGGCCGTGTAGTCGCCGATCCCGGTGAGCGCGAGGAGCGCGTCCACGTCGGCGGGCACGACACCCGCGTGCCGATCGCGGATCTGGACCGCGGCGCGGTGCAGCCACAGCGCCCGGCGCGGATAGCCGAGGTTCGCCCACTGGCGCACGGCCTCGGCCGGCGCGGCGGCGGCGAGGTCCGCCGGCTGGGGCCAGCGGTCCAACCACGCCGTCAGATGCGGAACCACACGCGCGACCGGCGTCTGCTGCAGCATGAACTCGCTCACCAGCACGCCCCACGCCCCGAACCCGGCCCGGCGCCACGGCAGGTCGCGCGCGGTGTCGCGGTACCACGCGATGAGCGGGGCGGCGAGGTCGGGCACCGCAACAGCCTACGTCGCAGCCGGCGGCGGCCGTGCCGGGCGGCGGTCGGCACATCGTAGGCTGGAGGGATGCCGCACACTGCTCCCGACCTGTGGCGCGAGCTGCGCGACGAGGTGCGACAGCACCATTCCCGCGGCCGCGTGCTCATCGCCGTCGACGGCATCGATGCCGCAGGCAAGACGCGGTTCGCCGACGGTTTCGCGACCGCGTTCGACGGCGCGGTGTTCCGCGCCTCCGTCGACGGCTTCCACCGCCCGCGCGCCGACCGCTACGCCCGCGGTCGCACCTCGCCCGAGGGCTTCTACCGCGACTCGTACGACTACGACACGTTCCGCAGCGCCCTGATCACCCCCTTCCGCAGCGGCGAGCCGTTCCGCACCGCCGTGTGGGACGTCGACCGCGACGAGCCGGTCGAGGCGGCGCCGCAGACGGCTCCCGAGGATGCCGTGCTCATCGTCGACGGCATCTTCCTGCACCGCCCCGAACTGCGCGGGCTGTGGCACTGGTCGGTGTGGCTGGACGTGCCCATCGACATCGCCCACGAGCGGCTGGTGGCCCGCGACGGCGGCGACCCCGACCCGGCGGACGCCGTCAACCGCCGCTACCGCGAGGGGCAGGAGCTCTACCTGCGCGAGGCCGACCCGCGCCGGGCGGCATCGGCCATCGTCGACAACACCGACTGGGCACACCCCGTGCGCAGCTACCGGGACTTCTGCTGATGCCCGCCGGGATCCTCCTCGTCGACAAGCCGGGCGGCATCACGAGCCACGATGTCGTCGCGCGCGCACGCAAGGCGCTCGGCACCCGCAAGGTCGGCCACGCCGGCACCCTCGACCCCATGGCGACGGGGCTGCTCGTGCTGGGCGTCGACAGTGCGACGCGGCTGCTCACCTTCATCGTCGGCCTCGACAAGACCTACGAGGCCACCATCCGGCTGGGGGTTGCGACCGACTCCGACGACGCCGACGGCACGGTGACGTCGACGGCGGATGCCGCGACCCTCGCCGCTGTCGCCGATGACGCCGTCGCGGCCGGCATCGCCGCCCTCACCGGCGACATCTCGCAGATCCCGAGCCGGGTGTCGGCGATCAAGGTCAACGGCAAGCGCGCGTACGACCTGGCACGCGCCGGCGAAGAGGTTCAGCTGGCGGCGCGGGCGGTGACGGTGTCGCGGTTCGACGTGCGCGACACCCACCGCGCCGAGAGCACGATCGACCTCGACGTCGTCGTGGACTGCACGAGCGGCACCTACATCCGCGCGCTCGCCCGCGACCTCGGCGATGCGCTCGGCGTCGGCGGCCACCTCACGGCGCTCCGCCGCACGCGCATCGGCCCGTTCGAGGTGGCCGACGCCGTCGCCGTCGACGACATCGCCGCCGACGCCCTCGTGCCGCAGGCGCAGGTGGCCGCGCGCGTGCTCGGCGCCTTCCCCGTCAGCGCGGACGAGGCACGCGACCTCCGCCACGGCAAGCGTCTCACCGGCGCCGCCGGGCGACTGGAGCGCGTGCCGATGGCCGCGATCGATCCCGACGGCCACCTCGTCGGGGTGGTCGAACGCCGCGGCGCCGATGTGAAGAGCGTCATGAACGTCCCGGAGGAGCCGGCATGATCTTGTGGTTCACGTACCTGCTGGTGGCCGTCGCGGTCGTCTCGGGGCTGATGTGCGTGGTCCTGGGGCTCGCGGGCCGCCGCCCGAGCGACCTCACCGTGGGCGCGCTCGCGATCGTCGAGCTCATGCTGCTGTCACAGGTGGTCATGGCCATCGCCGCCCCGTTCGCCGGCAACGCACCCACCGGCAGCGCGCTGGAGTTCTGGGTCTACCTCGTCTCGGCCGTGCTGCTGGCGCCTGCTGCCGTGCTGTGGGCGCTCATCGAGCGCAGCCGCTGGAGCACCGTCATCCTCGGGGTCGCCGCGCTGTCGGTCGCGGTCATGGTGTGGCGCATGCAGGTCATCTGGACGGTGCAGGGGGCATGAGCCGGCTCGCCACCGCGCCTAAACTGGGGCGCGACATGTCCTCCCGCCCGCGTATGACCGGCGTCGGCCGCGTGCTCGTGGTCGTCTACGCGATCATGGCCCTCGGCGCGACGGGGCGCTCGTTCGTCCAGATCGTCGAGCGCTTCGATGAAGCGCCGCTCGCGTATTCGCTGTCTGCCGCGGCTGCCGTGGTCTACATCGTGGCCACGCTCGCCCTCGTATTCGCCGGCAGCAGGGCCTGGTACATCGTCGCGTGGGTGGCGATCTGCTTCGAACTGGCCGGCGTCATCGTCGTCGGCACGCTCACCTTCGTCATGCCCGCCCTCTTCGACCACCCGACGGTGTGGTCCTGGTACGGCGAGGGATACCTGTTCATTCCGCTCGCGCTGCCCTTCCTCGGGCTCTGGTGGCTCTGGACCCACCGGCCCGGTGCCGAGCCCCTGACCGAGTCCGAGCCCGCCGTGGAGAGGTCGTCCTGGTGATCACATTCCGCGATCCCGCCGAGGTCCCCGCCGGGTTCGGTCCGTCGGTCGTCGTCATCGGCAAGTTCGACGGCGTGCACACCGGCCATCGCGCCGGCATCGACCGCGCGCGCGTCGAGGCGGCATCCGAAGGCGCCCGTGTCGTCGCGGTCACCTTCGACCGCAATCCGCTCAGCGTGCTGCGCCCTGAGATCTGCCCCGAAGAGCTGGTGAGCGTCGACCAGAAGCTGTCCCTGCTCGCCGAGACGGGGGTGGATGCCACGCTCGTGCTGCATTTCGACCGTGCGCTGGCCGACCTCGCGCCCGACGAGTTCGTGCGCCGCGTGCTCGTGGATGCGATCGGTGCGGTCACGGTGTTCGTGGGCGAGGACTTCCGGTTCGGCCGCGGGGGAGCGGGCGATCCGCGGCTGCTGGCTGATCTCGGCCGCGAGCACGGCTTCCAAGTGGAGGTCATCGACGACATCCGCGCGCACGACCACGGCCGCCGGGTGTCCTCCACCTGGATCCGCAGTCTCCTCGCGGAGGGCGACGTCGAGTCCGCCGCCCGGCTGCTGGGACGCCCGCCCGCCGTGCGCGGCGAGGTCGTGCACGGCCTCAAGCGGGGACGCGAACTGGGCTTCCCGACCGCGAACCTGTCGATCGACTCCGAAGGCTTCGTCCCGGCGGACGGCATCTACGCCGGCTGGCTCGTCGACCAGGGCGCCATCGAAGGGGCCGATGCCACCCCGCCCCCGCACGCCACGACGCGCTACCCCGCGGCGATCTCGGTGGGGACGAACCCCACGTTCGACGACGTCGAGCGGCGGCAGGTGGAGGCCTACGTGCTCGACGAGACCGACCTCGACCTGTACGGGCACCGGGTCGAGGTGCACTTCATCCGTCGCATCCGCGGAATGGTCGCCTTCGAGGGGATCGAGGCGCTCATCGCGCAGATGACCGATGATGTGGCGCGCGTGCGCGCCACGCTGCAGTAGCGCCGGTCAGTACGACGACTCGTCGACGGTGCCCGATGCGGCCTCGCCGGCGTGGATCGCCCGCAGCTCGCCCAGGATCGTCGCGCTGGCACTGGTGCCCAGCCGCGTCGCGCCGGCATCGAGCATCGCCAGCGCCGTGTCGAGGCTGCGCACCCCGCCGGAGGCCTTCACCGCCACCCGCTCGCCGACGTTCGCGCGCATGAGACGCACGTGCTCGACGGTGGCGCCGCCGCCGGCGAAACCGGTGGAGGTCTTGACGAAGTCCGCGCCGCCGGCCTCGGTCAGGCGGCTGCCGCGGGCGATCTGCTCGTCGTCCAGCAGGCTGGTCTCGAGGATCACCTTCGTGATGAGGCCTCCTGCGGCATCCACGACGGCGCGGATGTCGTCGACGACGACATCGTCGAAGCCCGAGCGCAGCGCGCCGATGTTGATGACCATGTCGAACTCGGTCGCACCGTCCTCGAACGCGCGGATCGTCTCGGCGACCTTCGCCGTGGTCGAGGTCGTGCCGTGGGGGAAGCCGATGACCGTGCCCACCGCGACACCGGTGCCGTCGAGGCGCCGCACGGCGTACGGGATGTCGGAGGGTCGCACGCACACGCTGAAAACGCCCCATTCGGCGGCGATGTCCAGTTCGGCGTCGACGTCGGTGCGGGTGAAGTCCGGCTTGAGGATCGCGTGGTCGATCGTGGCGGCCAGTTCGCGTTCAGTGAGGCGGGGCATGGCTCCAGCGTAGCCGCGCGCGCCCGGCCGATGGCGCGGGCGAGTCGGAGATAACGGAAAGGTAACGGCGTGTGTAGAGTCGTGCCACGCGTCGATGGCGACGCGCTGGGGAAGAAGGACTCGCGTCATGCCCGAAGCCACCGTGAGCGCACCCGGTTCCGACCGCGGTGTCGCCCTCGTCATCGTCTGCGCCCTCGCCGCGGCGAGCCTCGTGATCGCGCTCGTGGGCGCGGGACCCGCGCGGGTGAGCGCGCACGAGCTGCTGGGGGCCGAGCGGGCGCCGGGCGAGCGCGCCTTCATCGCGAGCCACCGCGGTGGGGCCGCCGCCGCCCCCGAGAACACCCTGCCGGCGGTGCAGGCGGCCCTGGAGGCGGGCTTCGACTACGTCGAGGTCGACCTCGCCCTCACGGCGGACCGTCACGCCGTGCTCATGCACGACGCCACCGTCGACCGCACGACCGACGGTCACGGCCGTCTCGCCGCGTTGACCCTGGCGGAGGTCCGGCGACTGGATGCCGGCTCGTGGTTCTCCGCCGCCTTCGCCGGCACGCCGGTGCCGACGGCGACGGAGTTCCTCGACGTCCTCGCGGCGTCGGGGCATCGGGCGATCATCGAGTTGAAGGGCGAGTGGGATGCCGCCGCGGCCGCCATGCTCGCCGCCGAGATCGCCGCGCGCGGACTGGATGAGCGGATCATCGTCGCGAGCTTCGACGCGCGGACGCTGGCGGCCGTCGAAGCGGCGGACAGCCGGCTGCCGCTGCTGATCGTCCTCAAGCGCCTGCCCACAGACGTCGTGGCGGCGGCACGGCAGTTCGGAGCCCGCGGCATCCTGATCGACCGGCGTGCCGTGACGGCGCGGCCGGGAGTCGTGGACGAGCTGCATGCGGCGGGTCTGCGGGTGGTGGTGTACACGCTCAACTCCGACGAACAGTGGGATGCCGCCACGGCCGCGGGCGTCGACGGCATCGTCACCGACGACCCCGCGATGCTGTCGACGTGGCAGGAGCAGGTGCTCGCCGACGAATGAGGTGGCCCGGCCCGATGGCCGCGTGGTGCCGCGAGGGCGCCCCGTCGCGCCGCTATCGTCGAACTGATGCGTACCACTGCCCCGATCTCCACCCGTCTGCGCCGCGGCGCTTGTGCCGCTGCGGCCACCGCCGTGCTGATCGCGGGCCTGGCCGCCTGCGCGCCGGAGCCGGTCGACCCCGCGCCGTCCGGCACGAGCGCCGCGCCGTCCCCGTCGTCGACGTCGACGGCAAGCCCGACGCCGACGCCGACGCCGACGCCCACGGCGTCCGCCGATGACATCGCGCTGCCGGCATCCTGTGACGCCATCTACTCGCCGGCCATGCGTGCCGAGCTCGAGGCGAACATCGCGCCGCTGAACGACCCCGGCGTCACGATGCCCGCCACGCAGAACGCCGAGGCGCTGCAGCTGCTCGAATCCGGCCTGCCCACGCTGCGCTGCACGTGGGGGTCACCCTCGGAGCGGGGGATCGCGACCAACGTGTCGATCGTCGACCCGGCGGCCACGGCCGACCTCGCCGGCGCGCTGGCCAACACCGGCTTCGCGTGCTCCGAGGCCCAGGGGGGCACCGTGTGCCGCCTGAACGAGACGCTCATCGACTACGACGACAACATCGTGGAGAAGGGCGAATCGCACTTCTTCCGGGGGAACGGCTGGGTCACGACGGTCTGGCTCGACTACGGCCCCGAGGGCTATACCGAAGACATCGCCTCGATGGTCTGGGGCTGAGCGGCACGCATGCTCTAGACTGGGCGCCGGGGAAAGACGCTTCGTCGCCGCAGTCGGCCGTTTCGGCCGCAATCGGCCGCAGGAATGCCCGCGGCGAGTTGCGCGTCGCCCCCGATCCGCGGTCGTCCCGGCATCCGAGCCGCACGCGGTGACACGCAGATCGATCCCCGCCTCGAGCACGAGGCATCCGGCATCCACGCCCAGGAGGAGCATGCCGACCACGGCCCCCGCCGCACAGTCCACGTCGCGGCGCAGGAAGAACACGTCGTCCCGACGCGACGACGAAGCCCCCATCATCCCGATCCTCGCCCGCAAGGTGCGAGAGGTCGAGGCGAAGGCGCAGCGCGGCAAGCTCGGCCCCACCAACCGGGTCAAGTTCCAGGTCATCGCCTTCCTCGTGCGCGAGGAGCGCGCCCGCGTGAAGGCCGATACCGAGGTCACCGACGCCGCCCGCGCCGAGCTGCTCAAGCGCCTCGACGGCGTGGCGACCATCCTCGCCAAGACCGCCGCCCGCGACACGTCGCTCATCCAGCTGCTCGAGGTCGACCAGGCCACGTCCCCCGTCGCCCGGCGCATGCGCCGCGACTGGCTGCTGGAGTCGGGCGCGGAGCTCCCGCCGGACGAGCTGATCATCACCGACACCGCCCCCGCCGCCACCTCCGTGGTGCCCGCTGCGGTGTCCTCTCGCCAGGTCGTGCCGCCCCAGGTGGAGGCCCGCCGCGAGGCCAACCCGTTCCTCGCTCCCGACCTCTCCCGCGTCGTCGCCGGCCCCACGCCGCGCCGTCGCCTGGACGGCTGGGAGCTGATGGGTCCGCTCTACAAGGCGTTCGAAAGCGGCGCCGGTGGCGCCGTGGCCTCGATGGACCTGCCTCCGGTGCCCGAGTTCGACCGGCTCTCACCCAAGGGCCTTGAGATCATGCCGCACCAGTCGCGGTTCCTCGAGGCCGTGCGCCAGGGCCACCGCAGCTTCCTGCTGGCCGACGAGCCGGGCCTGGGCAAGACCGCCGAATCGGTGCTGGCGGCATCCGTCGCCGACGCCTACCCGCTGCTGGCGGTCGTGCCCAACGTCGTGAAGATGAACTGGGCGCGCGAAGTGGAGCGGTGGACGCCGCAGCGCCGCGCGACGGTGATCCACGGCGACGGCGAGAACATCGACGCGTTCGCGGACGTCTTCATCGTCAACTACGAGATCCTCGACCGGCATCTGTCGTGGCTGGCATCGCTCGGCCTCAAGGGCATGGTCGTCGACGAGGCGCACTTCATCAAGAACCTCACCTCGCAGCGTTCGCAGAACGTGCTGGCGCTCGGCGCCCGCATCCGCGAGCAGGTGCGCGACCCGCTGCTGCTGGCCCTCACCGGCACGCCGCTGATCAACGACGTCGAGGACTTCGACGCGATCTGGCGCTTCCTCGGCTGGACCAACGGCGAGAAGCCGGGTCCGGAGCTCATGGAGAAGCTCGATGCGACAGGGCTCACCCCCGCCGACAAGGCCTTCTACCCCGAGGCGCGCAACGCCGTCATCTCGATGGGCATCGTCCGTCGCAAGAAGAAGGACGTCGCCGCCGACCTGCCCGACAAGCTCATCGCCGATCTCCCGGTGGAGCTCGACGACGACTTCGGCCGGTCGATCCGCGAGGCCGAGCGCGAGCTCGGCGGACGCCTGGCGGCGAAGTACCGCCGCATCCTGGAGTCCCGCGGCGACCGGGTCTTCCTCGGCGAGTTCGACGAGGACATCGTGCGCCTGGTCGCACACACCGAGCTCGAGGAGTCCAAGGCCGCCGGCACCGGCGCCGAGAACGTCTTCACGATGGTGCGCCGCATCGGTCAGGCCAAGGCCGTGCTGGCTGCGGACTACACCGTGCAGCTGCAGCGCTCGGTGGGCAAGGTCGTCTTCTTCGCCAAGCACATCGACGTCATGGATGCCGCGGAGGCGCACTTCGCCGCCGCCGGCCTCCGCACGGTGTCGATCCGCGGCGACCAGACGACCCCCGCGCGTCAGGACGCGATCGACGCGTTCAACAACGACCCGGGTGTCGGCGTCGCGGTGTGTTCGCTGACGGCTGCCGGTGTGGGACTGAACATGCAGGCGGCATCCAACGTGGTGCTGGCCGAACTGTCGTGGACCGCCGCCGAGCAGACGCAGGCGATCGACCGCGTGCACCGCATCGGGCAGGACGAGCCGGTCACCGCATGGCGCATCATCGCCGCGCACACGATCGACACGAAGATCGCCGAACTCATCGACTCCAAGCAGGGGCTTGCCGCCCGTGCGCTGGACGGCGAGGCCGTGGATCCCACGTCGACGGACTCCGTGCAGCTCTCGGCCCTCATGCACCTGCTGCGGCGGTCGCTGGGCGGGGAGTGATTTATCTCCGGTCCACTCGTGTGGCACGCCCTCGCGTCCGGCGATAGTGTCGAGTCAGGCAGCGTGGCCGCACCATCACCCTGACAGCTAAGGATCCCCCCATGAAGATCGGCATCCTCACCAGCGGCGGCGACTGCCCCGGACTCAACGCGGTCATCCGCGGCGTGGTCCTCAAGGGCACGACGACGTACAACCTCGAGTTCGTCGGCATCCGCGACGGCTGGCGTGGCGTGGTGGACGGCGACTTCTTCCCGTTGACCCGCCACGAGGTGAAGGGCCTGTCGAAGGTCGGCGGCACGATCCTCGGCACGAGCCGCACCAACCCCTACGAGGGTCCGCGCGGCGGGGCCGAGAACATCGCCAAGACGCTGTACGGCCACCGCATCGACGGCATCATCGCCATCGGCGGCGAGGGGACTCTCGCTGCGGCCAACCGGCTCGCGAACGACGGCATCAACGTGCTGGGCGTTCCCAAGACGATTGACAACGACCTGCGGGCGACGGACTACTCGTTCGGCTTCGACACCGCCGTCAACATCGCCACCGACGCGATGGATCGCCTCCGCACCACCGGCGACTCGCACCAGCGGTGCATGGTCGCCGAGGTCATGGGCCGCCACGTCGGGTGGATCGCGCTGCACGCCGGTGTCGCCGCCGGTGCCCACGTCATCTGCATCCCCGAGGTGCCGATGTCGATCGACGACGTGTGCGAGCAGGTCTCCAAGGCCCACGACCGCGGCCGTGCGCCGCTGGTGGTCGTCTCCGAGGGCTTCACCCTCACCGGCATGGACGAGGCCTACAGCGACAAGGGTCTCGACGCGTTCAACCGCCCGCGCCTCGGTGGCATCGGCGAGATCCTCGCGCCCGAGATCGAGCGCATCACCGGCATCGAGACCCGCGCCACGGTGCTCGGTCACATCCAGCGCGGCGGTTCGCCGTCGGCCTTCGACCGGGTGCTCGCGACGCGGCTCGGCCTCCACGCCGCCGACGCGATCGTCGACGGTGCCTGGAACCAGATGGTGTCTCTGAAGGGCACGGACATCGTCCGCGTCTCGTTCGAGGAAGCCCTGGGCGAGCTCAACAAGGTGCCGCTGTACCGCTACGAAGAGGCTGCCGCGCTCTTCGGCTGAGCCCGGTCGGCTGCGCTGCGGCCGCCTTACGTTCCCGGCATCCGCCGTTCCCAGAACAGGCGATCTCGCCGGTGCAGGCCGTTCCACCCCGGTTCGGTCCTGTTCCGGCGAGATCTCCTGTTGCCGGGAGGCGGCAGACGGCGAGTGGATGCCGCTTCGCGCCGCCGCGCCTCCTCCACAGCGCGTGAGGGGCGTCGGTCATCCACATTCCGGGGGTCTGCGCCCGCCGGCATCCCTCTGCCGGAGCACCATGACGGGATGCGCTCGCCCACCGAACTCTCCTCCTGGCTCGCCGCGCGCGGCGGCGCCGCGCACTCGAGCCAGCTGAAGGCCGCCGGATTCACGACCCACGCGATCCGCGTCGCCGTGCAGCAGGGCGCCGCCGAACGGGTGCGGCGCTCGTGGCTGGTCACGCGCGGTTGCGCGCCTGAGCTGCGTCGGGCGGCGGAGGTCGGCGGGCGACTCACCTGCGTGAGCGCCGCCGCGCACGCACAGCTGTGGACGCCGACGCACGAGCACATCCACCTCGCTGTGCCTTCGACCTCGTCACGGCATGACACCGAGGGCGTGCGGCTGCATTGGACGCGAGGCCCGGCGCCGGTCGGTGCGCGGGATCTCGTCGACCCGTTGCCGAACGTGCTCGCGCACATCGCGCGGTGCCAGCCGATGGCCGACGCCCTGTGCGTGTGGGAATCCGCCATCCGCCGGCGAGCGATCGCGCCCGGGATGCTCGCCGCCATCCGCTGGAGCGGCGAGGCCGCGCGGGCGCTGGCGGCGGTGGCATCCGATCTGTCCGACTCGGGAGTGGAGACCCGGTTCGTGCTGCTTGCGCGCTCGCTCGGCGTGGGGGTCCGCCAGCAGGTGTGGATCGACGGGCATCCCGTGGACGCCCTCATCGGCGACCGCCTCGTCGTGCAGCTCGACGGCTTCGCCCATCACCAGGGACGTGACCGGCGCCGTGACCTGGCAGCCGACGCGCGGCTGGTGCTGCTCGGCTACACGGTGCTGCGGTTCGACTATTACCAGGTGCTGTTCCAGCCCGAGCAGGTCACCGGCATCCTCTCGACCGCGATCGCGCAGGGTCGGCATCGCTGAAAGCCTCCCCGCCACAGGAGATCTCGCGGAAACAGGACGGATGCCGCGGCATCGTCCTGCTGCGGGGAGATCTCCTGTTGTCGGAAGGCGGCCGGACGTCGAACGATGCCGCGCCCCGCGACGAATGCTCACTCGGCGCTGCGAATGCTCACTCGGCGCTGCGAATGCTCACTCGGCGGCTTCGGGGGCGAGGCCGAGGACATCCAGCGCCCAGGCCAGCTCGAACGCACGTTCGCGCCACGAGTTGTAGCGCCCCGAGACGCCGCCGTGCCCGGCGACCAGCTCGCACTTCAGCAGCGCGTCCGCACCCACCTGGCGCAGCTGCGCGACCCACTTGGCCGGCTCGACGTACATCACGCGGGTGTCGTTGAGCGACGTCACCGCGAGGATGCGGGGGTACGTGACGCCCTCGCGCACGTTCTCGTAGGGCGTGTACGACTTCATGTACGCGTACACCTCGGCGTCGTGCAGCGGGTCGCCCCACTCGTCCCACTCGATCACCGTCAGCGGCAGCGACGGGTCGAGGATCGTCGTCAGCGCGTCGACGAACGGCACGCTTGCCAGGATGCCGGCGAACAGCTTCGGCGCGAGGTTCGCGACCGCGCCCATCAGCAGCCCACCGGCCGAGCCGCCCTCGGCCACGATGCGGTCGGGGGTGGTGTACCCGACGTCGACGAGGTGACGGGCCGCGTCGACGAAGTCGGTGAAGGTGTTGCGCTTGCGCAGCATCTTGCCGTCTTCGTACCATTGCCGGCCCATCTCGCCACCGCCGCGCACGTGTGCGACGGCGAAGACGACGCCGCGGTCCAGCAGCGACAGGCGCGCGACGGAGAAGCCGGGGTCGATCGAGTGCTCGTACGAGCCGTAGCCGTACAGGTGCACCGGCCGCGGGCCGTCGATCACAGGGGCGCCGAACGAGCGCTTCCACACCAGTGACACCGGCACCTGGGTGCCGTCCTGAGCCGTCGCCCACACCCGCTCCTGGGCGTAGTCCGACGCCTCGTAGCCGCCCAGCACCGGCTGGCGCTTGCGCAGCAGCAGTTCGCCGGTGGCCACGACGTAGTCGTAGACGGTGCCCGGCGTCACGAACGAGCCGTACCCGAGCCGCAGCAGCGGCGGGGCCCACTCCGGGTTGCCGGCGAGGCCGACGCTGTACAGCGGCTCGTCGAACGAGAGCTCGCTGACGGCACCGGTGGCGTAGTCGAGCATGCCGAGGCGCTCGAGTCCGTCGCGGCGGTAGCCGGCCACCGCCCAGTCGCGGAAGGTCGACAGCCCGAGCAGGCGCCGCCCCGGCTCATGGGCGATGACGCTCTCGCGGGCGCCGGCGGGGTCGGATGCCGCGACGCGCACGAGCTCGAAGTCCAGCGCGCCGTCGTTGTGCAGGATGTACAGCACGTCCTCGCCGCCGACGACGGCGTGCTCGGAGGAGTACTCGACGCCCTCGCGGCGCGGCCACACGACCCGCGGGGTGCCCCGCAGGTCGTCGGCATCCAGCAGCCACTCCTCGGAGGTGATCGACGAACCCAGCTCGATCATGAGGAACCGGTCGCTGTGGGTGAAGCCCGCGCCCACCCAGTACCGCTCGTCCGGCTCGTGGAAGAGCTTCACGTCGTCGGCGACGGGGGTCCCCAGCTCGTGCAGCCACACCGTGTCGGGCCGCCAGGCGTCATCGACGGTCGTGTACACGATGAACCGGCCGTCGGGGGAGAAGGTGGCGCCGGCGAACGTGTCGGGGATCTCGTCGGCGAGGGTCTCGCCGCTGGCGAGGTCGCGCACGCGGATCGTGTACCGCTCGTCGCCGGCCACGTCCACGCCGTACAGCAGCGTCGTGCCGTCGTTGGACACCTCGAAGCTGCCCAGCGAGAAGAACTCGTGCCCCTCGGCCTCGACGTTGCCGTCCAGCAGCACCTGCTCGCCCGGCACCGCGACGTCGGGGGAGAGTACCGGCGGCGTCCAGTCGTCGGGGGAGGCCAGGGGAGCCCGGCACTGGATGCCGTACTGGCTGCCTTCCACGGTGCGTCCGTAGTACCACCAGTGGCCGCGACGGGTCGGCACCGACAGGTCGGACTCGAGCGTGCGGCCCTTGATCTCCTGGAAGATCTGCTCGCGCAGGCCCTCCAGGTGCGCGGTGCGCGCGGCGGTGTAGGCGTTCTCCGCCTCGAGGTGCGAGATCACCTCGCCGGCATCCTTGTCCCGCATCCACTCGTACGGATCGGTCACGATGTCGCCGTGATGCGTCCGGGTCGTGGGGCGCTTGTCGGCGACCGGGGGAGCGGGCGGAACGGTGGGGTCTGCGGGCGTCTGCGCGGTGGCGGTCACCCTCATACGGTAGCCGCCCGTGTCACGCGCGCCTGTGTGTACGGGAAGAACCCGGCCAAACGGTCCACAGCACGCGCGGTGATGTGCGAGGATTTCTGTCGGCCCGGTTAACGGAGCACGAACTCCCGCTGAACTCTTCGTTCGCACGCCGATTTCGTCGGCACCCTTCCCCCTTCCCTCGACGGAAAGCGAACGGTGGAAACCGCAGCCCTCATCGTCGTGCTGGTCATCGTACTGGCGCTGTTCTTCGACTTCACCAACGGGTTTCACGACACCGCCAACGCGATGGCGACGCCCATCGCGACCGGTGCGCTGAAGCCGAAGGCCGCGGTGCTGCTGGCCGCCGTCCTCAACCTCGTCGGTGCGTTCCTGTCCACCGAGGTCGCCAAGACGATCTCGGGCGGCATCATCCACGAAGACGAGATATCGGCGACGATCTTCCCGTCGATCATCTTCGCCGGTCTGATCGGCGCGATCACGTGGAACATGCTCACGTGGCTGCTGGGGCTTCCCTCCAGTTCGTCGCACGCCCTCTTCGGCGGCCTCATCGGGGCGACCCTGGTCGGTGCGAGCGCCGCGGCCATCGACATGGGCGTCGTGATGTCCAAGGTCGTGCTCCCCGCGCTCATCGCCCCGCTGACGGCCGGCATCATCGCGTTCACCGTCACCAAGATCGCCTATGCGATGACCCGTCGCTATGACAACAAGCCCGACGGCCGCGACGGCTTCCGCTGGGGCCAGATCTTCACCTCTTCGCTCGTGGCGCTCGCGCACGGCACCAACGACGCGCAGAAGACGATGGGCGTCATCACCCTGGCCCTCATCACCGTCGGCTGGCAGACCTCCTCGCAGCCGCAGACGTGGGTCATCTTCGCGTGCGCCGTGACGATCGCGCTCGGCACCTACATGGGCGGCTGGCGCATCATCCGCACGCTCGGCAAGGGCCTGACCGATGTCAAGCCCGCGCAGGGGTTCTCGGCCGAGGCCTCCACCGCCTCCACGATCCTCGCCTCCAGCGCGCTGGGATTCGCCCTGTCCACGACGCAGGTCGCGTCGGGCTCGGTCATCGGCTCGGGTCTGGGGCGCCGCGGCTCGACCGTGCGCTGGCGCACCGTCGGGCGCATCATGGTCGGCTGGCTGCTGACGCTGCCCGCCTCGGGCCTCGTCGGTGCGCTCGCCGCACTCGTGGTCGTGTGGCTCGGCCAGGTCGTCGGCGTGCTGGTGTGCGCGGTGGCCGCTGTGGCCATCATCCTCGCGATCTTCCTGCGTTCCCGGCGCAACGCGGTGACCTCCGCCAACGCGATGAGCGGGGTGGCCGACTCGGGGCACGCCGTGAAGGTCAAGCGCAACCCGCCGCCCACCCGCCGGCAGCGTCAGCTGGCGCGCGAGCAGGCACGTGCCGCCGAGAAGGCCGAGAAGGATGCCGCGGTCCGCGTGCGCGCCGACGAGGGAGGGAACGGCAAATGACCGTCACGATCGACTGGCTCGCCTTCCTCCAGGTGTTCGTCGTCGCGATGGCCGGTGCCGTCGTCGTCGTCACCTTCTACGCCGTGGGGCTGCGGATGCTGGTGCGCTCGGGACACGCTCCCGTGGTGTCGCCCGCGGAGTTCACCGACGCCATCACGGTGATCACCGAGAAGCAGGCCAAGCGCAGCGCGAAGGCGGCCGCCAAGGCGGCCAAGCGCAACCCGCTCACCCAGACGCAGAAGCGCATCGCGCTGGTGGCGGCGTACGCAGCGTTCGCGGTGTGCGCCCTGGCCGTGCTCGGCGGGCTGCTGCTCATCGTGTTCAACCACTGAGCGCATCGGTCGCGGCGACCGGCGCCGTCGGTGCCCTCGCCTAGACTCGCCCCCATGCAGCCTGTGCAGTTCGGCAGCCACCCCCCGGCACGTCGCGTCATCGTCCACCTCAGCGACACCCACCTGCTCGGCGGCGATCGCATGCTGGGCGGGCGGTTCGACTCGCTGACGAACCTGCGCGCGACCCTCGACGCCGTCGAGCGCCTCGGCGTGCGTCCCGACGCGCTGGTGTTCACCGGCGACATCGCCGACCTCGGCGAGCCCGACGCATACCGTGCGGTGCGCGCCGCCGTCGAGCCGGTCGCCGAGCGCCTCGGCGCGCCAGTCGTGTGGGTGGCGGGCAACCACGACGAGCGTCCGGAACTGCGGCGCGATCTGCTGGGGCTGGATCCGACCGAGGAGCCGGTGACGGGCGTCTGGGACCTGGGCGGCCTGCGGCTCGTCGCCCTCGATTCCTCCGTCCCCGGCTGGCATCACGGCGACCTCGACGCCGGTCAGCTGGAGTGGCTCCGGCAGGTGCTGCGGGAGCCGGCGCCGCTCGGCACCCTCCTGGCCCTCCACCACCCGCCGCTGCCGAGCCACATCCCGCTGTTCGACATCCTGGAGCTGCGTCACCAGGAGGAGCTGGCCGAGGTCATCGCCGGCACCGACGTGCGCGGCATCCTCGCCGGACACCTGCACTACTCCACCCACGGCATGTTCGCCGGCGTCCCGGTGAGCGTCGCCGCAGCCACCTGCTACACGATGAACCTGCAGCGCGCTCCGGAGGAGGTCAACGGCATGGATGCCGGGCAGTCCTTCCACCTCGTGCACGTCTACGACGACACGATCACCCATGCCGTGGTGCCCGTCGTCGACGCCCCCACCGGCGATTTCTTCTCCGCGGAGTGGACCGAGCGCATGGCGGCGCTCACGGCGCAGGAGCGCCTCGAGGTGTTCTCCCGCAAGCCCGCGCGCTAGCCCCGCGGTCCCGTCGCACGCCGGCGCGCGGGTAGGCTCGGAGCATCCCTTTCACGCCGTTGTGAGCACCCACGAGGACGCACCATGTCACTGGACGACACCCCGACCACCCGTACCGAGACCGACTCCCTGGGGTCGCTGGAGATCCCCGGCGACGCGTACTGGGGGATCCACACCGCACGCGCACTGGAGAACTTCCCGGTGTCGCTGCGCCCCATCTCGGTCTACCGCGACCTCGTCTGCGCGCTGGCGATGGTCAAGCAGGCATCCGCCCGTGCCAACCTCGAGATCGGGGTGCTCGACCCGGAGCGCGCCGACCTCATCGACCGCGCCGCACAGCGCGTGATCGACGGGGACTTCCACGACCAGTTCGTCGTGGGCGTCGTGCAGGGCGGCGCCGGCACGTCGACCAACATGAACGCGAACGAGGTCATCACCAATATCGCGCTCGAGATGGCCGGCCGCCCCAAGGGCGACTACGCCTACCTCTCGCCCATCGACCACACCAACCGCAGCCAGTCGACCAACGATGTCTACCCGACGGCCATCAAGGTGGGGTTGGGGCTGGATCTGCGGACGCTCCTGGAGGAACTCGACCTGCTGCGCCGATCGTTCCTGGCCAAGGCGGTGGAGTTCCACGATGTGCTGAAGGTCGGGCGCACGCAGCTGCAGGATGCCGTGCCGATGACGCTCGGCCAGGAGTTCCACGGATTCGCCACGACGCTGGGGGAGGACCACGCGCGCCTCACCGAGAACGCCTCGCTGCTGTACGAGATCAACATGGGCGCGACGGCCATCGGCACCGGCATCACGACGCACCGCGACTACGGCGCCGCCGTGCTGCGGCACCTGAGGGAGATCACGGGGCTGGACCTCGAGACGGCCGACGACCTCGTCGAGTCCACGAGCGACACCGGCTCGTTCATGTCGTTCTCCTCGTCGCTCAAGCGCAACGCCATCAAGCTCTCGAAGATCAGCAACGACCTGCGGCTTCTCTCCAGCGGTCCGCAGGCGGGATTCGGCGAGATCAACCTGCCTGCCCGCCAGGCCGGCTCCAGCATCATGCCGGGCAAGGTCAACCCGGTGATCCCGGAGGTCGTCAACCAGGTCGCCTTCTCCGTCGCCGGTGCCGATCTCACCGTGACGATGGCGGTGGAGGGCGGTCAGCTGCAGCTCAACGCGTTCGAGCCGATCATCGCCCACTCGCTGTTCCAGTCGATCACGTGGATGCGTCGCGCCATGCGGACGCTCCGGGTGAACTGCGTCGACGGCATCACCGCGAACCGGGAGCGCCTCGGTGCCATGGTGGGCGCATCGGTGGGCGTCGTCACGGCCCTCACGCCCTTCATCGGGTACGCGGCATCGGCGGCCCTCGCCAAAGCCGCTCTGCTGACCGGGCACAACGTGGGCGACCTCGTCGTGGAGGCGGGGCTCATGAGCCGCGAAGACGTCGACAAACAGCTCTCGCCGGCGCGCCTGTCGGGGCTCGAGGCCATCACCGCCGCCATCCCGATCGTGCAGCCCGCCGACAGCATCGTCGAAGGCTGAGCCGCCCAGGTTGTCGCTGCGGCGACGACACCGATAGCGTCTGACGAGACCGGGAACGTCCGGAACACGAGGAGTACACATGTCCGACCCGCAGAACCCCGCACAGCCGCCGGTCCCGCCCGCCGGTCAGCAGCCCCCGGCCCAGCCCGACGCCGCCGAGCAGCCGTCGTACCAGCCTCCGGCAGCGTACGAACCGCCCCCGGCGTACCCGTCGGCCCCGCAGGCGACCTACCCGCAGGGCGGATACCCGCCGGCCGCCCCGCCCTACGGCAACGCGCCCTCCTACGAGCAGAGCGCCCCGCAGGGGCCCGTCCCCGGCAAGACGCTCGGCATCGTCGCCTTCGTAGTGAGCTTCTTCGCGTCGGTGATCGGTCTGATCCTCGGCATCGTCGCGTACGTGCAGAGCAAGAAGGCCGGGGTCAAGAACGGCTGGGCACTGGCTGCCATCATCGTGGGCGCCGTGCTGACGGTCGCCGGGATCATCGTGACCATCGCGGTGCTCGCCCTGGTCCTGCCGATGCTGAGCGCGTGCCTGGAGCTCGGCCCCGGCGTCTGGGAGCTCACCAACGGGCAGGTCATCACCTGCGAGTGACGCACCGTCGCGGCTGACGCCGCACCGACCGACCCCCGTTCGCTCCGGCGCGCGGGGGTCAGTCGTTGATGCGGCAGTGCGTCGTGAGCGAGCCGATGCCGTCGATCCCGACCGTGACCGTCGAGCGGTCGCGCAGGAAGATCTGCGGGTCGCGGGAGTAGCCGGCGCCGCCGGGACTGCCGGTGGAGATGAGGGTGCCCGGCAGCAGCGTCGCCGATGAGGACAGGTGCGAGACGAGGGTCGCGACGGAGCGGATCATCTGGCCCGTCGAGCCGTCCTGCACGGTCTGACCGTCCACGACCGCCCAGATGTGCAGATCCTGGGGATCGGCGACCTCATCGGCGGTGACGACGAACGGGCCCGTCGGGGTGAAGCCGTCGAACGACTTGCAGCGCGACCACTGGGCCTCCGAGAACTGGATGTCGCGCGCGGTGATGTCGTTGACCACGGTGTAGCCCCACACGTGGTCGAGTGCGTCGTCGACCGAGACGTCCTTCGCGGGGCGGCCGATGATGACCCCCAACTCCGCCTCGTAGTCGACGGACTCGCTCAGCGAACGCGGCCAGGTCGTGGTGGCCTCGTGGCCGGTGAGGGAGTTGGGCCACAGCACGAACACCGTCGGTGCGGTGTCGGCCTTGAGCCCCAGTTCGCTCGAGTGCGCGGCGTAGTTCAGCCCGATGGCGAGCACCACCGGGGGTGCAAGGACGGCGGAGGCGAACGAGAGTCCCGCCAGGGGATGCCACCCGTCCGCGGCGCCTGCCGCCTCCCGCACCCGGGCGAGCAGGTCGTCGCCCCCGGCGATGAGGTCGGCGAGCAGCCGCGGAGCACCCGCGAACAGGTCCTCGGTGATGAGGGCTTCGTCGTCGCGGACGACGGCCAGCCGGGGCGGGCCGCCCGCAGAAGTGGTCACGTGGGCGAAGCGCATCGTTTCAGGCTAGCGGGCGGCGACCGCCCGAACGCCCGCCGCGTGCACTCTAGGCTGAGCGACGTGTCGTACACGTCTGCGTTGGCCCAGCCGCACCCGGGGCACCCGGCCGACATCGCGCCCGCCCCGGCATCCCCGCCGGTCCTGCCCGTTCCCAGCCGCAAGGGGCGCTCCGCCCCGATCTGGATCGCGGGTCTGCTGATCGTGCTGCTGGTGGCTCTCGTGGCCTACCTGCTCACGTTCCTCGGCACGGTGGCGTCGCTCCTCGGCATGCTGCTGGCCCTCGTGCCGTTGGTCGGGGTGCTGCTGGCCGTGCGCATCGCCGACCGGTGGGAGCCGGAGCCACGGTCGCTGGTCATCCTCGCCGTGGCGTGGGGTGCGATCGCCGCCGTCGCGATATCCCTGGCGGTCGACCTCGGCATCACCCTCGTGATCGGCGGCGACGGCTCGGCCGCGAGGGACGTCTTCTCGTCGGTCGTGCAGGCCCCCATCGTCGAGGAGGCGGCCAAGGGCCTCGGTGTCTTCCTCATCTTCGCCTTGGCCCGCCGAGCGTTCGACGGGCCCGTGGACGGCATCGTCTACGGTGCACTCGTCGGCGCCGGGTTCGCCTTCACCGAGAACATCCTCTACTTCGCCACGAGCCTCATCGAGGGCGGGGTGGCCGAGACGACGGTGACCTTCTTCGTCCGCGGCATCCTGTCGCCGTTCGCCCACGTCATGTTCACCGCGGTCACCGGCTACGCGCTGGGGCGCGCCGCCCGGAGGGGCGCCTCGGCGTCGGCCGCGATGCCGGCATGGCTGGCGGGTATGGCGGGCGCCGCCGTCCTGCACGCCGTGTGGAACGGTTCTGCCGTGTTCGCCGACTTCTTCGCGCTGTATGTGACGCTGCAGGTGCCGCTGTTCGTGCTGTTCATCATCGGCGTCGTGCTGCTGCGCCGTGAAGAGGCGCGGCTGACCCGCACCCGGCTGGGGGAGTACGCCGCGGCGGGCTGGTTCAGCGCGGGCGAAGTCGACATGCTCGCCACGTCGGCCGGCCGGCGCCGCGCGCTGGCCTGGGCGCGCACACTGCCCGGCGATCGCACCGCAACGATGAAGGCGTTCATCACGGATGCCACGGCGCTCGCCGCGGCCCGCGAGCGCGCCCTGTCCGGCCGCGATCCGCACGCGAGCGAGGACGAACGCGTCTTCCTCACACGGGCGGTGGCGGCGCGGGCGGCGCTGTTCGGGCGGTGACGCACGAAGGGCCCCACGCCGTGTCTTCACGCGGCGGATGAGGCCCTGTGCGCCAACTCAACGCCCGGTGCCGCGGCGATGCCTGCGTGACTCCCGGGCGCTGAGTTGATCTGCTCTCATCATCCTCTCGAGCGCCTCGGGGTGTCAAGGATCGCCCTCGCGTTGACCGGGCCGGGCGCGGCGGGTTTGAATGGGACCATGACTGACAACCGCACCAAGCCTGAGTTCGACGCGCCGACCGGACCCGCGCCGTCCGAACTCGTCATCCGCGACATCATCGTGGGCGATGGAGCCGAGGCCAAGCCCGGCGACACCGTCACGGTCCACTACGCCGGTGTGGAGTACGACAGCGGCGAGGAGTTCGACTCGTCGTGGGGTCGTGGCGAGAGCATCCAGTTCCCGCTGCGCGGCCTCATCCAGGGCTGGCAGGACGGCATCCCGGGCATGAAGGTCGGCGGCCGTCGTGAGCTCATCATCCCGCCGCACCTGGCCTACGGCCCGGCCGGTGGGCACTTCCTCGGTGGCAAGACGCTCGTCTTCATCATCGACCTGCTCGCCGTCGGCTGAACCCGACACTCCCTTGCACCCGAGAGGGGCGGATGCCGCGGCATCCGCCCCTCTCGGCGTCCTGGGGACCCTCTTGTGGCCGGCGAGACACCGCCCTACGTTGAGGGCCCTGCACTGGGACGAGGGCCGCACCGGGAGGACGCGTCGCATGAACTACGGAATGAGCATCCTGTTCCGCGCCATTCCGCTGCTCATGGGCGCGGTGTGTCTGGGGTTCGGGTGGTACGTGCTGTCCGGTGGCACGGACGCCGGTCACTTCGTCGCCGGTCACGTGCTCATCTCCCTCACGGCCATCTGCATCGCCCTGTTCACCACGGCCGCGATGATCATCCGTCAGCTCACGAACACGTTCGCGCCGGCGTGGAAGTTCGTCCTGCCGATCCTCGGATACACCGTGGCGGCCGTCACCATGGGCTGGGGGCTGTGGCTGCGCGGATCCAGCGCCGCCGCCGACGCGTTCGTCGCGGGCCACGTCGTGTTCGGCGTCGGGCTCATCGCGGCGTGCGTGTCGACCGTCGGCACCGCGTCGAGCGCTTTCACGCGCATTTCGCGCAACTCCGCGGGTCGTCACGAGGACGGCCCTCCCGCCGAGGTCTACGGTGCCGCTGCCGGGTGGGCGTTGATCGCCGTGCCGGCGGCGGCTACGCTCATCGCCGCGATCTGGGCGATCGTGCTGCTCACCGGCGCGTCCCAGCCCGACCACTACATCGCCGGGCACGTGATGCTGGGGCTGGCCGCGATCTGCTCGAGCCTGATCGCCCTCGTGGCGACCGTCGTGCGGCAGGTGCGCAACGACTTCGACGAGCCGGAGCGGTGGTACTGGGCACTGTGGGTGCTGTTCATGGGCACGCTCACGTTCGTCTGGGGCTTGTTCGTGCTGCTGGGGTCCGACCGGCCGGAGCGCATCGCGCCCGGCTGCATCCTGCTCGGGCTCGGCATGATCTGCTTCAGCATCATCTCCAAGGTGTTCCTGCTCGCCTCGGTGTGGCGGCGCGAGTTCGCCCTGGCGAACCGGGTGCCGCTCATCCCCGTGTTCACCTGCCTCGCGTGCCTGTTCTTCGCCGCGTTCCTGGCGGAGGCTGCGACGACCGATCCGAACTTCTTCATCCCCGCGCGCGTGCTCACCGGACTCGGGGCGGTGTGCTTCACGCTGTTCTCCATCGTGTCGATCCTCGAGGCGGGCACCTCCAAGAAATCCTGAGGCAATCTGCATTCATCGGAATAGAGTTTTGCTTCCGGTCGTTGACCCCTTGCAGACCGCCGGACGTTCCGGCCCCCCGATGGAGGAAGACATGACCGAAGCGACGATCGCCACGACCGAGATCCCCGGCTACAAGCCCGGCACCTGGGTGCTCGACCCCTCGCACAGCGAGGTGTCGTTCAGCGTGCGCCACATGATGATCTCGAAGGTGCGCGGCACGTTCGACGTCAAGGGCGGCACCATCTTCGCCCCGGAGAACCCGCTCGAGGCCCGCGTCGAGGCGACCGCCGACGTCGCATCGGTCAACACCAAGGACGAGGGCCGCGACGCCCACCTGCGTTCGGCGGAGTTCTTCGACGCCGAGAACCACCCCACCCTGACCTTCGTCTCGACCGGTGTGCGCCTCGAGGACGGCGACTTCCTCGTCGACGGCGACCTGACGATCCGCGGCATCACCCGCCCCGTCACGTTCACGGTCGAGTTCGGCGGCTTCGGCTCGGACCCGTGGGGCAATTACAAGGCCGGCGCGACGGCCAAGACCGTCATCAACCGCGAGGACTTCGGTCTGGTCTGGAACGCCGCGCTCGAGACCGGCGGCGTGCTGGTCGGCAAGGACGTCACCATCACGCTGGACCTTCAGGGCTCGCTGCAGGCCTGAACCCCGGGCGGATGCCGCCGGCCGCATCGGCCGCCGCGGCATCCGCCTCGGCGCGTCGGCGCGGGCGCAGGCGATCCTGCGCGAGGAGGATGCCGACGAACACCAGCAGCGCACCGGCGGGCTCGTTCCAGCTGAGATGCTCGCCCAGCAGCACGATGCCGAGGGCGACCCCCACCACCGGCGTGATGTACGTGACCGTCGAGGCGCGGGTCGGACCCCAGGCGCGCAGCACGTTCTGGTTCCAGATGTACGCGATGCCGGTGCCGAAGCAGCCGAGGGCGATGAGGCTCAGCGCGATCCACGCATCCAGCCGCACCGGCGACAGCGCCACGAACGGCGTGAGTGCCACCATGATGACCGCGGCGATGCCGATGTTGAGGAACGAGAACACCAGCGCGCTCATGCCGGTGTCGGAGACGAACCGGCGCATGTACGCGAGGCTGAACCCGTAGCAGGCCGTCGCTCCGAGGATCGCCAGCTGCGCGACGAGGCTCTGCGACAGATCGAGCCCCTGCCACGGCGCGATGATCACCATGACCCCCGCAACACCCACGAGGATGCCGGCGATCTGCGCGGGCTTGAGGCGTTCGACGCGGAACACCGCCCACGCCATGACGGCCGTCATGATCGGCGTGGTGGCGTTGTAGATGCTCGCAAGGCCGGAGGTGACGTGCTGCTGCGCCCAGGAGAACAGCAGGAACGGCACGACGCAGAACGACACCGCAAGCACCGTCATGTGCACCCAGACCCGGATCCTGCGGGGGAGGCGGTCCCGTCGGAGGGCCACGAAGATGCCGAGCGTGAGTGCGCCGAGCACGAGCCGTGACCACACCACCTGGGCGGGGGAGATGCCCTCGAGGGCGACCTTCATGAACAGGAAGCTCGACCCCCAGATGATGCCGGTGAGCACGAACTGCACGGTGAGCACCGCCGTGGCCGGCTGGCGCAGCGCGGCTCCGGGGGACGCGGCCGCCGGGGCGGCGGCGGGCGGAATGGGGGCGGTGGTCACGTCGTGACTCTAGACCCGGCCATCGACGGCGCAGCCGGGTGGCGGATGCGACGACCGGAATCCGCCGACGAACGACCGGATGCCTGCGGTCGCCCGCCCGGCGATGGCACTGGTAGACTTTCGAGGTTGCCGTTAGATCGGCCGCGGATAAAGAGAGCCCTCGCATCAGGCGTCGGGCGCCGCGCAACGAGAAGAGAGGGGATCACCTATGGCACTGGAAGCAGACGTCAAGAAGGCGATCATCGAAGAGTACGCGACGCACCCCGGTGACACCGGATCCCCCGAGGTGCAGGTCGCGATGCTGACGCAGCGCATCAAGGACCTCACCGAGCACCTCAAGGAGCACAAGCACGACCACCACTCGCGTCGTGGGCTGTTCCTGCTCGTCGGTCAGCGCCGCCGTCTGCTCGGCTACCTCCAGGACATCGACATCGCGCGCTACCGCTCGCTGATCGAGCGTCTCGGACTCCGCCGCTAAGGCATCGCTGCCAGCGTTCAATCGCGCAGAACTTCTTGAGGGCCGCCCCGGGTGTGGGGCGGCCCTCGTGGTTTCTGCGGGCGCTGCCCGCAGCGCGTCCGGTCCTAGACGCCCGGACGGTTCATGTCGGGGATGGTGATGGGCGTCGTCGTGCCCGACGCGCCCTTGTTGAGGAACGCCATCGCCAGCGCCTTGACGAACTTGTCGAACATGCGGAACGTCACCGGCATCACCGGGATCAGCCCCTCGCGGAACGCGATGTAGGTGGGCCAGGCGGTGCGGATGGTCGCGGCCGACACGTAATCGCGCTTCAGGCCCAGCCAGTCGCCCACCTCGTTGCCCAGCTGGTACCTCACGAACTCGTTGAGGAAGCCGCGGGTCACACCCAGGTCGATCTGCGCCGTCAACCCCAGCAGCACCTCGGCCAGCTCCTGACCCTCCGGCGTCCACGAGAGGATCGGCGTGAGGATCTGGGCGGACTGGGCGTGGGCGTCGGCCCACGTGGCCGGGATGTACTCGTCGCGCACACCCAGCAGATGCAGCGCCACCTGCCACGAGTGCAGGAACGCCGCCTCGTCGGCGGCGGTCATGCGGATGCCCCACTCCTTCATCTTCTTGTGGGCGAAGGTGCCGGTGCTGTGGAACGTGACCAGGATGTCGGCATTGCTGATGGGGATGGTCTCGTCGGCGACGGCCTTCCAATACGGCGACTGCGGGAGGTAGTGACGCACCGCGGCGTGCACCAGGCGGGTCTTGTTGCCGGTGACGATCATCTGCCCCGACGGCTCGAAGGCGTTGAGATCGCTGAGGTCGTACCCGAACGTGAACGTCTTCGCGGCGCGGTCCTGCATGTCGGCGCCGCCTTTGGACCAGTACACCGACTTCGCCTCGCGGGGGATGACGGTGCTCATGATGCCGCCGCCGATGCCGTAGATGACGAAGAGGTAGAGGTCCTTGCGGCGGTTGAAGTCCGCCGCGAGCCGGAGCTTGGCCCTGTCGGCCCACGACGGGAGCTGTGCCGACTGCTGCAGGAAGCCCGCAAGCTCCGGCGGCAGGCCCGCGGGCACCGGGTGGTTGTTGTTCACCCAGGGCAGGAGCGCGCTGTTGACGGCGGGCACCTGGCCGCTCGTGATGACCGAGGCCATGATGCGGTCGATGTCGTCGTCCCACACCCACTGCGGGTCGGTGCCGCTGCCGGTGCCGAGCACGGATCTCGCCGCCGGCCACGACCAGGCCGCGCTCGCGGCGCCGGCGGCGTTCGGGGCGGCGACGCCGGCGAGGCCGAGGGCCGCCCCCAGTGTCAAGACGGAGCGTCGGTTCATTTCGGGCACGAGGGCACCTGCTTCCCGGAGGGGGATGGACCTCGCCGCGACAACATCGTCGAAGCCGCTCACGCACGTTCAGTCCATCCAGGACGAATGTGATTGGTCGTTAACATAGGGGGGTGTGCGCAGCGTGCGCAAGCCCTGATCGGGCCTGATTCCGGTGCGCGCCGAAGGGCGCCCGACCCGGTGGCGGCGGCGCGGGTCAGTGTGTCGCGACGCGCCGCGGGGTCTCGGACGTGCGGCGCGACCCTGTGGGGTCGCTGCCGTGGCCCTCGCGCTGGGCGAGGGTCGGATCGGCGAACAGCCACCGCGGCCGCGGCTCGATGAGGCGGCGGAACACCGTGCGCACCGGCTTGGTCGCCAAGCCCAGAGCGATCAGCACGGAGACGATCGCCACGGTGGGCAGCCAGAACCAGGTGGGGTCGAGCTGACGCATGACGCCGGACTCGCGGAACGGGTACAGCACGAACGAATGCAGCAGGTAGACGTACATCGTGTACTGGCCGAAGTGCGTCCACCAACGGTCGCGCCGCGGGATGAGGGCGAAGAACGCGGCGGACAGGAGAAGAGCCGTGGCCATGAGCACGAGTCGCACGCCACCGGCCCACCACGCCGTCGCGCCGAGCGCGGCGTAGCCGGAGTCGTAGAACAGCCACGTGCGCAGGTTCATCGACTCCCAGAGGTCGAGGTAGAACCATGCCGCCCATCCCGCCAGGGCGATCACGCCGCCGGCGCCGGCCACGAGCCACCACGACCGAGGCCGCAGCAGGTCGAATCGCGCGACGACGTCGCGGTCGCGCAGCCACCAGCCGAGAGTGAAGAAGAAGAGCAGACCGAGGGTGCGCGACAGCGAGAAGGTCGAGTCGATGTTGGGGAGGTACCCCGCCCCGAGCGAGATGGCGAGGGTCCACGCGAGCGGCCACTTCAGCAGCGCGAGGTAGGGCAGGACGAGCCGGAAGATGCCGAGGGCGAGCAGGAACCACAGCGTCCACGACGGCTCGGTCGGGTTGGGGTTGGCTCGTCCCTCGACGAGCCACTTCGTCAGCGTCCACAGTCCCTCGAAGATGAGGTACGGCACGATGATGTCGGTGATCACGCGGGCCATCTGGCGCTGGTTGGGGGTGCCCGACTTCGAGAAGTAGCCGGAGATGATCGCGAACGCCGGCATGTGGAAGGCGTAGACGACGAGGTACAGCGACGCGGCGATGTCGGAGTCGTAGGTGAGGCGCTGCACGGCGTGGCCCAGCACCACCAGCACGATGCACGCAAAGCGGGCGTTGTCCCAAAACGGCACGCGCTGCTTCGGGCGGGCGTGGGGCCCGGTGCGCGGCGGTCGGGTCGGGTGGGGATTGGCCGGTGCCGCCTCGTTCATCGCAGTCACATTACCCGCGCAACACCCTCGCTTCCCGAGGTTGCGGGAATACCCTGAGTATGTCTGCGTTTCACCAGATACATTCATTTGCATGAAAACGGATGCGGTGGCATCCGGGAGTGGAGAAGGACCGTGGACCAGACGCCCACCTGGCCGGGGATGCAGTTCGGCATCTTCACCGTCAGCGACATCACGCAGGACCCGACGACGGGGCAGACCCCCAGTGAGGCGGAGCGCATCCGCGCGACGATCACGATCGCCGAGCACGCCGAGCAGGTCGGGCTCGATGTCTTCGCCCTGGGCGAGCACCACAACCCGCCGTTCTGGTCGTCCTCGCCCACGACGACCCTGGCCTACATCGCCGCACGCACCGAGCGACTCATCCTGTCGACCGCGACGACGCTCATCACCACGAACGACCCGGTGAAGATCGCCGAGGACTACGCGATGCTGCAGCACGTCTCGGGCGGACGCATGGACCTCATGCTCGGCCGCGGCAACACCGGACCCGTCTACCCGTGGTTCGGCAAGGACATCCGTCAGGGCCTGCCGCTCGCGATCGAGAACTACGCGCTGCTGCACAAGCTGTGGCGCGAGGACGTCGTGGACTGGGAGGGCCAATTCCGCACCCCGCTGCAGGGCTTCACCTCCACGCCGCGGCCGCTCGACGGCGTGGCCCCGTTCGTCTGGCACGGCTCGATCCGCACGCCCGAGATCGCCGAGCAGGCGGCCTACTACGGCGACGGGTTCTTCGCCAACAACATCTTCTGGCCCGCCGAGCACTACCAGCGCCTGATCGCGCTGTACCGACAGCGCTACGCCCACTACGGCCACGGCAGCCCCGAGCAGGCGATCGTGGGCCTGGGCGGTCAGGCGTTCATGGCGAAGAAGTCGCAGGATGCCGTCGCGCAGTTCCGTCCGTACTTCGACAACGCGCCGGTGTACGGCCACGGCCCGTCGCTGGAGGACTTCAGCGAGATGACCCCGCTGACCGTCGGCTCGCCGCAGCAGGTCATCGACCGCTACGCCGGCATGCGCGAGATGTTCGGCGACTACCAGCGGCAGCTGTTCCTCATGGACCACGCCGGGCTCCCGCTGAAGACCGTGCTCGAGCAGCTCGATCTGCTGGGCGGCGAGGTGGTGCCGGTGCTGCGCCGCGAGTTCGCGAAGGACCGCCCCGCCGAGGTGCCCGACGCGCCCACCCACGCCGCGCTCGTCGCGGCGACCTACGGCGACGGGACACCGCGTGCGGCCACGCCGCGGGCCAATCGCGGCGACAACCTCAGTGGTCCGTCGCCGTACCAGGACGCGCCGGCACCGGCCGGCTCCGCCTTCGGCCTGGGCGGAGGCTCCCGGTGAGCGCCCGTCGCATCGCCGTCGTCTCGGCGGGGCTGTCCAACCCCTCCTCGACGCGCATGCTCGCCGACCGGCTCGCCGCGGCGACCGAGCGCGAGCTCGCCCCCCGGGGCGAGGACGTGCGCATCGACGTCGTCGAGCTGCGCGACCTCGCTCACGACATCACCAACAACCTGCTCACCGGCTTCGCGCCGCCGGCGCTGGAGACGGCGGTGAACACGGTGGTCTCCGCCGACGGCCTCATCGCCGTGACGCCCATCTTCTCCACGAGCTACTCGGGACTGTTCAAGTCATTCATCGACATCCTCGACCCCGACGCGCTCACCGGGATGCCGGTGCTGATCGGCGCGAACGCGGGCACGCCGCGGCACTCGCTCGCCCTCGATTACGCCATCCGGCCGCTGTTCACCTACCTGCACGCCGAGCCGGTGTCCACGGGCGTGTTCGCCGCCTCGAGCGACTGGGGTGCCCACGCCGACGAGGTTGCACCGCTCGCGGCCCGCGTGGAACGAGCAGCGCGCGAGTTCGCCGAAGCCATCGCACGGCGGCAGCCCGCGGCATCCGCCGACCCGTTCGATCCCGCCCACTACCTGGGCGAGGGACGCTCCTTCGGGCACCTGCTGGGAGGGCTGGCGGGGGAGTAGGGCCGGCCGGGCGGCGCTACGACCCTGATAGCGTCGGGACCACGGGGTCCAACGGGCCGCGAAATGGGACGAGGCCGACCATGACCGCGCAGCATCCGCTCACCCTCGGCGTCGTCGCGACGTCGCTCAAGCCGCACGAGCGGCGCGTGCCGCTGCATCCGGGGCACCTGGAACGCCTCCCCGACGAGTTGCGGCCGCACGTGCTGCTGGAGACCGGCTACGGTGAGCGCTTCGGCGTTGCGGACCAGCAGCTGCGGCCCCTCGTGGGCGGGCTGCTCGATCGGGCGGAGCTCTTCGCCGCCGCCGACGTGGTGCTG
Organism: Microbacterium sp. NPDC058021; assembly: GCF_042885955.1. NCBI lineage: Bacteria > Bacillati > Actinomycetota > Actinomycetes > Micrococcales > Microbacteriaceae > Microbacterium > Microbacterium sp. NPDC058021. The sequence continues at coordinate 242,125 of NZ_JBHVRF010000006.1, forward strand.
CTGCCCAAGCCGCAGCACGACGACCTGCGACAGATGCGCGACGGACAGGTCCTGTGGGGCTGGCCGCACCTCGTGCAGGACGAGACGATGACCCAGCTCGCCCTCGACAGATCCCTCACGACCATCGCGTTCGAGGCGATGAACCACTGGGGCGGTGACGGCACGTTCGGTCTGCACGTGTTCCACAAGAACAACGAGATCGCCGGGTACAGCTCGGTGCTGCACGCACTGCAACTGTGCGGCTCCACCGGCGACTACGGGCGGCGGCTCACCGCCGTGGTGATCGGCTTCGGCGCGACGGCACGCGGTGCGGTCACGGCGCTGCGGGCGCACGGCGTGCACGACGTGCGGGTGCTCACCAACCGCGCAGCCGCCTCGGTGGCCGCCCCCATCCACGCGACGAAGATCAGCCAGTTCGACCACGACGGCCCCTACGTCAGCGAAGTCATCACCGACGAGGGCAGAGTGCCGCTGGCGCCGTTCCTGGCCGAGAGTGACATCGTCGTCAACTGCACGCTGCAGGACCCGAATCGGCCGCTGCTGTATCTGCGGACCGACGACCTCGCCGCCTTCCGCGCCGGCAGCCTGATCGTGGACGTCTCCTGCGACGAGGGGATGGGCTTCGAGTGGGCCCGGCCGACGGGTTTCGCCGACCCGATGTTCACCGTCGGCGGCAACATCAACTACTACGCGGTGGACCACAGCCCGTCGTACCTGTGGAACTCCGCCAGCTGGGAGATCAGCGAGGCGCTGCTGGGATTCCTGCCCACCGTCATGGCCGGTCCCGCTGCGTGGTCGCAGGACGAGACCATCTCGCGGGCCATCGAGATCAGCGGCGGTGAGGTGCGCAACCCCGCGATCCTGCAGTTCCAGCACCGGCTGGCCGAGAAGCCGTACGCGGTCCAGCCCCGCTAGAAAACGGGTGCCGCCGAGCATCGCCCGGCGGCACCCGTTTCGCGGATGGCAGGCGGGCTCAGCCGCTCTTGCGGCGGAACTCGCGCTTGTGGGCGGCCGGTGCGTGGGCGCCGTGCACGGCGGAGTCGGCGTCGAGGTGCGCCTCTCCCTTGCGGTGCTGTGCGTTCTTCTTCTCCAGCGCGTCCTTGAACTTGCGCTTCATCTCCTCGGATGCCGCGTCGGCGGGCTTGTCAGGGGTGCTCATGGATCCCACCATAAGCGCCGGATCCCGGGCCGGACCAGGCGTGTCTCGCGCACAGGGCGGGCTGATAGGCTCCAGCTGGGTGCCCTGTGGCATCCGCTCAATCGAATACTGAGCTCAGGGAGCAGGCCGGCAGGAAGCTGGTCCCCTGTGGTGGGTCCCCGTCCGAGCGGACGGTGGCTTTCCACTGGTGGCCAGCGCAGGCGGTTTCGCGGTCGATCCGCACGCCTATATCTGCCTGTTCCTGCTCCTTCGCACGATCTCGTGCGCGAAACGCGCGTGCGAGTCTAAACAAAGAAGGAGAGACCTCTTGGAAGGTCCTGAAATCACTGCCGCCGAAGCCGTTCTCGACAATGGACGCTTCGGCACCCGCACCGTTCGCTTCGAAACCGGCCGCCTCGCCCAGCAGGCGCAGGGCGCCGTCGCCGCCTACCTCGACGAGGAGACGATGCTCCTGTCGGCCACCAGCGCCGGCAAGCACCCTCGTGAGGGCTTCGACTTCTTCCCGCTGACCGTCGACGTCGAAGAGCGCTCGTACGCCGCGGGCAAGATCCCCGGCTCGTTCTTCCGCCGCGAGGGCCGCCCCTCCACCGAGGCGATCCTCGTCTGCCGTCTCATCGACCGCCCGCTGCGCCCCTCGTTCGTCGAGGGCCTGCGCAACGAGGTGCAGATCGTCGTGACGATCCTCTCGATCGCCCCGGGCGAGTTCTACGACGCGCTCGCGATCAACGCGGCATCGCTGTCGACCCAGATCTCCGGCCTGCCGTTCTCCGGCCCGATCGCCGGTGTCCGCCTCGCGCTCATGCCCGGTCACGGCGAGCACCCCGACCAGTGGATCGCGTTCCCCAAGGCCGAGCAGCTCGAGGAGGCCGTGTTCGACCTCATCGTGGCCGGCCGTGTGCTGCCCGACGGCGACGTCGCGATCATGATGGTCGAGGCCGAGGCCACCGAGAACAGCTGGAACCTCATCAAGGCCGGCGCCACCAAGCCCAGCGAAGACGTCGTCGCGCAGGGTCTGGAAGCGGCCAAGCCCTTCATCAAGGAGCTCGTCGGCGCGCAGAACGTGGTGGCCAACACCGCCGCGAAGGAGATCAAGCAGTTCCCGGTCTTCCTGCCCTACAGCCAGGAGACCTACGACTTCGTCGCCGGTCGCGCGTACGACTCGCTCGTCCCGATCTACCAGATCGCCGACAAGCAGGAGCGTCAGAACGCCGACGACGAGCTCAAGGACCGCGTCAAGGCCGAGCTGATCGCCGCGACCGAGGCCGGCGAGCTGCCCGCAGCGGCTCCGCTGGAGTTCGCGGCGGCGTACAAGTCCGTCACGAAGAAGATCGTCCGCGGCCGCATCCTCGCCGAGGGTGTGCGCATGGACGGTCGTGGCCTGGCGGACATCCGTCCGCTGGACGCCGAGGTGCAGGTCATCCCGCGCGTGCACGGTTCGGCGATCTTCCAGCGCGGCGAGACCCAGATCCTGGGTGTCACCACGCTGAACATGCTGAAGATGGAGCAGCAGATCGACTCGCTGTCGCCCACGACCAGCAAGCGGTACATGCACCACTACAACTTCCCGCCCTACTCGACCGGTGAGACCGGCCGTGTCGGCAGCCCGAAGCGTCGCGAGATCGGGCACGGCTTCCTCGCCGAGCGCGCCCTCGCGCCGGTGCTGCCCAGCCGCGAGGAGTTCCCGTACGCCATCCGCCAGGTCTCCGAGGCGCTGAGCTCCAACGGCTCGACGTCGATGGGCTCGGTGTGCGCGTCGACCCTGTCGCTGCTGAACGCGGGTGTGCCGCTGCGCGCCCCCGTCGCCGGCATCGCGATGGGTCTGGTCACCGATGAGGTCGACGGTCAGACCCGCTACGCGGCGCTGACCGACATCCTGGGTGCCGAAGATGCGCTGGGCGACATGGACTTCAAGGTCGCCGGCACGAGCGAGTTCGTCACGGCGATCCAGCTCGACACGAAGCTCGACGGCATCCCGTCGTCGGTGCTCTCGGCCGCGCTGCAGCAGGCCAAGGACGCTCGTATGACGATCCTGAACGTGCTCAACGCCGCGATCGACGGCCCCGACGAGATGGCGCCGACCGCTCCGCGCGTGATCAGCGTGCAGATCCCGGTCGACAAGATCGGCGAGCTGATCGGCCCCAAGGGCAAGACGATCAACGCCATCCAGGATGAGACCGGCGCGCAGATCTCCATCGAGGAGGACGGCACCGTCTACATCGGCGCGACCGACGGCCCCGCCGCCGAGGCCGCCCGTGCCCAGGTGAACGCGATCGCCAACCCCACCAACCCGGAGGTCGGCGAGCAGTTCCTCGGCACCGTCGTGAAGCTCGCCGCGTTCGGCGCCTTCGTGTCGCTGCTGCCCGGCAAGGACGGTCTGCTGCACATCAGCGAGGTGCGCAAGCTCGCCGGTGGCAAGCGTGTCGAGAACGTCGAAGACGTCCTCAACGTCGGTCAGAAGATCCTCGTCAAGATCACGAAGATCGACGACCGCGGCAAGCTGTCGCTCGAGCCCGTCGTGGAGGAGACCGCTGAGGTCGCCGCCGAGGGCGCAGAGGTCACCGTCGAGAGCTGATCTCGACCTGCTCGCCTGAGCGCTGTCCGGATGCCCGTTCCTCACTCGAGGGGCGGGCATCCGCCGTTTGTCCCCCGAACGGTGGACACCACGCGGGGTGCGTGACCAGAACGTTATGGAATATTCACCCGACGTGCACGGTGATGTCCGGTGGTGTCGGGGGCCTGCCTTACCCTCGGAGTAAGCGCCGGGGGCGTGGCAGACGGCTCGCATCCGCACAGCGGAATACCGAGGGGGGTGGCAGCATGGGGTTGTTCGGTGTCGGTTCGACGAACTCCTCGTCGCGCCCCGTGATCGAAGCCCGCGGCACGCATCCGTCTGCTCCCATTCCGGTGCAGGGCCCGCCCATCGGGCAGGGCGTGCGGGCGACCCTGGGCGATTCCGGCCTGCAGGTGTTCCCGTTCATCGTCGGCGGCGCCGAGTTCGGGTGGCGGGTCGACCTCGAATCCAGCCACGCCATCCTCGACACCTACCTCGAGGCCGGTGGCAACGCCGTGCACACCTCCGACTCGTTCGCCGGGGGCCGCAGCGAGCACATCATCGGGCAGTGGGTGCACTCGCGGGGTCTGCGCGACGACCTGGTGCTCGCGGTGCGCATCGGCGCCAACCCCGACCACCCGGGCCTCGGCCCCGTGAACCTCATCCGCGCCGTCGAGGCGTCGCTCACGCGGCTGCGCACCGACCGCATCGACCTGCTGTACCTCGACGGCACCGTCGACCGCGGGACCGCACTCGAAGATGCGCTGGCCACCGTGGAATGGCTGATCGATTCGGGAAAGGTGGGTTCGCTCGGTGCCTTCGCGCTCACGGCGCCGCAGCTGGTCGAGGCGCGCATCCTCTCCTCGGCGGGGCTGCCGCGGGTCACGGCGCTGGATGTGCCGTACAACCTGCTGCGTCGCACCGAGTTCGAGGGCGACCTGCGCCTCGTCGCCGGTGCACAGGGCATCGTGGTGACCCCCTCGCACGCGCTCGAGCACGGCTTCCTCGCCGGTCGGCACCGCTCGCGCGCCGGAGCGGGCACCTCGGTGCGCGGCTCCCAGCTCGCAGCGAGCATGAATCGGCGCGGCACGCGCACCCTGCGCGCCCTCGACGCGCTGGCGGCCGAACTCGCCGTCACCGATGCCGCAGTGGCGTTGGCCTGGCTGCTCGCGCAGAAGACCGTCGTCGCGCCGATCGTCAACGTCTTCTCGCCCGCGCACGTCGAGGAGCTGGTGCAGGGCGTCGGGGTGAAGCTCGGCCGCAGCCAGCTGGCCGAACTCGCCCGCGCGACCGTGTGACGAAACCCTGACGTAGGGTGGAATGGTGCGCCACGGCGCGCGTTCCCCCCGATGAAGCGAGCGAATGTGACGCAGTATCTGTTTCTCGTGCGGCACGGAGAGCATCTCGACGCCGAGCACGGCATCGATGACGGGCCTCTCTCGCCGCGCGGTCAGCGGCAGGCCGCCCTGCTGGCCGACCGATTGTCGGGGGTGCCGCTGACGGCGGTGTGGCATTCGCCTCTCGAGCGCGCGGCGCAGACCGCGCGTGCGGTCGCCGATCGGCTGCCGTCGGTGTCGCCGCAGCCCAACGCGCTGCTGTTCGACTGCGTGCCCACGGGCATGTCCGAGGCGACCCCCGCCGTGTACGAGCCGTTCTTCGGGTCGTACACCGAGGCCGAGATCGAGGCCGGCGGGGCGCAGATGTCGGATGCCGTCGGCGAGTTCCTGCGACGCAAGCCCGACGCGCACGAGCTGCTCATCACGCACAACTTCGTCATCGCCTGGTTCGTGCGGGAGGTGCTGCAGATGCCCGAGTGGCGGTGGCTGACGCTCACGCAGGCGCACTGCGGGCTCACCGTGGTCGCCCAGCGCCCCGGCCGCCCCTGGACCCTCGTCTCGCACAACGACCTCGGCCACCTGCCGGTGGAGCTTCGCACCGGCATGCCCGAGCTGCCGCCGGTCTGAGGCGCGCGCCGCTTCCGGCATCCCTCACCGCTTAGCCTGATCCGAACGCGACACCCCGTTCGCGAGGACCGGAGATCCGATGCAGCGCCCCACCGCCGCCGTTGCCCTTCTCGGCACGGCGGTCCTCCTCGCCCTCACCGGCTGCGCGGGCGCAGACGCCGACGCGGATCCGCGCTCGACGCTGGACTACTACCTCGATGCCGCCTGGGGCGGGGACCTCGGCACCCCCGAGCAGCGCGCGCAGCTGCAGCGGGAGAGCGAGCGGCGCGACCAGCTGGTGGCGCAGTGCATGTCGGCGGCCGGCTTCGACTACGTCGCCCCCGGCGCGGCCGGCGACGCGGGCGCGTCCGAGGCGGTCGCGGCGTACGAACCCGACTCCCGCGACTGGGTGCAGCAGTACGGCTACGGCATCGTGACCTCTCCCGGTCAGGCCGACGCGGTCGCGCCGACCGGGCAGCTGGTCGACCCGAACCAGGACTACGTGGCCGCACTCGACGACGAGCGCCGGGCGGAGTATTACGTCGCGCTGTACGGCGGCGGGGAGGGCGAGAGCGCCGCAGGTGGATGCCACGACTGGGCGCAGCAGGAGCTCGAGGGCGACAACCCACTGACCTCCGGCGAGCACACCGAGCTGATCGATGCGGTCAACCGCTTCTACGCGCAGCTGCAGACCGTGCCGGAACTGGTCGAGCTGAACGCGACGTGGGCCGCGTGCATGACGGACGCGGGGCACACCGGCTTCACCGTGCAGCGCGACGCCGAGACATCCATCGCCGAGGCCGTGGCCGAGTACTACGGCCGGCAGACGGCCTGGGTGCCCGACGACCCCCAGCTCGCCGCCCTCGGCGACCAGGAGATCGCGCTCGCCCTCGCGGACCTCGACTGTCGCGAGGAGACGGACTTCCGCGCGCGCGAAGCCGCCGTCACGGCGGCGCAGGAGAAGACGTTCGTCGCCGAGCACCGGGCAGAGCTCGAGGCGTTCAAGGCCGACGCCGAGGCGGCCGGCTGAGCCCTGCCGCGGATCATCCTTCAGAGGGATGCGCGCACTCACAGCAATCCCATAGCCTGACCTCAATGGAGCGGCATGACGCCGCTGGGGGACTCTGGGAGGAACATGTACCGCCACACCGCGGGCGCCGTCGTCGGCGCCGTCGCACTGATCGTCGCGTTGACCGGATGCACGCCCGCCGCGGGTGGGGGCGCCGAGGAGGAAGAGCTCTCGCCGCTGAGCCGCTACCTGTCGGCCGCGTGGGGCGGTGACCTCAGCGAAGAGGAGCAGATCGAGCGGATGGAGAAGGACAACGCCGAGCGGGAGGAACTCGTCGCTCAGTGCATGACCGAGGAGGGGTTCGAGTACATCCCGGCCCCGAACACCGGGTCCATCTCGTTCGCCTCCGACAACGTCTACGAGCCCGACTCGCAGGAATGGGTCGCCCAGTACGGCTACGGCATGATCAACTACCCGGGCGGCGACGAGGCGATGGAGCCTTCCGAGGAGTACGTCGACCCCAACGCGGACTACGTCTCCAGCCTCTCCGCGGCCGAGCAGACCGCCTTCTACGAGGTGCTCTACGGCCCGCCGACCCCCGAAGAGGAGATGAGCGAGGACGGCTCCTACGAGTACGACTGGACGACGGCCGGATGCCACGGCTGGGCGCAGCATGAGATGGAGGGGGACGACCCGACCACCTCCGACGAGCACAAGCCGATCATGGATGCCATCAACGACTTCTACATGGGCCTGGCCACCGCCCCCGAGCTCGCCGATCTGAACGCCGCGTGGGCGACGTGCATGGACGAAGGCGGCTACCCCGGCTTCGCCGCGCAGGGCGATGCCCAGATGTCGATCAGCGACGAGCTGAACGCGTACTACGAGAACCAGACCGAGTGGATCGAAGACGACCCCGAGCTCGCCGAGCTGGGGGAGCGCGAGATCGAACTGGCGCTGGTGGACCTGGAATGCCGTGAGAAGACGGACTACCGCGACAAGAACACCGAGGTCATGACGGTGCTCGAGGAGCAGTTCATCGCCGACCACCAGGCCGAGCTCGACGCATTCCTCGCCGCCGCAGAGCAGGCTGCTCGGTGAGCACCCGCACCGCACCGGCCTTCGACGAGCTGCTCCCGGACGACGAGGCGGGTCGAGTCGACGCGTCGGCGACGCCACCGCGTGAGGACGACGCACGCGTCGACGGCTGGCGGCGGGTGTTCCGCTCCAACCGGGCGCTGTGGATCATGGCCGCCGCGGCGGTGGTGAGCCTCGTCGCCGGCTTGCTCGTGGGTCGGTTCCTGCTGTCGCCCGCCGATGCGGCGTCGCTGACCGACCCGCCGGCGCCGGGGCTGATCACGGTGGCCGTCGAGCGCGGCATCCTGAGCAACGATCTCGCGATCCGCGGCGACGTGGGCTACGCCGACTCCGTCGAGGTCACGATCGACACGGCCGCCCTCGGCGGGCCGGCCGTGGTCACCGGCAGCGTCCCTGAGCCGGGCGTCACGCTGGACCCGCTGTCGGTCGCACTGGAGGTCGCGGGGCGGCCCGTGATCGTGCTGCCGGGGGAGCTGCCGGCCTACCGCACCCTCGTGTTCGGCCTCACCGGCCCCGACGTCGTGCAGTTCAAGCAGGCGATGCAGCAGGTGGGCATCGATGCGGGCGACCCGGCATCCGATGTCTTCGACGAAGCCGCCGCCGCCGCCGTCACCGCGCTGTACGCGCGCGTCGGGTATCCGGCGCCCGCCGCCGAGGCGGGGGCGGGAGACGCCGTGCTGGCCGCGCAGGAGGGCGTGCGCGGCGCCGAGCAGGCACTGGCATCGGCGCGGGCCGACCTCGGGCGGGCCGGCGGCGGCGCATCGCCGGTCGACGTGCGCGCCGCGGACAACGCCGTCAACAGCGCCCAGCGCGCGTTCGACGTACACCGCTCGCAGCCGCCGGCCGACCCCGCAGCGATCCCCGGGTGGGAGGCGGAGGGCGCCGACCTCCGCGACGCCCTGGAGCTGCGCCAGCTCGAACGCCGGCAGCTGGATGCCGCTGTCGACACGTCGGCAGAGCGCGCCGCCGTGGACGCGGCGGAGCGCCAGGTGGCCGACGCCCGTTCGACCCTCACCCGGGCACGGGAGCAGGCGCTGCCGTCACTGTCGGCGGGGGAGGTGCTCTACCTCGGCGATCTGCCGCGCCGCGTGGATGCCGTCAACGTCACGCGCGGTCAGGTGCTGCAGGGGGCGGCGATGGTCGTCTCCGGTGCGACGGTCACCGTCAGCGGCAGTGCCGCTCCCACCGACGCCGCACTGCTGGAGATCGGCGGCGAGGCATCGTTCGAACTGGCCGACGGAACCCCGCACCGGGCCGTGATCGCCGCCCTCACCCCGGGGGCCACGCAGGGCGACCGATGGACGATCGAGCTGCAGCCCGACGAGCTCACCGCCGACCAGGCCATGCAGCTGCAGGGCCGCAACGTTCGGGTGTCCCTGCCGGTCGGTGCGACCGCCGGCGAGGTGCTGTCGGTGCCCGTCGCCGCCCTCACCGCCGGACCCGGCGGCGAGGCGCGCGTCGAGGTCGTCGACGGCGATCCGCGCGACGGCAAGGACGCGAAGACCCGGCTCGTCGTCGTCACGACCGGGCTCGCCGCCGGCGGCTCCGTCGAGGTCACCCCCGCCGAGGGGGAGCTGGGCGAGGGCGACCTCGTGGTGGTCGGGCGGTGAGCGGGCCGCTCCTCGAGCTGCGCGACGTCACCCGTTCGTTCCCCGGTCCTCCCGAGGTGCAGGCGCTGAAAGGCGTGAACCTGGAGGTGGGGCGCGGCGACTACGTGTCGATCGTGGGGCCGAGCGGCTCGGGCAAATCCACCATGCTGAACCTGCTGGGCCTGCTCGATCGCCCGAGCGTGGGGGAGTACCGCATCGACGGAACCGTCACCGGAACGCTCTCGGAAGACGAGCGTGCCGCGGTGCGCGCTCGCCGCATCGGGTTCGTGTTCCAGTCGTTCCACCTCATGCCGCGGCGCACGGTGCTCGACAACGTGCTCATGCCCATGCTCTACAGCGGTGTGCCGCGGCGGGAGCGCGAGAGCCGCGCCCGGCGCACGCTCGATCGTGTCGGGCTCAGTCATCGCACCGACTTCCTGCCCACGCGGCTCTCCGGCGGCGAACGCCAGCGGGTCGCGGTGGCGCGGGCGGTCGTGAGCACCCCCAGCGTGCTGCTGGCCGATGAGCCGACCGGCAACCTGGATGCCGCCACCTCGGAAGAGGTGATGGAGCTGTTCGACGACCTGCGCGCCGATGGCCTGACCCTCGTGGTCATCACCCACGACACCGCCGTGGCCTCCCGCGCCGACCGCCGGGTGCGCATCGCCGACGGCCGACTCACCGAGGAGGGCTGATGGCCCGGTTCACTCTGCGGTGGCCGCGGGTGCGGCGACGGCGTCGCGCCGGCGAGGCCGCAGCGGCATCCGAGCCGGCCACGGCCCCCGGCCTCGTGCCGCACGTCCCGCACGCCGACCGCTTCACCTTCCAGGACCTCGTCGTCGAGGCCACCGCCGACATCGGCTCCCGTCCCGGGCGCCTGGCGATGACCCTCGTCGGCACCGTGCTCGGCATCGGCGCGCTCGTGGCGACCGTCGGGTTCGCCCAGACCGCCGCGCACCAGATCGCCCGGCAGTTCGACGCCGTCAAGGCGACGCAGGTGGTGGTGGCGCCGGGCGAGGCGCCCACCGCGTCCGGCGGCAGCGCGGCGACGACCCGGCTGCCGTGGGACGGCGTGGACCGGGTCTCCCGGCTGGTGGGGGTGGAGGCGGCGACGCTCATCGCCGAGGTCTCGCTCGGCGTCGACACGATCGCCGCGGTCCCCGTCAACGATCCGTCCGCGGCCGTGGCGGCCTCGCCCGCCCTGTTCGCGGCCACGGCCGGCCTGCTGGACGTCGTGGGCGGTGACCTGCTCACCGGCCGCATGTTCGATGCGGGGCACGACGCGCGGGCCGACCGCGTCGTCGTGCTCGGCGCGCGTGCGGCGGAGCGGCTGGGCATCAACCGCGTCGATCGGCAGCCGTCGGTGTTCATCGGCGGGGTGCCGTATGCCGTCATGGGCGTCTTCGGCGATGTGCAGGCGCGCGGTGATCTGCTCGACGCGGTCGTCATGCCGCTGCACACCGCGCGCGCCGAGCGGGCCCTGGGCGCCCCCGGCGAGATGCAGATGCGCATCGCGATGGGGACCGGACCGCAGGTGGGCGAGCAGTCCGCCATCGCCCTGTCGCCCGACGCCCCGGAGAACCTTGAGGTCTCGGCGCCGTCGGCGCGCTCGAACCTGGGCGACAGCGTGAGCGCCGACGTCAACGTCGTCTTCCTCATCCTGGGCGGCATCGTGCTGCTGGCCGGTGCCCTGGGCATCGCCAACGTCACGATGCTCAACGTCATCGAGCGCGTCCCCGAGATCGGCCTGCGCCGGGCGCTGGGGGCGACGGGGCGTCAGATCGCGTCGCAGTTCGTCGTGGAGTCGATCATCATCGGGCTGCTGGGCGGACTCATGGGCGCCGCGCTCGCGGTCGTGTCGGTGGTGACGTTCTCGGCCGTGCAGCAGTGGACACCCGTCATCGACCCGTGGATCGCGGTGGGAGGAGCGGTGCTCGGCGCCGTCGTCGGCCTGGTCGCCGGCTGGTTCCCCGCCCGCCGGGCGTCGCGCATCGAGCCGGTGACCGCGCTGCGCGGCGGCAGCTGACCGCCGCCGAGTGAGCATTCGCGCCGCCGAGTGAGCATTCGTACCGCCGAGTGAGCACTCGCACCGCCGAGTGAGCACTCGCGCCCCAGGTTCGGTCGTCGCGAAAGCCCCAGCTGCGTCGCACAGGCGGGCCGGATGCGACGACCGAACGCGGTCGCGCGGTCAGGCGAGCACCTTGCCGTACCAGCGCGTCGCGTTGGCGTTGTCGTTGTAGGGCTCGATGGCGGTGAAGCCGGATGCCGCGTAGAGGCTCCCCGCAGCCTCGAGCGTGTGGTGGGTGTCGAGCACGAGCTCGGCGGCATCCCCCCGCCGGGCGGCATCCTCCAGGCCCGCCAGCAGCACGCGGCCCCAGCCGCGCCCGCGTGTCTCGGGGCGCAGGAACAGGTGCTTCACCTCGTAGCGCGCGCCGTGCGGTCCGTCGGCGATGCGTCGGATGCCGCCGCAGCCCACCGCGCGCCCCTCGTCGTCGACCACGACGAGGAAGACGCCCGCGGGCGGGGTGAAGCTCGCCGGGTCGGGGAACACGGTGCGGTAGGCCTGGCCCGGAAAGCTCTCGGCCCGCATCCCGAAATAGTCCGTCAGCAGCTCGTGCGCGGTGGGGTCGTCGACGGGCGTGGGACGCAGGCTCACCATGGGTTCGAGCGTAGCCCCGTAGGCTGGAGGCATGACGACACGCGTGGCCATCGTGGGCGGAACCGGCAAGCTCGGCGGGATCGTGCGCACCGTCGTGGACGACACCGACGGGTTCGAGCTGGTCGCCTCGCTCTCCTCCGCCAGCGACCTCTCCGAGATGGATGCCGCGGACCTCGTCATCGACACCTCGACCCCCGCCGTCTCGATCGACGTCGTGCGTCACGCCATCGAACGCGGCCAGCAGCTGCTGATCGGCACCTCCGGATGGTCGGCGGAGCGCATCGCGCTCGTGCGCCCGCTCGTGGCCGAAGCCGGCACCGGCGCGGTGTTCGTCCCGAACTTCTCGCTGGGCTCCGTGCTGGGCTCCGCGCTCGCCGCGGCATCCGCACGCTTCTTCCCCTCGATCGAGATCGTCGAGGCGCACCGTGAGACGAAGATCGACTCGCCCAGCGGCACCGCGGTGCGCACGGCCGAGCTGATCGCCGCCGGTCGCGCCGCCGTCGGTCCCGTCGAGTCGCCGTACGTCGACCAGCGTGCCCGCGGGCAACAGGTCGCGAGCGTGCCGATCCATTCGCTGCGCCGTCCCGGCGTCGTCGCCCGCCAGGAGACGATCCTCTCGGGACCGGGGGAGTCGCTGTCGATCGTGCACGACACGATCGATCCCGCCCGGGCGTACGCCCCCGGCATCCGCCTCGCCCTCGACGCCGCCCGCGATGCCCGCGGCGTGATCGTCGGGCTCGACAGCTTCCTCGACATCGGCCTGCGCACCCCGGGCACGCCCGATGGCGCGCCCGTCGACGAGGGCGGCGTGCCCGGCCAGGTCGCCCGGACCACCGGCGCATGAGCACACGCATCGGCGTCGCCGTCATGGCGGTGATGCTCGCGCTGTACATCGGGCTGGTCGCCCATCGTGGGTGGCTGCTGCTGCAGAGCGGCGAGCCAGTCGGCATCGCGATGGGGGTGGCGCTGTTCGCGCTCCCGGTGATCGCCGCCTGGGCGCTGGGCCGGGAACTGTGGTTCGGCGTGCGCGCGCAGCAGGTGGGCCGGCGTCTCGAGGCCGAGGGGGCCCTGCCCACCGAGGACATCGCCCTGCGTCCGAGCGGCCGCCCGCAGCGCGAGGATGCCGACGCTCTCTTCCCGGCGTACCGCTCCGCCGTCGAGGCCGCGCCCGACGACTGGCGCGCCTGGTACCGGCTGGGCTTGGCCTACGACGGCGCCGGCGACCGACGCCGCGCGCGTGGCGCCATCCGCCGCGCGATCGCGCTGGAGCGCACCGACCGGGCGGCGCGCGCCGGTCGCGACTAAGCCGACGCCAGCGCCGCCGCGACGGCGTCGTCCACCGTGCGGTGGTGGAAGGCGAAGCCCGTCGACGCCAGCACCTCGGGCACGACGTCGGCGTCGGTGGTCAGCAACGCCTCGGTGGCATCGCGCCCGAGCGCCAGTCGCAGCGCCCACACCGGCGCGCGCACGACGAACGGCCGGTTCATCCGCACCGCCAATGCGAAGCCGAGGTCGTTGGCGGTCGCCCGCGTGGGTCCGGTCAGGTTCACCGGACCGGTGAGGCCGGCGTCGATGACGTGGCGGATGGCGCGCACCTCGTCGTCGAGCGAGATCCACGGCCACACCTGGGTGCCGCGGCCGATGGGGCCGGAGAGCCCTGCCCGGGTGAGGAGCATGAGCGGCCCCAGCACCCCGTCGCGATCGATGACGGGGGCGGTGCGCAGCACGGCGACCTTCGCCCGGTCGCCGGCGGCGAAGGCGGCCGCCTCCCACTCGCCGCAGAGGTCCGCGAGGAACGACTCGCCCCGGCCAGCGCCTTCGGTCAGGCGCCGCCCGGGGACCGAGCCGTAGTAGCCCACGGCGGATGCCGACACGAAGGCGGGCGCGTCGTCGCCGAGCGAGCGCACCGCCGACGCGAGCGCCTGCGTGGGCGTGATGCGCGACCACAGCAGCGTGTGCCGGTAGGAGGACGTCCACGGGAACCGGCCGATGCTGGCGCCGTTGAGGCCCACCACGGCATCGGCGCCGGCGAGGACGTCCGGGTCGAGGGGGCGTTCGTCGATGAGCCACGCCACCTCGTCGGGGGAGGTCGGCGGATGCCGCACGAGTGTCGTCACCGCCACGCCGTCGGCCCGCAGCGACCGCGCCAGTGCGCGACCGATGAGACCGGAGGCGCCGGCGATCACGACGCGCTGCGGCATCCGCTGATCCGTCATGTCAGGCGAGGGTCGCCTCGAGGGTGATCTCGATGCCCGCGAGCGCCGCCGAGACGGGGCAGCCGGTCTTGGCCTCGTCGGCGATGCGCGCGAAGTCCTCCGCCGACAGGCCGGGCACGCTGGCGTTGACGTTGAGGTGGCTGCCGCTGATGCCGGTGCCGGGGACGAAGGTCACCGACGCGGTGGTCTCGATGCGCTCGGGCGGCGTGCCGTTCTGGGCGAGGGCGTTGGACAGCGCCATCGAGAAGCACGACGAGTGCGCCGCGGCGATGAGTTCCTCGGGGGTCGTCACCGAGCCCGAGCCCTCGCTGCGCGCCTTCCAGTTGACGGCGAACGGCCCCTGGTGGGAGCTGGCCAGATCGACCTCGCCCGACCCCTCGAAAAGGGTGCCCTGCCACGTGGTGCTGGCTTCGCTGGTGACGCTCATGCGGTCCTCCCGGTTCCCGGGAGCGCCGGGCGCGCCCCCGGAGCGAGCCTAACGGGGCGGATGCCGCGACGGAATGCGGCTGCGGGGTTCAGACCGCGTTCGGGCGGGCGCGGCCGACGAGTCCGACGCGCTGCAGCAGCAGGTAGAGCATGCAGCCCAGGCACAGCCCGAACACGGCGTTGAGGAAGGCCGCCATGAACGCCGCGGCGGCGGCGATCGGCAGTGCCCAGGGCACGCCGGCCAGGTGCAGTGCGAGGCCGACGGCGCTCACGAACAGCCCCACGCCCTGCGCGAACCGCGGGGGACGAGGGTCTTCGAGGTCGGTCGGGGGAGCGAGCCGCGGCTGCACGAACCGGCGGTATACGACACCCCAGGGCGCGGTGCGCGGGGAGACCACGCCCCACAGGAACAGCAGTGCGACCACGAGCAGCGCGAGGAAGCCGGGGTCGAGGGCTCTCTCGGCGAGCGAGGCGTAGGCGATCGTCCACGTCGCTGCGGGTGAGTACACGTCGTCGGCCAGCGGCGCGTACGCGAACCAGCCGATGGGCGCGCGGGCCGTGGAGAGGCCGACCAGGCTCAGCAGGATCGTCACCAGCAGCAGCACCGAGGTGATCGCCGCGCCGAACCGCGGGCCGCGGGGGTCGATGCCGCGCGAGGCAGTATCCGTCGACTCAGGCATGCGCCGATCCTCCCGTCAGCCGCGCGAGCTCGAGTTCGACGACGTGATTGTTGGGGACGCCGCCGAAGCGGGTCTGGATGGTGCCGTCGCCGTCGAGGATGAGTGTCGTCGGAGTCTGCAGGATCTGGAAGTGCTTGGCGATGTCGGGGCGGTGGGTGAGGTCGACGTCCAGGTGCAGCACGCCCTCGCGGTCCTCCGCCAGCGATGCCAGCGACCGGTGCACGCCCGGGCAGCGCGCGCACAGCTCAGTGCTGAACTGCAGCAGCGTCGCGGTGTCGCCCAGCCGCTCGGCGCCCAGCCGCTGCGGATCGACCACTTCGTTGGGGATCTGACGTTGCGGGCGCCCCTGTCGCCACTGCACGAATCCGCCGACGCCGAGGGTCACCGCGAGCAACGCGGTGAGAACGATCAGGGCATCGACGACATTCACCATCGCCCAGGCTAGTGGTCTGCGCACGCCCCCGGCGTCGCGGCCGTCATCATGACACGGCGTCCGCTGCGGCATCCGTCCGCCCGTCCCGCCCGCAGCGTCGGTCCCCGCGGGTATCGTGGCAGCCGTGACCACGGCGATCCCCACCCCCTACGAGGACCTCCTGCGCGACGTGCTGGAGCACGGCACCCACAAGGACGACCGCACCGGCACCGGCACGACGAGCGTGTTCGGCCGGCAGATCCGGTTCGACCTCGCCGAGGGGTTCCCCCTCATCACCACCAAGCGGGTGCACTTCAAATCCATCGCGTACGAGCTGCTGTGGTTCCTGCGCGGCGAGTCGAACGTGTCGTGGCTGCGTGAGCACGGTGTGACCATCTGGGACGAGTGGGCGGATGCCGACGGCGAGCTCGGCCCCGTCTACGGCGTGCAGTGGCGCTCGTGGCCGACGCCCGACGGCGGCTCGATCGACCAGATCGCCAAGGTCGTCCAGCAGATCCGCACCAACCCCGACTCCCGCCGGCACATCGTCACCGCGTGGAACCCCGCCGAAGTGGACTCGATGGCGCTGCCGCCGTGCCACGCGCTGTTCCAGTTCTACGTCGCCGACGGCAAGCTCTCCTGCCAGCTCTACCAGCGCTCCGCCGACCTGTTCCTCGGCGTCCCGTTCAACATCGCCTCCTACGCGCTGCTGACCATGATGGTCGCCCAGCAGGCCGGCCTCGAACCGGGCGACTTCGTCTGGACCGGCGGCGACTGCCACATCTACGACAACCACCTCGAGCAGGTGCGCGAGCAGCTGAGCCGCGATCCGTACCCGTACCCGACGCTGCGCTTCGCCCGCACGCCGGAGTCGATCTTCGACTACCGCTACGAGGACTTCGTCGTCGAGGACTACCAGCACCACCCCGCCATCCGCGGGGCGGTCGCGGTATGACCGCGCCCATCGGGCTGGTGTGGGCCGAGGCCCACGGGGGAGTCGTCGGCGCCGACGGCGGCATGCCGTGGCACGTGCCCGAGGATCTCGCCCACTTCAAGGCCGTCACCGCCGGTGCGCCCGTGATCATGGGCCGCAGGACCTGGGAGTCGTTCCCGCCGCGGTTCCGGCCGCTGCCGGGGCGGCGCAACATCGTCGTCACGCGCGACGCGGAGTGGGCGGCCGACGGCGCCGAACGGGCCGGCTCGCTGGATGCGGCCCTGCGGCTCGCCGACACCGACGCCCCCGACCGGGTCTGGGTGATCGGCGGGGCGGGACTCTTCCGCGAGGCGATCGACCGCGCCGACCTGCTGGAGGTCACCGAGCTCGACCTCGAGGTCGACGGCGACACCTTCGCCCCCGACCGCACCTCCTGGCGCACCGTCTCGGCAGACCCGGCCGACGGGTGGCACCTCTCGCGCACCGGCATCCGCTACCGCTTCCTCGCGCTGGCGCCGGGGTCGTAGGCTCCCGGCATGGCGAAGACGGCACTGATCACCGGCGCGAGCTCTGGGCTGGGTGCCGAGTTCGCCCGTCAGCTCGCATCCCGCGGCATGGACCTCGTGCTCGTCGCGCGCGACGGCGACGCGCTCGCCGCCCTCGCCCAGACGCTCACCGCCGCCCACGGCGTCGCGTGCGAGGTGCTGGCCGCCGATCTCCTCGACCCCGACGCGCTGGCCGCGGTCGCGGCGCGCGTGGGCGATGACGCGCACCCCGTCGACATGCTCGTCAACAACGCCGGCTTCGGACTGCCGCTCGCGTTCGAGACCAACGACCTCGCGGACGAGCAGCGCCACCTCGCGCTGCACGTGAGCGTGCCGATGACGCTCATGCACGCCGCGCTGCCGGGCATGCTCGCCCGCCATCGGGGACGCATCCTCAACGTGGCATCCGTCGCCGCCTTCACCCCGCGCTCCACCTACGGCGCGGTCAAGCGCTGGGTGGTCGACTTCAGCCGCTGGGCGAACGTCGCCTACCGCCCGCGAGGCGTGACGGTGACGGCGGTGTGCCCCGGCTTCACCCACACCAACTTCCACGAGCGCATGGGCGTCGCACCCGGCCGTGAGGGGGTGCCCGCGTGGATGTGGCTCGACGCGCGCGACGTGGTCGCTGCGGCATTGCGCGACACCGCACGCGGCACGGCGGTGTCCATCCCGTCGCTGCGGTACAAGGCGCTCGTCGCGCTCAGCCGGGTGCTGCCCGACCGTGTCGTCGTCGCGACCGCGTCGCGCGGCCGCTGATCACCGGCCGCTGATCAGGCGAAGCGGCCGAGCCGGATGCCGGCGTAGGCCAGGGCGGCGACGGTCTCGCCGTCGGTGATGCGACCATCGGCGACCATCGCCACCGCCTCGCCGAACGGCACCCACCGCACGGCGCGGATGCCCTCCT
Source organism: Microbacterium sp. NPDC058021 (assembly GCF_042885955.1). Classification (NCBI taxonomy): domain Bacteria; kingdom Bacillati; phylum Actinomycetota; class Actinomycetes; order Micrococcales; family Microbacteriaceae; genus Microbacterium; species Microbacterium sp. NPDC058021. The sequence goes on from NZ_JBHVRF010000006.1 coordinate 260,250, forward strand.
CGGCCTGCGAGTGCGCGGCATCCGGCAGCGTCTGGATGCCGCGGGCGAGGAACACGTGCTCGGGCGCCTCAGCGATGCCGTTGAGCGCCGTCATCCCGCCGATCTGCTGCCAGTCGGCGGCGCCGACCCCCGCCTCCTCGGCGAGCTCGCGCTCGGCCGCGACGCGCGGGTCCTCACCGTCGGATCCGCCGGCGGGGACTTCGAGCGAGACGCCGACGGTGTAGCGGTCGATCTCGACGAGGCACACGCGGTCCTCGGCGTCGACGGCGACGACGAAGACCGCCGGATGCCGCATCTCGACGACCCCGTAGATGCCGTCGCCGGCGGGGCCGGTGACCTCGTCCTCCCGCACGCGGATCCATCGGTTGCTGTACACCTCACGGCTCGCGCGGGTCTGCCAGGTCATGCCGCGACCCTATCGGGGCAGGGTGTGCGAACCGATACCCTGGGAACATGACGCATCAGGGCAACCCGTTCGGACAGGTTCTCGTCGCGCTGGTCACTCCCATGACCGCCGACGGTGAAGTCGATTGGCCCGCCGTCGAGAAGCACATGGACGATGTCATCACCGCGGGTGCCGACGGCATCGTGGTGACCGGCACGACGGGGGAGACGAGCACGCTCACCGACCCCGAGAAGATCCGCCTGGTCGAGGTGGGCAAGGACGTCGCCGCCGGCCGCGCCAAGATCATCACCGGCGGCGGATCGAACGAGACCGCGCACGCCATCGAGCTGTACAAGGCCAGCGAGAAGGTCGGCGCCGACGGCATCATGATCGTCACGCCGTACTACAACAAGCCGACCCAGGCCGGCATACTCACCCACTTCCGGCTGGTGGCCGATGCCACCGATCTGCCGGTCATCCTGTACGACATCCCGGGTCGCACCGGGGTGCCGATCAAGTACGAGACGATCCTCCGTCTCGCCAAGCACCCGAACATCCTCGCGATCAAAGACGCCAAGGGCGACTTCAGCGAGGTCAGCCGGGTGCTGAACCAAACCGACCTGATGTACTTCTCGGGCGATGACGCGAACGCCCTGCCGCACCTGTCCATCGGTGCGACGGGACTCATCGGGGTGACCGCGAACGTCGCGGCCGCGCCCTACCGCGTCATGATCGACGCCGTCAACCGAGGCGATCTCGCCGCGGCCACGACGGCTCACAAGCAGCTGGAACCCCTCGTGCGTGCGGTCATGACCCACGTTCCGGGCACCGTCAGCGCGAAGTACATCCTGCACGGCCTCGGTCGCATCTCCAGCCCTCGCGTCCGCCTGCCCCTCGTGGGGCCGGAGGAATGGGAGGCCGCGATGATCGAGGACGAGCTTGCCCTGGTGACCGACGTCGTCGGCGCTGATTTCTCCAATTTCCGTCCCGACCGCAATGCGGCAGCTGGCGGCGCACTCCCGAAGGTCCACGGCACTACACGATGAGCCCCAACGCGATCACCCCGCCCCCCGCCCTCGCCCCCGGAACCCTCCGTGTCATGCCTCTGGGCGGACTCGGCGAGATCGGGCGCAACATGACCGTCTTCGAGTACGAGGGCAAGCTCCTCGTCGTCGACTGCGGCGTGCTGTTCCCCGAGGAGCACCAGCCCGGGGTCGACCTGATCCTCCCCGACTTCGAGCCGATCAAGCACCGCCTCGACGACATCGTCGGGGTGGTCCTGACCCACGGCCACGAAGACCACATCGGCGCGGTGCCGTACCTGCTGCGCCTCAAGCGCGACATCCCCCTCATCGGGTCGGGGCTCACCCTCGCCCTCATCGAGGCCAAGCTCAAGGAACACCGCATCAAGCCGTACACGCTGACGGTGAAGGAAGACCAGAAGGAGCAGGTCGGCCCGTTCGACCTGGAGTTCATCGCGGTCAACCACTCCATCCCCGACGCGCTCGCCGTCGCCATCAAGACCCCGGCCGGCACGGCGCTGGCCACCGGCGACTTCAAGATGGACCAGCTGCCGCTGGACGGCCGCATCACCGACCTCCGCGCCTTCGCGCGACTGGGTGAAGAGGGCATCGACCTGTTCCTCGTCGACTCCACCAACGCCGACGTCCCCGGGTTCACCCCGCTGGAGCGGTCGATCGGGCCGGTGCTGGACCAGGTCATCGCCAAGGCCCCGCGCCGCGTCATCGTCGCCAGCTTCTCCAGCCACGTGCACCGCGTGCAGCAGGTGCTGGATGCCGCACACGCCAACGGCCGCCGCGTGGCGCTGCTGGGTCGCAGCATGCTGCGCAACATGACGATCGCCGCCGATCTCGGCTACCTCACGGTGCCCGAGGGCGTGCTGATCGACTACAAGAAGGCCCAGGACCTGCCCGACGACAAGATCGTCTTCATGTCCACGGGGTCCCAGGGCGAGCCGATGGCCGTGCTCAGCCGCATGGCCAACCTCGACCACGCGATCGAGCCGGGCACCGGCGACACCGTGATCCTCGCCTCCAGCCTCATCCCCGGCAACGAGAACGCCGTCTACCGCGTCATCGACGGGCTCACCAAGCTCGGCGCCAACGTCGTGCACAAGGGCAACGCCAAGGTGCACGTGTCCGGCCACGCCGCCGCCGGCGAGCTGCTGTACTGCTACAACATCCTCAAGCCCCGCAACGTGCTGCCCGTGCACGGCGAGTACCGCCACCTCATGGCCAACGCCAAGCTCGCCCAGGACACCGGCATCCCCGCCGAGCGCACCATCCTCGGCGAGAACGGCACCGTCATCGACCTCAAGGACGGCATCGCGACCGTCGTGGGGCAGCTCGACATCGGCTTCGTGTACGTCGACGGCTCGACGGTGGGCGAGATCACCGACGCCGACCTCAAGGACCGCCGCATCCTCGGCGAAGAGGGCTTCATCTCGGTGATCGTGGTGGTGGATGCCGCCACCGGCCGCGTCATCACCGGTCCCGAGATCCACGCCCGCGGCTTCGCCGAGGACGACTCGGTGTTCGACGACGTCAAGCCCAAGATCGCCGCCGCGCTGGCCGAGGCCGCCAAGTCGGGGGTGCGCGACTCGCACGCGCTGTCGCAGGTCGTGCGTCGCACGATCGGTCGCTGGGTCAACCAGCGCCTGCGTCGGCGTCCGATGATCGTGCCGCTGGTCATCGAGGCGTAACAGCCCCTGTCCAACGCCCGTGGGCCGCGTGTGCGGCCCACGGGCGGTGTTCGTTGCCGGGCGCGCAGCGTCCGCCGCTCGCCCGCGCGCGTGCCCGCGTTGCGTTCGGTCGTCACGAACGCCCCGCGAACCCGCGTCCTTGGGGACGAACGCGACGACCGAGCGCGCCGGGCTGCGCCACCCACCCCGTTCGGTCGTCGCGAACGCCCCGCGGCTCCGCGTCGTTGCGGTCGGACGCGACCACCGAACTCGCGAGGCTGCGCCACCCACCGCGTTCGGTCGTCGCGAACGCCCCGCGAACCCGTGTCATTGGGGACGAACGCGACCACCGAACCCGCCGGGGGCGGCGTCAGCCGCGCCGTTCGGTGGTCGCGAAGGGCACGCGGGCCCGCCGCCGCGGGGACGAATGCGACTACCGAATGCGGGCGGGGCGGGGGCTCGGGACCCGCGCACGCGCGGCCTGCCCGCGGGGCGGGCCGCGCGAACGGCCGCGTCGTTGCGCGGAATGTCGGTGCGGCGGCTTACCGTTGAGGGATGGCCAGGAGCAGCAGTCCGACCAAGAGCGGCCGCGCGCCCGCGAAGGGTGCGTCTCCGCGCGCCCGCAAACCCGCTCCGGCACCCAAGCGCTACGTCGATGAGGCGGAGAAGCCGCCGGTGATCGCGCGGGCCTGGATGGGGCTCGCCCACGCGACGGGCAGTCTCTTCCGCGCGTTCGGTCCCGAGACGCTCGAGAAGGATCAGCGGCGCGACGGCTTCCCGTTCCTGCTGGTGCTGCTGGCGGCTGCCGGCGCCGTCGTGGAGTGGTTCTTCATCGGCAACGAGGTCGCCGCGACCATCAGCGCGTACACCGCCGGCGCCGCGATCGGCCGCGTGGCGTTCATCCTCCCGGTGCTTCTGCTGCTGCTGGCGGGCTGGCTCTTCCGGCATCCGTCGTCGGTGCACGACAACGGGCGCATCGGCATCGGCTTCGGCCTGTTCGTGCTCACGATCGCCGGCTTCTGCCACGTGCTGGGCGGACTGCCGCAGCCCGCCGCGGGCCTGCCGTCGCTCAGCACCGCCGGCGGACTGTTCGGCTGGATGGTCGGCCAGCCGCTGTCGTACCTGACGCAGATCGGCGCCTGCGTCGTGCTGGGGCTGCTGTCGCTGCTCAGCGTGCTGATCCTCACCAAGACCCCGCCCAACCGCATCGGCCACCGCCTCGGCGACCTGTACGCCTGGATGTTCGACGCCGAGCGGGTCGAGAAGCCCGCCAAGGCATCCGCCGGCGACGCGTCCGACTCCGACGCCGACTCCGACGCGCTGCCGTGGTGGCGGCGCAACAAGTCGGGTCGCGAAGAGGACCCCGACAACGACCTCGGGTCGCAGGACCTCACAGCGCTGCTGTCGCCCCACGGCGACACCGGCGGCTTCGACCAGGCCATCGCGCCGCCCCCGCCGCCGCCCCCACTGCCCGATGCGCCCACCGAGGTCATCAGCCCCGGTGTCGTCGCGGCCGTGCGCGCCGGCGGCCGCCGCGCCGACACCGGCATCCGCGAGGACGCCACCGAGATCATCGACGACGGCGAGCTGCCCGGCATGTCCGGCCTCGGCGGAGACGGCGACGGGATGCCGCCCTCGGCGCCCTACCGGCTGCCCTCCACCGCGGCCCTCGCCGCCGGCACGCCTCCCAAGGCGCGCTCCGAGGCGAACGACGCCATGGTGCGGGCCATCACGAGCGTCTTCGACCAGTTCTCCGTCGACGCGCGGGTCACCGGGTTCTCCCGCGGCCCGACAGTGACCCAGTACGAGATCGCGCTGGGGTCGGGCGTGAAGGTCGAGCGCATCACGGCGCTGACCAACAACATCGCCTACGCCGTCGCCTCCAACGAGGTGCGCATCCTCGCGCCGATCCCCGGCAAGAGCGCCATCGGCGTGGAGATCCCCAACACCGACCGCGAGATCGTGACACTCGGTGACGTGCTGCGCTCGCCCGCCTCCACGAACTCCGTGCACCCCATGACCATCGGCGTCGGCAAGGACGTCGGCGGCGGCTACGTCGTGGCCAACCTCGCCAAGATGCCGCACCTGCTCGTGGCGGGTTCGACCGGCTCGGGCAAGTCCAGCTTCGTGAACTCGATGATCACGAGCCTGCTCATGCGCGCCAAGCCCTCCGAAGTGCGCATGGTGCTCATCGACCCCAAACGCGTCGAGCTCACCTCGTACGCCGGCGTGCCGCACCTGATCACGCCCATCATCACGAACCCCAAGAAGGCCGCCGAGGCGCTGCAGTGGGTCGTGAAGGAGATGGACATGCGGTACGACGACCTCGCGTCGTTCGGCTACCGCCACATCGACGACTTCAACCGCGCCGTGGTCTCCGGTGAGGTGCAGCTTCCCGCCGGCAGCGAACGGGTGCTCAAGCCCTACCCGTACCTGCTGGTCGTGGTCGACGAGCTCGCCGACCTCATGATGGTCGCCCCGCGCGACGTCGAGGACTCGATCGTGCGCATCACCCAGCTCGCGCGAGCCAGCGGCATCCACCTGGTGCTGGCCACGCAGCGCCCCTCGGTCGACGTCGTCACCGGTCTCATCAAGGCCAACGTGCCGTCGCGGCTCGCGTTCGCGGTCACGAGCGTCACCGACTCCCGCGTCATCCTCGATCAGCCGGGTGCTGACCGCCTCATCGGACAGGGTGACGCGCTGTTCCTCCCGATGGGCACCTCGAAGGCGATCCGCGTGCAGGGCGCGTGGGTCAGCGAGGGCGAGATCGAGAAGGTCGTCCGCCACGTCACCCAGCAGGCTCGTCCCGAGTACCGCAAGGACGTCGCCGCCGTCACGGAGAAGAAGGAAGTCGACGCCGACATCGGCGACGATCTCGAGCTGCTGCTGGCCGCGGCCGAACTGGTCGTCTCGACCCAGTTCGGCTCGACCTCGATGCTGCAGCGCAAGCTCCGCGTCGGCTTCGCGAAGGCGGGTCGCCTCATGGACCTGCTCGAATCCCGCGAGATCGTCGGCCCGTCCGAGGGATCCAAGGCGCGCGACGTCATGGTGACCCCCGAGCAGCTGCCGGGCGTCCTCGCCCGGCTGCGCGGCGAAGACGAGCCCGACGCAGCCGCAGAGGATGCCGTCGAGGCGCAGTTCGCCGGCTACGAGGTCGTCGAAGAGGAATCCGGCGACGAGGATGCCTGGGGCCTCACCGGCCGCTGAGGCGCGCGACGGTAGGCTCGACACGTGGCGATTCCGAGGCAGCTCCCCAACGCGATCACGATCGTGCGCATCCTCTGCGCCCCCGTCTTCCTGTGGATGCTGCTGGCCGACGGCGGCGCCGATGGGCCGCTGCGGTGGTGGGCTGCGGTGCTGTTCATCGTCGCGATCGCCACCGACGGCATCGATGGCTACCTCGCCCGGCGCCACCACATCGTGACCGACCTCGGCAAGCTCCTGGACCCCATCGCCGACAAGGTGCTCACGGGCTGCGCGTTCGTGGGGCTGTCGATCCTCGCCGAGCTGCCCTGGTGGATCACGGTCGTCGTGCTGGTGCGCGAGATCGGCGTGACCGTGCACCGGTTGATCGTCGCCAGCAGCCACGTCGTCGCGGCCGCCTGGATGGGCAAGCTCAAGACCGTCGCCCAGGGTGTCGCCCTGTCGCTCGCGCTGCTGCCGCTGTGGACGGTCGTGGGGGAGTGGATCCACTGGGTCAACCTCGTCACCATGACCATCGCGGTGGTGCTGACGATCGCGAGCGGCATCGACTACGTCGTGACCGAGATGCGCGGCGCGCGCCGGGCGCGTCGCGGGACCGCCTCGTGAGTCCCTTCCGCCCCGCCGCCGATCCCGACCTGCCCGACGAGCAGACGCTCGTCTCCAGCGGACGTCGCAGCGACGCCGAGATCCTCGTGGAGCGGCTGCGCGAACTCGGCTGGACCATCGGGGTGGCCGAATCGCTCACCGGCGGACTGGTCGTCGCCTCCCTCGTGGCTGTGCCGGGGGCCTCCGCGGTCGTCCGCGGCGGCATCGTGGCGTATGCGACCGAACTGAAGCAGAGCCTCCTCGGCGTCGACCCGGTGCTGCTCGAGGCGCACGGTCCGGTCAACGAGCGGGTGGCCAGGCAGATGGCCCGCGGGGTGCGGCGGGCCGTCGGTACCGCCGAGCGTCCCGCCGACATCGGCATCGCCACCACCGGCGTCGCCGGCCCGGATGCCGTCGATGGGCAGCCGGTCGGAACGGTGCACATCGCCGTCTCGACGTCGCTGGGTTCGCGCGTGGAGTCCCTGCGCCTGACCGGCGACCGCGACGAGATCCGCACCGCCACGACGGCCAGGGCGATCGCCTTCGCACTCGAAGCCCTCTGACGGGAACAAGTCGCCGCGACACGGCGTTGTGGTCCAGTGATTCCCATCCCATGCACAACTACCGGGATTACAGTGACCCTGTCCGGTGTTGTACTGTTGTGGACCCGATGGGATGGAAAGCGAGAGGGGGCCCGAAATGATCCTGGTTCGTCAAGAAATCGGCGAAGTGCTGCGTGACTTCCGTCTGCAGAAGGGGCGCACCCTCCGTCAGGTGGCCGGCCGCGCGAGCGTGGCTCTCGGCTATCTGAGTGAGGTCGAGCGCGGACAGAAGGAGGCCTCCAGCGAGATCCTCGCTTCGGTGGCCGACGCGCTCGATGTGCCCATCTCCGCCATCATGCGCGAAGTCGGTGACCGCATCTCCGTACTCGAAGGCCTGCACACGTTCCCCGACGTCGTCCCCGACGATCTCGTGGCTTCGGTCGAGGCCGAGCCCGCGCTGTCGATGCGCTGACCGGAAGGTGTCGATGCGTCGCAGCGAGTTCGATCGCGCCGTCAGCGACGAGTTCGGTCCGCGGGGCGCGGCGCTCGTCGCCGATCTCGTGCTGCCTCGCGTGGGCGGGCGTACCGCCAGGGAAGCCCTGGCCGCCGGTACTCCCGCGCGCGAGGTGTGGGCCGCTCTGTGCGTCGAAGCCGAGGTGCCGGAAGACCGCCGTTACGGCGTGGGCCGGATGGACCCGAGCCGACGCTGAGCCCTCGCACGCCTCCGGTATTCGTCGTTATCGGCGAACGCGATGCGGCGTGTCGTCGAACCTCTGTTCGATTCGGTCGTAGTCTCCTCTACAGCAGGTGTCGAGGGCATGACCGTCCACAATCACGGCAGGCAGCCGACCGATGTCGGAGGCCCTCCGTAGCGTGGACCATGTCATCGCACACCACACGCCTTGTCGCAGCATCCCTCCCATCCGGGGCGGAGCGCGACAGCCTACAGGCGACCGACCGCGAGCAGAAAAGAGCACGTCATGCCCTCACCCGCCGACCGCGAGAAAGCCCTTGAATCGGCCCTCGCCCAGATCGACCGGCAGTTCGGAAAGGGCTCGGTCATGCGACTGGGTAGCGACGAGCGCGCTCCCGTCGCCGTGATCCCGACCGGCTCCATCGCCCTCGACGTCGCGCTCGGCGTCGGCGGTCTGCCGCGCGGTCGCATCATCGAGATCTACGGGCCGGAGTCGTCGGGTAAGACGACGCTCACCCTGCACGCGATCGCCAACGCGCAGCGCGCCGGGGGCATCGCCGCGTTCATCGACGCCGAGCACGCGCTCGACCCCGATTACGCGCAGAAGCTCGGTGTCGACATCGATCAGCTGCTCGTGTCGCAGCCCGACACCGGTGAGCAGGCTCTCGAGATCGCCGACATGCTGGTGCGCTCCGGCGCGATCGACCTCATCGTCATCGACTCCGTTGCGGCGCTCGTGCCCAAGGCCGAGATCGAGGGCGAAATGGGCGACTCGCACGTCGGTCTCCAGGCCCGACTGATGTCGCAGGCGCTGCGCAAGCTCACCGGTGGGCTCAGCCAGACCAACACCACGATGATCTTCATCAACCAGCTGCGCGAGAAGATCGGCGTGTTCTTCGGTTCGCCCGAGACGACCGCCGGCGGTAAGGCGCTGAAGTTCTACGCCTCGGTTCGTCTGGACATCCGTCGCATCGAGACGCTGAAGGACGGCACCGATGCGGTGGGTAACCGCACGCGCGTGAAGGTCGTCAAGAACAAGATGGCGCCCCCGTTCAAGCAGGCGGAGTTCGACATCCTCTACGGCACGGGCATCTCCCGAGAGGGCAGCCTCATCGACTTCGGCGTCGAGCACGCGCTCGTCAAGAAGTCCGGCGCCTGGTACACGTACGAGGGCGACCAGCTGGGTCAGGGCAAGGAGAACGCCCGCAACTTCCTGCTGCGCAACCCCGACATCGCCAACGACATCGAGACGAAGATCAAGCTGAAGCTGGGCATCGGCCAGCCGAAGCTCGTCGAAGAGCCCGTGGCCGACGACCTGGCTGCACGCCGCCCGGCCTGATGGTCCACTTCGTGAGCGACGGGGGCGTCCCTGAGGACGCCGAGGGGATCGCCCCCGTCATCCCGCTGTTCGGCGATCGCCGTGCGACCGCCGAACCGGCGCGGAGCAAGAACGCCGCCGCCGGGCGCGCCTCTCACCCCGACCCGGTCGCCGAAACCGCCGCAACCCTGTCCCGGCTCGACCAGCGCTCCGCGGGGCGCGGCGACGGCCCGCCGCAGTGGCGCACCACGTGGGATGCGGATGTCGTGCCCCCCGTGCCTGAGGATGCCGACGAGGACCGTGCCGATCGGGTGGCTGCGGCGGAGCGCATCCTGCTGCGCAAGCTCCGCGCCCGGCAGCTGTCCGTCTCCGAGGCCCGTGCGGCCGCGGCGGAGCACGAGCTCCCCCCGGACGACCTCGAAGCCCTGCTCGACTCCTTCACCCGGTTGGGTTACCTCGACGACGCCAGGCTGGCGGAGCAGCTCATCCACACCGGTGCGCAGCGCAAGGGACAGGGAAGGCGGGCGATCGCGCAGACGCTGTCCTCTCGCGGCATCCCACGGGAGATCGCCGACGAGGCGCTCGCGGATCAGCCTGACGACGAGGCCGAGCGCGCGCTCGAGTTCGCACGGACGAAGACGCGGCAACTGGACAGCGTCGACCATGAGACCGCGATGCGCCGCCTCATGGGGCAGCTGTCCCGGCGCGGCTACCCGGGCGCGGTGGCGGCGACGGCCGCGCGGACCGCGCTGGCCGAAAGCGGCACCCGCGGCGGCGTGCGGTTCCGCTGAGATCCCCTATGCTCGCGGTGTGAGACGCCAGCGCAGCCGACGACGATGGCCGTTCGTGGTCGGGGGGAGCGTAGTGGCGGTAGTACTGGCCGCACTGGTCGGGGTCCCGTTGGCCAGCGCCCAGGTGCTGCTCACGCCGCACCACGACCTCACGACCGCGGCGGGGAGCGTGATCGCGGTCGGCGATGGCGAGATCACCCTGTCCCGCACGGATGCCGGAATGCGCATCGGCACGTACGGTCTGACCTGGGCCGCCGCGGACGGGGAGGTCGCCGGCGAGGGGGTCGTCGGACCGGTGCTGCGCTCCGACGGTCAGTCGGTGACGCGCACGTTCGTCCCCACAGACGGGGCGCCCGCCGTCGGAGTCGACGTCGCGCTCAACCCCAACCTGTGGACCGGAGACCCGCGCAGCGCGCTGGGGCTGGACTTCCGCGATGTCGAGGTCGAGGGCGAGCTGGGTACCATGCCGGCCTGGATGGTCGACGGCGACGGGTCGACCTGGGTGCTGTTCGTCCATGGCATCGACGGTCTTCGCCAGAGCGGGCTGCGCCCGCTGTCGACCATCCGTCATGTCCGGTTGCCGACCCTGCTGATCAGCTACCGCAACGACGAAGGCGCACCGGCGAGTGCGAACGGCCTTTTCAGCCTGGGGGAGAGGGAATGGGCCGACCTCGACGCCGCCGCGGACTACGCCCTGTCGCAGGGCGCCGAGCGGTTCGTGCTCTACGGCGACTCGATGGGCGGCAGCATCGTCACCCGGTTCATGCACGAGTCCGCGCACGCCGATCGCGTGGTGGCCATGGTGCTCGACGCGCCGGTGCTGGATTGGGGACACGTCATCGACGGCCAGGCGCAGCGACTTCATCTGGGGGCGCTGTCGCCTCTCGTGCGTCAGGTCGTGCAGTGGCGTGGTGACCTGTCCCTCACGGCGTTGGACGAGCTCGACCAGACGTCCGTGTTCGACTCCGTCCCCGTTCTGGTGTTCCAGGGTCTCGCCGACCCGCTGGTGCCGCACTCCGACAGCGAGGACTTCGCCCGCGCGCTCCCCCTGGGCCGCTACGTGCCGGTGCCGGACGCCGGACACATCCAGAGCTGGAACGTCGACCCCGAGGGCTATGCCGCGCACCTCACGGACTTCCTCGCGCCGTATGCGTCATCCGACGACGACGAGTGATCCGCCGACCTCTACGAGGAGCGCACGTTCGGCTGTCAGATGAACGTCCACGACTCCGGCGCGGGCCGCCCTGGCGGAGAACCGTTCCGGGGGTGGGGTCCGATTCCGCTGAGCCCTCGTCGCGCGCCTAAAATCGGAGGCGATGGAGAGGGGCGGGATGTCGATCCAGGTGGAGGCGCTGACCAAGAAGTATCGCGGCCGACCGGCGGTCGATGGCATCTCGTTCGAGGTGGCTGACGGCGCGGTGTTCGCGTTCGTCGGCACCAACGGGGCGGGCAAGTCCACGACCATCGGATGCCTCACCACGGTGCTGCCGTTCGACTCGGGTTCCGTGCGCGTGCTCGGCCACGACGTGACCCGCGAGGGCAACGCGGTGCGCGAAGGCATCGGCGTGGTCTTCCAGGACTCCGTGCTCGATCCCGCGCTCACCGCGCGGGAGAACCTGCAGCTGCGGGCACGGATGTCGCTCGTCGCGCGCGACCGCATCGCCGCCCGCATCGCAGACCTCACCGCCCTCATCGGCCTCGACGAGTTCCTCGACCGGCCCTACGGTGCGCTCTCCGGCGGCCAGCGCCGTCGCGTCGACGTCGCCCGCGCGCTGCTGCACGAGCCCCGCGTGCTCTTCCTCGATGAGCCGACGGCGGGGCTCGACCCGGCCAGCCGGGCTCTCGTGTGGCGCACCCTCCACACCCTCCGCGCGCAGACGGAGCTGACGGTGTTCCTCACGACCCACTACCTCGAAGAGACCGAGGAAGCCGATCAGGTGTGCGTCGTGGACGCCGGGCGGATCATCGCGGAGGACACCCCCGCGAGACTGCGCGCGAAGTACAGCCGCAGCGTGCTCACCGTCACCTCCGACGACGCCGACTCGCTCCTTGCGGCGGCGCGCGCGGCCGGCGCCGCCCCCACCCTCGACGGCGAGGAGATCGTCATCGAGGTGCCCGACGCCGCGACCGCTCGTCAGCTGCTCGCCACCCACGGTGAGCACGTGCGCGACTTCGAGTTCCGCCACGGACGCATGGACGACGTCTTCCTCGCCCTCACCGGCCGCTCGGCTGCCGAGGAGCCGGCCGCATGACCATCGTCTTCGCCATCGTGGGGCGCAACCTCCGCATGTTCTTCCGTGACCCGATGAACGTGTTCTTCTCGCTGCTGGGCGCGCTCATCCTGTTCGGGCTGTACACGCTCTTCCTCGGAAACCTGCAGACTGCCGACCTGGCGGATTCGCTTCCCGGCGCGACTGAAGGCGAGGTGCAGGCATTCATCGACAGCTGGATGTTCGCGGGCATCGTCCTCATCACCACCGTCACCACCGGCATGGGCGGCATCGCCGTCCTCACCGACGACGGCGCCTCGGGGCGGTTCCGCGACTTCCTGGTCTCACCCGTGCGGCGCGGCCAGCTCGTGCTCGGGTATCTGCTCGCCGCGGCCGCGGTCGCCCTCATGCTGTCGACGTTCGTGCTCGTGCTCGCCGTGGGCTATCTGGGTCTGCTGCGCGGAACCTGGCTGCCGGTCGGCAACGTGATCACCGCCTTCGCCGTGGTCGTGCTCTCCTGCCTGGCCTTCACGTCGCTTTCGGCGTTCATCGTGACCTTCGTGCGCACCAACGGGGCTTTCTCGGCATTGGCGACCATCGTCGGTACCGTGCTCGGCTTCATCGCCGCGGCCTACATCCCGATCGGCGCGTTCCCCGAGACGGTGGCCGACGTCGTGGCGGCGCTGCCGTTCGCGCAGGCGGGCATGCTGTTGCGACGCCAGTTCTCCGACGGGGCACTGGCCACCATCACCGCCGACGCCCCCGGCGCCGAGGAGCAGCTTCGGCTGCTGTACGGGCTGGACCTGCAGATCGGCGACTGGACCGTGACGGCCTGGTTCGTCGTGGCAGCGCTGGTCGCCCTCACCATCGTCTGCACGGCGCTGTCGGCCGTGCGCATCCGCAGCCGCATCAGGTGAGCGAGGTCCGCCCGGCTCGCGTCCGGGTCGGGAACCTACAATGAAGTCATCATGAGCTCGCCGTCCGCTGCCCCCACCCTCATCGCGCCCTCTGCCGCCGCGCAGACCGCCGACGGGCGCCCCCGCACCTACGAGGTGCGCACGTTCGGCTGTCAGATGAACGTCCACGACTCCGAGCGCCTCTCCGGGTCGCTGGAGAGCGCCGGGTACGTCCGGGCCGAGGACGGCACGGATGCCGACGTCATCGTCATCAACACGTGCGCGGTGCGCGACAACGCCGCCGGCAAGCTGTACGGCACGCTCGGGCATCTGAAGTCCCGTAAGGACAAGCACGAGGGGATGCAGATCGCGGTCGGCGGCTGCCTCGCGCAGATGGACAAGGAGACGGTGCAGCGCAAGGCCCCGTGGGTGGATGTCGTCTTCGGCACCCACAACATGGGCTCCCTTCCGAGCCTGCTCGAACGCGCCCGCCACAACGGCGAGGCGGAGCTGGAGATCCTGGAATCCCTCGAGGTGTTCCCTTCGACACTGCCGACCAAGCGCGACGCCGTGCACAGCGGGTGGGTGTCGATCTCGGTCGGCTGCAACAACACCTGCACCTTCTGCATCGTCCCGAGCCTGCGCGGCAAGGAGAAGGACCGCCGGCCCGGCGACATCCTGAACGAGATCCGCCTGCTCGTCGACGACGGTGCGATCGAGGTGACCCTGCTCGGTCAGAACGTGAACTCGTACGGCGTGGAGTTCGGCGACCGGCAGGCGTTCGGCAAGCTGCTGCGGGCGGCGGGGGAGATCCCCGGCCTCGAGCGCGTCCGGTTCACCAGCCCGCACCCCGCGGCCTTCACCGATGACGTCATCGCAGCCATGGCCGAGACCCCCGCCGTCATGCCGCAGCTGCACATGCCGCTGCAGTCCGGCAGCGACCGGATCCTCAAGGCCATGCGCCGCTCCTACCGCTCGGAGCGTTTCCTCGGCATCCTCGACCGCGTCCGGGAGCGCATGCCGCACGCCGCCATCTCCACCGACATCATCGTCGGGTTCCCGGGGGAGACCGACGAGGACTTCGAGGACACCATGAGGGTCGTCGAAGCCGCCCGGTTCGCGAGCGCCTTCACCTTCCAGTACTCGATCCGCGAAGGCACCCCCGCGGCGACCATGCCCGATCAGGTTCCCAAGCACATCGTGCAGGAGCGCTACGAGCGCCTCATGGCCCTCCAGGATCGCATCAGCCTGGAGGAGAACCAGAAGCAGGTCGGCCGCGAGGTGCAGGTACTCGTCTCCACCGGCGAGGGCAAGAAGGATGCCGAGACGCACCGGCTCACCGGCCGCGCCGAGGACAACCGGCTCGTGCACTTCGAGGTTCCCGCCGGCTCCGACCTGCCCCGCCCCGGCGACGTCGTCTCGGTGACCGTGACCCACGCGGCCCCGTTCCATCTGCTCGCCGATTCCCCCGACGGCGCGGCCCTGCGCATCCGGCGCACGCGCGCCGGCGACGCGTGGGACCGCATGCAGGCGGAATCGTGCGCCGTGCCCGCCCCGGCCGGCGACGGCGGGGCACCCCGCGCGGTCTCGCTCGGTCTCCCGACGCTGCGCATCGGTGTCTGACCCGGCCGCACCGCGCCTGTGGGTCGTGGTCGGCGCGACCGGCACCGGCAAGACGGCGCTGTCGCTCGACCTCGCCGAGGCGCTGGGCGCCCGTGGGCGCGCCGCGGAGGTCGTCAACGCCGATGCCATGCAGCTGTACCGCGGCATGGACATCGGCACCGCCAAGCTCCCCGAATCCGAGCGCCGCGGCATCCCGCATCACCTGTTCGACGTGCTCGAGCCGTCCGACGACGCCGCGGTCGCCTGGTACCAGCCCGCTGCGCGCGCCGTGATCGGGGAGATCCACGCACGGGGCGCCGACGCGATCCTCGTCGGCGGCTCGGGGCTCTACGTCTCGAGCGTCGTCTACGACTTCCGCTTCCCACCGCGCGACGCGGCGCTGCGGGCCGCGCTCGAAGCCGACCTCGACCGCGAGGGGCCCGGTGCGCTGTACGCGCGCCTGCGGGACCTCGACCCGGTCACCGCCGGCCGCGTCGATCCGCGCAACGGCAGGCGCATCGTGCGCGCGCTCGAAGTGCTCGCGCAAGGGGAGGCGACGCACGGCGCCGCCCTGCCCGACGACCCCGTGCTGTGGCATAGGCCGACGCGCCTCATCGGGGTGCAGGTCCCGCGCGAAGAGCTGGTGACCCGCCTCGACGCACGCGTGCAGGCCATGTGGCGTGAGGGTCTCGTGGCGGAGGTGGCGGCGCTGCGCGCGGCGGGCCTGGAGGACGGCGTGACCGCGCGCCGCGCCATCGGCTACGCCCAGGCGCTCGCCCAGCTGGACGGCGAACTGTCCGAGGCCGACGCGATCGCGCAGACCCAGGCGCTCACCCGCCGCTACGCGCGCCGTCAGGTGTCGTGGTTCCGCCGGTACGCCGACACCACCTGGGTCGCGCCGGGGGCGGATGCCGCTGCCCTGGCGGACTCGCTCGGGTGACCTCGCCGCGGCGCACCGACAGCCGGTGACGTGCCCGAAACCGACGCCCGTCCCGCCGAGGGCCGGCCCGGGCGTCGATAGACTGGGGGCATGCCGCAGACCCTCCCGTTCACGAAAGGTCACGGCACCGGCAACGACTTCGTGATCTTCGCCGACCCCGACGGCGCGATCGATCTCAGCGACGACCAGGTCGCCGTCCTCTGCGACCGCCGCTTCGGCATCGGCGGCGACGGTACGCTGCGGGTCGTCCGCGCCGCCGCGCTGCCCGAGGGCCGCGAGGCCGCGGCGGCCGGGGCCGAGTGGTTCATGGACTACCGCAACGCCGACGGCTCCGCCGCGGAGATGTGCGGCAACGGCATCCGCGTCTTCGCGCGCTACCTCGTCGACACCGGGCTCGCCCAGCTCCCCGACGGCAGACACCTCGACATCGGCACGCGCGCCGGCATCAAGCGGGTCACCCGATCGGACGACGGCTTCGAGGTGGACCTGGGCGTCTGGCGGGCCGAGGAGGGCGACGTGCTGGTGCGCGCCCGCGGGCTCGATGTCGCGCGCCCCGGCCAGGGGATCGACGTCGGCAACCCGCACGTCGTGGTCGCCCTGCCGACGCACCTCGAACTCGACGGCCTCGATCTCACCGTGCAGCCGATCCTCGAACCCACCCCGCGCCACGGCGCGAACATCGAGTTCGTGGTGCCCGCCGATCCGCTCGTGAAGGGCGGCGTCGGGGCGATCACGATGCGCGTGTTCGAACGCGGCGTCGGCGAGACCCTCAGCTGCGGCACCGGGGTGGCAGCCGCCGCCCTCGCCGTGCGGCTGTGGGCGGGCAAGGCGGCACCCGACCAGTGGCGGGTGGACGTGCCCGGGGGCACGCTCGGTGTGCGGGTGCGTCAGGGCGACGACGGCGAGCACGTACTGCTGTCGGGTCCGGCGACGCTCGTCTTCAGCGGCGAGGTCGCGCTGGCCTGACCCGCTCGGGCGCGGGTGGGGGCCGGGTTCGCCTTACGGCAGAGTGATCTCCGCTGTGGGGGTCGCGCCGTGGCGGCGCACCTTGATCACGCGGAAGCCGCGAGCCGTCGCGGCGCGGTGCACGCTGTAGCCGTCGGCGAAGGTGGCATCCAGCCAGCGCTGGAGCGAATCGGACCCCAGGTTGCGCTGCACCACGAGCCACGCGTCGCTGCGTTCGGCCAGGCGCGGGATCCAGTGCTGCATCAGCCCGTGCAGCACGCTCTTGCCCACGCGGATCGGCGGGTTGGAGCGGATCGTGCGGAACGAGATGCCTTCGGGAACATCATCGGGCAGTACGGCGTTGACGTTGTCGAGCCCCAGCGTCTCGGCGTTGCGGCGCACGAGGTCCAACGCCCGCTCGTTCACATCGACGGCCCAGACGGTCGCGTGCGGCGCGTCCATCGCCAGCGACAGCGCGATCGGTCCCCAACCGCAGCCGATGTCCAGCAGATGGCCGCCGGGCGGCGGCGGTGGTGTGTTGGCCAGCAGAACCGCGGTACCGGAGTCGATGTGATCCGGGCTGAAAACCCCGCCCGCCGTCATGAGCTCCACCGCACGGCCGGAGAGGGTCACCCGGAGACGGCGGAGATCAGAGGAACTGGACGGGGACGCACTGAAATAGTGATCATTCCCCATCCTGCGAGCGTAGCGGAGGCCACGCGCAGGGCGGAAAGCTAGAGTTTACGGATGCCGCCGGTGCGGCTTCCCGGAAGGAATACATGACAGACACCACCAACCCCGACGAGGTCGAATCGACGCAGGTCGATCCCGTCGACCGGGTGCTGGCGCGCGCTGAGGCGCGTCAGGGAGCGCGGGTGACGAGTTTCACCGGCACCGGAGGAGCGAACCGCGTGCTGGGCGCCGCACAGGCGCTGCAGGATGCCTCGACCGCCTACGGCGACGGCGACGGCGAGCAGTGGGACCGCGAGGAGCGTGCCGCGCTGCGCCGCGTGCCCGGCCTGTCCACCGAGCTCGAGGACGTCACCGAGGTCGAATACCGCCAGCTGCGGCTGGAGAACGTCGTGCTCGTGGGGGTCTACCCACAGGGCTCGCAGGAGGACGCCGAGAATTCGCTGCGCGAACTGGCGGCCCTGGCCGAAACGGCCGGAGCGGTCGTGCTCGACGGTGTGCTGCAGCGCCGCCCGCACCCGGACCCGGCGACCTACGTCGGCCGTGGCAAGGCGCAGGAGTTGCGCGACATCGTCGCCTCTGTCGGAGCGGACACCGTCATCGCCGACACCGAGCTCGCCCCCAGCCAGCGACGTGCGCTGGAAGACGTCGTGAAGGTCAAGGTCATCGACCGCACGACCGTCATCCTCGACATCTTCAGCCAGCACGCCAAGAGCCGCGAAGGCAAGGCGCAGGTCGAACTCGCCCAGCTGGAATACCTGCTCCCGCGCCTGCGCGGGTGGGGTGACTCCATGAGCCGCCAGGCCGGTGGCCAGGTCGGCGCCGGCGGCGCGGGCATGGGCTCGCGCGGACCCGGTGAGACCAAGATCGAGCTCGACCGCCGTCGCATCCGCACCCGTATGGCGATGCTGCGCCGCCAGATCCGCGACTTCGCGCCCGCACGTGACGCCAAGCGCGCCGAACGCAAGCGCCACACCATCCCGTCGGTCGCGATCGCCGGCTACACCAACGCCGGCAAGTCGAGCCTGCTCAACCGGCTCACCAGCGCCGGCGTACTGGTGGAGAACGCCCTGTTCGCGACCCTGGATGCCACGGTGCGCCGGTCCGAGACCGCCGATGGCCGCGTGTTCACCCTCACCGACACCGTCGGGTTCGTCCGCAACCTCCCGCACCAGCTCGTCGAGGCCTTCCGCTCGACGCTGGAAGAGGTGGCGGGGTCGGATGTCATCGTGCACGTCGTGGATGCCTCGCACCCCGACCCGGCCAGCCAGCTGGGGACCGTCCGCGACGTCATCGGCGATGTGGGCGCGCGCGACATCCGCGAGATCGTCGTGTTCAACAAGTCCGACCTCGTCGACGACGACACCCGGCTGGTGCTGCGGGGCCTCGAGCCCGACGCGCTGTTCGTGTCGTCGCGCACCGGCGAGGGCATCGAAGAGCTGCGTGCCGTCGTCGAAGCGGCCCTGCCGCTTCCCGAGGTCGAAGTGCGCGCGCTCGTGCCCTACGACCGCGGCGACCTGGTGTCGGCCGCGCACGAGACCGGGCACATCGTCGAACAGGCGCACGAAGAGGAAGGCACGGCGCTGCACGCCTTCGTCTCCCCGCGCCTCGCCGCCGAACTGGAGCGCTTCCGCGTCGACGCCTGAGCGCCCGCCGCCGTTCGGTCGTCGCATCCGACCCTTGGATGTCGCTCGGGCGGGGTGTTCGCGACGACCGAGCGCGGCGCACACGCGCGTGGGCGCGGCGTGCGTGCGTGCGAGTTTGGTCGTCGCATCCGGCCCTTGATGCCGGTCAGGGTGGGGCGTTCGTGACGACCGAAGGTGCGGGCGGGCGCGTGGGTTCGGCGCGGCGCGGGTGTGGGGTTCGGTCGTCGCATTTGGCGCGGGATGCCGCTCGGGCGGGGGTGTTCGTGACGACCGAGCGTCGCGAGCGCGTCGCGGCGCGGCGAGGCGGCGGGGCGCGGGCGGCGGCGTGTGGGGCTCGGCCGTCGCATTCGGCCGCTGCGCGGCGCGGGCGGGGGCCTTTGCGACGACCGAGCGCGGGTCAGGGTGCGGTCGTGAGCTCCACGGGTGCCACGCCGGGGGTGTCGAAGCCGAACACCTGGCCGAGGAAGGCCAGCTCGGACTCGAGCGCGTGCACGACCGTCTCCGTGCGGCGGAAGCCGTGGCCCTCGCCCTCGTAGAGAACGTAGGCGTGGGGGACGCCCCGCGCCGCGAGGGCGTCGCGGATCGCCTCCGCCTGCGACGGCGGCACCACCTCGTCCTCGGCGCCCTGCAGCAGCAGCACCGGCACGCGGAAGCGCTCCGGCCTCGTCAGCGGTGAGCGCTCGGCGTACACCGCGTCGGCCTCCGGGAGCGGTCCGATGAGCCCGTCGAGATACCGCGCCTCGAAGTCGTGCGTGTCCTCGGCGAGCGTGCGGGCATCGCCGACGCCGTAGCGGGAGATGCCCGCTGCGAACACGTCGGTGCGCACGAGCGCCGACAGCACCGTCCACCCGCCGGCCGATCCGCCCTCGATCGCCAGGCGCGCGGCATCCGCCCGTCCCTCGGCGGCCAGACCTGCCGCCGCGGCGGCGACGTCGTCGACATCGGCGATGCCCCACTGGCCGCGCAGCCGCTCGCGGTAGGCGCGGCCGTAGCCGCTGGAGCCGGCGTAGTTGACATCCAGCACGCCGATGCCCCGGCTGGTGAAGTACGCGATCTTGCCGGATGCCGCGGCCGCGACGTGCGCGGTGGGACCACCGTGCACGAACACGACGTACGGCGGCAGCTCGCCGGAGGGCGCGGCCGCCTCGGGATTGGTCGGCGGGTAATCGTAGGCGTGCACCGGGCCGTGCGGGCCGGCGAATGTCACCGAGCGCGGCTGCGGCAGCCACGCCGCGTCCCAGGGGGCCGTGCCGCCGACGAGGGGCTCGGCATCGCCCGGGCGGTCGACGTCGACGAGCCACAGCCCCGCCGGGCGTTCGGCGCCGGCGCCGGTGAGGAGCACGCGCGACCCCGCGACGTCCTCGATCGAGACCCCCGCCGTCGTCGGGAGGACGAGGGGCCGCACCTCCTCGTCCGGACCGATGACGACCAGCGCGTCGTCGCCGTGCGTGCGCACCGCGACGATGCGCCCGTCGCCCAGCACCCCGTACCAGCGCTGGCCGAGCACCCACAGCGGCCCGCCGGTGTCGGCATCGGCCGGCGCGAGCGGCGTCGCCGCGGCATCCGTCGAGATCGACCGGCACCACAGGTTCCACCGGCCCGTCGGGTCGTCCGCGTAGACGAGCCGGTCATCGTCGAGCCACTGCGGCTGCAGCGCCGAGGTGGTCCCCGAGGACACCGTCCGCGGCGCCGTCACGACGCCGTCGTCGAGACGGCCCACCATGAGGCGGCTGCGATCCCACGCCATGTCGGGGTGGTCCCACGCGATCCACGCGAGATGGCCGCCGTCGGGGGAGAGGGCGGGGTGCGCGACGAAGTCGCTGCCGCCGGCGACCGCGGTCACATTGACCGGTCCGCCTGTCGCGATCGCGACGATACGGCGGGCGGGGCGCTCGCCGGTGTGGTCCTCGCACACGGCCAGCAGCATGCCCCGCTGCCAGGTGAGTCCGCCGTAGCGCACGTCACCGGCATCCGGGGTGAGAGGGGTCGGTTCGCCGCCCGGCGGCAGCGCGTACACCCGCTGGTCGGACTTCTCGACGAAGAAGAGGATGCCGTCGTCCGAGGCCGTCCACGCGCCGCCGCCGTACTCGTGCACGCGGGATCGCGCACTCCACCCGGTCGGGAGGACGTCCGCCACCGCGCCGTCCGGCATCCGCCGCCGCACCGTGGTGCGACCGCCCTCGGCGGGCACCGTCTGGCCCCACCACACCTCATCCCCGACGAAGCGCGCGCCCTCCAATCGGGGCGACGCCGCCGACACGTCGGCCGCGGACAGCGGGGAGGGCCAGGAACCGTAAGGCAGCACGTCGACCATGCGATCCACGTTACGCGGCGACACAGATCGTCACATGCGACCACGACCCCACCCCGGGTCATTACCGTGGGGCCATCGTCGCCGGACCCGCAGGGGTCGGGCAGGAGCGACAGCCGAGCCCGGCACCCGCCCGCGAGAAACGCACACCCGTGCGTGGTCGCGGCCGTCCGGCCGCAGCCTCCTACCTGAGGAGCGACATGAGCCCGCTGTCCGCCGCATCCGCGCCAGCCGTGCCGTTCTCGTTCGAGCTGTACCCGCCGCGCACGCAGGCGGGCACGATCGGCCTCCACGAGACGATCCGCCGTCTCGCCGATGCCCGCCCGAGCTTCATCTCGGTCACCTACGGCGCCGGCGGCTCCACAGGGGGCCGTTCGCTCGACGTGCTGCGCCACATCCGCCGCACGACCACCGTGGAGCCGCTGGCCCACCTGACCTGCGTGGGCAACACCTACGCCGGTGCGACGACGCTCATCCGCGAGTTCCTCGACGCCGACATCACCAGCTTCCTCGCGCTGCGCGGCGACCCGCCTGCAGGGCACACGGAGGGCGATGCGTTCCTCGGCGATCTCGAGAGCGCCGCGCAACTGGTGCAGCTGATCGACCGCGTGCAGGCGGAGCGCCGGCCCTACACCGAGGGCGAGATCCCCGGCATCCCGGCCGCCGCACGCATCGAGCGGCGCCGGCGGGTGCAGATCGCGGTGGCGGCGTTCCCCTCGGGGCATCCGCGCTCGCGTCACCCCGCCCAGCACCTCGACGCGCTCCTGGCCAAACAGGCCGCGGGAGCGACCTTCGCCGTGACCCAGCTGTTCTTCCACCCCGACGTGTACCTCGCCTTCGTCGAGCGGGCGCGGGCGGCGGGGGTCACCATTCCGCTCCTCCCGGGCATCATGCCGATCACTTCGCCCGCCCGGCTCCGCCGCGTGCTCGAGCTCACCGGCGAAGAGCTGCCCGCCGAGCTCGCCATCGCACTCGAAGTCGAGCCGAGCGCCGAGGCGCAGCGCGAGATCGGCATCGATGCCGCTGCGCGCCTGGCGCGCGAGGTCGTCGCCGGCGGTGCCCCCGGCGTGCACCTGTATGCCTTCAACGACCACGAGATCGTCCTCGCCGTCCTGCGCCGGGCCGGCATCCTCACCCCACAGATGGAGAACGCATCATGACCAGCGCCCCTTTCCCCGCCGGAACGATCCTCGGCTACCCCCGCATCGGGCGGCGCCGCGAGCTCAAGCGCGCCGTCGAGGCCCACTGGGCCGGGCGGATCGACGAGACCGAGCTCGAACGGCAGGCCGCCGCGGTGCGGCGCGCGACCCGGGAGCGGCTGGCCGCACTCGGCCTTGGCCGCACCGACTCCGCGATCCCGGAGAGCTTCTCGTACTACGACCAGGTGCTCGACGCCGCCGTGGCGGTCGGGGCCCTCCCGGCGCGCTTCGCCGACCTGCGCGACGTCGACGGGACCATTCCGCTCTCGGCATACTTCACCGCGGCCCGCGGCGAGGGGGAGCGCGCACCGCTGGAGATGACCAAGTGGTTCGACACGAACTACCACTACCTCGTCCCCGAGATCGGACCCGAGACGACCTTCGCGCTGTCGACCGACCGGTTCGCCCGGCAGGTCGCCGAGGCCCGCGCCGACGGCGTGACCGTGCGCCCGGTGATCGTGGGCCCGGTGACGCTCCTGGCGCTGGCGAAGGCCACGGATGCCGCCCCCGAGGGGTTCGACCCGCTCACCCGGCTCGACGACCTGCTGCCGGTGTACGCCGAGCTGCTCGCGTCGCTGCGGGATGCGGGTGCCGAGTGGGTGCAGCTGGACGAGCCCGCCCTCGTGAGCGAGAGCCTGCCGGCGACGCCCGCCCGCCTCGCCGACGCGGCGGCGGCGGCCTACCGCGTGCTGGGAGAGGCGCCGGGCCGTCCGGCGATCGTCGTGGCCGCCAGCTACGCGCAGCTCTCCGCCGAGGCGTGGGCGGCGCTGGCCGCAGCGCCCGTCGAGGCCATCGCCATCGACCTCCACCGGGGCGCGCTGCCGCCCGTCGCCGACGGGCTGGCGGGCAAGACGCTCGTGGGCGGCGTGATCGACGGCCGCAACATCTGGCGCGGCGATCTGGATGCCGCATGGTCCCGCCTCGACGCGCTCCGCGCGCTCGGTGCCGCCGCCGTCGCCGCGGGGACCTCCACGTCGCTGCAGCACGTGCCGCACGACGTCGACGACGAACCGCACCTCGACCCGCGCCTGGCGTCGTGGCTCGCCTTCGCCGACGAGAAGGTCGGCCAGGTCGTCACCCTCGCTGCGGGACTCGCCGATGGCCGCGAGGCCATCGCGGCCGAGCTCGACGCGGCATCCGCAGCCCTCGCCGACCGCCGCTCGGCGCCGGGCGTGCGCGACGGCGCGGTGCGGACGCGCGCGGAGGCGCTGACCCCCGCGGACTATCGCCGGGGGCCCGCTGACGAGCGCGAGGCGGTGCAGCGGGAGACTCTCGGCCTGCCGGTGCTCCCCACCACGACGATCGGGTCGTTCCCGCAGACCGGCGACATCCGTCGCGCCCGCGCCCGGCACGCGAGCGGGGAGGGGAGCACCGAGGAGTACGAGGGGTTCCTCCGTGAGGAGATCCGCCGTGTCGTGCGCCTGCAGGAGGACCTCGACCTCGATGTGCTCGTGCACGGCGAGGCGGAGCGCAACGACATGGTGCAGTACTTCGCCGAGCACCTCGACGGCTTCGCGGTGACCGTCAACGGGTGGGTGCAGTCCTACGGCTCGCGTGCGACGCGCCCGTCGATCCTGTGGGGCGACGTGTCGCGGCCGGCACCCATCACGGTCGGCTGGTCGACCTTCGCGCAGAGTCTGACCGGCAAGCACGTCAAGGGCATGCTGACCGGGCCGGTCACGATCCTCGCGTGGTCGTTCGTGCGCGACGACCAGCCGCTGGGGGAGACCGCCGACCAGGTGGCGCTGGCGCTGCGCGATGAGATCGCCGATCTCGAAGCCGGCGGCATCCGCATCGTGCAGGTCGACGAGCCGGCGCTGCGGGAGCTCCTGCCGCTGAAGCAGGCCCAGCAGCGGTCGTACCTGGACTGGTCGGTGGGGTCCTTCCGCCTCGCGACGGCCGCGGCCGCGCCGGGCACACAGGTGCACACGCACCTGTGTTACTCGGAGTTCGCCGTCGTCATCGACGCGATCGCGGCGCTCGACGCCGACGTGACCTCGATCGAGGCGGCACGCAGTCGCGGCGAGGTGATCGCCGACATCCGCACTTCGGGGTTCTCCCGTGGCATCGGGCCCGGCGTCTACGACATCCACTCGCCGCGCGTGCCGTCGGTCGAGGAGATCGCGGCGCTGCTGCAGCGCGCCGTCGACGAGCTGCCGCTCGGCCAGGTGTGGGTCAACCCCGACTGCGGGCTGAAGACCCGCGGCTACGACGAGACGGTCGCGTCGCTGCGCAACCTGGTGGCGGCCACGCGCGCCATCCGCGAGCAGCTGGCGGTACACGTCTGACGCACGCCTGAGGCGATGACGAGAGGGGATGCCGCAGGTCGCGGCATCCCCTCTTCGTCGTCTGCGACGCGGTCGCCTGGGTCGCGGGGCGATCCGCGCGGCTCAGACGGCGCGCAGCACCGCCACGACCTTGCCGAGCACGACGGACTCGTCGCCCAGGATCGGCTCGAACGCGCTGTTGCGCGGCAGCAGCCAGGTGTGCCCGTCGCGCTGGCGGAAGGTCTTCACCGTGGCCTCGCCGTCGAGCATGGCCGCGACGATGTCGCCGTTGTCGGCGGTGGCCTGCGAGCGCACCACGACCCAGTCGCCGTCGCAGATGGCGGCGTCGATCATCGACTCGCCGCTGACCTTGAGCATGAACAGGTCGCCCTTGCCCACGAGCTGCCGCGGCAGCGGGAAGATCTCCTCCACGTGCTGGTCGGCCGTGATCGGCACGCCCGCCGCGATGCGCCCGACGAGCGGAACGAGGGCGGCGTCACCGAGTGACGGTGCGGCATCGGCGGGGTTCTCGGCGGCGGTGCCGGGAAGGTCGATGAGCACCTCCATCGCCCGCGTCTTGCCCGCGTCGCGGCGCAGGTACCCGCTCAGTTCGAGCTGGTTGAGCTGGTGCGTCACGCTCGAAAGCGACTTGAGCCCCACCGCGTCGCCGATCTCGCGCATGCTCGGCGGATAGCCGTGACGGGCGATGGAGCGCTGGATCACCTCGAGGATGGCGAGCTGCTTCTCACTCAGGCTCTTGCGGCGGCGCGTCTGGGGTCGGTCGTGCGCGCGGTCGCGCCCGCCCGGTGTCGCGTCGGTCATCTCGCCTCTCCCGTCTCGCCGCGTGGGGCAGCGGTCTTCGAATGTCGGAGGTCCGTGGTGGGGTGCTCCTGTCGAAACCGTATCCGGTGACGGATGCCGCGCAGGGGAAGACCACGCGTGTCGCGTGCGATCGATCTCCGATTCGGTTTCGTGCTTGACAGCCTAAAACATCGAAGATAACTTCGGAAGAGAACTTCGCATCCGGCTCTCCCGGCCGAGGGTCGGATGCGAAGATCGCCACCAAGGAGGAGCCATGACCACCATCCAGTTCGCAGGACCCGTGCCGTCCGCCACGCGGCTGCGGCTCACCTCCCGCGGCCGCCGCGTCCTCGCGGGAGCGGCCGCGTTCCCCGCCGTGATGGCCCTCGGCTTCGGCATCCTCAGTGGCGGCGGCGCGCTCGCGACCGTCGACGCCTCCGCCCCCGCCGGCACTTTCGAGACCGTCACGGTCGCCGCGGGCGAATCGCTGTGGGGCATCGCCCAAGAGGTCGCGCCGCAGGCGGACCCGCGCGACGTGGTCGACGCCATCGTCACGCTCAACGCGCTGGAGTCCTCGGCGGTCGCCGCCGGGCAGCGCCTGTCGATCCCGCTGGAGTACACCGCCGACCGTTGAGGTCTCCACGCGCCCTAGCATGGGAGGGGTGATCGTGAGTCTCGACGACCTGCCCCTCCGCGCCGACCTGCGCGGCCAGACCCCCTACGGCGCCCCACAGGCCGCGTTGCCGGTGGCCCTCAACGTCAACGAGAACACCCATCCCGTCCCGGACGAGGTCGCCGGCGACATCCTCGACTCCATCGCCCGGGCGCTGCGTGACATCAACCGCTACCCCGACCGCGAGTTCACGGCGCTGCGTGAGGGCTTCGCCGACTACCTCGGCCACGGTCTCACCGCCGAACAGATCTGGGCGGCCAACGGCTCCAACGAGGTGCTGCAGCACGTGCTGCAGGCTTTCGCCGGTCCGGGTCGGACGGCGTTCGGATTCACGCCGAGCTACTCGATGTACCCGCTCCTGACCCGCGGCACCGGTGCGACCTGGGTCGCGGGGCACCGCGGCCACGACTTCACACTGACCCCTGCCGACGCGGCGGCGCAGGTCGAAGCGGCCGCACCCGACGTGATCTTCCTCTGCGCGCCGAACAACCCCACCGGCACCCCATTGCCGCTGGACGTCATCGAGGCCGTCTACGACGCCAGCCACGGCATCGTGATCGTCGACGAGGCCTACGCCGAGTTCGCCCCCCGCGACGCCGGCACCGCGCTGTCGCTGCTGCCCGGCCGTGAGCGCCTCGTGGTCTCGCGCACGATGAGTAAGGCGTTCGCCTTCGCGGGTGCCCGCGTGGGGTACCTGGCCGCAGACCCGGCCGTGATCGACGCCCTGCGTCTCGTGCGCCTGCCCTATCACCTGAGCGCGCTCACGCAGGCGGCCGCCACCGCGGCACTGCGGCACGCGCCGGTCATGCTCGGCATGGTCGACGAGATCGTGTCGCAGCGCGATCGCATCTCCGCCACCCTCGATGCCCTCGGCTACGAGCCGCACGAGTCGTGGACGAACTTCGTGCTCTTCGGCGGCGTCGACGACCCCGCCGCCACATGGCAGGCGCTGTACGACCGCGGCATCCTGATCCGCGACGTCGGCATCCCCGGCCACCTGCGGGTCACCGCGGGGACCGAGGCCGAGACCACCGCGTTCCTCGATGCGCTGGCCTCGATAGACTCGAAGGCATGACCCGTCCCGACGCGCGCACCGCCTCCGTGCGCCGCGCGACCAGCGAATCCACCGTCGAACTCGACCTCGACCTCGACGGCACCGGCCGCAGCCACATCGACACGAGTGTGCCGTTCTTCAACCACCTGCTCACCGCGTTCGCGAAGCACTCGCTGACCGATCTGACGGTGCGCGCCTCCGGCGACACCGACATCGACGCCCACCACACCGTCGAGGACGTCTCGATCGTGCTCGGCCAGGCGATCCGCGAGGCACTCGGCGACAAGAGTGGCATCTCCCGCTACGGCGACGCCCTCGTGCCGCTCGACGAGGCGCTGGCCCAGGCCGTCGTCGACATCAGCGGCCGGCCGTACCTCGTGCACACCGGCGAGCCCGCCGGCTTCGAGCACCACCTCATCGGCGGCCACTTCACCGGTTCGCTCGTGCGCCACACCTTCGAGGCGATCGCGTTCAACGCCGGACTCACGGTGCACGTGAACGTGCTCGCCGGCCGGGACCCGCACCACATCGCCGAAGCCGAGTACAAGGCGTTTGCGCGGGCGTTCCGACAGGCCAAGGCCCTCGACCCGCTCGTCCAGGGCATCCCCAGCACCAAGGGCGCTCTGTGACGGTGGATGCCACCGATCGCCCGCTCGTCGCGGTCCTGGACTACGGGTCGGGCAACGTCCACTCCGCCGTCAAGGCGCTGATCGCCGCGGGCGCCGACGCGCGCCTGACCGCCGACCGCGGCCTCGTGCGCGACGCCGACGGTCTGGTCGTGCCCGGCGTCGGGGCCTTCCGCGCCGTCATGGACGCCCTCCGTGCCAGCCGTGCCGACGAGCTCATCGACCGGCGCCTGGCCGGCGGACGCCCCGTGCTCGGCATCTGCGTCGGGATGCAGGTGCTGTTCGAGCACGGCGTCGAGCGCGGCGTCGACACCGAGGGACTCGGGGAGTGGCCGGGCGCCGTCACCGAACTCGACGCTCCCGTGCTGCCGCACATGGGCTGGAACACGGTGGAGCCGGGGGAGGGGTCGGTGCTGTTCCGCGGCATCGAGGCGGAGCGCTTCTACTTCGTGCACTCCTACGCCGCCCAGTCCTGGACGCTCGACGTCATGCCGCCGTTCCCCTCGCCCGCGCTGACCTGGAGTCGTCACGGCGCGCCGTTCCTTGCCGCCGTGGAGAACGGACCGCTGTCGGCGACGCAGTTCCACCCCGAGAAGTCGGGCGAAGCCGGCATCCGCCTGCTGTCCAATTGGCTCGGCGCGCTGCGCCCGGCTACGCTCTGACACCGTGCCGTCGCGGCTTTCGCCGCGCCACCGAGCCCGTAACCCTGGAGCCATGAACGATTTCGCGTCCACCCCTGAGTTGATCCTTCTGCCTGCGATCGACGTCGCCGACGGCAAGGCCGTGCGCCTCACGCAGGGCGAGGCCGGCACCGAGACGAGCTACGGCGACCCCATCGAGGCGGCGCAGCTGTGGGCGCGTCAGGGTGCCCAGTGGATCCACCTGGTGGACCTCGACGCCGCCTTCGGGCGCGGCAACAACACAGCGGTGCTGCGCAAGGTCATCAAGCACCTCAAGGGTGTGCAGGTGGAGCTGTCCGGCGGCATCCGTGACGACCGTTCGCTGGAGGCAGCGCTGGAAAGCGGCGCCACGCGCATCAACCTCGGCACGGCGGCCCTCGAGAACCCGGAGTGGGCCGCGGACGTCATCGCCCGTTACGGCGACGCGATCGCCGTCGGCCTGGACGTACGGGGGACCACCCTCGCCGCGCGCGGCTGGACCCGCGAGGGCGGCGACCTGTGGGAGGTGCTCGACCGGCTCGAGCAGGCCGGCTGCGGCCGCTACGTCGTCACCGACGTCACCAAGGACGGCACGCTGCGCGGCCCGAACCTCGAGCTCCTGCGCGAAGTGACCGCACGCACGACCAAGCCCGTCGTCGCCTCGGGCGGCATCTCGAGCCTCGATGACATCGCGGCGCTGCGCGAGCTCGTGCCGCTGGGTGTGGAGGGCGCCATCGTCGGCAAGGCCCTCTACGCGAAGGCCTTCACCCTCGCCGAGGCGCTGGATGTCGCCGGATCCTGAGCACGGCTGCGCGAACACCGGCGACTCCGCCGGCGTCGCGTGGGAGGGGCGCAGCTTCCAGTCGAACCCGCACGCGGGTGACGACGGCTCCGCCGACCCCGCCCTGCTGGGCGCGCTGCAGGCCTTCCGCGCCGGCGAAGGCGACCAGATCGCCGTCGTCGAGGCGTATCGCCGCGCGCGACTGCTGATCCCGCTCGTCGCCGAGAAGGGCGATGAGGGCGTCGGACCCACCGGCCTCGTCGTCGACAAGACGCAGGAGCTGTCGATCGTCACGGTCGCGGCGCCCGACGGCCGACGCGTGCTGCCGGTGTTCACCTCGGTCGCCGCGATGCAGCGGTGGGATGCCACGGCGCGCCCCGTGCCTGCCGACGGCGTGCGCACGGCGCTGGCCGCGGCGAACGACGACACCGACCTCATCGTCATCGACCCGACATCGGACACCGAGTTCGTGCTGCGTCGTCCCGCCGTCTGGGCGATCGGCCAGGGGCACGCGTGGGAGCCGAGCTTCTCGTCGCCGGAGGTCTACCGGGGGCTGCAGGAGAGCATCGGGGGAGAGCTGGCGGTGCTCGACCTGTCGATGGCGCCGGGTGACCCCGACGCGCGACTGCGCGGCCCCGAGCTGCTGGTGCGCCTGCAGCTGGTCGCGGGTCTCGAACAGGCCGAGCTCGATGCCGTGCTGCAGCGCCTCGCCGCCCGCTGGGCCGCCGACGACCGCATCGCGGTGCTCGTCGATTCCCTGACGGTCAAGCTCACCCGCCCCGCCGAGTGAGCATTCGCCCCGCCGAGTGAGTATTCGCCCCGCCGAGTGAGTATTCGCCCGGGGTCAGGTGACGGGGCCGGTCAGCTTCTCGCCGGGGCCTTTGCCGATCGGGTCGGGGACGACGGATGCCTCGCGGAACGCGAGCTGCAGCGACCGCAGCCCGTCGCGCAGCGACCGGGCGTGCATGTCGCTGATCTCGGGAGCGCCGGCGGTGATGAGCCCGGCCAGGGCGTTGATGAGCTTGCGCGCCTCATCCAGGTCCTGCTGCGTCTCGGGGTCGTCGGCGAGGCCGACCTTCACCGCAGCGGCGCTCATGAGGTGCACCGCCGTGGTCGTGATGACCTCGACCGCGGGGACGTCCGCGATGTCGCGGGTCGCGGCGCTGGCCGCACGATCCTGTTCCTCCCAGCGGGCCTCGGTCGCGGCATCCGGAGCGCTTCCGGGGGTTGCCAGATCGTCTCGGCCATCAGGAATCGTGTTCACATCGCACTCTCTGCTAGACTTTCGCGGGCACCGGGGGTTTCTCCCCCGGATCGAAAGAGGATCACATCCCACCCGCGCTTGCCGTTCCAGGCTACCGGGTCCACGCACTCCGTTCCGTCTCGTACGGAGTAGCCAGGGTGCAGAAGCCGGCGCTGGAGCGCCGTGCGGGTGGAACGTGCGAATCTTCCGCCCGCGAGGGACCGCTGCACAGCGGATCGTCGCGGTGGCCGAACCTATTCGCTACGTAAGAGGAGCTCCGCATCAGCGATCCCCGCACCAATGACCGCATCCGCGTCCCCGAGGTCCGCCTCGTCGGACCCGCGGGTGAGCAGGTCGGCGTCGTCCGCATCGAGGTGGCGCTGCGCCTGGCCCAGGAGGCCGAACTCGACCTGGTCGAGGTGGCCCCGAACTCGAAGCCGCCCGTGGTCAAGATCATGGATTACGGCAAGTTCAAGTACGAGGCGGCGCAGAAGGCCAAGGAAGCGCGGCGCAATCAGGCGAACACGGTCCTCAAGGAGGTCCGTTTCCGACTGAAGATCGAAGCCCACGACTACATCACCAAACTCAAGCGCGCCGAGGGCTTCCTGCAGGCGGGCGACAAGGTCAAGGCCATGATCCTGTTCCGCGGTCGCGAGCAGTCGCGTCCCGAGCAGGGTGTGCGTCTGCTGCGCAAGTTCGCAGAAGACGTGGCGGAATTCGGCACGGTCGAATCCAGCCCCACGATCGACGGTCGCAACATGGTGATGGTCGTCGCGCCCCACAAGAACAAGTCCGAGGTCAAGACGGAGCAGAACGCCGCTCGCGCCGCCAACAAGGAGGCAGCCCGACAGGCTCGCTCCGGCGGTCCCGACGACGAGCACGATGACCACGACGAGCACGACGGCGAGCAGTCGGCTGACAAGCCGGCTGAGAAGCCCGTCGAGCAGCCGGCCGAATAGGCCCCCACAGACTCCCGCACCGCGGGATCCGAACTCCCGCCTGCGCGGGACGTGAAACGAAGGAAGAAGAGATGCCGAAGCAGAAGACCCACTCGGGTGCCAAGAAGCGCTTCAAGGTCACCGGAAGCGGCAAGCTCATGAAGCAGCAGGCCAACATGCGCCACAACCTTGAAGGCAAGTCCAGCCGTCGCACCCGTCGCCTCAACCAGGAGCAGGTCCTCGCTCCCGGTGACGCGAAGGTCGCCAAGAAGCTGCTCGGTCTCTGAGCGCCCCGCACGTTAGAAGGTAGAAGAAAATGGCTAGAGTCAAGCGGGCTGTCAACGCCCACAAGAAGCGTCGCGTCATCCTGGAGCGCGCCTCCGGTTACCGCGGACAGCGTTCGCGTCTGTACCGCAAGGCGAAGGAGCAGGTCACCCACTCGCTCGTCTACGCGTACCGCGACCGTCGCAAGCGCAAGGGCAACTTCCGTCGCCTCTGGATCCAGCGCATCAACGCCGCTGCCCGCCAGAACGGCATCACGTACAACCGCTTCATCCAGGGCCTGGGCCTCGCGGGTGTGCAGGTCGACCGTCGCATGCTGGCCGAGCTGGCCGTGCACGAGCCGGCCGTGTTCGCCTCGCTCGTCCAGACGGCCAAGGCCGCTCTGCCCGCCGACGTCAACGCCCCCAAGGCCTGACTCGACGCAGCCGTCGCGCCTCGGCGCTGATCGCACAAGGGGCGTCCTCTTCGGAGGGCGCCCCTTCGTCGTGCCGAAAACCGGGGATCCTGCGCCGTAGGATGGGAACGTGCTCGAGAATCCGCGTTCGCCTCGTGTGCGGGCCGTCGCCAAACTGACCAAGCGCAGCGCCCGGCAGGAAACGGGACTGTTCCTGCTGGAAGGCCCGCAGGCGGCCCGCGAAGCCCTCGCCCACCGCCCCGACACGCTCATCGAGCTGTTCGCGACGCCGAGCGCGATGGAACGCCACGGCGACCTCCGCGAGGCGGCGCAGGATGCCGGCATCGAGATCGTCTTCACCACCGAAGCCGTCCTCGACGCGATGGCGGACACCGTCACCCCGCAGGGGATCGTCGCTGTCGCACGCCAGTCGCCGAGCTCGGTAC
This sequence comes from Microbacterium sp. NPDC058021, assembly GCF_042885955.1. Classification (NCBI taxonomy): domain Bacteria; kingdom Bacillati; phylum Actinomycetota; class Actinomycetes; order Micrococcales; family Microbacteriaceae; genus Microbacterium; species Microbacterium sp. NPDC058021. The sequence continues at coordinate 293,073 of NZ_JBHVRF010000006.1, forward strand.
GCGACATCTTCGCCGGCAACCCGAAGCTCATCGCGATCTGCGAAGAGGTGCGCGACCCGGGCAACCTCGGCACGATCATCCGTGCGGCGGATGCCGCGGGTGCGGATGCCGTCATCCTCACCGGGCGCACGGTCGATCCGTACAACCCGAAAGTGGTCCGCGCCACCACCGGGTCGCTGTTCCACGTGGCCGTCGCCGTCGGCGCCGACCTCGAGACCACCGCCGCCCGCGCCCGCGCGGCCGGGATGCAGGTCGTGGCCGCCGATGTCGGGGGAGAGGACTTCCTCGCCCGCCGGAGCCTGTTGTCTCAGCCCACCGCGTGGCTGTTCGGCAACGAGGCGCGGGGACTGGACGAGGAAGCGCTCGCCCACGCGGACCTGTCCTTGCGGCTGCCGATCTACGGCCGGGCCGAGTCGCTCAACCTCGCGACCGCCGCGAGCGTGTGCCTCTACGAGAGCGCCTTCGCGCAACGCACCGACGGCTGACCGCTCGCGTCGGTTTTGTTTCAGAACGGTAAAGGTACCGTCAACCCCTCACTCGCGCCGCGGCGCATGAATAAGGTGTCACTCATGGCGTTTTCAGACTCGCAGGCTGCCCCGCGCACGTCGAACATCGATGTGCAGCGCGGCCAGCCCCTCGTCGTCGTCTCCGATGTGCAGAAGCACTACGGCGACTTCCAGGCCCTGAAAGACATCGATCTCACCGTCAACCGCGGTGAGGTCGTCGTGGTCATCGGGCCGTCCGGCTCCGGCAAGTCGACCCTCTGCCGCACCATCAACCGGCTCGAGACCATCACGAGCGGATCCATCACGATCGACGGCAAGGAACTGCCCAAGGAGGGCAAGGCCCTCGCGGCGCTCCGCGCCGACGTCGGCATGGTGTTCCAGTCCTTCAACCTCTTCTCGCACCTGACGATCCTCGACAACGTCACGCTCGGGCCCATCAAGGTCAAGGGCATGAAGAAGGCGGATGCCGAGCGCGAAGCGCGGGCGATCCTGGAGCGCGTCGGCGTCGCGCAGCAGTCGGACAAGCTCCCGGCGCAGCTGTCCGGCGGCCAGCAGCAGCGCGTCGCGATCGCGCGGGCACTGGCGATGAAGCCGAAGCTGATGCTCTTCGACGAGCCGACCAGCGCGCTGGACCCCGAGATGATCAACGAGGTCCTCGACGTCATGGTCGGCCTCGCCCAGGACGGCATGACGATGATCGTCGTCACCCACGAGATGGGCTTCGCCCGCAAGGCCGCCGATCGCGTCGTGTTCATGGCCGACGGACAGATCGTCGAAGAGGCCACACCGGAGCAGTTCTTCACCACGCCCAAGAGCGAGCGGGCCAAGGACTTCCTCTCGAAGCTGATCACGCACTGAGACGTCCGCGCCCCTGCACCGGGCGCGGCCACCGAGAGACATCGACACCAGGAGGATCACATGCGCAAGACCCGTATGGCCGGCGCCTTCGCCGGCATCGCCATCGCAGCCCTCGCCCTGACCGCGTGCAACAGCGGCACGCCGGACAACCCGGGCGGCGACACGACCGAAGGCGCCGAGGGCGATGCAGCCCTCTGGGAGGTCGCCACCGACGTCTCGCTGGAAGGCAGCCCCACCTACGACCGCATGGTCGAGCGTGACGGCGTGATCATCGGCGTCAAGAACGACCAGCCGGGCCTGGGCTACCAGGACGCGGCGACGAACGAGCGCACCGGCTTCGACATCGACATCGCACGCTGGATCGCCGCGTCGCTGGGATTCTCCGAGGACCAGATCACGTACGAGACGATCCCTTCCGCCAACCGTGAGCAGGCGATCGTCAACGGCGACATCGACTACTACGTCGGCACTTACTCGATCACCGACAAGCGCAAGGAGCAGATCGACTTCGCTGGTCCCTACTTCATCACCGGCCAGGGTCTGCTCGTCGCCGCCGACAACGAGGACATCACCGGACCCGACGACCTGGCAGGTAAGATCGTCTGCTCGGTGACCGGCTCCACCCCGCTGCAGCGCATCCGTGACGAGTACAGCCCCGGCGACACGGTCGAGTACGACACCTACTCGCAGTGCATCGAGCAGCTGCTGTCGGGCTCGGTCGACGCGATCACCACCGACGAGGCGATCCTTGCCGGCTACGTGGCACAGCAGCCCGATGAGCTGAAGATCGCCGGTGAGCCCTTCAGCGAGGAGCGCTACGGCGTGGGCCTCGAGAAGGGCGACACCGCCCTGCTCGACCACATCAACGCCCTCTTCACCGACGGCGGCGACGTGTGGACGGCGCTGTTCGAGGAGCACCTGGCTCCCGCCGGCATCGCCGGCGAGCAGCCCGCCGTCGACTGACCCTGAGGCCGGGGCGGCCCACGCGGCCGCCCCGACCCTCTTCTTGATCCGACCGAGAGAAGTACGCATGGGCGTCATCACCGACAACGCCGACGTGTGGGGCGAAGCCCTGCTGGGCACTCTCATCCTGTTCTTCGGCGGCGGGGTGCTCGCCCTCGTGCTCGGCATCGTCGTCGCCGCGATGCGCGTTTCGCCCATCCCGGTGGCCCGTGCCGTCGGCACGATCTACGTCAACACGATCCGCAACACGCCGCTGACGCTCGTGTTCTTCGCGTTCGCGTTCGCCCTGCCTCCGATCCTGGGCCTGCGATTGACCTCCGACGTGTCGCTGACCCTCGCGATCAGCGCGCTGGGGCTGTACACCGCGACCTATGTGGCCGAGACGATCCGCTCCGGTATCAACACGGTCCCGGTGGGGCAGGCCGAAGCCGCCCGCGCTCTGGGCCTCACATTCGGCCAGGTGATGGGCCTCGTGGTGATGCCGCAGGCGTTCCGCTCGGTGATCCCGCCGATGATGAGCGTCTTCATCGCGCTGCTGAAGAACACCACCGTCGCCGCCGGGTTCTCGGTCGTCAACCTCGGCTCGGCCCGCAACTACCTCAGTGAGCGGGGCGAGAACCAGTTCCTGGTGATCGTCTGGGTCATGGTCATCTTCGTGGCGCTGGTCCTGCTGCTGTCGTGGCTGCAGCGAACGCTCGAGAACCGATGGAGGGTGACCCGATGACCTCGGTCCTGTACGACGTCCCCGGTCCCCGGGCCATCGCCCGTAACCGCATCCTCGGCGTCATCACGGTGCTGCTCGTCGCGGCGGTGCTGGGCTTCCTCCTGTGGCGCCTCATCGACACCGGGCAGTTCTCCGCCCGCAAGTGGCAGGCCTTCAGCTACACCACCGTGTGGCTGAACATCGGTGAAGCGACGCTGCGCACTCTGGCTGCCTTCGCCGTGGCCGCGGTCGGCGCCCTCGTCGTGGGCTTCGTGCTCGCGATCGGGCGACTCTCCGATCACGCGTGGGTGCGCATCCCTGTCGGCGCCATCGTCGAGGTGTTCCGCGCCGTGCCCGTCCTGGTCTTCATGTTTCTGCTCTACTACGGGCTGCCGGTCATCGGCATCCGGATGGACTCGTATTGGGCCGTCGTCATCGCGCTCATCGCCTACAACGGCCCGGTCCTGGCCGAGGTCATCCGCGCCGGCGTGCAGTCGCTGCCGCGCGGTCAGCAGGAGGCGGGCTACGCCATCGGCCTGCGCAAGTCCGGCGTGATGCGGCTCGTGCTGCTGCCGCAGGCGATCCGCGCGATGCTGCCCGTGATCATCGCGCAGCTCGTGGTGACGCTGAAGGACACGGCGCTCGGCTTCATCATCACCTACCCGGAGCTGCTGTTCTACGCGCGCTACCTGGGCTCGCAGTCGACGTACGGCTCGCCGATCGTGCCGATGACGATCATCGTCGGGGCCATCTACATCGGGCTCTGCCTGCTGCTCTCGCTGGTGGCCACCGTCGTCGAGAAGCGTCTGCGTCGCTCGGCGCGGACGCCCGGTGTCGCCCCGATGCACCATCCGGTGGGCGAGGTCACCGACACCCAGCTCATCGCGGTGCAGGGGCGTGCGGAGCGCACGCTCGACGGCAAGGCGGGCCCGCTCGACGGTTGATCGGGGCGGGAGTGCGGCCACGCGTCGGTAGACTCGTTCTTCGTGTCTGACACTCCCGAGATCACCCCTGAAGCGGTGGATGCCGCGGTCGACGCGGCCCTCGCCGCGATCGCCGCCGCCGCCACCACAGCCGAGCTGAAGGCGGCGCGCTCCGCGCACTCCGCCGAGGGTTCGCCGCTGGCCGCCCTCAACGCGCAGCTGCGCTCCGTGCCCAACGAGCGCAAGGCCGAGTTCGGCAAGCTCGTCGGCCAGGCGCGCGGCCGGGTCAACCAGGCGCTGGCCGCCCGCGAGGCGGAGCTGGCCGCGGCCGAGACCGCTGCCCAGCTCGAAGCGGAGCGCGTGGACGTCACCGCGCTCGCGCAGCGCGCGCGCACCGGCGCGCGGCATCCGCTGAGCCTCCTGCAGGAGCAGATCGCCGACCTGTTCGTCGGCATGGGCTGGGAGATCGCCGAGGGCCCCGAGCTCGAGCACGAGTGGTTCAACTTCGACGCTCTGAACTTCGACGTCGACCACCCGGCTCGCCAGATGCAGGACACGTTCTACGTCGACCCGGTGCAGCGTCACCTCGTCATGCGCACGCACACGAGCCCCGTGCAGGTGCGCAGCATGCTCGAACGCGACCTGCCGATCTACATCCTGGCTCCTGGCCGGGTGTACCGCACCGACGAGTTCGACGCGACGCACCTGCCCGTCTTCAGCCAGTTCGAGGGCCTCGTGGTGGACAAGGGCATCACGATGGCGCACCTGAAGGGCACGCTCGACCACGTCGCACGGGTGCTCTTCGGTGACGAGGCGAAGACCCGCATGCGCGCCAACTACTTCCCGTTCACCGAGCCGTCGGCGGAGTTCGACCTGTGGCACCCCACCTTCAAGGGCGGCGCCCGGTGGATCGAATGGGGCGGCTGCGGCATGGTGAACCCCAACGTGCTGCGCGCGGCGGGGATCGACCCCGAGGTGTACTCGGGCTTCGCATTCGGTATGGGCTTCGAGCGGACGCTGATGTTCCGCAGCGATGTACAGGACATGCGAGACATGGCCGAGGGCGATGTCCGCTTCAGCGAGCAGTTTGGAATGGTGGTCTGATGCGCGTTCCGCTCTCGTGGCTGCGTGAATACGTCGACGTCCCGGCGGATGCCACACCCGAGGACGTCCTCGCGGCACTGGTGTCGGTGGGCTTCGAAGAGGAGGACGTGCACGGCTTCGACCTGCAGGGCCCCATCGTCGTCGGCCAGGTGGTCGAGTTCGTCGAGGAGCCGCAGTCCAACGGCAAGACGATCCGCTGGTGCCAGGTCGACGTCGGCGAGGCGAACGGCGGCGTGCGCGGCATCGTCTGCGGCGCGCGCAACTTCTTCGTCGGCGACAAGGTCGTGGTGACGCTCCCGGGCGCAGTCCTGCCGGGGCCCTTCCCGATCGCGGCGCGCAAGACCTACGGCCACGTCTCGGACGGCATGATCGCCTCGGCCAAGGAGCTGGGCCTCGGTGACGAGCACAACGGCATCCTGCGCCTGGTGGAGCTGGGCCTGGACCCGGAGGTCGGGACGGATGCCATCGCCCTGCTGGGCCTGGACGACGTCGCCGTCGAGATCAACGTCACCCCCGACCGCGGCTATGCGCTGTCGATCCGCGGCGTCGCCCGCGAGTACTCCCACGCCACCGGTGCGGCGTTCCGCGACCCGGGCGAACGGGAATGGGGCGAGCTGCAGCAGCCGGTGGAGGGCTTCGCCGTCGCCGTCGACGACCAGGCGCCGATCCGCGGGCGCGTGGGAGCGAGCGAGTTCGTCGTGCGGATCGTCCGCGACGTCGACCCCACCAAGCCCACGCCGCCGTGGATGGTCGCGCGGCTCACGCTCGCCGGCATCCGATCGCTCGGCATCCTCATCGACATCACGAACTACGTGATGCTCGAACTCGGCAACCCGATTCACGGCTACGACCTCGACCGCCTGCAGGGCGGCATCACGGTGCGCCGCGCGCACGAGGACGAGAAGCTCACCACGCTCGACGGCAAGGAGCGCACGCTCAGCCCCGAGGACCTGCTCATCGCCGACGAGTCGGGGCCCATCGGCCTGGCCGGCGTCATGGGCGGCGGGACGACCGAGATGACCGACGCGACCCGCAACGTGCTCATCGAGGCTGCGGTGTTCGACACCGTCTCGATCGCGCGCACCGCGCGCCGGCACAAGCTGCCCTCCGAGGCGTCGCGCCGCTTCGAGCGCGGCGTGGACCCGCTCATCCCGTTCGTCGCCGCCCGGCGCGTAGCCGACCTGATGGTCGAGTACGCCGGCGGCACGCTGGAGACCGAGGTCGGCGGCGCACTGTTCGCCGACGTGCACATCGCCGGCATCGAGCTGCCGAAGCCCTTCGTCCCCGGGCTCATCGGCGTGGACTACAGCGATGCGGAGATCGTCGGCGCGCTGGAGACGATCGGCTGCGAGGTGACCGAGACCGCCCAGGGGTGGGTCGTCATCCCGCCGTCGTGGCGCCCGGACCTCACCGACGCGTGGACCCTCGCGGAGGAGGTCGCCCGTATCGACGGATACGACCGCATCCCGTCCGTGCTGCCGGTGCCGCCGTCCGGCCGCGGGCTGACGCCCGCGCAGTCGGGCCGGCGACGGGTGGCGAACGCGCTCGCGGCCGCCGGGTACACCGAGACGCCGTCGTTCCCGTTCACGACGGCCGAGCAGAACGACCTGCACGGGTCGGCGTCGGGGGAGCACCTCCCCAGCGTCAAGCTCGCCAACCCGCTCGACGGCCAGGCGCCGTTCCTGCGTCGCTCGCTCGTGCCGGGCCTGCTACAGGTCGCGCACCGCAACCTGGCGCGCGGCTTCGGCGACCTCGCGCTGTTCGAGACCGGCGCGGTGTTCCTGCCCGAGCCCGGTGTGACGTACGGCACCGACCACGTGCCGCCGCTGGCCGTGCGCCCGGATGCCGCGACGCTCGCGGCGCTGGACGCCTCCATCCCGCCGCAGCCGCGTCACGTCGCCGTGCTGCTGACCGGCCACCGGGTCGCGAAGCAGCCGGGTCAGGCCGCGGAGGCGTTCGACCTCGGTGACGCGCTGGATGCCGTCCGCACGATCGCGGTCGCCGCCGGTGTCTCGATCGGCGTCGCCCAGGGCGAGCGCGCCGCGCTGCACCCGGGACGCACCGGCGTGCTGTCGGTCGGTGACGTCGAGGTCGGGTACGTCGGCGAGGTGCTGCCGGCCGTATCGGCCGACGCCGACCTGCCGGGTCGCGTCATCGTCGCCGAGCTGGACCTGGACCTTGTACTGTCGCTGGCCGGCGACCGCGTGGTGGCCGCGTCGCTGTCGGGATACCCCGCCGCGACGCAGGACGTCTCGCTCGTCGTGCCGCGCGAGACCCCGGCATCCGCCGTACGTGCCGCCCTGGTCGACGGCGCAGGTGAGCTGCTGGAGTCGCTGCGCCTCGTGGACGACTACCGCGGGCAGGGCCTGCCCGACGATGCGAAGAGTCTCACGTTCGCGCTGCGGTTCCGCGCCCCCGACCGCACGCTGACCGCGGCCGAGGCGACCGAGGCGAAGCTCGCCGGCGTCGCCGTGGCCGCGGCCCGTCTGGGAGCCGCGATCCGCGAGTGAGCATTCGCGCCCGCGAGTGAGTATTCGCGCCCGCGAGTGAGCATTCGTCGCGTCGAGTGAGTACTCGTCGCGTCGAGTGAGTACTCGATATCGGTGGGGGACCGGGGCTCGCCTCAGCGCGAGCCCCAGTTCCACGCCGGCGCGTCGAGCACGCCCTGTCCCGCGACGATCGTGCCATCGGGCGTGCGCTGCAACTCGACCTGCGCGGCATCCGCGAGGCCGCTGACCAGACGCGGGGCATGGGTCACCACGAGCAGCTGCGTGCGCTCGGATGCCGCGGCGATGAGCGCGCCCAGCGGTTCGAGCAGTTCGGCGTGCAGGCTCGCCTCGGGCTCGTTGAGCACGATCAGCGGGGCGGGTCGCGCAGGCAGCAGCGCCGCGCACAGGAGCAGGTAGCGCAGGGTCCCGTCGGAGAGCTCGCCGGCCTGAAGCGGACGGAGCAGGCCCGGCAAGCGCAGCGCGAGCGAGAAGAGACCGTCGCTGCCGGTCACCTGCACGCGGGCGCCGGGGAACGCGGCATCCACGGCGTGTTCGAGGGCTTCACCGTGTCCGGCATCCTGGATCGTCGCCCACACCGCCGCGAGGTTCTCGCCGCCGTGGGCGAGCGTGTGCGAGCGCGTCCCGACCTGCGGGCGGCGGGCGGGAGCGTCGGGGTCGACCCGGAAATGGTCGTAAAAGCGCCAGGCCCCCAGCATCCGGCGCAGCGTCAGCAGTTCCGGTGCGGTATCGCCGTCGGCCAGGTCGGTGACGATGCTCTCGAACGGGGCGAGCTGCTGGTGGAGGGTGGTCCACGAGCCGTCGCGCACGCGCGTCGCCCCGCGCAACCGGTCGATCAGGAGGGTCGCAGGCTTGGCGACCGGCCCGGCGAACACCTGCTCGCGCTTGATCTCGGGGTCGCGGGCGAAGACGCTGGACTGATCGGCCTGTGGGATGCCGAGGTCGACGAGGTAGCCCAGCTCGTCGCCGGCGAACCCGAGCTGCACGGCGACGGGGCCGCGGCGCTGGGTGGCCTGTCCGCCGCCGTATTCGGGTCCCGCCCACAGCACCGAGGGCAGTCCGCCCTCGCCCGCGACGGCGGAGATGAGCGAGCCGTTCGCGGTGGATGCCAGCAGGCGCAGTGCGCGGTAGAGGTTCGACTTGCCCGACCCGTTGGCGCCGGTGACGACGGTGAGGGGCGCGAGCGGGACGACGACGTCGCGCAGGGACCGATAGCCGGAGACGGCGAGCGTGGTGAGCATCCCCCGATCCTGACACGCACCTCCGACACCGCCGGCGTCGAGTGAGCATTCGCGACGCCGAGTGAGCATCCGCACCCGCGAGTGAGCATTCGCACCCCGCACAGGCCGTCGCTTTCTCGAATCGACTCTGCTGGAATCGACCCCATGAGGGATGCGCGCAATCGACCCATGGCGAACGTGCTGATTCTCGGGGGCACCGGATGGCTCGGTTCCCGCGTCGCGGAGCGGTGGCTGGACCACGGTGCTCGGGTGACGTGCCTCGCGCGCGGCCACCGGCCGGCGCCGGAGGGAGCGCACCTCGTGGCGGCCGACCGCACGGCGCCCGGAGCATACGATGCGGTCGCCGATCAGGAGTGGGACGAAGTCGTCGACGTGTCGTCGGATGCCGCGAGCGTGGCATCCGCCGTCGGGGCGCTCGCCGCCCACACCCGGCACTGGACCTACGTCTCGACGATCTCCGTGTACGCCGACAGCGACGGGGCCGGCGACGATGAATCGGCGCCGGTCGTGGGGCCCGGCACCGACGGGGAGTCGGACTACGCCCACGAGAAGTCGGCGGCCGAATCGCTCGTCCGCACTGCGCTCGGTCACCGCGCCGCGATCGTGCGCCCCGGGCTCATCGCCGGGCCGGGGGATCCCACAGACCGTTTCGGATACTGGGTGTCGCGGTTCGCGCTCGCCGGGGATGGTCCGGTGTTGGTGCCCGACACCGAGGACAAGGGCGTGGCCGTGATCGACGTCGACGATCTCGCGGACTTCATCGTCGCGCTCGGCGACGCTCGGTGGACGGGTGTCGTCAACGCGGTCGGAGACCCCCATTCGCTGGCGGACGTCTTGGCGCAGGCGCGGGAGGTCGCCGGGCACACCGGCGAGGTCGTCGCAGCTTCGGATGAATGGCTGGCCGACCACGCTGTGGCGCACTGGTCCGGCCCGCGCTCATTGCCACTGACGCTGCCGCCGCGGCATCGCGGATCGTGGTCGCGCTCGAACACGGCGTACAAGATCCTCGGCGGGCGGCTGCGTCCGCTGCGGTCGACCCTCGAACGCACTCTGGATGCCGAGCGCGAGGCGGGCCTGGATCGCGATCGCGTTTCGGGCATGACCCGCCAGGAGGAGATCTCGCTCCTTTCCGCCATCGAGTGAGCATTCGACGTCGCGAGCGAGTACTCGCCGACCCACTGGCGAGTACTCACTCGGCGCGACCAATACTCACTCGGCGGCACGAATGCTCACTCGGCAGCACCGGCGGCGGTCGGTGGCGGCGGGGCGGTTTGCGGGGGGAGGGGGCGGCGGGATATCGTCGCGACATGCCTTCGGCTGTGTGCACCCCTGCGACGCTCGCTCTGAGCGCCGCTGCTGCGCGCCGCCGCCGGGGCGGGCGCCGACTCTAGGCGACCCTGCGAGCGACCGCTGCGGTCGCAGCCGGTGTCGCCGTCTCCGGCCCCGTATCCCAGCCAATTAAGGTGTATTCATGACCTATTCGGTCGCCGTCTCCGGCGCATCCGGCTATGCGGGCGGCGAGATCCTCCGCCTCCTCGCCGCACATCCCGACATCGACATCCGCACCGTCACGGCGCACTCCAACGCCGGGCAGCCCCTCATCGACCACCAGCCGCACCTGCGGTCGCTGGCCCACCTGCAGCTGCGGGAGACCACCCCCGAGGTGCTCGCCGGCCACGACATCGTCTTCCTCGCTCTGCCCCACGGGCAGTCGGCGCAGTACACCGACGCGCTCGCCGACACCCCGCTCGTCATCGACGCCGGCGCCGACCACCGGCTCACTTCGGCCGCGGCCTGGGAGCAGTTCTACGGCGGCGCGTTCGCCGAGCCATGGGCCTACGGCGTGCCCGAGCTCCCCGTCGCGGGCGGCAAACAGGGCGGCAAACCGGGCGGCAAACAGCGTCACCGCCTCGTCGGCGCGCGTCGCATCGCGGCGCCGGGATGCAACGCCTCCACCGTGAGCCTGAGCCTCGCCCCCGGCGTCGCCGCGGGCGTCATCGACCCCGGCGACATCGTGTCGGTGCTCGCCGTCGGTCCCTCCGGAGCGGGCAAGAGCCTCAAGCCGAATCTCCTCGCCAGTGAGATCCTCGGCACCGCGAACCCGTATGCCGTCGGCGGCACGCACCGGCACATCCCCGAGATCCGCCAGGCGCTCGTCGAGGCGGCGGGCACCGACCCCGACGCGATCCGCATCTCCTTCACGCCCGTGATCGTGCCGATGTCCCGCGGCATCCTCGCCACGACGTCCGCTCCCATCGCCCCGGGGGCGACGGATGCCGACATCCGCACCGCATGGGAAGACGCGTACCGCGACGAGCCGTTCGTGCAGCTGCTGCCGACCGGCCGCTTCCCGCGCACCGCCGACGTGCTCGGCGCCAACACCGCGCTCCTCGGCCTCGCGATCGACCGCGCCGCGAACCGCGTCGTGGTCGTCACCGCAGTGGACAACCTCGTCAAGGGCACCGCGGGTGCCGCGATCCAATCGATGAACATCTCCCTCGGCCTCCCCGAGACCACGGGCCTGAGCGTGAACGGAGTGGCACCGTGAGCGTCACCGCAGCACTGGGTTTCGAGGCGGCAGGCGTCGCCGTGGGCCTGAAGTCCACCGGCAAGCCCGATGTCGCCGTCGTGGTCAACCGCGGCCCGCTGAAAGTCGGCGCCGCCGTGTTCACCAGCAACCGCGCCAAGGCCAACCCCATCATCTGGTCGCAGCAGGCCATCGCCGACGGGGTCGTCGAGGCCATCGTGCTCAACTCCGGCGGCGCGAACTGCTTCACGGGCGCGTTCGGCTTCCAGACGACGCACCAGACCGCGGAGAAGACCGCCGGGCTGCTCGGAGTCAGCCCCGGCGACATCCTCGTCTGCTCCACCGGCCTCATCGGCACCGGCGACGAGGTCTTCCGCGCCAAGGTGCTCGACGGTGTCGAACAGGGCATCGCCACCCTCAGTCCCGATGGGGGAGTCGCCGCCTCCGAGGCCATCATGACCACCGACTCCGTCGCCAAGCGCAGTGAGTTCCGCGGTGACGGCTGGACGATCGGCGGCATGGCCAAGGGCGCCGGCATGCTCGCGCCGGGCCTTGCCACCATGCTCGTCGTCCTCACGACGGATGCCGTGCTGGACGCCGCCCAGGCCGACGCGCATCTGCGCGCGGCGACCCGGGTCAGCTTCGACCGGCTCGACTCCGACGGCTGCATGTCCACCAACGACCAGGTGACGCTCCTGGCCAGCGGAGCCAGCGACGTCGTCCCCGACCCCCACGCGTTCCGCACCGCGCTCATCGCGGTGTGCAGCGACCTCGCCCGCCAGTTGCAGGGCGACGCCGAGGGCGCGAGCCACGACATCACGATCCAGGTGACGAACGCCGCCAGCGAGGCCGACGCGGTGACGGTCGGTCGATCGGTCGCCCGCAACAACCTGGTCAAGGCCGCGATCTTCGGCAACGACCCCAACTGGGGCCGTGTGCTGGCGGCGATCGGCACGACGGATGCCGCCTTCGACCCGTACGACGTGGACGTGTGGATGAACGGCGTGCGGGTGTGCACCGCCGGCGGTCCCGACCGCCCCCGCGAGGAGGTCGACCTCACCCCGCGCGCCACGCACCTGCTGATCGACCTGAAGGCCGGCGCCGAGACGGCCAGCATCCTCACCAACGACCTGACGCACGACTACGTCCACGAGAACAGCGCGTACGCCTCATGACCGACATCCAGCAGACCACCCCCGAAGAGGCCGCGGTCAAAGCCGGCGTCCTCATCGAGTCGCTCCCGTGGCTCAAGCGCTTCAGCGACCAGATCATCGTCATCAAGTTCGGCGGCAACGCCATGGTGTCCGAAGAGCTGCAGAACGCGTTCGCCGAAGACATCGCCTACCTGCGCTTCGTGGGCGTCAAGCCCGTCGTCGTGCACGGCGGCGGCCCGCAGATCTCCAAGATGCTCGACCGGCTGTCGATCCCGAGCGAGTTCAAGGGCGGCTACCGCGTGACCTCCACCGAGGCCATCTCGGTGGTGCGCATGGTGCTCACCGGCCAGATCAACCCCCAGCTGGTGAGCCGCATCAACACGCACGGTCCGTTCGCGAGCGGACTGTCCGGCGAGGACGCGGGCCTGTTCGGCGGACGCCGCCGCGGCGTGCACATCGACGGCATCGAGCACGACCTCGGCAACGTCGGCGACGTCGTCGAGGTCGACCCGCAGCCCGTGCTCGACCAGCTCGCCGCCGGACGCATCCCGGTCGTCTCCAGCATCGCCCCGGATCTGGACAACCCCGGACAGTCGCTCAACGTCAACGCGGATGCCGCGGCGGCGTCGCTGGCCGTCGCCCTCGGTGCCACGAAGCTCATCGTGCTCACCGATGTGCCGGGCCTCTACGCCGACTGGCCCGATCGCAGCTCGCTCGTCTCGCATCTGACCGCGACGGAGCTGCGCGCCATGCTGCCGCGCCTGGAATCGGGGATGATCCCCAAGATGCAGGCGTGCCTGGACGCGGTCGACGGCGGCGTCGACACCGCGGCCATCATCGACGGCCGCCAGCCGCACTCGCTGCTGGTGGAGATCTTCACGGAACAGGGCATCGGCACGGAGGTGGTGGCGGGATGACCGCGCACAAGTGGCAGGAAGACGCGCAGCGGGATCTGGTGCGCAACGTCGGTGACCGCTCCGCGCTGTTCGTGCGCGGCGAGGGCGCAGCGTTGTGGGATGCCGAGGGGAAGCGTTACCTCGACTTCCTCGCCGGCATCGCCGTGAACTCCCTCGGGCACGCCCACCCGGCGTTCGTCGAAGCCGTCTCCACCCAGGCGGCGACCCTGGCGCACGTGTCGAACCTCTACGCGACGCCGTGGCAGCTGGAGCTCGCGGCACGGCTGAAGCGGCTGGCCGGCACCGGTGAGGCCGGCCGGGTGTACTTCGGCAACTCCGGCGCCGAGGCCAACGAGGCGGCGTTCAAGCTGGCGCGCCTGCACGGTGGCGCCGACCGGCCCCGCATCCTGACGCTCAAGGACGCGTTCCACGGCCGCACGATGGGCACCCTCGCCCTCACCGGCAAGCCCTACATGCAGGAGCCGTTCCTGCCGATGGTGCCGGGGGTCGAGGCGATCGACTCCACGATCGACGCGCTCGAGGCCGCACTGGACGACCGCGTCGCGGCGCTGTTCGTCGAGCCCATCAAGGGCGAGGCCGGCGTCGTCGAGCTGCCCGAGGGGTACCTCGAGGCGGCCCGCGAGCTCACCGCCCGTCACGGGGCGCTGCTCATCATCGACGAGATCCAGACCGGCGCCGGGCGCACCGGCGAGTGGTTCGCCTTCCAGCACACCGGCATCACCCCCGACGCCATCACGGTGGCCAAGGGGATCGGCGGTGGGTTCCCGATCGGCGCGCTCATCACCTACGGTGCCGCCAGCGACCTGTTCTACCCGGGCACCCACGGCTCCACCTTCGGCGGCAACGCCCTGGGCACCGCCGTCGCCTCCGCCGTCCTCGGCGAGATCGAGAGCGCCGACCTCGTGGGCAACGCCGCCGTCCGCGGCCCGCAGATCCGCGAGGCCGTCGCCGCGATCGGTTCGCCGCTGGTGGAGGGATGCCGCGGGCAGGGTCTGCTCATCGGCGTCGCGCTGCGGCATCCCGTCGCCGGCGCCGTCGTCGCCGCCGCGCACGAGCACGGCCTCATCGTCAACGCCGCCAACGACGCCACGGTGCGCCTCGCGCCGCCGCTGACGATCGGCGATGTCGAGATCGACGAGTTCGCCGAGCTGTTCGCCCGTGCCCTGTCCACCGTCGAGCAGGCCCTCCTGCTCGATTCCCCTTCCCACACCGAGGAGGCATCAGCGTGACCCGTCACCTGCTGCGCGATGACGACCTGACCGCCGCCGAACAGGCCGAGATCCTCGACCTCGCGGTCGCGCTGAAGAAGGACCGCTGGAAGCTGAAGCCCCTCGAGGGCCCGCAGACGGTCGCGGTGATCTTCGACAAGTCCTCCACGCGCACCCGCGTCTCCTTCGCCGTCGGCATCGCCGACCTCGGCGGCTCGCCGCTGGTGATCACCACCGCCAGCAGCCAGCTGGGCGGCAAGGAGACCCCCGCCGACACCGCGCGCGTGCTCGAGCGCCAGGTGGCGGCGATCGTGTGGCGCACCTACGCGCAGGCGGGGCTGGAGGAGATGGCGGCCGGCACCCGGGTGCCGGTGGTCAACGCCCTGAGCGACGACTTCCACCCGTGCCAGCTGCTGGCGGACCTGCTCACGATCCGTGAGCACAAGGGCGAGCTCAAGGGCCTCACCCTGGCGTTCTTCGGCGACGGCTGCAGCAACATGGGTCACTCGTACGCGCTGGCCGGCGTCACCGCCGGCATGCACGTGCGCATCGCCTCGCCCGAGGCGTACGCGCCGCGCGAGGACATCGTGGCCGACGCCGACCGCCGCGCCGCCGAGACCGGCGGCTCGCTCACGCTCTACACCGACCCGATCGAAGCCGCTGCGGGCGCCGACGTGATCGTCACCGACACCTGGGTGTCGATGGGCAAGGAGGAGGAGAAGATCTCCCGCCTGCGTGACCTCGGCGCCTACAAGGTGACCGCCGAGACCATGGAGCTCGCCGACGACGGCGCGATCTTCATCCACTGCCTGCCCGCCGACCGCGGGTACGAGGTGGATGCCGAAGTCATCGACGGCCCGCAGAGCGTCGTGTGGGACGAGGCCGAGAACCGGCTGCACGCCCAGAAGGCCCTGCTGGTGTGGCTGCTGCGGCAGCAGTAGGTGGTCTGAACGCGCCCGGCCGGCTGGCCGGGATCGATCTCGCGCGCGGGCTCGCGATCGTCGGGATGCTCGCCGCGCACCTGCTCGACGGCGTCGAATGGCGCTGGAGCGACCCCGCGACGTGGACGGCGATCGCCGACGGCCGGTCGTCGATCCTCTTCGCCACCCTCGCGGGGGTGTCGATCGGCATCGTGACCGGGGGAGTGTCGCCGCTCGCGGGCGGGGCGATGCGCACCGCGCGCGGCCGCCTCGCCGTGCGCGCGGGTCTGCTCTACCTCATCGGCATCGTGCTGATCGCCACCGGCGTGCCGGTGTACGTGATCCTGCCCGCCTACGCGCTGCTGTTCCTCCTCGGCATCCCCTTCACCGGCCTCGGCGCGCGTGCGCTGCTGCTGACTGCGGCGGGCGTGGCGCTGACGATGCCGTTCGTGCAGGCGTGGCTCGACCGGATGCCGGTGTGGTCCACCCCGGAGGGTGGCGACCTCGCACTGCTGCTGGGCTGGCACTACCCGTTCCCGGTGTGGATCGCGTTCATCCTCGCGGGCATGGGCCTTGCCCGTGCCGACCTGCGCACGACCGCGGTGCAGCTGCGGATGCTGGGCGCCGGCACTGCGCTCGCCGTCGTGGGCTACGGGCTCGACGCCGTGTCCGGGGTGAGTGAGGCGGCTGAGCGCACGTCGGCGTGGCGCGCGGTGTGGACGGCGCGGCCGCACTCCAGCGGCATCCTCGAGGTCATCGGCTCGGGCGGTTTCGCCATCGCCGCGATCGCCGTCTGCCTGCTGCTGTGCCGCACCCCGCTCACCTGGGTCGCGCTGCCGCTGCGGGCGGCCGGCGCGATGCCGCTGACCGCCTACGTCGCGCAGCTGGTCGTCTGGGCGATCTGGGCGGCCGTCGCGCTCGGGGCCACCGACGACCTCCTCGGCTTCCGCGACCTCGACCCGTTCTGGCCGATCACCCTCGGCATCCTCGCCGGCTCGACGCTTTGGGCGCTGCTGCTCGGGCGTGGTCCGCTCGAACGCCTGGTCGCCTGGCTGTGCCGGGTGCTCGTCCCCGGGGGACCGTCGTCCCCCCGGTAGGCTAGGGGAGTGAGCGGATCCAAGAGCGAAGGCACGAACGAGGGCGCACTGTGGGGCGGCCGATTCAGTTCGGGCCCGTCGCCGGAGCTGGTGGCGCTGAGCCGGTCGACGCATTTCGACTGGGCGCTCGCGCTCTACGATCTGGCCGGCTCCCACGCCCACGCGAAGGCGCTCGCCGCCGCCGGGTACCTCACGCCGGATGAGGAGGCCCGAATGCACGCGGGGCTCGACGCGCTCGCCGCCGCCGTGCAGGACGGCACCCTCGTCGCCTCGCCGACCGACGAAGACGTGCACGGCGCGCTGGAAACCGCGCTCATCGCGGAGGTCGGACCGGAACTGGGCGGAAAGCTGCGCGCCGGACGCAGCCGCAACGACCAGATCGCGACCCTCGTGCGGCTGTACCTGCTCGACCACGCACGGCTGATCGCGCACGAGCTGCTGCAGGTCATCGACGCCATCGTCGCGCAGGCGGAGGCGCACCCCGCGGCGATCATGCCGGGACGCACCCACCTGCAGCACGCGCAGCCCATCCTGCTGGCGCACCACCTGCAGGCCCACGCATGGCCGCTCGTACGCGACCTCGAGCGCCTCCGCGACTGGACGGCGCGCGCCAGCGTCTCGCCGTACGGCGGGGGAGCGCTCGCCGGAGCGACGCTGGGGCTGGACCCGCAGCTCGTCGCCGATGAGCTGGGACTCGCCCGCCCCGCGGAGAACTCCCTCGACGGCACCGCCGCACGCGACGTCGTCGCGGAGTTCGCGTTCATCACCGCCATGATCGGCGTCGATGTCTCCCGGTTCGCGGAGGACATCATCATCTGGAACACCCGCGAGTTCGGGTTCGTGACCCTCGACGACGGCTACTCGACGGGGTCGAGCATCATGCCGCAGAAGAAGAACCCCGACATCGCCGAGCTCGCGCGCGGCAAGGCCGGGCGGCTCATCGGCAACCTGTCGGGTCTGCTCGCGACGCTCAAGGCCCTACCGCTGGCGTACAACCGCGACCTGCAGGAGGACAAGGAGCCCGTCTTCGACTCCATCGCGACGCTCGAGGTCGTGCTGCCCGCCTTCGCCGGCATGGTCGCCACCCTCCGGTTCCACACCGAGCGCATGGCCGAGCTGGCACCGCAGGGCTTCTCGCTCGCGACCGACGTGGCGGAGTGGCTCGTCAAGCGCGGAGTGCCCTTCCGCGACGCGCATGAGATCTCCGGCGCGCTCGTGCAGGCGTGCGAGCAGCGGGGCATCGAACTGCACGAGGCCAGCGATCATCTGCTCGCCGAGGTGTCGGAGGCGCTCACCCCCGAGGTGCGGGAAGTGCTCTCGCTCGAAGGGTCCGTCGCCAGCCGCGACGGCGTCGGCGGCACCGCACCGGTGCGCGTCGCCGAGCAGCGAGCCGAGCTCGTCGCCCGCGCGCAGGCCGCAGCCCACGCAGTGGGACTCCGCTGAATAAGCGCAGGGCTGATATCTCGCGGAGATAAGGGTTATGCTTATGCCATGACCGCCGCCGTGATCGCAGACATCGTCGGATCCCGTCGCCTGCGCGATCGCGCGGCGGCGCAGCGGGAGCTGGACGAGGCGATCACCCGGGTCGAGGCCGACGTGCCCTTGGCGGTGCGGCCCTTGCGCCCCATCGTGGGGGATGAGCTGCAGGGCGTGTACCCCTCGCTCCTCACGGCGTCGGCGGCACTGCTGCTCGTGCGACTGGCGCTGCCCGACGGCATCGAATGCCGCTTCGGCGTGGGGATCGGCGAACTGTCCGACGTGCCGTCGGTGGCTGTCGGCACGATCGCGGAGGGGCCGGCGTGGTGGGCGGCGCGCGAGGCCATCGATCTGGTGCATCGCAAGCAGAGTCGGTCGCTCCCGAATGCGCGCACGTGGGTGGTCGCCGCAGAGGATGCCGACGCCCAGACGCGGGATGCCGTGCGCCTCGCGAATGCGTCGTTCCTGTCCCGCGATCAGCTGGTGAGCACCATGGCGGAGCGCACGCGGCGTCTCGTCTACGGCCGGTGCCTCGGCCGCACCCAGCGGGAGCTCGCCGACCGGGAGGGCATCACGCAGTCCGCCGTCTCGCAGGCCCTCGCCGCGAGTGGGGGAGCCATGCTCGTGGAAGGGCTGCGGGTGCTCCTGGCCGCGGAATGACGCGCGACACACCCGGGATCCCAGCTCGATTTGCCCAGTCGCCGAGATCGACGTAATGTTTTCTCTGTTGGCCCCACAGGGAACAGCGGAGAGGCCGAAGGCCCCGCACCCCTCAAGCGGCAACACTCCATCCTCCTCGATCTTCGGATCGGACGTCTTCTGACACGGATGGAACTGCCCACCTCAACTGCTGGTCGATTTGACAAGCGAGACGAGATGGGTAAGATAGAGAAGTTGCCCTGCAGGCCAGTCGTGAGGCTGAGCGGCAGGAGCATCCGATCCTTGAGAACTCAACAGCGTGCACTTGTCAAATGCCAAATAACCTCGTCCCGGTTTTTACCGGGTGAGATTCCTTTGGAT
>NZ_JBHVRF010000007.1:0-74367 GCF_042885955.1 Microbacterium sp. NPDC058021
TCGGGGAACTGTTCATACCCCCATCCTGCCGACCCCCACCGACATTGAGAGCCCGGAAAACCCAGATCAACCCACGTTGTGGACAACCCGCAAAATACCCCACTGGGGAGGAGGCCATGGAATCTCGCGACCCTCACGCGACCCCCGCAGCACCGCCCCGTCGCCCGCCCCGCGCGAGTGCCTGCGCCGCCGGGTTCGGCGAATACGCGAGGTCGGAGATCGCACGCCGCACCTGGGTCCGCACCCGCGCACTCACCCTCTCGTCGTCGTTGATGACGCGCGACACGGTCGATCTCGAGACTCCGGCCGCCGCAGCGACGTCTTCGATGGTCGGTGTTCGCCCCTGGTCCATGGCCGCCTCCCGCCGAGCGCACGGCACGCCCGCACTCTCACGTCGAACGAGGCGCGGCCGACTCGACATCACCGCCGGAACTCCCTGCGCGCACCCTCTGATCAGTCCACTCGATTTGCATCACCGCGCCACCTGGATGAGGATACCCCTGGGGGTATTATTCCCCTTCGAGGAACGGAGAACCGGAATGCGTCGACCGAGGACCCAGCGTCATAGCGTCCAGAAGCGTGCGGGCCTGCCCGCACGCCGACTCGGGGACCGCTGACATGGCCACGCGGATCATCATCGTCGGCGGCGTCGCCGCCGGTATGTCAGCGGCCACGCGCCTGCGTCGCCTCGACGAGTCGGCAGAGATCGTCGTGTTCGAGCGTGGCCGGCACGTCAGCTTCGCCAACTGCGGCCTGCCCTACCACGTGGGCGGCGTGATCGAGGAGCGCTCCTCCCTGCTGCTGCAGACACCGCAGTCGCTGCGGTCGCGATTCGCTCTCGACGTCCGCACCGAGCAGGACGTCACGGCCATCGACCGCGAGGCGCGCACCGTGACCGCCCGTGATTCCCGCACCGGCACCACGCTCACCGAGGCGTACGACTACCTGATCCTCGCGATGGGCGGCACCCCGCTGCAGACGACGCCGGCCGCCGGCGACGCCCCGCCGGTCGTCACGCTGCGCTCGATCGAGGACGTCGATCGCGTCACCGACGTGCTCGCCTCGCTCCCCGCCGCCACCGCGGCGCGCGCCGTGGTCATGGGCGCCGGATTCATCGGGCTGGAGGCCACCGAGAACCTCGTGCGCCGCGGCCTCGCCGTCACGCTCGTGCAGCGCGGAGCCCACCCGCTCAGCCCACTCGACCCCGAGATGGCCTCCCCCGTCGCCGACGAACTCGCCCGCCACGGCGTGGACCTGCGCACCGGCACGACCGTCACCGGGCTCACCCCGACGGGCGTCACCCTGTCCGACGGTGCCGACATCACCGCACAGCTCGTGATCGACGCGCGCGGCATCGGCCCGGCGGCACACCTCGCGACCGCCGCGGGCCTGCGTCTGGGCCCCTCGGGCGGCATCGCGGTCGACGGCCACCACCGCACCGACGACCCCCGCGTCTTCGCCGTCGGCGACGCGGCGGAGAAGACGGATGCCGTCTCGTCCGAACCCACCCTCGTCACGATGGCGGGCCTGGCGAACCGTCACGGTCGCGCCGCCGCCGACGTCATCGGCTGGGAGACCGGTCACCTCGACGCCCCGCCGGCCGCGGCATCCCCCGCTCTCGGCACCGCGATCGTCGGGCTGTTCGACCTCACGATCGCCCTCGTCGGATGGAGCGAGCAGCGGCTCACCGCCGCGGGGCGCGCGCACCGCGTGATCCACACCCACCCCACCGACCACGCCGGGTACTACCCGGGCGCCGAGCGCATGGCGATGAAGGTCATGGTCGACCCCGACACGGGTCTCATCCTCGGAGCGCAGATCGTCGGCGGCCGCGGCGTCGACAAGCGCATCGACGTGATCGCGACCGCGATGCATGCCAGGCTCCCCGCCGTCGAGCTCGCGCAGCTGGAGCTGGCCTACGCTCCGCAGTACGCCTCCGCGAAGGACCCGCTGAACATGGTCGGCTACATCGCCGACAACCTCGCCAGCGGCGTGACGGACACCCTCCAGTGGCACGAACTGCCGGCCGCGATGGCGGCGGGGGCCACCCTGATCGATGTGCGCTCGCCCCAGGAGTACGAGGGCGGCGCCATCCCCGGGAGCGTCAACATCCCCCTCGACACGCTCCGCGACGGCGTCGACGCGCTGCCGGACGGCGACCTCATCGTGCACTGCCAGGTCGGGCAGCGCGGTCACACCGCCGCGCGCATCCTGGCCCAGTGCGGGCGCCGGGTGCGCAACCTCGACGGCGGCTACCTCACGTGGCAGGCCGGCACGCACGCGACCGAGCGGGTGGGCGAGCCGGCCTCGGCCTGACTCTGCACGCCGCCGTGCGGCGCGTCAGTGCGGCGGCAGCTCCGTCGTGAGCTGCGTCGCCCACGCGGCGGCGCGCTCGAGTTCGCCGTCGAGCAGCGGCCCGCCGTACCCGCTCACGCGGAACGACATCGGCTCGCCGATCAGGTCGAAACCCAGCCTGCTCAACCGCTTCGCCGCCGCGCGCGCGGCCGAGCCCGGCAGGCGCGGCTTGTCGGTGCGCGTGTCGAAGGTCGCCGCACGCGTCGGGGTCGCCGGTCGGTCCAGGTCAGCGAGCCACTCGCGGATGCCGCGCACCGGTGCGCGCGGTGCGCCCTGGTTCGCAACCGCGTCCTGGCGGGTCGTGGCGCGGGTCATCGAGAACGCGTGGGTCGGCCCCCCGACCACCAGCAGATCCACGTCCGTGAAGTCCGGCGGCGCGGCATCCGAAACGACGAGCTCCACCGCCATCGTCGAGGAGAAGCGGTGGCTGATCGCCCGCGCGACCGCCTCGGTGTTGCCCCACAGCGACTCATAGACCACCAGCGCTTGCATGATTCCTCCCGCACACCCGCTGACCCCACGCTACGCCGCATCGGCCGCCGGGGCACCCGCCTCGCGCACGCACCGTGTCGCCGATCCGGCGCCGGGATCCCCCGAACCGCCCCCGCAGCACCGAAAACGGGGCGGAATGGCGACGTTGTGCGCGGCGGGCGCGGGCGCCCGGTGACCGGCTACTGCGCGCGCGGGCGCGGTGCGGGCGGCGGCGGCACTTCCTTCGCGGCCACGATGTCGGCCACCGCGATGCGCTCGATCCCCCGCTTGCCGTCGACGACGACCGTCGTGGCATCCGCGCTCAGCAGCTCGCCCAGCGCGTCGGTGGCCTGGCCGCTCGACAGCAGGTAGCGCACCACGACGCGGCGACCGGGGGCGGGCAGTCTCACCATGAGCCGGGCGCGTAGTCCTTCAGGAACACGCCGAAGAGGTCCTCGCCCGCTTCGCCGCGCACGATCGGGTCGTACACGCGCGCGGCGCCGTCGACGAGGTCGAGGGGGGCGTGGAAGCCCTCCTCCGCGAGGCGCACCTTGGTGGGGTGCGGGCGCTCGTCGGTGATCCAGCCGGTGTCGACGCTCGTCATGAGGATGCCGTCGTTCTCGAACATCTCGCGGGCGCTGGTGCGGGTGAGCATGTTCACGGCGGCCTTGGCCATGTTCGTGTGTGGATGCCCGGGGCCCTTGTACCCGCGACCGAAGACGCCCTCCATGGCGCTGACGTTGACGATGTAGGTGCGCCGCGCCTCGCTCGCCGCGAGCGACGGGCGCAGCTTGGACACCAGCAGGAAGGGCGCCGTCGTGTTCGCCAGCTGCACCTCGAGCATCTCGAGCGGGTCGACCTGCTCCACGCGCTGGGTCCAGGAGTTGATGCCCTCGAGGTCGGGGATGAGCCCACCGGCGTCGATCGCGGTGCCGGCGGCGAGGCGCTCGAGCGAGCTCGACCCCGCCGCCATCGCCTGCTCGGTCAGCTCGTCCGCCCGCGATGCGGCCGCCGCGAGGATGGGGTGCGCGCTCACCGAGCGCTCCAGAGCCTGCGGATGCCGGTCGTTGGTGTGACCGAACGTGATGAGTTCCGGCAGCGGTCCGTCGGGCAGCGGTGCGAGCTCGGCATCCACCAGCGGCTGGTAGGCGCCGGGCGAGCGGCGCACCGTCTGGGTGGCGTTGTTGATGAGGATGTCCAGCGGCCCCGCGGCGGCCACGTCGTCGGCCAGCCCGATCACCTGGGCGGGATCGCGCAGGTCGATGCCGACGATCTTCAGGCGGTGGAGCCACTCGGCGGCATCCGGCAGGCTGCTGAACCGGCGCACCGCGTCGCGCGGGAAGCGGGTCGTGATGGTGGTGTGCGCGCCGTCGCGCAGCAGCCGCAGCGCGATGTACATGCCGATCTTCGCGCGCCCACCGGTGAGCAGCGCGCGTCGGCCGGTGAGGTCGGTGCGCGCGTCGCGCTTGGCGTGGCTCATGGCCGCGCAGGTCGGGCACAGCTGGTGGTAGAACGCGTCGACCACCGTGTACGGCTGCTTGCAGATGTAGCAGCCGCGCGCCTTCAGCAGGGTCCCGGCGGTCGGGGCCGTCGTCGCGGTGGAGATGGGGATGCCGCGCGTCTCGTCGTCGATGCGATCGGGGGCGCCGGTCGCGGTGGCGGCCACCACGGCACGGTCGGCCTCGGCGATCGCGTCGCGGATCTCGCGGCGGCGCACCTTCTTGACGGCTTTGAACATCGCGGCGGTGGCCTGGCGCACGGCGACGTAGTCGGGGTGGCTCTGATCGACCTGATCCATGCTCGCGAGCACCCGGAGGGTGATCTCCAGCTCCGCGGGATCGATGCCACTGGAGGGCAGGGTGGACACGGAGGAAGTCGCAGGGGGCACAAGGGATTCTACGTCGGGCCGCATGGGGGAAACCTGTTACCGTGCCACGGTGACCCCCACCCCCGCCGATCACGCCGCCGTCCGCCGCATCCACGTGTCGGCCGCGGTCATCCTCGACGACGCCGGCCGGCTGCTCGTGGTGCGCAAGACCGGGACGACGGCGTTCATGCAGCCGGGCGGCAAGCCGGAGCCCGGAGAGACGCCGGCCGAGACCCTCAGCCGGGAGCTTGCCGAGGAGATCGGCATCCGCGTCGCGCCCGATCGGCTGCGCTCGCTCGGCGCGTTCGCCGCGCCCGCAGCCAACGAGCCCGGGTTCGAGGTGGTGGCCGACGTCTTCGCCGCCGACATCGGCGCGCAGCAGCCCGAGGCCGCCGCGGAGATCGCGGAGCTGCGGTGGATCACACGCGCCGACGCCGAGCACCTCGAGATCGCCCCGCTCGCCCGCGAGTACTTCCTGCCCGCGTGAGCGCCGGGTAAACACGGCCACCCCTCCTGCGCGTGGTCTGACCACAGCGCTACGCTGAAGCATGGTCAATCGCATGGTGTGGAATCAGATGGCGTACTTCGGTGCCGGCGCGATCGGCGTGATCCCCGAGGAGCTCGGCCGACGCGGCTTCACGAAGGCGTTCATCGTCACCGATCCGGTGCTCGTCGAGGCCGGCATCGTGCAGCGCGTGCTCACCCTGCTCGATGAAGCCGGGTTCCCGTACGAGCTGTACCCCGACGTCGTGCCGAATCCGACGATCCAGAACGTCACCGACGGCGTCGCGGCGTTCGCCGAGGTGGGTGCCGACGTGCTCATCGCGATCGGCGGCGGCTCACCGCAGGACACCTGCAAGGCGATCGGCATCATCACCCGCAATCCCGAGTTCGCCGACGTGCGCTCCCTCGAGGGCGTCGCGCCCACGAAGCACCCGTCCGTCCCGATCATCGCGATCCCCACGACCGCAGGCACCGCGTCGGAGACGACGATCAACTACGTCATCACCGACCCCGAGCGCCGCCGCAAGTTCGTCTGCGTCGACCCGCACGACATCCCGGTCCTGGCGATCGTGGATGCCGAGATGATGGCCGACGCGCCCCGAGCGCTGAAGGTCGCCACCGGGCTCGACGCGCTGACGCACGCGATCGAGGGCTACACCACCGGCGCCGCATGGGAACTGTCGGACATGTTCCACCTGAAGGCCATCGAGCTGATCGCCTCGTCGCTGCGCGCGAGCGTGGACGGCGATCCGCAGGCGGCCGAGCAGATGGCGCTCGCCCAGTACATCGCCGGCATGGGCTACTCCAACGTCGGCCTCGGTCTCGTGCACGCCATGGCGCACCCGCTCGGCGGGTTCTACGCCGCCCCGCACGGGGTGGCCAACGGCATCCTGCTGGCGCCGGTCATGGCGTTCAACGCGCAGGCCACGGGCGAGAAGTTCCGGGCGATCGCGCAGGCGTTCGGCGTGACGGATGCCGCGGGCATGTCGATCGACCGGGCGCGCACAGCGGCCGTGGATGCCGTCGTGCACCTGATCCACGAGCTCGGGAACCCCACGTCGCTGCGCGACGTGGGCGCGAAGGAGGAGGACCTGCCGGCGCTCGCCCAGGCCGCGTACGACGACGTCTGCCGCGGCGGGAACCCCCGCGAGGTCACGGTCGAGCAGATCGAGCAGCTCTACGCGTCGATCTACTGACCGCTGCCGTCGACCGCCGGGGACGCCGCCGGCGCAGGCGGAGCTGCGACGGCCTCCTCCCGGGCACGCCGCCCGAGGGGGATGGTCGTGAGCAGGCCCAAGACGAGCGCGCCCACCGCGACCCAGGCCGCCACCGAGACGCCCTGCGTCAGCGCGTCGCGGGCGGCCGTGGCGATGGGCTCGGTGGCCGGGTTCTCGCTCAGCTTTCCGATGAGGGCGCCGGCGGAGGTGGAGACGGCATCCACGAGCTCCCCCACCTTCGGATCCGCCGCGATCTCGTCGCTCAGGCGCGCTTCGGTGCCGAGGCGCAGGGTCGTGAACAGCGCGGTGCCGAGCACGGCGATACCGAGG
The DNA here is from genome assembly GCF_042885955.1 of Microbacterium sp. NPDC058021. Taxonomy (NCBI): domain Bacteria; kingdom Bacillati; phylum Actinomycetota; class Actinomycetes; order Micrococcales; family Microbacteriaceae; genus Microbacterium; species Microbacterium sp. NPDC058021. The sequence continues at coordinate 6,745 of NZ_JBHVRF010000007.1, forward strand.
GCGGAACCCACCTGGCGCGAGGTGGACTGCACCGAAGAGGCCTGGCCCGACTTCTCCACCGGCACGTCGACGAGGATGAGCTGGGTCAGCTGCGCCGTGGCGAAGCCCACCCCCATGCCGTAGAAGAACAGGGGAACGCCGGTGACCCACAGGGTGGAGTCGGGGCGGATGAGCAGGGCGAGGGCGGCGAGCGAGACGATCTCGAGGATGACGCCCAGACGCACCATCTGCACCGGCGACAGCCGCTTGGACAGCGACTGGATCGACCCGCTCGCGAGGAACGAGCCGACCGCGAGCGGCAGCAGCGCGAGCCCGGCCTCCAGGGCGTTCATGTCCCGGGCGTACTGGAACCACAGCGGCAGCGAGAGGATGAGCCCGAACTCACCGAGCGAGACGGTCAGGGCGGTGATGTTGCCGTTCGCGAAGGTGCCGATGCGGAACAGCGACACGTCGATGAGCACCGACTTCTGAGCGGCCACCCGGCGGCGCTCCCGCCACACCAGGGCCGCGAGCACCAGGATCGACAGCACGAAGATCACCGGGATCACGCTGAACCCGCCGAGGCTGAACGGCGCCGAATCCGTGGCCTCCCACCACCCGTAGGCGCGCCCCTCGATGAGGGCGAACACGAGCAGGCCGAACCCGAGGACCGACGTGCCCACGGCGATCCAGTCGCTGAAACGGCCGGCGTCGCGCTGGCGGGACTCGGGAACGCAGAGCATGACGCCGATGATGACGGCGACACCGAAGGGCAGGTTGATCCAGAAGGCCCAGTGCCACGAGAACGCGCTCGTGAGCCAGCCGCCGAGCACGGGTCCCACCGCGGCCATCGATCCGATCGTGGCTCCCCATACCGCGAACGCGATGCCGCGCTCCTTGCCGCGGAACGTGGCGTTCAGCAGAGCAAGCGTCGTCGGCAGGATCATCGAGCCGCCGACGCCCTGCAGGGCGCGGGCGGCGATGAGCCACGTGCCGTCGGGGGCGAAGGCGCAGAGGATGCTCGAGGCGACGAACACCACGACGCCGATGACGAGCAGCCGGCGGCGACCGAGACGGTCACTCGTCGTGCCCCACACCATCAGCAGCGCGGCGAAGACGAGGGTGTAGACCTCCTGCACCCACTGGATCTGGGTGGTGGTCAGATCGAGCGACTCGACGATGCTGGGCACCGCGACCGAGACGATCGTGGAGTCCATGATGATGAGTGCGACGGCGACGGAGATGGCCGCCAGACCCCACCAGCGGAGGCGGTGGTAACGCTCGGTGTCCTGGTTCACGTCGGGTCACACTACTCCTGCGCACCGCGATACGGCCCTGCCCCAGTGAGGACTCAGGCGGCGCGGGTAGCGTTGCAGGATGAGCAAGGCTGAAGGTTCCTGGTACTGGTCCGAGGAGGGCGTGAACTTCCACACCCGCAAATGGGTGCGCCCGGAGGATCTCAACGCGAACGGCACACTGTTCGGCGGGAGCCTGCTGCGCTGGATCGACGAGGAAGCGGCGATCTACGCGATCCTGCAGCTGGGCAACTACCGCGTGGTGACGAAGTTCATCTCGGAGATCAACTTCGAAGCCTCCGCCCTGCAGGGCGACCTGGTCGAGATGGGGCTGACGGCCACGCACTTCGGCCGCACGTCGCTGACCATGCGGGCCGTCGTGCGCAACATGATCACGCGCCAGCGCATCCTCACGATCGAGAAGATCGTGTTCGTCAGTCTCGACGACGAGGGCAAGCCCAAGCCCCACGGCTTCACCGACATCACCTACGACCGCGACCGGATGCCGCGCGAGCACCCGGGCACCGGCACGGTGAAGCTGCCCACGGCCTGACACCGGGAGCCGGCGAGATCACCCGGGACGGGTGACCACGCCCGGGAGGCCGGAGGTCCAGAATCTCCGCATGACGCGTTCCCGTGAAGCCGCCGCACTGCCCGTGGCCGGCGCGACGCTGACCACGCGGCGCGCCGAGTCCGACGCGGTGTATCTGTCCCTCGGCGCGGGAGCGATCGGCGGCCTCTACGGCCTGCTCGTGGCCCTGCTGGTCCCGGCGCTCGGACTGGGCGGCGACGCGCCGTTCGCACCGTTCGCCGCCGTCGGCAGCGCGATCGTCGCCGCGGTCGCGTCGACGCTGGGCTACTGGCGCGCGCGCGACCGGCCGGGGCAGGAGTGGCGGCGCGAGCTGCCGCCGTGGAAGTACATCGTCAACACCGTCTCGGTGGTGATCGTGCATGCGGTGCTGGCGTTCCTGGCCACCTTCGCGCTGTACCGCGTGCTGGCGGCGGGGTTCATCGGGCTGCCCGTGATCCCGTTCTGGGCGGTCGTGCTGATGGCGGTGACGCTGGGGGTGACGGTGTACATCACCTATCTCTCGGCGGCGCACATGGGCACCCAGCGCATGTCGACGCTGCTCATGGCCTTCGTCGTGATCGGCGTGCTGACTTCGATGGTCACCTCACCCGACCCGCAGTGGTGGCGGGTGCATTTCAGCCACCTCGGCACGTTCGCCGACCCATCGAGCCAGATCTTCAACGGCACGCTCATCGCCGGCGGACTGCTCGTGACGACCTTCGCCGTCTACATCTCCCACGACATGTCCGAGCTGGTGCAGCGCGGCGTGCTCACCAAGACGCGGGCGCCTCGGGTGGTCTCGACGCTCTTCGTCGTCATGGGCATCATGCTCGCCGGCGTCGGGATCTTCCCGTTCCACACCAACCCGGTGCTGCACAACGTGTCCGCCTCCGGCATGGCGGCGATGTACCTCGTGCTGCTGTTCAGCGGTCCGAGCCTGCTGCGCGGGATGCCGCGCACCTATTTCGTCGTGTCGTGGGTGTACGCGGGCGCGACGCTGGCCTCACTGGCGCTGTTCGTCGTGGGGTACTTCTCGCTGACCGCGTTCGAGATCATCGTCTTCGCGCTGGTCTTCGGCTGGATCGCGGTGTTCATCCGGTTCCTGGGGGTCACCAGCCCGTCCTGACGGCCTCACGTGCCGCGCGGGCGCGTCGCCTCCTCCAGCAGCTCCAGCACGTGCCGGTACTCCTTGCCCGTGGCGCGCGTCATTCCGATCTCGCACGTGCGGTTGCACGAGGCGTGGGCCTCGGCGTCGAGAGCCCGCACCTCCGCGGCCTCCGCGGCCGTGGCCGACGCGGTCAGCTCGGGGTGCAGCATGCCCCGGTCACCGGCGAAGCCGCAGCAGCCCCACGCGTCCGGCACCGTCACGGTCGAGGCGACGGCGGCGCCGACCGTCTGCAGCGCGGGGTTCAGCCCCATCTGCGTGGACGAGCATGTGGGATGCAGCACGAGCGACGCCACGATCGGCGCCACCTCGCCGAGCCGGGGCAGCACGACGCGGGCGACGAAGTCGACGGCATCCTCGGTGCGGTAGGCGAGCCCGGCATCGGAGAAGATGTGCGCGAAGCCCTCCGTGCAGCTCGCCCCGTCGCTGACGATGACCAGCTCGCCGTGGTCGGAGGCGTCCCGTACGGCGTCGACGACGCGCCGGGCCATGACGTCGCGGCCGCCGGTGTAGCCCTTGGAGGTCCAGGGCGTCGAGCAGCACAGCGCCTCGATGCCCTCGGGGACGATCACGCGCACGCCCGCCCGCTCCACGAGCCGGGTGAACGCCTCGGTCACCCCGATGCCGTCGCCCGCGGGCCCGAACATGCTGTTGACGCACGCCGGCAGGTACACCGCCAGCGGTGCCTCGTCGCCGCCGCCGAGACAGCCGACCTTCGACCGTCGCTTCGCCCCGCCGCCGGGCAGGTCCGCGGTGTAGCCGGGCATCGTGTCGGTGCCGAGCACCGCCCGCGCCACCGTCGTGACGGCGCCGACGAGCCCGGCCGGCACGACGTCGGCCGCACTCAGCGCGAGGGACCCGGCCCGCGTCACCGGCCCCCAGGCCCGCGCCGCGGTCTTCCAGCCGGCGGCGAGCACGGGGTTCTGCTGCTCGCGGCGCAGTCGCTTGACGAGCGTGCCCGTGTTGATGAGCACGGGGCAGGCGGTGACGCACATGCCGTCGACGGCGCAGGTCTGCACGCCGTCGTAGTCGTAGTCGCGCTCCAGCGCCGCGGCGAGCGCGGTGTCGCCGGCGGCCTCGGCCCGCGCCATCCCGCGGCGCACCACGATGCGCTGCCGGGGGGTGAGGGTGAGGTCCTTCGAGGGGCACACCGGCTCGCAGTAGCCGCACTCGACGCAGCGGTCGACCTCCACTTCGACCGGCTCGGGCAGCTTGATGTCCCGCAGGTGCGCATCGGTGCCGTCGTCGATGATGACGCCGGGGTTGAGGATGCCGGTGGGGTCGCAGAGCCGCTTCAGCTCGCGCATGACGTCGTACAGCTCATCGCCGTACTGACGCCGGACATACGGCGCCATGACGCGCCCGGTGCCGTGCTCGGCTTTCAGGTTGCCGCCGGCATCCAGCACGAGATCGACCATCTCGTCGGTGAAGCCGACGAAGCGCCCCATCGCCGCGTCGCCCTCGAAGCGGTCGGTGAGCATGAAGTGGATGTTGCCGTCCTTCGCGTGCCCGAAGATCACGCTGTCGCGGTAGCCGTACCGCTCGAACAGCTCCTGCAGCGCCTCGCAGGTGGTGGCGAGCGCGGGCACCGGCACGACGACGTCCTCCAGAAGCGCCGTCGTACCGGTGGGCCGGGCGCCGGCCACCGACGTGTAGAGGCCCTTGCGCAGCTTCCACGCCGTGGCGCGGGCGACCGGGTCCGACGAGAACGCCGCGGGGGCGCGCAACGGCGCATCCCCCAGCACCCGCGCTCCCTGCGCGGTGAGGGCGGCCACCTGCTCATCGGTGGCGCCCTGGTACTCCACCAGCAGCGCGGCCTCGGCGGCGACGTCGAACCCGAGGATCTGCGCCGGCGCATCGGCGAACGACTGCCCGACCCGGATGCTGGTGGCATCCATCAGCTCGAGGGTCGCCGCCCCAGTCGCGACGAGGTCGGGCAGGGCGCGGGTGGCGTCGTCGAGCGTCGCGAAGACGGCGAGCGCCGTGGTCGCCTTGGGCTGGATCGGCACGGTGCGGTAGGTGGCCTCGGCGATGAACGCGAGGGTGCCCTCGCTGCCGATCAGCAGATGCGTGAGCACCTGCACCGGTGAGTCGAAGTCGCAGAACGCGTTGACGCCGTAGCCCATCGTGTTCTTCATCGAGAACTGGCGGGCGATGATCGCGACCGACTGCGGGTTCTCGCGCACGCGACGCTGCAGTCGCACGAGGCCCGAGAACAGCTCGGGCTCGCTCGCCCTGAGGCGCGCGTCGGCGTCGGGCGCGGCGGAGTCGACGGTCGTGCCCGACGGCAGCACGAACACGAGCGACTCCAGCGTGCGGTAGGTGTTCTCGGTGATGCCGCAGGCCATGCCGCTGGAGTTGTTCGCCACGACGCCGCCGATCGTGCAGGCCGCCTCGCTCGCGGGGTCGGGCCCGAGCCGGCGCCCGTGGCGCAGCAGCCGCATGTTCACCTGTCGCACGGTCGCTCCCGGCTGCACGCGCACACGCAGACCGCCGTCGAGCACCTCGATGCGGCGGAAGCCCTGGCGCGTGTCGACGAGCAGGTCGTCGCCCGACGACTGTCCCGACAGGCTCGTGCCGCCCGAGCGGAAGGTCACCCGGGAGCCTGCCGCGCTCGCGGCGCGCAGCACCCGCGCCACCTCGGCGGCGTCCTCGGCCACGACGACCGCGTGGGGGGTGAGCAGGAAGTGCGAGGCGTCGCTGGCGTAGGCCACCCGGTCGATCGCCCGGGTCTTGATGCGGGATGCCTCGCCCACCGCCGCGGCGACGGCGTCGGGGACGCGGCCTTCGAGGGCGATGCCGGGGGTGCGAGTGCCGGGGGTGATGGTGCTCACGGTGTCGGCACCATCCACGCCAGCACGGTGGACTGCAGGTAGATGAAGCCGGTGAAGACCACCAGCAGCCCCAGGCTCCACCAGATGAGCTTGCGGAACAGGTCGCCCTCCTTGCCCGCCATCCCGGCGGCGGCCGCGGCGACGGCGAGGTTCTGCGGGGAGAGCATCTTGCCGAGGACGCCCGCCGAGGAGTTGGTGGCGGCCATGAGGATGGGGTCGAGCCCGGCCTTCTCCGCGGCGGTCACCTGGAGCAGTCCGAACAGCGCGTTGGACGACGTGTCGGAGCCGGTGATGGCGACCCCGAGCCAGCCGATCGCCGGGGACAGCAGGGCGAAGAACCCGCCGGTCGCCGCGAGCGCGGCGCCGAGGCTCTGGGTCTGACCGGAGAGGTTCATGACGTAGGCCAGGGCGAGCACCGCCACGACGGTGACGATCGTGAAGCGCAGCTGGTGCAGCGTGTGGCCGTAGGCGACCAGGGCGTCCTTCGGGCGGATGCGATAGGCGAGCGCGACGATGACGCCCGACAGCAGCAGCAGCGTGCCGCCGGTGCCGATCACGTTGAGCGAGAAGGTGGTCGCCACCGGGTCGCCCGCGGCGTTGACGATCTCGAGGCCCGGCCAGGGGAAGACGAGGGTGACGGCGCTGGCCAGGAACTGCTTGACCACGGGGATCTGCGCGATGGAGAACACCACGATGATCACGACGTAGGGCAGGACGGCGTTCCAGGTGAGGTTGCCGCGGGTGCGGGTGGTGGTGTCCACCTTCACCGCCTCGGTGACCTGCAGGCCCGTTCCGGACCCGGTGCGCGTCGGGCCGGTGGCCGCCGCACGCGAGGCGGATGCGGCTCCCGCCTCCCGGTCCTCGGCGTCGAAGACGAGGGTGCTCGACGGCTTCCAGAACCGCAGCATCACCAGCACCGCGATGACGGTGACGACGGAGGCCACGACGTCCGTGATCTCGACGGCGATGAAGTTGGCGGTGACGAACTGCGACGCCGCGAACGCGATGCCGGCGACCACGGCGACCGGCCAGGTCTGTCGGACGCCGCGCACGCCGTCGACGATGAACACCAGGATCAGCGGCACGAAGACGGCGAGGAACGGCGTCTGACGACCGGCCATCTGCGACAGCAGGTGCACGTCGATGCCGGTCACGCCCGACAGCGCGATGATGGGGGCCGCCATCGCCCCGAACGCCACGGGCGCGGTGTTGGCCAGGAGCGAGACGATCGCGGCCTTGAGCGGCTTCATGCCCGCCGCCACCAGCATGGCGATCGAGATCGCGACGGGTGCACCGAAGCCGGCGAGCGATTCCAGCAGCGCGCCGAAGCAGAAGGCGATGAGGATCGCGAGGATGCGCTGGTCGTCGCTGATCGCGCGGATGCGGTCGCCCAGCACCTCGAACCAGCCGGTGACGACGGTGAGCCGGTAGACCCACAGCGCGTTCACGAGGATCCACAGGATCGGGACGATGCCGTACAGAGCCCCCTCGGCCGTCGCGCTGAGCGTCTGCAGCGGCGGCATCCGCCACACCAGCACCGCCAGGACGATCGACAGGACGAGCCCGACCAGGGCCGCCTTCCACGCCTTCACGCGGAAGACGCCGAGCAGCACGAACAGGGTGGCGAGCGGGATGACGGCGACGAGCGCCGAGAGCGCGAGCGACCCGAATACCGGATCAAGGATCTGCTGGAACACGTGGACTCCCCTTCGAGTCGGTTGTGGCGCGCAGCCCATTGCGCGAGTCAGAATTACATTGTTAGACAAGTAGACAGGTTAGTCAAGTACCTATGTCAGACGAGGTAGATATGCTGGATTTCCACCGCATCGCCGGGGAATCGGAGGCAGGAGAAGCATGGTCGCCCGCATCGCCATCGTCTCGGTCATCGACGCCGTGACCGAAGACCTCCGCCGTCGCGTTCTGTCGGGTGAGCTCACCCCGGACACCGCGCTGGGCGAAGTGGAGATCGCCGAGACCTACGACGTCGCGCGACCGACCGCCAAGGCGGCGATCGAGAACCTCGTGCGCGAACGCCTGCTCGAGCGCCGCGCCCACAAGACGGCGCGCGTCGTGCGGCTCACCCCCGACGATGCCCGAGACGTCTATCGCACGCGCGCCGTGATCGAGGCGCAGGTGCTGCGCCTGCTCGCCGCCGAACGACGCGTGCCCCCTGCTGCCCGCCAGGCCAACCGCGAGATCGCCGCGCTGGTCGACGCTTCGCCGCGCGACATCGTCGACCCCGACATGCGCTTCCACCGCAGCCTCGTCGACGCGCTGGGCAGCTCCCGCACGAGCGGCATCTACGACTCCCTCGCCTCCGAGGTCGTCTTCTGCATGTCGCAGGTGCAGGGGGCGTCGCTGCTGCCGACCGAGCTGATCGCCGCCGAGCACGAGCGGATTCTCGAGCTCATCGAGGCCGGCGATGGCGATGCCGCGGCCGACTTGCTCACCGTCCACGTCGGCCGCGCGCGCGAGCGCCTGGCCGAGCGGCTGGGGGGCGTCGCCGGCCCCGAGGCCACAACACCCTCGACCCTCTGACCCGTCGCCTGCGGAATCCGCCATTGAAGTCGCAGCGACTCATGCGGTTGGATGAGCGGCGTGGCGGCTGCCACGACGCAGGTCGACAGGATCACCCTCGCACTGGAGGCAGATGATGAAGTTCTTGCAGCGGCTCGGCCGATCGATCATGCTCCCGGTGGCCGTGCTGCCGGTGGCCGCGATCCTCTCCGGCGTCGGGTACTGGATCACGTCGGCGGCGGGCGCCAACCTCGTCTCGACGTTCCTGAGCGCGGCCGGCGGCGCGCTCCTGGACAACATGCCGCTGCTGTTCGCGGTGGGCATCGCGCTGGGGATGGCGAGCAAATCCGACGGTACCGCCGCGCTCGCGGGCCTCGTGTCGTGGCTCGTGGTCACGACACTGCTCAAGCCGGAGACCGTCGCACTGTTCACCGGGGTCGGCGATGTCAACGAGGTCGATCCGGCGTTCCTGCGCCTGCAGAACGTCTTCGTGGGCATCATCTGCGGCCTCATCGGCGCGTGGTGCTACGACCGGTTCAAGGACACCAAGCTGCCCGACGCCCTGTCGTTCTTCTCGGGCAAGCGCTCCGTCGCCATCGTGACCGCCGGCTTCTCGCTCATCGTCGCCATCGCGCTGTTCTTCATCTGGCCGTTCGTCTACACCGGGCTGGTCCTCTTCGGGGAGTGGATCGTGACCCTGGGGCCGGTCGGCACCGGCATCTACGGATTCCTCAACCGCCTCCTCATCCCGGTCGGCCTGCACCACGCCCTGAACTCGGTCTTCTGGTTCGACGTGGCCGGCATCAACGACCTCAACAACTTCCTCGCCGGCGAAGGCACCTACGGCGTCACCGGCCAGTACATGACGGGCTTCTTCCCCGTGATGATGTTCGGCCTTCCGGGAGCCGCGCTGGCGATGTACCTCACCGCCAAGACCCGCCGCAAGAAGCTCGCCTACGGCATCCTGCTCTCCGGCGCCGTCTCGTCGTTCTTCGTCGGCGTCACCGAACCGCTCGAGTTCGCGTTCATGTTCCTGGCTCCGGTGCTCTACCTCGTGCACGCGGTGTTCATGGGCATCTCGATGGCCATCAGTGCGATCCTGCCGGTGCGGATGGGCTTCGGGTTCTCGGGCGGGTTCATCGACCTGGTGCTCGGCTGGACCAACCCGATGGCTCAGAATCCCTGGCTCATCCCGGTGATGGGCGTGTTCTGGTTCCTCATCTACTTCGCGGTCTTCTACTTCTTCATCAAGCGGTTCAACCTGAAGACGCCGGGACGCGAAGACGACGACATCCTCGCGGACGACACCGAGTACGACGCCCGCAGCAAGGACGACGCCTACCTCGTCACCGCCTCCCGCTTCCTCGACGCCCTCGGCGGAAAGGACAACATCGTCGACCTCGACAACTGCGCGACCCGGTTGCGCATGGAGGTCGCCGACGTCAGCAAGGTCGACGACACCGCGCTCAAGCGCGCCGGTGCCGCGGGAACCATGAAGCCCGGCGGCAAATCGGTGCAGGTCGTCTACGGGCTGAACGTGCAGTTCGTGAAGGATGCCATGGAGGACATCATCGAGGGCAAGGTGCAGGTGCCCGCCGGCGCCGCCCCCGAGCGCGCGTCCACGGCGCCGAGTGCATCACTGGATGCGGGAGGTGCGGCGGTCCTCACGGATGCTCCGCCGACCACCATCCGCATGCGCCAGCCCGTCCAAGGCCGCGTCGTGCCCCTCACCGAGGTGCCCGATGCCACCTTCGCCGACGCGATCATGGGACCGGGCCTGGCGATCGAACCCACCGGCGACACCGTGATCGCCCCTGCCGATGCGACGGTCGGTGCCACATTCGACAGCAGCCACGCGATCGCGCTCGTGCTCGGCGACGGCACGGAACTGCTCATCCACGTGGGCATCGACACGGTCGCGATGAAGGGCGACGGCTTCGAAACGCTCGTCGAGAAGGGCCAGACCGTCACCGAGGGCACGCCGCTGCTGCGCTTCGATCGGGCGAAGATCGCCGCTGCGGGTCACCCCGCCATCACCCCGGTGGTCGTCCTCAACAACGCGAAGGCCACGATCGAATTCCGGTGACCCGGGCGCGCGATCACGCCTGATCAGGGGATCAGGTCAGCCGAAGGCCCAACATTAGAGACTGCTAATGTTGGGCCTTCGGCGTCACCGACGTCGTTTCCGCTCCCCCAGCGCCGAGAGTTGAGCCCGAATGACGCCGATGTTGCGCGCCACCCCGTTGGTCGCTTGGATCCGCACGGCGGGTGCCGTGCTTGCGACGCTCGGCCTGACCCTCACCGCGGTCCCCCTGGTCGCCGCCGCTGTCCCGCCGATGGACACCGTGACGATCGAGGTCCGTGTCGGCGACGACACGCTCAGCGAGGCGCTGCCGGGCGCGGTCGTCACAGTGCGCACGGAACCGAAGGGCGTCGTGGTGGCCTCGGGCCTGACCGCGGCCGACGGTGTCGTCAGCCTCGGCATCGACCCGGCGGCCGCCACCCAGTTCTCGGCCGAGGCGACGTGGCACGGTATCTCCCCGGGCGAGGGCTCGTTCCCGAAGCGGGAGTTCCGCGCCGACACAACCGACGTCGTGCAGCTCGTTGCGCCCCTCCCTGCCCGTCACATCACGGGCGGCATCACCGCGATCGACGGCGTGGAGGATATCCCCGATCTGTCCGCGGGAAACGCGGTCCTCATGCTCGGCGAGACCGAGCTGCAGCGCGTTTCGCTCGGCGGTGACGGCTCTTTCGCGTTCGGCCCCGCGCTCGCCCTGCCCGACGCCCAGTACCGGTTGGCCTTCCTCCCACCTCCGGGCTACGTGTTGACCGAACCGCAAACCGCCGACAACCCAGCGTTCTCGCTGCCGGCAGGAGTTGGCGCCTTCGACCTGCTGCCGCGCCGCGTGTTCGCCGTTCAGCCGGCCGTGACACCGAGCCCCACTCCGACTCCGACTCCGACTCCGACTCCGACGCCCACGCCCAGTCCTACGCCCAGTCCTACGCCGACGCCGACCGTCGCTCCCACGCCGCCCCCCGCGGCGGGCGCCCCTGCCTACGTCTTCCCGGGCATCGCGACGTTCCAGCGGGCGCTCGACTCGATGTCCCCGGCCCAGTTCAGCGGCCTCCTCGGCGCCGTGCGCCAGGCCGGCCCCGGCAACACCGTGCCGGTCCTCAACGGCGCCGGGCAGGTGCTGGGAATGATGAGCCAGCCGGCGCCAGGCGCCCAGCCGGCGGTGCAGGCCATGATCGCTCCGGTGACCGGCGGGATGACCGGCATCTCGCCCACCGGCATCTCGCTGGTGGGCATGGACCTCGAGACCGCCCTGATGATGGTCCAGTCTCAGCGCGCCACCCTCCTCGACCAGCAGCTGGCCTCCCAGATCCAGGAGGTCCAGGCGCGCAATGACCAGATCGGAAAGCTCAACGCCGCCCTCAGCGCGGTCGAGGCGTACCGCAACGCGCCCGACACCGCCCGCTTCGACGCGGCCGTGGTGGCGGTGCGCGCGGCAGGGGTGACGACCGATCCCTTCCTCGACGCCTCCGCCGCCACCGCCGGCCCCGCCGCGACGGTGCTGGCCACCCGCCTGAAAGGCATGATCGACTCGATCGGCAACAGCCAGCAAATGGACATGCTCCGGTTGCAGTCGCTGTCGAACAAGCGCAACGAGGCGTTCGACACCATGACGAACTTCGTCAAGAAGATGCAGGAATCCCGCTCGAGCATCATCGGGAACATGCGATCGGAGCCCGTCGGCATCGGGACGGTGCAGTGGAATCGCGGTGCCGTGAGGGGCGGGTTCGACCTGAGCGCGGTGCCCGACGGCAGCCACCACCTCATCCTCGACTTCGCCGACAGCGGCGTGACCGTCATCAGTGCTGTCGAGCTGCGGCGGGGCGAGCTGGCGGCGACGGGCGGGGAGATGGGACCGGCGCTGGGCCTCGGCATCACGCTGCTCCTTCTCGGCCTCATCGCCTTCGTGGGCGCTCCGCTGCTGCGCCGGCGGTCGCGACCGGCGGCATCCGGCCTCTAGCCGAGAGGCCCTGCTCGGGCGCGCCACCCGCGCGTGTCCGAGCAGGGTCAGGACCGTCGATTAGTCTTGTCTGCGATGTCGAACACTCGCGCTGAAGTCGCGTATCAGCGCTCGGTGGCCGCGTTCCGAAACCCGACGCTCGATCTGCTGCACGCTCGCCACGCGCCGTTCGTGGTCGCCGTGCTGTCGATCGTGTTCACCGCCGATCGGCCCGCCGTCGCCGTCTCCGACGCACACGCCGAGATCGGCGAGGCGCTCGAGGAACTGCGCGCCGCCGGATACGACGAAGACGACCGGCGCCTGCCCGCAGGCACCGCCCGCGAGATCTGCCGGCACTGGGTGCGCGTGGGGTGGCTGGCACCGCAGATCGAGGATGACGTCGAGGTGTACCGGCTCTCGGCCCACGCCGTCGGCGCCCTCGACATCGCCGGTCGCGCGGGCGGCGGGCGCGCCCGGGTGTCGCGCTCGCGCGTGCGGACCCTCCTCGAAGCCGTCGAGCGACTGGCGCGCGACGCCGAGACCGACCCCGAACAGCGCATCGCGATGCTGCTCGCCGAGCGCGACGCCCTCGACGCCGAGATCACCCGGCTGCGCAACGACGAAGCCGAGCCCATCGACGACGAGCAGCTGTTCGAAGAGGCCGAGAACGTGCTGCACCTGGCCCGCGAGCTGCCCGCGGACTTCTCCCGCGTCGCCGAGTCGATCAAGGCCATGCAGCGCGATGTCGTCGCCGACCTGCGGCGTGACGTGCGCCCCACCGGCGAGATCCTCCGCGAGTACCTGCAGCGGGGCCGGCACGTCATGCAGGCCACCCCCGAGGGCCGCGCGTTCGAGGGGGCGCTGCGCCTCATCGGCGACCCCGAGCACATCGACCGCCTCACCGACCAGCTGCACACGCTGCTCACCCAGCCGTTCTCCCGCCTGATGGCGCCCGCCCAGCGCGCCGACCTCGACGCCATCGGGCGGCAGGTGGAGCAGGGCGTGCAGGAGGTGCTGACCGCCCAGCGACGAGCCTCCCAGGTCATCACCGCACAGGTGCGCACCCACGACCCGGTGCGCGACCGGCAGGTCGACGAGCTGCTGCGCGGCGTCATGTCGGGGCTGCAGGTCTGGATGCAGGACTCCAAGGCCGGCGACCGCGTCGAGCCGCTGCACACCTTCCCCGTCGCCGACATCGGGCACCTGCGGCAGTCGCTCAGCGACCTGCACCCGCCCGGAGCACCGGCGCCGCTGCCGGCAGCCGAGGACGTCGAGTTCGTGGATGCCGACACGCGCGCGTGGGGCGGCCCCCGCTACGCCGAACTCGAGGCGTACGTCGCGACGCTGGGCGACCGTTTCGATCTCGCCGAAGCATTCGAGGGCGCCGCCGACGACACCCGCCGACCCGTCGACCTCCTGGGCCTCTTGGAGATCGCCCATCGCAACGGCATGACCGAGACCGGCGACATCTCCATCGCCGAAGCCCGCCGCCCCGACGGCACCAGCCGCCGCTTCGCCTTCGGCACCGTGACCGCGAGCACCGTGAAAGAACTCCCGCATGACTGACACCGCCCCCGCGACCGAAACCACGACCGAGGAGCCGTTCATCGCGCCTGTCGCGATGGAGCACGACCCCGACGAGCTGTTCGCCGGGGACCGGGGCGTCCTCGACCCCGAGGCCCGGCGCGTGCTCGTGCGTCTGCTGCAGCGGCGCTTCCTGCTGGCCGATCGCAACCGCGGCGAGTGGACCGTGCTGATGGATCACCGGCACGCGATCGAGTCGCGGCTCAACGACCTGTTCGTGCGGCTCGTCGTCGACCACGACCGCGGCGTCGCCTACAAGGAGCAGGTGCGCTCGGACGAACTCGAGATCCCGATCCTGCTCCGCGACGAGGCGTACTCCCGAGCCGAGACGCTCGTGCTCGTGCACCTGCGCACCGTCTACCAGCGCGAGAGCACCGCCGGGGAGCCCTCGGCGCGCGTCGACATCGAGGACATCGAGCAGACCGTGCTCACCTACTTCGCCGAGGCCGACGGCAGCACCGCGCGCCGGCAGAAGGCGATCCGCGCGGCCGTCGCGCGGCTGCGCCAGGACGGGGTCATCGAGGAGGAGTCCGAGGGGCGCTACCGCATCAGCCCGCTCGTGGAGATCCTGCTCTCCTCTGAGCGCCTGCGGGAACTGCGCGACTGGCTCGCGGACCGGTCGACGCACTCGGCGGCGATCGACCTCGACGACACGGCGGACGACACCGACGGCGTGGATGCCGACAGCGTCACGGAGGCGGCACGATGACCATGCTCGACACGCTCTTCGGGCTCATCCCCGCCGCCTCCCGCGGTCAGCAGTGGGTGGCCGACGAACTGCAGCTGGTGAACTGGGGCGGCTACGACGGCGCGCACCGCGTGCGGTTCGCCCCCACCGCGACGTTGCTGTGCGGCGGGTCGGGGTCGGGCAAGTCGACGCTCATGGACGCCTACGTCGCGCTCATGATGCCGCACACGACCCCGTTCAACGGCGCCTCCAACGGCGCGGTCGTGGGGCGGCCGCGGGGCCAGGAGCAGCGCAACATCCTCTCCTACGGACGCGGCAAGATCGACGAGACCCGGACCGACGACGGCACGAAGCTCACGGTGCTGCGCGGCGACGGCACCGACACGTGGACCGCCATCTCGATGACGTGGCTCGACCACGACGGCTCGCGCTTCACCGCCGTGCGCGCCTGGTACGTCCCGGCGACCGCGCGCCTGCTCGAAGACACCGTGCGCGTGCGGGCGACGGTCACGGGCCCCTTCGACCTCAGCTCGCTCGAAACCGCCGCGGCGCAGCGCCTGACGGATGCCGCGGTCAAGGCCGCGGGGCTGGAGACCGTGGCCACCGATCGCGAGTTCTCGGCGCGACTGCATGCCGTGCTCGGCATCGGTGCCGCGGGGGCCGGAGCGAAGGCGATGAGTCTCCTCGCCCGCATCCAGGCCGGTCAGCAGATCACGACCGTCGACGACCTCTACAAGCGGATGGTGCTGGAGGAACCCGAGACCATGGCCACCGCCGACGCGGTCGTCGCGCACTTCGACGGTCTCGAGAGCACGCGCAGCCGCATGCTCACCGCCCAGCAGCAGGTGCGCGCGCTCGAGCCGATCCGCACCGCACGCGCCCGCATCGAAGAGGCGGCGGAGCGGCTGCGCCTCATCGACGAGATCGGCCGCTTCACCGAGCCCGATTCCCTCGCGACGCTCTGGCGTGCCTCGCGCCGACTCGATCTCCTCCGCGACGTCGAGACCGAGCTGCAGGCGGCCAAGCACGCCGCCGATGCCAAGGTGCGCGAGAACCAGGCCCTCGCCGACGCCGCCGACATCGAACGGGAAGGTCTCGGCGAGGTGCTGCGCGCCGCCGGCGGCGACCGGCTCGAGACCGCCCACCGGGAGCTGCGCGCCCTGGAGCGGCGCCTGGGCGACGTCACCCGGGAGCGGGAGCGGCTGGACGCCGCACTGGCCACCCTGGAGGTCCAGGTGACCACGGCACGCGAGTTCGACACGCTCGCCGACCGCGCCCGCCGGGCGCTGGCCGACCCCGACGCGAAGGCCACCCTCCGCGAGGCCTACGGTGAGGCCATCGGCAAGCGCAACACCCTCGCGGCACGCGTGGGCGAGCTCGAGGCCGAGCGCCGCGAAGCCGCGGACCGCCACGACAACATCCCCGCGCGCCTGCGCGAATCGCGGGAACTTCTCGCCCGCGCCGCCGGGCTCGGCACCGACCAGCTGCCGTTCGTCGGCGAGCTCGTCGAGGTGCGCACCGAATTCGAGCCGTGGCGCGAGGCGTTCAACCTCGCGCTCGGCGGGTTCGCCACCACGCTCCTCATCGACGCGGCGCACCTGCCGGCGTTCCGCGCCGCCATCGACGCCGTCCGCACCCCCGAGCGCCTGCGCTACGAGGGCGTGCACACCGGGCTCCCCGAAGCCGCGGCCGGCGACCCGCAGACGCTCCCCGGGCGGCTGGACTACAAGAGCACGCCGTTCACCGGCTGGCTGCAGGAAGAGCTCTCCCGCCGCTTCGGCTACGTCTGCGTCGACACGTCGGCCGAGCTCTCGGAGCACCGGATGGCGCTGACCCTCGCGGGGCAGACGTCGCACGGCGCCCGCGGCGCGCACGGCGGCCACGGCCGTCGCAACGTGCTGGGGTTCTCGACCCACCGCCGCGTCGGCGAGCTCGACGCGCAGCTCGGGGCGGCCCGCGCCGAGCTGCAGGCCGCGCAGTCGGCCACCGATGACGCCGCCGCCGAACTCGACGCGCTCGATGCCCGCCGCGCCGCGTACGAGAAGATCCAGGATCTGACGTGGGACCAGGTCGACGTCGCCTCCCTCGAGCAGGAGCGCGAGCGCTGGACGGCGATCATCGACGAGGTGACGGCGGAGAACCCCACCATCGCCGGCATCCAGGATCAGATCGCCGCGAAACGTGCCGAGGCGGCACAGCTGCGCGAGGACATCGGCCGCGCGAAGGCCGAGCAGCAGCGCCTCGCCGATGCCTGGGCCACCACCACCGACGAGGTCGATCTCGCCCAGGCGGCGGTCGATTCGGCCGAGGATGCCGGCCGCGCGCTGACCGCCGATCAGACCGCCTACCTCGACGGCCAGTTCCTCATGCCCGAGGGCACCGGCGCGGCCACGCGCATGCAGGACCTCACCCGGTTCGACGCCGCGCTCGACTCGGCATCCCGACGCTTCATCGAAGACCAGCGGGCCGCGCAGGAGGCGGTCGGCGATCAGCGCGACAGCCTGCGGCGCACCCTCACCGGGTTCCTCGACCGCTGGCCAAACCCCAACCTGCTGGCCGACCCCGACCAGTCGCTCGGCGACTTCGAGCGCATCCTCGCGGACCTCGAGACCAGCGGCCTGCACGAGCTCGAAGCGGAGTGGCGCGACAGCCTGCTCAAGCTCTCGGGCAACGACCTGACGAACCTGGACTCGACGCTCAGCCGGTCGCTGCGCGAGATCCGCGATCGCATCGAGCCGATCAACCTGATCATGCAGGACCTGCCGTTCTACGACGACGACCACCGCCTGCAGATCTCGCCGCGCGAGACCCAGTCCGAGGTGCGCCGCCGCTTCCGCAAGGAGCTGCGCGACGTGCGGGGCCTCATCGAGACGGCCGCGAGCGACGAGGACCGCGAGCGCGTCTACCAGCGCATGTCCCGCCTCATCAACCGCCTCCGCCGTACCGCACCCGACTTCGCGGAGCTCGTGGATGTGCGCAACCACGTGCGCGTGAGCGCGGAGCGCATCCACGCCGTGACGAAGCAGCACGTCGCCCTCTACGACCACATCGGCGAGAAGTCGGGCGGCGAGTCGCAGGAGCTCATCGCCTTCATCGTCGGCGCGGCGCTGCGTTACCAGCTCGGGGATGCCGGAGCGGAGCGCCCCCGCTACGCGCCGGTGTTCCTCGACGAGGCTCTCATCAAGGCTGACGCGCACTTCACCAAGCGCGCGATCGGCGCCTGGCGGGGTCTCGGCTTCCAGCTCATCATCGGTGCGCCCAACGACAAGTACAGCGCCATCGAGCCGCACGTCGACGTCGAGTACGACATCCTCAAGGACACCCACGGCCGTTCGTGGGCGAAGCCGAAGGTGGGCCTTCCGGCGTCGGCTGGCCGGACGCCGACTCGAATGAGCAGGGAACCCATACTCGAATGAGTTATCCACAACTCCGCCGCTGATTCGAACGGATGTCCGAGGGCAGCGAGAGAATGGGGGCATGGAACACAGCAGCTACATTCCTCCCGACGAGGCGGCCGCGCGAGCGATAGACCGTCTCGGCGAGGTGCTGCCCGACCTCATCGGCGTCCGGCAACAGGTTGCCCGACTGCAGGCACTCGAGGCGCGACTGCTGGCCCGGGCTGACGGGATCGTGGCGGACTGGGTGGGCGAGGCCGGCCTGCAGCGGCACTCCGAGGCCGAGATGCCCCATCGCATCGCCGCAACCGAGATCGCCGCGGCCTGGCGGGTCAGCGACCGAACGGTGCAGCGCCAGATCGGCGAGGCGGCGACCCTGGTGACCGACTATCCCGCCACGCTGGCCTCGCTCGAAGCCGGCCGCATCTCACTGGCCCACGTGCGGGTGATCGTCGGCAACGGGGCGATCATCACCCAGCGCGAACTGCGGGCGGACTACGAGAACGCGGTGCTGCCCTATGCCGAGACCGAAGCCGCGACCCGCCTCGCCCCGATCTGCCGCCGTCGCGCCGAGTGGTACGCCGACGTCACACTCGACCAGCGGCACCAGCTGGCTCGGCAGCGGCGCACGGTCTCGGTGAACGATCTCGACGATGGCATGGCCGAGCTGATCGCCCTGCTCCCCGCGACGCTGGCCCACGGCGCGTACGACCGCATCTCTCAGATCGCCCGCCTCGCCCAGACCACGCCCGCCGCCTGCGACGAGTCCCTCTTCCCCGACGGCGACCCGCAGTTCTCCGTGGACGGAGCGCAACGGCCGGGAGGCGACGATACGCGCACGCTGGGCGAGGTACGCGCCGACGTGCTGGCCGACCTGCTGCTGACGGGGCTGCCCTCGTCAGCGACGGTGCCCGACGGCGGCCTGCATGCCATCCACGCGACGGTCCAGGTCACCGTACCTGTCCTCACCCTCATCGGCGAGGCCGCAGCCGATCCCTTCGACGCGACCATGCTCGCCGGGCACGGCCCCATCGACGCCGCCACCGCCGCAGCCCTCGCCGCCGACGCCGCCGGCTGGGACCGCATCCTCACCCACCCGATCACCGGGAGCATCCTGGCCGTGGACCGCTACCGACCCAGCGAGCAGATGCGCCGCCATCTGCGGGCCCGCGATCAGCACTGCCGGTTCCCCGCCTGCCGCGTGCCCGCCCGCCGCTGCGACATCGACCACAACATCGACTATGCCCACGGCGGCCCCACCGACGCCCGCCACCTCTCCCACTTCTGCCGACGACATCACACGACCAAGCATCACTCCCCATGGCGCGTGCGCCAGCTCGCCCGAGGGATACTCGAATGGACCTCCCCCACCGGGCGGGTGTACATCGACCGCCCCGTCAGCGAGGTCATCTTCGCCACCTTCCCCGCCGAACCCGGGCCCGCCCCCTACCCGGCCGCGTTCGACCCGGCGCCGTTCTGACTCGCCGGACACGATGGGCTGCGCGCGCGGGGATGCCGCCCGAGCGGAGGCCATGCGCGGTACTACGCATCCGTGCCCGCCGTCCACCCCTTTCGCGGGGCGGCGGATCCGCGTCAGGGTGAAGCGTGGATGACACGGAAGTTCTCAGAACCTGGGTGACGCGCCAGCGGTGGTATGCGGGCAAGAGCCACGCGCCGCGGCTGCGCATCCTCGACGCCCAGCCGGTCCCCGGCGCCCGCCGCTACCTGCTCATGGACGACGCGGGGTCCGTGCCTGCGCTCTACCACGTGCCCCTCGCGCTGGTCGCGACGCCCCCGACGGCGGATGCCGTGGTCTGCGACACCGCAGACGGGTACGTCGTCGATGCGACGCGGCACCCGGATTTCGCCATCGGGATGCTCGCCGCAATGGGGGTCGACGTGGGCCGGGTGACCGGCTCACGTGTGCTGTCGGCCGAACAATCCAACACCTCGATCGTGTTCGAGGAGGACGGCGAGCCGACGATCATCCTCAAGCTCTTCCGCACGCTCCATCACGGCGAGAACCCCGACGTGACGGTGCAGCGCGTACTGAGTGCCGCCGGCTCGCCCTACGTCCCCGCCTTCCGCGGCAGCGTCGAGGCGGAGTGGCCCGACAGCGGGCGTGAGTCCGGGGTCGCCCGCGGCACCCTGGGCTTCGCGCAGGACTTCCTCCCCGGGGTGCGCGACGGGTGGGACGTCGCCCTCGAGGCCGCCCGCGACCGACGCGACTTCACCCACGCCGCGCGGGAGCTGGGCATCGCCCTCGCCGCAGTGCACGGGGCGCTGGGCGCGGAGCTCGAGACGGTGGATGCCGGCCCTGAACAGGTCGCGGCCGTGGGGGCCACCTGGCGACAGCGCCTCGCGGTCGCGGCGGCCGAGGTGCCCGCGGTCGCCGCGCGGCGGGCCGCGATCGACGCGGTCTACCAGGCCGCCCTCGCGCGGGCATGGCCGCGCCTGCAGCGCATCCACGGCGACCTGCACCTCGGCCAGGTGCTCGCCGTGCCCACGGGCGGGTGGCGCGTGGTCGACTTCGAAGGCGAGCCGCTGCGTCCCATGCAGGAGCGGGCGATCCCCGATCTGCCTCCCCGCGATGTCGCGGGCATGCTCAGGTCGTTCGACTACGCCAGCGCCGTCGCCGGCGGGCCCGACTCCGGAGACTGGGCGGCGGACTGCCGCGACGCATTCGTCGATGCGTATGCCGGCGCCGAGGGATCGGTGCCGCTGGATGCGCAGCTGCTCAAGGCACTCGTGCTCGACAAGGCGGTCTACGAGTCCATCTACGAAGCCCGCAACCGGCCCGACTGGCTCCCCGTGCCGCTGGCCGGCATCGACAGCGTCCTCGCCTGAGGTCAGTCGGCCGCGGAGTCGTCCGGCTGCAGCATGAGGAACATCGCCCCGTAGGCCGGCAGCGCGACCGAGAAGCTGCACAGGTCGTCGACGCGCCCGACCGTCTCCCCGGTGGCCGCGTCCACCACGGCGCTACCCGGCACCAGCCGCTCCGAGCGCACCGTGCCCTCGGTCGGCTCGGCGGCGAAGTTCAGCACCGTCACCTGCAGCGGCGCCTCCGCCTCGGCATCCCCCTCGTCGAGACGGTGCACGAGCACGAGCATGCCCGCGTGTGCGACCTCGGGGATGTCGACCTGCGAGGCCGTCGCGATGCCGGAGTGCCGCCGGAGATCCAGGATGGCGGCCAGGCGCGACGCGAACGAGTCCGGGTCATCGAGCTGCGCCGGCAGTGACCCGTACAGGGCACGCCCGCGCGGCATCCCGGCCGCCGAGCGCGTCGCCTGCGGGTCGACGTCGAGCAGGTCGTGCGCACCGCGCTCGATCCACCGCGTGTCACCGGCGGCGAGGAGGTCGGCCACCTCCTCGCTCGGGATGGTGAGCATGCCCACGAGGTCCCAGCCGGACAGCGCGAACACCCCGGGCTGCCACGCGTTGTAGGCGCACAGCAACAGGTGCGCGTCGCGGATGGCCGGGATGTCATCCTCATCGATGTCGTCGAGCCGGGCGATCCCCCGCGTCGCGGCTATGAGGGAGGTCGTCGTGCAGGCGATGCCGTTCTGGGTGAAGACACGGTTGTAGTCCGCCGTCCCCGTGAGGCTCTCCGTCAGCTCCGCACGCACCACCTCGGCGAGCTCGCCGCCGGACATCTCGCCGCCGCGGAAGCGGTAGAGGTCGTCTCCGTGCCGGGTCGCCCAGTGCACGAGCTCATAGGTCAGCTCGTCGTGGTTCTGCAGCCCGTGCACGAGCTGCACCGGCTGCACCCCCAGGTCGAGCGATGTCGTGAGCGCGAGCCGCAGGAACTCGGTCTGCCCCGTCGCGAGGGCGTGATGGTAGCCGGGGCGCCCGATGAAGTCGTACGAGAGATCGGCTCCCACCGCACCGGTGTCGCGGATGTCCTCGATCGTGAGATTGAGCTCTTGGAAGGTGAAGCCGCCGACCTTGCGCACCATCCCGGCGATGATGTGGTTCGCGGCGTGCGAGAGGGGGTGACCCTCGGACCAGGCGGGACCGCCGGCGCTCTTCTCCACGCCGAGGAACCCGTTGGCATCCAGTCGCAGGGCGCTCGTGCCGAGCTCGCCGAGGGAGTGCAGGGCATCGCCGATGACCAGCCGCATGCCGGCGAAGGTGGGGTCGAGCCAGTTGATCGACGGCTGCCCCTGCTTGAAGTAGTGCAGGTACACCCAGCGGCGCGTGATGCCGTCGGGGCCGATCACCGGAGCCGTCGCGCTCCAGTTCGTCTCCTTCACTCCGGGCGTGTAGAAGATGACCCGCTGCAGGGCGCCGATGATGTAGCCGCGGCCTTCGAGCTCCTGCTCGGTGGCCGGGTCCAGGTTGACGCTGTCCATGCTCTCGGGGACGTCGGGGAGCAGCCCCCAGTCCTCGGGGAGGATCTCGACCATGTGGTAGATGCCGGGATAGTCCTTGAACCCCATCTCGGCGAGGCGGAAGTCGGCGCCTTTGCCCGTGTGCCCGGGCACGATGTCGTCGATGACGCTGCCGCCGTGGCTGTCGGCGACGTCGCACAGCGCCCGGAACTGCTCCTCGGTGCCGAACGCCGGATCGATCTCGGTGCTGATGCGATCGAAGTGCCCGTCGACGCTCGGCGTCTCGCCCCAGCCGGCGATGCCGCCCGCGCGCTTGACCGGCCCCGTGTGGATCGCGGTGATGCCGACGCGTTCGAACGCCGACCACAGCTCCTCGTCGCCGAGCGCGGCCAGGAACGACTGCCCGGGGCGGGTGATGAGCGAGATCGGGTAGGCCGTGAACCACACATCGCTCATGCTGATCGCCCGCCGCGCGTCCGGCCGCGCGTACGGATTGCGCCACATCGCCGGCTGCCCTGCCAGCTGGCGCGCCAGCACATCGGCATCCTTCAGCATCGACTGGCGCACGAGCCACTCGACATACGACGGGTTGGTGCCGTTGGCCGTGCGCGGGTCGGTCTTGATGCGACGCACGCTCCCGCCCCGGAACTGGTCCCGCGGGCGCAGCCGCTTCGGGCGCGCGGGGTAGCGCTGCTCGTCGTAGCTGATCTCGACCTTCTCGGCGTCGGGCTCCTCACCCACAGCGCTCGCTCCGGTCAGGTCGATGGGGCCGGTGTAGAGGTCCTCCGGCCGAAAGTCGTCGCTCGGCATCGCTCAACGCTAAGGGACCGGGCTTTCCGGAGCGAGGACTGGTGCCCGGCGGCGAAAGCAACTATGAGGCGATTCGCACGACGTCGCGCGGCGAGGTCGTGCGTGCGTCGGCCACGACGCGCGGCGTCACCCGCGCGATGCCATGCGATACGCCGGCACCGCGACGGCGGCGACCACGAGGTGCATGAGCATGAGCGAGAGCGCCGCGACCGTCGTGGTTTCCGGAATGAACCGGAACACGAGCAGCAGCACGTCGGGCACGAAGGAGACAAGCACCACCACGGGCACGAGGATCGCCAGCGTCCGCCGGGGATTGCGCGCTCGGCGGCTCACCAGGACCCAGCCGAACCAGCCGGCCGTCACCCCGATCGCGGTGAACAGGGCGTAGGCCGGAAACGTCAGCGGGCCGAAGGTCGCGGGCGCGCCGAGCGCGACGGCGATGGCGGCCACGAGCGCGTTCACGGCGATCGCCAGCGCCACGGCGGCGGTGAGGATGAACGCCGCCCGAGCGGTGGAACTGCGGATGCCGACGGGCGCGGATGCGGTGGAGGACATGATTCTCCGATCGGTGACGGGCCATTCTTACGAGTCCGGTTGGTCTCGGATCTGATTACGGTACCGGTGAGTATCGAAAGATACAATGCCCACATGGTCGCACTCGCAGAAGAGCCCCGGCGCACGGGACGGCCCCGTGACCCCGATGTGGATCGCAGCATTCTCAGCGCCGCGCAGGATCTGCTGGTCGACGAGGGCTACAGCGGCATGACCGTCGCCGGCGTGGCCCGAGCGGCCGGCAGCAGCAAGGCGGCGATCTACCGCCGGTGGCCGGGCAAGATCGACCTCGCCGTCGCGGCCGTGCGCGCGCTCGCCTCGCCGGCCGAGGTGCCGGACACGGGGTCGCTTCGCGACGACCTGATGACGGCGGCGATGCACTACGCCCGCGCGGACGAGCGCCTCGCCCGCGTGCTGGCGAGCCTGCTCACCGAGTTCGGCCGCAATCCGACTCTCTACGAGGCCGCGCGCGAGGCGATCGGAGGGCCGCCGTTCGCGGCGATCGTCGCGGTGATCGAGCGCGGGATCGAGCGCGGCACGGTGGCCCCCTCGGCCCCGGTCGCGCTGATCGCGAGCATCGTCCCCTCCGTCGCCTTCGGCCGCGTGTCCATCCAGCGGCAGGCTCTCGACCCGGCGACGGTGCGGGAGCTCGTGGACCGGGTCCTGCTTCCCGCCCTCACCGCGGCGCCGGCGGCTACTTGATCGACCCCCGCATGACGCCGGAGATGACCCAGCGCTGGGAGAAGATGTAGACGATGAGCAGCGGCGCCATTGCCATCAGGTACGAGGCGAACGCGACGGTGTAGTCGGTGTTGTACTGCCCCTGGAACACGTACTGCGCGAGCGAAAGCGTGCGATCCGCGGGCGAGGTGAGCACCACGAGCGGCATGATGAAGTCGTTCCACGCCCACACGCAGGTGAGGATGCCGACGGTCGCGTTCATCGGCATGAGCAGCGGGAACACGATCTGCCGGAACACCCGCCAGGTCGACGCACCGTCCATGCGGGCCGCCTCCTCGAGCTCGATCGGGATCGAGCGGATGAACGCGGTGTAGATGAAGATGTTCAGGCTCAGCCCGTAGATCGTGTACAGGATGATCATGCCCGCCGGGTTGTCGAGCCCGAGGAGGGCGGTCTGCTTCACCAACGGCAGCATGATGATCGGGAACGGGATGAACAGCGCCGCCAGCAGATAGTAGAAGACGCCCTTGAAGAATGGTCGGTGCATGTTGCGCGCCAGCGCGTAGGCGACCAGCGAACTCGTCAGCAGCGTGAACACCACCGAGCCGACGGTGATGATCGCCGTGTTCAGGAGCACCCGCGGGAAGTCGGTGCGCTCCCACGCGACGGCGAAGTTGTTCCAGTTCAGCGGCCAGGGCAGCTCGAAGCCGGTGCCGGACACCAGTTGGTCGGGGGTCTTCAGCGCCACGGAGACCGCGAGGTAGAGCGGGATGATGACCGTGAGCGAGCAGACCGCGATGAGGGCGGTTGCCCACCAGTTGGTGCGGCGGGTGTCTGAGGGGTCGCCGCCGCGCGCGCGACGACGACGCGGGGTGACCGCGTCCTTGGCGAGTTCGGCCTCGATGGGAACGGTGACGGAGCTGGACATCAGAAGTCGGCCTCTCTGCGCTGAAGGACCCGGAATTGGAGGAGGGAGACGACGGTGATGACGATGAAGAAGATCACCGCGTT
Source organism: Microbacterium sp. NPDC058021 (assembly GCF_042885955.1). Classification (NCBI taxonomy): domain Bacteria; kingdom Bacillati; phylum Actinomycetota; class Actinomycetes; order Micrococcales; family Microbacteriaceae; genus Microbacterium; species Microbacterium sp. NPDC058021. Next base: position 32,171 of record NZ_JBHVRF010000007.1, read on the forward strand.
GGCCGTCTGGTACGCGAACTCACCGCCGGTGAACCCGCCGCGGAAGATCAGCATCGTCACCGATTCGGTGGAGGTGCCCGGTCCGCCGTTCGTGAGGGCGATGATGGGGTCGAACACCTGCAGGAAGCCCTTCAGGCTCAGCACGACGTTGATCGTGAAGAAGGCGCTGATGAGGGGGAAGGTGATCGAGCGGAACTGTCGACCGGCGGAGGCGCCGTCGATGGATGCCGCTTCGTAGATGTCGGCGGGGATCGTCTGCAGACCCGCGAGGTAGATGATGATCGAGAATGCGCACGCCTGCCAGACCGCGAGCACGACGATCGCCGTCCACGCCCAGTCGGGGTTGGTGAGGATGTTGTCACGGAACAGCGGAATGCCCGACAGGATCTTCGGCAGCGAGTTCGAGAACAGGTACTGGAAGACGTAGCCGACCACCAGGACCGCGAGGATGTACGGCACGAAGTAGACGCCGCGCCAGAAGTTGCGCGCCTTGATCTTGGCATTGAGCCCCATCGCGATCGTGAGCGAAATGGCGTTGGTGAGCACCGTGGCCACGATCGCGAACAGGAACGAGAACATGTACGCCTGCAGCACGCGGTCGTCGCGGAAGATGTTGATGTAGTTCCCGATGCCGATGAAGTCCCACGTGCCGTACCCGGCGTAGTTGGTGAAGCTGAAGAACACGCCGATGATGACGGGCAGGGTGTGGAACGCGGCGAAGGCGATGACCGCCGGCCAGACGAACCAGTAGTAGGCGCGGGGCGCGAGCTTGGAGCGCTTGCGCGGGGCGGGTGGGGCGCTGGAGCGCGGCTTGCTCGCCGCGGCGGCGGTGACGGTGGCCATCTCAGTCCTCCTCGTTGGGGGAGATCGTGCGTGCGGCGACCTTGCGCCACTCGTTGTCGAGTGTGCGGAGCGCTGCGTCGACGTCGCCGTCGTACAGGAACTGCTGCACGATGCCGGTCAAGGGGATCGCACTGGGCACTTGGTGGTCGATGAAACCCGTGATCTTCTCGTCGTCGAAGTACGGGGCGATCGACTGCAGAGCGGGATCATCGCTCAGCTGGGCTCCGATCACGGAGGGCACCATGGTCTGGGATGCCGCGAAGCGCTCGATCACGTCGGGGCGGAAGAGGAACTCGATGAAGCGCAGCGCCTCTTCGCGTTTGGGTGTGTCGCGGGCCATCGTGACCGTCACGTCGACACCCGAGACGAGCAGGCGCTCGGCCGGGTCCTCGGGGACGGGGTAGGGGAAGATCGCCGCGTCGATGTCGGGGTTGACCGCCTTGACCGGGCTGAGCGCCCAGATGCCCTGCAGCATCATGGCCGCGTCGCCGCTCGCGAACAGGGCCGTGCTGTCGTCGTACGACGCCCCGCGGTAGCCCTCCTGCGAGTAGTCGAACAGCTGCAACTGGCGCTGCATCGCCTCGGGGAAGTCCTTCTGGAAGGACACGGGCGAGTCGGGCCCGACGTTGTCCCCCTCGGCCCGCATCTCCTCGAAGAAGCCGTCCTGCGCGTAGTACGCGCCGATGCCGTTCCACGACGGCATGGCGGTCCAGTTCTCGGCGAGGGAGGTGGCGAAGGGTGTGATGCCGCGTTCGACGAGGGTGTCGCAGAGCGCGATGAGCTCGTCCCACGTCTCGGGGACCTCGAGCCCCTGCTCCTCGAAGATCGCCCGGTTGTAGATGATGCCGTCGGCGTTGTTGACGTAGCCGAGGCTGTTGACCTCGCCCTCGAAGGTGCCGAGATCGGCGAGGATCTCCTGCACGGCCGGGTTGATGGTCTCGAGCACCGGTTCGTCGGAGAAGTCGTAGAACACCCCCGCTTCGGCGAGCTTGCCGAAGCTGCCGTTGGCGTTGAGCGTGATGACGTCGGGGGTGCGGTCCTTCACCAGGAGCGTGCGGATGATGGTCTCCGAGTCGGCGACCTGGTTCTGCACCACCTTGATGTCGGGGTTCTCCGCCTCGAACTCGGCGATGATCTCGTCGAAGTCCTCGAGCGCCTCCCCTTTGAACTGGAAGAAGTCGAGGGTCGTGACCCCATCGCCGGCCCCGGTGGCGCAGCCGCCGACGCCGAGCGTGAGCCCGACGAGCAGTGCCCCCGCGGTGGCGGTGCGGAGTGATCTGGATCTCATGACGGGCGCCTCCTTGCGCGAAAGGCCGCGGACTACGCGGCGGTGATCTCGATGACGGTGGCCTGCTGGGGGTTCTGCACGGGCGGGCGCACGCCGACGACGGCGAGCTGGCGTCCGGTGAGCAGCGTGTCGTGGTGAGCCCAGGCCAGCGGCGACTGCGCGGGCTGCTGCACGATGCCGCCGGGCGTGACGATGCGCAGGCGGTAGCTGCGGTCGGGGTCGAGCCCCGGCATCCGCACCCGTCCCGCCGGCGATGAGATGAGCGTCTGCGTCTGGGCGACGGTGAAGAAGGCGGATGCCCGGTCGGCCGCGACGATGCCGCGGACGTCGAGGCCGGGGTCGGCGACGTCGACGTTGACCACACGTCCGGTGGCCACGAGCGGACGCACGCGCCGCGCCAGCGCCACCCATTCGGCGACCGCCGTCGCCTCCGCCTCGCTCAGAGTCGTCACATCCCACTCGATGCCGAAGTGGCCGAACAGCGCGACGGCGCCGCTCATGCTGAGCGAGACGGTGCGGCCGGTGGAGTGGACGTGCGGAGTGGTCAGGTGCATGCCCATCATCTCGGGCGGCACGACCAGTGCGGTGTGGCGCTGGTTCTCGAGGCGCTCCACGGGGTCCAGGCAATCGCTGGTCCAGACGCGGTCGGTGCGGTCGAGGATGCCGAGGTCGACGCGGGCCCCGCCCGAGGCGCAGCTCTCGATCTCGAGCCCCGGCCGGGTCGCCTTGAGCTCATCGATCAGCCGGTAGACGGCCAGGGTATGGGCGTGCACCTGCGCGGCGCCCCCGGGACCTGCGGCGGCGTCGACCAGGTCGCGGTTGTGGTCCCACTTGATGTAGGCGATGGGGTACTCGTCGAGGATCGCGGCGATCGCGCCGGCGATGTAGGCGTAGGCATCGGGGTGGGCGAGGTTGAGCACCTGCTGCTGGCGGGCCGACGGCGGCAGCTGCACGCGACCGCGCAGCAGCCAGTCGGGGTGCGCGCGGGCGAGATCGCTGTCGGGGTTGACCATCTCGGGCTCGAACCAGAGGCCGAACTCCATACCGAGCCCCACGACGTGGTCGGCGATGGGGTGCAGCCCTTCGGGCCAGACGCCCGCGTCGACCGTCCAGTCCCCGAGGCCTGCGGTGTCGTCCCGGCGCGCGCGGAACCAGCCGTCGTCGAGCACGTACCGCTCCACTCCGAGTGCGGCGGCCGCGTCGGCGAGCGCGGTGAGCTTGGGCAGCGAATGGTCGAAGTACACCGCCTCCCACGTGTTGAGGGTGATCGGCCGCGGGCGCCGCGGGTGCTGCGGCCGCGCGCGCCATTCGGCGTGGAAGCGGGCCGCCAGGTCGTCGAGGCCGTCACCCCAGGAGCCGAGCACCTCCGGGGAAGCGATCTCCTCGCCGCGGCCGAGGCGGATCTCGCCGGGGGCGTAGAGCTCGCCCGCGCTGAGGAACGCCTCGCCGGTGGGCACGCGCTCGGCGAGCGCGCGCTGGTTTCCGCTCCAAGCGAGGTGGATGCCGTGGACGACGCCTCGCTCGAAGCCGAAGCCCGGCCGACCCGCCGCCAGCAGCAGCGTCGCGTCCGCGCCGGGGCGGCCGCGGCGGCTCTCGCGCAGGTGGGTGCCGAACGTGAGGTCGCGGCGCTGGCCCGAGCGCTCCCGCAGGTGGCGGCCGGTCGTGTCGAAGATCTCCGTGGCATCCCACGGCAGGGGCAGCGCAGGCTGCAGGGTCTGGACCGTGTACGGCTCGTCGCCCTCGTTGCGCACGGCGATGCGCGTGCGCACGAGCCCGGCGGCGCTGACACCCAGGTCCACTCGTGCGGTGAGCTCGGTCTCCTCGTCCGCGAACTGCAGGCGCAGCTCGTGCGGGCTCACCTGCACATCGGTCAGGGTGAAGCGCGCGCTGACGCTCTGCCCGTCGCGGTGGCCTTCGAGGGTCGGCGTGCCGAGCCACCCGGATGCCGCTGTCGTGAGCACGCTCAGCTGTGCCGTCTCATCCAGACCGCCCGAGACACGCTGCAGCCGGGCCGCGACCGCGAGTGATGTCAGCGTCTCGGCGGGGGCGTCGCCGAGGTCTTCGCCCCAGTGCACGATCGCGGGGCTCTCGGCGTCGAGATCGACCACCACGCTCGTTCCCCCCCGACGCAGGTGCACGACGCCGTTGGGGGCGGCGCTGCCGCGGGGCGGAGGCGAGACGGTGGAATCGGTGTCGAGCATGGGGTTAGTTCTACAGCGAAACTAATACGGCGTCAAGACCGTCTGTCAACGTGGGATACGCGCCGCGGGCTCGCGGCATTCATGCCAGGATGAAAGCAATAGAGCCCGATTCCCGAGAAGGACAGCGCCATGAGCGAAAGCGAAGCCGCCCTCGCGCGCGCCGTGCTGATCCACGGGCCGATCTCCCGCAGCGACCTCACCGCCCGACTCGGCCTGTCGGCCGCCAGCCTGACGCGGCTCGCGAAACCCCTCCTCGAGAGCGGGCTCCTCGTCGAACTCGGCGAGGTCGCCGACGGCTCCGTCGGCCGCCCCTCGCGCCCCCTCGATATCGCCCCGGGGCTCGGCAGCTTCGCGGGCGTCAAGATCACCGGAGACGAGGTGATCGCGGTGGGCACCGACATCCGAGCCGAGCCGATCGCCGCTGACGAGCGCCCTCTCACCGACCACTCGCCCGACGCGGTGCTGCGCGTGGTCGCCGACGCCATCACCGCACTCGGCCTCAGCGATCTGGTTGCCGTCGGGGTGAGCCTGGGCGGTGTGGTCAACGACGGCATCGCGGTGCACGCGCCCTTCCTCGACTGGAGCGGCGTCGATGTCGGCGGCCGACTGCACGAGGCACTGGGGGTCCCGGTGAGCGTCGAGAACGACCTGGTCGCCCTGACCGAGGCGGAGCGGTGGTTCGGCGTCGGCCGGGGCCTGCGCGGCTTCGCCACGATCACGATCGGCGTCGGCGTCGGCTACGGTCTCGTGGTCGACGGCGAGGTGGTGCGCACCCCGGATGCCACGACCGGCACCGGCGGGCACATCCCCCTCGATCCCTACGGGCCGGTCTGCACCGAGGGGCACCGCGGCTGCGCGCAGGCGATGCTCTCCTCGGGGTCGATCACGGCGCAGGCATCCGCCGCGCTCGGTCGTCTCGTCGGGTACGACGAGACCCTCGCGCTGGCGGCATCCGATCCCGCCGTCCGCGCGATCGTGGGCGCCGCCGGCGACGCGCTCGGCACGTTCATCGCCCTCGCCGCGAACCTCAGCCTGCAATCGTCCATCGTGCTGTCCGGTGAGGGCATCGGACTGTTCCGGGTTGTCGAGGACCGCGTCCGCGCCGCCGCGGCCGCGGGACGCGACCCCCGGTCGATGCCCCTGGACATCCACGTCGACGACGACGGCTTCCGTGCGTGGGCGCGCGGCGCGGCGGCAGTCGCGATCCAGGCATCCATGGAGCGACTGCGCCCCGCGCGCTGACGCGGATCATCCCCACGGCTGATCGGGATGCACCTCGAGACTGACGCGCCCCTCGGACCCGTTCACGACGATGGATGCATGCCCTCCACACCTCGCATCCGAACGGCCGCCGCCGTTCCCCTTGCCGCCGCACTCGTCCTCGTCACCCTCACCGGGTGCGCCGACATCCAGGACGTCGTCCAGCGTCAGGCGTCGGGCGAATTCGCGACCCGTGCCGAGCTCGTGCAGGACTGGAAGAAGCAGGCCCCGTGGCTCCCCGCCGATGCCCAGTCGATCATCACCCGGGAATCCACGATCACCGACGAAGCGTCACTCACGACCCTCAGCGACGCGGACCTTGACCCCGCGCAGTGCGCAGAGGTGGAGCGCCGATCGGCACCCCTGTTCACCCTCGAGCACGCGCCCGACGTCTACAAGATCGAGAGGGCGTTCGCGTGCGGCGACTGGTCCGTTGTCGCCACGGACGACGGCTGGTACGGCTGGACTCCCAACCATCCCGCCGAGAAGGCGCAGTCGCCCGCGTCCTGACCGTCGATGCGAGCTGTCTCAGCCGCATAGTGGTTTCTCACCGGCGGCGCGGCCGCTTCCGGGCGCCCGCCGTCGTGTCGTCGACCGGGGGTAGCTTCGGGGCATGACCGAGACGATCACGCTGCGGCGCTGGAGCGATGACGACCTGCCGGTGCTGGAGCGCAGCAACACCCCCGAGATGACGACCTTCCTCGGCGGGCCGGAATCGGCCGATGCCCTCCAGCGCAGGCACGCACGGTTCCTGCGGCTCTGGCAGACCGGCGAAGCGCGGATGTTCGCCGTGGAGTCCTCGCTCGCAGCCGAGCCGGTCGGCTCCATCGGGTACTGGAAGAAGCAGTGGGACGGTGAGGATGTCTACGAGACGGGTTGGAGCATCGCGACGGCGCACCAGGGCCGTGGCCTCGCGGCGCGCGCCGTCGCCGCGTGCCTGGCGGATGCCGCAGGCCAGGGCGACCGCCGGTTCGTCCTGGCCTTCCCGCGCACCGACAACGCGGCATCCAACGCCCTCTGCCGTTCGAGCGGCTTCACCCTGCGCGGCGAGGCCGACTTCGAGTACCCGAAGGGCCATCCGATCCGCTCGAACGTGTGGGCCTTCGACCTGACGCACTCGGCGAAGGAGAGCGACGAGGCTCTGGCGTAGCCCGTCGGCGCGCGGCCCGATGGAACGCGAGCCGCGCGACATGGCCCGACACGAGGGCGATCGTGGTGTTCATCAGACGCGGGATGCCACCGGCGAACGAAGTCGCAAAGTCGCCGTCGATTGCATACACTCGGGATACAGACGCGAAGGAGCGGTATGCCAGAGGAACTCGAGTTCGATGTCATCGTGGTCGGGGGCGGCAACGCGGGGTTCAGCGCCGCCCACGCTGCCGCCGAGCGAGGGCGCCGGGTGGTGCTCCTGGAGCGGGGAGAGTTCGGTGACCACGGCGGCAACAGCTTCTACACCGCCGGCGCGACCCGCATCACGCACACCGGGCTCGACGATCTGCGGGACGTCATCGAACCCGACGACCGTCACGAGCGCACCGTCGTGCCGCCGTACTCGCCCGAGGAGTATGCCGCGGACCTCGCGAAGGTCACCGACGGGCGCAACGACCCACACCTCACGCAGACGCTCGTCACCGAGATCACCCCGACGCTGCGTTGGCTGAAGGGCCTGGGCCTGCGTTATCGCCTGATGTACGAGCGCCAGGCCTATGAGCGGCCGGACGGGACCTTCCTCTTCTGGGGCGGCCTGCATGTCGGCAACGTCGGCGGAGGTGAAGGTCTCGTCGCAGACCACACTCGGGTCGCCGGACAGCTCGGAGTCGACATCCGCTACGGGGTCGACGCGCAGGAACTGCTTCTCGACGCCGGCCGCGTCGTCGGTGTGCGTGCGCAGACGCACGGGCGGACCGTCGAGGTCCGCGGCACCTCGGTGATCCTCGCCGCCGGCGGTTTCGAGGCCAGCGCCGAGCTGCGTCGCCGACACCTCGGCCCCGGCTGGGAGAACGCGGTGGTGCGGGGAACCCCGCACAACACGGGCCGCATGCTCGAAGCCGCCCTCAGGATCGGCGCGGCACCGGGCGGCGACTGGTCCACCGCGCACAGCGTCCAGTGGGATGCCGAGGCGGTCGACAACGCCAGCAATCGCGAACTGACCAATCGGCTGACCCGCCAGAGCTATCCGCTCGGCATCATCGTGAACGCCGAGGGACGACGCTTCCTCGACGAGGGCGCGGACTTCCGCAACTACACCTACGCGAAGTACGGACGCGTGATCCTCGAACAGCCCGGATCCGTCGCCTACCAGATCTTCGACGCCACCCTCCGACCGATGCTGCGCTCGGAGGAGTACGACATGCCGGGCATCGGCGTGCACCAGTGCGATGACCTCGCCGGCCTCGCCGCGTCTCTCGGGGTGCCTTCCGACGCGTTCATCGACACCGTGTCGCGGTTCAACGCTGCGATCGACACGGCGGCGCCCTTCGACCCGACCGCGAAGGACGGTCGCCGCGCCGATGTCACCCCGCCCAAAAGCAACTGGGCGACGGCGATCGCGACGCCGCCGTTCTACGGGTACCCCGTGACCTGCGGCATCACCTTCACCTTCGGCGGCCTCGCGTCGGACACGCACGGTCGCGTTCTCCGCGAGGATGGTTCCGTGATCGACGGGCTGCTGGTGTGCGGTGAGATGCTCGGCGGGTTGTTCAGCGGCAACTACCCCGGCGGTTCGGGGCTCGCCGCCGGCATGGTGTTCGGCCGCCGCGCTGGCAGCATCGCGTGAACCGGCATACCGGCCGTTATGCTGCGTCCGCACCGGCCGTGGCAGAATCGGGCCGGCACCACGACAGGACGGATAACGCATGAGCTCACCGACGCCGCAGGGAGCTGACGGGCTGGCCGAGGCTCTCGCGCCCTACCGGCCGACATCGCCGTCGCGCGGCGGCGCCGTGTCGGAGACCTTCCACGCCATCAGGGAGGCCATCCTCGACGGCGTGCTGGCCCCGGACGCATGGCTGCGGGAAGTCGCCCTCTCCGAGGCGCTGGGAGTGAGCCGGACGCCGGTCCGGGAGGCGCTCAACCGACTCGAGGAAGAGGGCCTGGTCGCACGCACCCCCGGCGCCGGCGCCCAGGTCACCCGCCTCTCCTTCGAGGACATGTCGGCCGTGTACCAAGTGCGGGCGAGCCTGGAGTCGCTCGCGGCGGAGTACGCCACCCGGCAGGGCAAACCCGAGCACCTCGCCCGGTTCCGGCAGCTGCACGAACGGATGACGGCGGCCACCGCGGCGACGGACTTCGAGGCCTTCTCCCGCGCCAATGTGGAGTTCCACCATCTCCTCTCGGTCGCCGCCGACAACGCCTACCTCTCTCGCCTGCTCGCCACGGTGGAAGTGGCCATTCGACGCTTCGGGACGCGTTCGCTGAGCCCGGAGCGGATGACCGAGGTCCTCGGTGAGCACGCCGCCATCATCGACGCGATCGCCGAGGGCGACCCGGAACGGGCGGGCAGCGCGGCATCGGCGCACGCGACGCGCGCACGCGCCTCGACCCTCAGCCGCCTGGTGGGGCGCCCCATCTGATCTCGCCGCCGCCGGGTTTGCGCCGCCGCACGGCCGCCTCCCAGAGGCCCGACAGCGCCAGACCGACGACCTGGACGGCGAGCGCCGAAGCCGGCCCGAACACACCCGCCAATGCTCCGGCGATCAACGGTGTCGCAGTCTGGGCAACTCGGTTGCCGAGGAGCCGCACGGCCAGCCCGCTCGAACGGGCCGCCTCGGGCAACGCGAGCGCGACCGCGGTCATGGTCAACGGCTGGCCCATCCCGAGGAAGAAGCCCGCCAGCGCGAGCCCGGCGAAAAGCACGGGCTGCTCCGGAACGAGCACCATCACCGCCAAGCACCCGGCGGTGCCGATGCAGCTGGCGATGAGCAGAGCGGGCTGCCCGAACAGGCGCCCCAACGGACCGAGCAGCAGCCGGGATGACATGGATGCCGCACCGCGCGTCGCCAGCATGGCGCCGACGGCGATCGGTGAGATCCCGGCATCCGCCGCCATCAGGGGGAGATAGGCCGTCACGATGTCCACCGAGGTGAGGACCGCGGCGCTGATCACCACGTAGCGAAGCACACCCGGTGTGCGCAGGACAGCGGCGGCTCGCGCCTGCGAACGCCCTCCTGCGGGTGCCGCCCTCGTCGCCATGCTGAGGAAGGCCACCACCATGAGCAGCGCCGCCCCGCAGGCGCCGAGGAACGAGGCGGAGGTTGCCCCGAGCGTCGGGGCATCGGCGCCGATGAGCACACCCGCCAGGAGCGGGCCGAGCGCCTGCCCCAAGGCCATCGCGGCAGTCATCCACCCGAAGCCGTCGTTGTAGCGGGCGGGCGGCGCAGAGCGGGTGATCCACGCCTGCGCACCGAGCAGCACCGCCAGGTTTCCGAGCCCGATGAGCGCGCAGCCCGCGAGGAGGATGCCGACTGATTCCGCCACCGCGGCGAGCAGGCAGCCGGCGACGGAAACGGCCGCTCCCCACGCGGGCACTGCCCCGATGCGTCGCACGCGTCCGGCCAGCGCGCCGATCGGAAGCGCCCCGATCATCGGGAGGATCGCGAACGCGGCTGTCACGACCCCGATGACCGCGGCATCCGCTCCCATGACGAGCGCGGCGTAGCTCGCCGTCGGCCGCGCCATCCCGAGGACGATCTGGCTCAGCGCCGCCCCGATGAGCGGACGCCACAGCCACCCGCCGGCAAGCGGCCGGGGTGACATCGATTCAGTATTCGCGGGGATAGACGCGACCGTCCATGAGGCGACGGGCCGTACGCACCACCCCGACCGACACGATCTCGCCGCCTGGGGCGCACTCCGCCACGGCTTCGCTGATGCCCAGCGGGTGGCGCACGCGGACCACCCCCGTCGTCCCGCCTGCCGCTTCGGCGACGATCGAACCAGGTATGCACGCGGCGGCGGCCAGACACAGGGCCCCGGTCATCGGCAACCCTCGATGCACCCGCCCCATCGAGAACGCGAGCACCGAGATGTCGGCGACGCCATCGCCCGGTCCGACGAGCAGGAGTCTCGGCACCGCCGGGGCATCCCTCGCCGCACCCGAGACGTCGGGTGCCGCTCCGACGGCGACCGCTGCCGCTGCCCGCACCGCCTCCGTCCGCGCAAGGAAGTCGGGATCGGCGTTCAGATCGGCCACCGATCGCCCGACCGAGTCGGGGGCGACATCGGCGATGCGGGCGAAGACGTTCGGATGTGCGGCATCGACCACGGACACCTCCACCGCGCCGTGCGGGGTGTCCAGCGTCGACCTGGCCGAGCCGAGCGGCATCAGCGCTCCGAGTACGCCCCCGGCGGGGTCGAGGTAGCGGGTGACGACGGGGGCGCCCGTCCCGGGGACACCCGCGATGGCCAACCCACCCGTCGTGGCGACCCTGCCACCGGGGGTGGGGACCTCTGCGTGGATCTCGATGCCGGTGTTGCCGTTGATGAGACGGACCCGCGTCACATCGTGCGCGGCCGGGACGAGTCCTTCCTCGATGGCGAAGGGTGCGACGGCCGTCGTGAGGTTGCCGCAGTTGCCCGACCAGTCCACGCGCGCCTCGTCGACGCCGACCTGGGCGAACCAGTAGGTGACGGCGTCGTCGGGTCCGGCCTCGACGATGATGGCCTTGCTGGTGCTCGACACCGTGCCACCCATGCCGTCGATCTGCAGCGGATCAGGGCTCCCCATCACGGCGAGCAGGACCCGGTCCCGGTCGCCGCCGGCCGGCGGCAGATCACCGGCATGGAAGAACATTCCCTTGCTCGTTCCGCCGCGCATGTAGACGGCCGGCAGCGATGGCGGCAGGCCCTCGATGCGGCCCGCGACCTCCTCCCGCAGCATGTGCGCGCTCATGCGATCCGGAAGACGCGGCCCTCATGGCCGGTGGCCGCGGGGAATCGTTCGGTGATGAGCGGGTCGTGCCCGGCGATCACCAGGCCCGAGGTGGCGGCCGCCTTCATGGTGTCGAAGCTTCGGTAGAGCCCCACGACGTCGGTGTGGACGGCGAAGGGCTTGTCCTGCTCCACGTTCTCGAAGAAGTGGGACGAATCGGATGCCAGCACCACGATGCCCTGGGCGGTGCGCACGTAGGTGGCCTGCATGCCCGGAGTATGCCCGGCGACCTTGTCGACCCACACCCCGTCGGCGACCTCGTGGAGTCCATCGACCATGCGGACGCGGCCCGCGAAGTTGAGCCGGATGACCCGCTCGATGTCGGCGATCTCGATATGACGGGAGAACTCCCGACGCGGGGCGAACCGGCCGGTCCAGAAGGCCATCTCGTCCTCCTGCAGCACGAACGTGGCCGCGCCGAAGGCATCGAGGTCCCCGCAGTGGTCGTAGTGGAGGTGGGAGAGGATGACGATCGGCACGCTCGCCGCGTCGACACCGATCCTCGCGAGGGCGGCGCTGGGGTCCTCCCAGTGATCGCGGTGGCGCGTGCGATTGGTCGCTGCGGTGAAGCCCGCATCGAGGACGATGTCCTGCCCGGGCGAACGGATCGCCCACACGAAGTAGTCGAGACGCATCCGCTCGTCCTGCGGGTCTCCGTCCGGGCCCAGGAAGTAGTGCCCGCGCACGCCGCCCGGGTTCTCCCCGAACTTGACGGCGTAGATCTCGTGCACCGTCGGCGCCTCGGCCATCAGGCCTCCTCCTCGATCACCCGCACCACGGCTGTGTGGTACGCCTTACCGTAGCCGCGCTCGATCGTGCGCCCGAGCAGCTGATGGGCCAGCGCCGCCGACGGGAGTGTGAGCCCGAGCTCGTCGGCCAGCTCGAGTGCGTAGCCGACGTCCTTGCGCATGTACTCCGCAGAGAAGATGCCCTCACCGTGCACATCGGGCAGCAGGGCCTTTCGGCCGTGGTTCTCGAGGGTGAAGCTGGCGGCGGACCCCTGGCCGAGCGCCTTCCACGCGAGTTCGGGATCCACGAGCCCGGTGCGCCGGATGAGCGTCAGCGCCTCGGCGAGCGCGACGACGGTCTCGAACACCACCATGTTGTTCACGAGCTTGATGAGGGCCCCGGATCCGTTCGGTCCGCAATGGATCACGTCCGTCGCCATCAGGCGCAGTAGCGCCTCGACGTGCGCGAAGGCGGCGGCATCCCCACCGGCGGTGATGCTCAGGGTGCCGTCGACGGCGGCTTGACGGGTGCGCGCGACGGGGGCGTCGATGAAGAAGGCGCCGCGCTCACGCACCGCGGCACCGATGCGCTGGGCCGCGTCGACCGGGATCGTCGAGAGGTCGACGATGACCGTCCCCGGCCTCACCTGGGCGAGCACGCCCGCCTCACCCAGCACCACGGATTCGACCTGTGGTCCACCGGGGAGCGACAGGAAGACGACGTCCGACTGCGCGGCGAGGTCCGCGACGGAGGCGGCGGCCTCGGCGCCTTCCGCGACCGACCGCGCGACCGCGTCGACGGCCATGTCCGACACCAGCACCGGCAAACCGGAACGGCGAATGAGGTTGCCCGCCTGCCCAGACCCCATCACCCCCAGACCGATGAAGCCGATGCGGGTCGCCTCGAGGAGCCCGCTCATCCCACAGCCTTCGCCTCTGCGGCGGCGTTGGCCCCCGCGATGCGTCCGAAGACGGCACCTCGCACAAGGCCCGCACCGGCACCGTAGTTGTGGAAGAAGAAGCCGCCGGTGATCTCCCCCGTCGCATAGAGGCCGCTCATCGCGTGTCCCTCCTGTGTGATGACCCGCGCCTCCCGGTCGATCTTCAGGCCGCCGTAGGTGAAGGTGATCCCGCACATCACGGGGTAACAGACGAATGGTCCGTCTTCGATGGTCCGCGCCCAATTGGACTTCGCCGGCTGCCCGGCGGGCTCGGCCGAGACACCGTCCAGGCGGAAGGGATCGACGCGCTCCTCCGCGTCGGTCGCGACGGCCGCGTTGAACTGCTGAACCGTGGCGAGCAGACCCCGTCGGTTCACGCCCAACGCGTCCGCGAGTTCTTCGATCGTGTCCGCCACGACGGGGGTACCCGTGGCGTAGCGCGGCTCCAGCAGATGAGCGGTCTTCTGATCGAAGATCTGGTAGGCGATGCCGCCGGGCTGCGCACGCACCGCCCAGCCGGTCTTCGCGTAGGTGAGGAAGACGTTGTCTTCGCCCTCGTCGATGAATCGGTGTCCGTCACGGTTGACCAGCAATGCGTAGGGGTAGGAGTACCGGCTCATCTTGTCGGTGATGCGGAGGTCCCCCACCGGGGGCGCGGACGCGTCGATCGGGACCGCGTGCGCCCCGCCCCAATGTCCGACCGGCTGGGCTCCGGCGGCGATGGCCTTGGTGTGCATCTGCCCCATGTTGAATCTGGTCCCGCGTACCTTCACGAGGTCCCATCCCGGTCCGAGATAGCGAAGTCGCATCTCCGGGTTGGATTCGAATCCCCCGCATCCGAGGATGACGGTCCCGTAGACGTCGATGAACTCGTGGTCACGACGCACCCGGATGCCACGGACCGCGGATCCCTCCGCGATGAGGTCGTGCGCCGGTGAGTCGTACCAGACGGTGATGTCGGTGGCCTCGACGGCGGCGTAGAGGTCGTCGATCAGACCGACGCCCTCGTGAAGGGTACGAAGCGCCCCACCCGGCGCGAGCGTGATGGTCGTCGCGTGGTCGACCTTCGACGGGTCGACCAGCTTGTCGGCCGTCAGTTCCCATTTGACGCCCTTCGAGTGCATCCATTGCACGGTCTCGAACGACTTCTCGATGGTGGTCGCGACGAGCTCCGGGTCCTGCCTGCCCTCCGAGGTGCGGTTCCAGTCGGAGGCGTAGTCCTCGGCGGTATAGGGCGCAACCGACACGCGCGGGTACCACTGCTCATTGGAGTCGTCGAGGATCGACTTGAGCGAATCGAGTCCGTCGTGCGTGACGCGGAAGATCGCTCCGGTGAACCGGCTGTTACCACCCCGCAGCTCGCGGCTCGCTGCCTCGAGGACGAGGACGCGCGCGCCGGCTTCGTGGGCGGACAAGGCGGCGGTGAGGGCGGCGTTCCCGCCTCCGGCGACGATGACGTCGAAATGTTCGGCCATGGGGGGCTCCTTCTGGATATGAGGTCAGGTGCGGATCACGAACGGGTCGCGGTCCTCGGTGGAGGTGTCGACCATGACGTTCTTGACGTATGTGTAGTCATCGAGCGCCTCAGCTCCGCGCTCTCTGCCGTAGCCGCTCTGTTTCGTGCCGCCGAACGGGGCCTGCGCTGCCGAGGTGCGATAGGTGTTCACCCAGACGACCCCGGCCTCGAGCGCTTCGGTCATGCGGAACGTGCGCGACACATCGCTCGTCCACACGCCGGCGGCGAGCCCGTACTGCGTCGAGTTGGCGATGCGGACGGCCTCGTCCTCGTCGTCGAAGGGGATCACCGAGAGCACCGGCCCGAAGACCTCGTCCTGCGCAAGACCACTCGATGGATCGACGTCTGCGAAGACCGTGGGCTGGATGTAGAAGCCGGCCTCGAGCCCGTCGCCGTGGGCACGGCCGCCACCGGCGACAAGTGCCGCGCCGGAGTCCTTGGCCGCGTCGATCAGCGAGAGGATGCGCTCGAACTGCGGGCGGTTGGCGACCGGCCCCATTTCCGTCGCGGGATCGCGGGGGTCGCCCAACTGCACGCGACGGGACCGTTCGGCGACGGCATCGCGCACCTGGGTGTACACCGATCGCTGGACCAGCAGCCGGGACCCCGCCACGCAGGTCTGTCCGGCCGCTCCGAAGATGCCGGCGACGGCTCCCTGGACGGCACGCCTGATGTCGGCGTCGGCGAAGACGATGTTCGGCGACTTGCCGCCGAGTTCGAGGCTGACCGGAATCAGCCGCTCCGCCGCGTTCGCGGCGATCCGCCGCCCCACGGCACCACCGCCGGTGAGACTGATCATGTCGATGCCGGGATGCCGCGTGAGCAGGTCGCCCGTCTCCGCACCGCCCGTGATGACGTTGATCACCCCGGGCGGGAACCCCACCTCCACCGCCAGCCGCGCGAGCTCGGTCGTGGTGATCGATGCGTGCTCGCTGGGTTTGACGACGATCGTGTTGCCGGCGGCGAGGGCCGGCGGGAGCTTGTTGGCCAGCAGCGCCAGCGGACTGTTCCAGGCGGTGATGAGCGCGCAGACCCCCCGCGGCCGTCGGACGGTGTAGTCGAACACAGCCGGGTTGTCGAGCGGGATGGTGCGCCCGTACAGCTTGTCGGCGTAGCCGGCGAAGAACCGGAGGTTGCGGGCGACGAACGTCATCTGCGGGCGGGTCTCGCGGATGACTTTGCCGTTGTCCGTGGTCTCCCACTCCGCCAAGCGGTCTGCGTGCTGCTCCACCGCGTCGGCGAGGCGATGGAGCAGGCGCGCCCGTTCGACGCCCGGGGTGGCACGCCACCCGGGGAAGGCGGCGCGGGCGGCCGCCACCGCCGCGTCGACATCGGCGGCCGAAGCAACGGGCACGCTCCCCCAGGCCTTGCCGTCGAACGGGTTGATCGCCTCGAGGGTGAGTCCGCCCGATGCGTCGACGGTCTCGTTGCCGATCACCATCTGCGCGTGGATCATGTCAGTTGCCGTCTTTCTCATGGGTCGTCAAGGTCGGTTTTCGGGCGCGACGCAGCAGCCTGGGGCACCCCAGACGCCGCTCATGCGGATCGGTTCAGCCGGAGCCGCGCGACCGTCGCCCCATGGCGCGGTAATCGGGCAGATCCAGCGGCGCGACGGCGACGTCATCGCCTCCGAGCGCACCGCCCCTCAGCAGCGATCGACGCTCGGCATCGCCGTCGGTCTCGGCGACTTCGCCGAGCTCGATGTGGTAGGCGCGGGCGCTGTGCGAGATGGCGAGGGCGGCGTTCTGCTCTGCGACGAGCACGCTGAGCCCGTCGACGTTGAGCTGCGCGACCACGGCGAAGATCTCACGCACGAGCAGCGGTGCGAGACCGAGCGAAGGCTCGTCGAGGATGAGCAGTCTCGGCGACCCCATCAGCGCTCGACCGACGGCGACCATCTGCTGCTGACCACCCGACAGGCTCCCCGCATCCTGCTTCGCCTTCTCCTGAAGGATCGGGAAGAGCCGGTAGACGAGATCGAAGTTCTCCGCGGCGCGGCGCCGTCGCTCGTTCCGCGGCAGGGGCACGGTGCCGAGCGTCAGGTTCTCCTGCACGCTCATGCTGCTGCACAGTTCCCGCCCCTCGGGTACGAGCAGGAGACCGCGCCGCGCGCGCTCGTCGGGGGACAGCGATGAGATGTCCTGCCCGTCGAAGAGGATCTTCCCTCCCCGCACCGGCAGCAACCCCGCGAGCGTACGCGCGATGGTGGATTTCCCCGCTCCGTTCAAACCGGTCATCGCAACGATCTCGGCTTCGCCGACGCGCAGTCGGGCGTCGAGGACGACATCGGGACCCTTGCCGTAGCCGGCCCGCAGGCCAGTCGCCTCAAGCAACGTCCTCCTCCTTTCCCAGATACGAGTCGATGACCCGTTGGTCCTTGGCGATCTCCGCGGCGGAGCCGTCGGCGATCTTGTGGCCGAACTCGAGCACCACGACGTGGTCGGCGATGGAGAGCACGAACGGCATGTTGTGCTCGACGAGGAGGATGGTGGTCCCCCGCTCTCGGAGAGCCGCGAGCAGACCGCGGAGGGCAAGCGCCTCCTCGGGGTGCAGACCCGCAGCGGGCTCGTCGAGCAGCAGAGTCTTCGCGCCCGTCATCAGGGCCTTGGCGATCTCGATGAGCCGCTGCTGTCCGTAGGGCAGTTCGTGCACCCGTTTGTCTGCGAGGGACTCCAGCCCGAGCGCGTGCAGCGTGCCGCGGGCCTCCTCCTCGAGTCGCTCGTCGCTCCGGCGTGTGCCGGGTGAGGCGAGGATCGAGTTCCAGAACGACTGGCCCGATCGCCAGTGGCCGGCGACCATGACCGTCTCGAGCACCGTCAACTCGCGGAACGAGCGCACCAGCTGGAAGGTCCGCGCGATGCCGGCGTCGAGGATCTTCGCGGGTGCCAGTCCGGTGATGTCGCGACCATCGAGACTCACCTTCCCCTCGGTCGGCCGGTGCAGACCCGCGATGCAGTTGAACATCGTCGTCTTTCCGGCGCCATTGGGTCCGATCAGCGCCGTCAGCGCCCCGGCTTCGACCTCGAAACTGACGTCTGCCAGCGCGGTGTTGCCACCGAACCGCTTCGTGACGTTCTCGACGATGAGGCTCACGATGCCACCTCCGGGTGATGAGTCTCGCGTCGGCGGGCGAGCCCTGAGAAGAACGTGCGGACGCCGCCGACGACGCCACCGGGGAGGAACAGCAGGATCGCGAGCACGACCAGGCCGAACACGAGGTTCTCGGCTTTCTCGAGGAACACGAGCCATTCCGGGAAGAAGACGATGACGACGGCCCCGACAACGGCGCCGAGTCGACTGGACATGCCACCGATGATGACGATCAGCAGCACCTCGATGGACGTGTCGAATCCGAACGAGTCGGGCGTGACGACCTGAGTGTGGTGGGCGTAAAGGACCCCCGCCGTGGCGGCGAGGCCGCCCCCGATCATGAACACCAGCGTCTTGTAACGCGCGACCGGGATCCCCAGGGCCGCAGCCCCCGCAGGATCATCCCGCAGCGCGAAGAACGCGCGTCCCATGCTGTGCTGGGTGAGGTTGCGCACGAGCCAGTAGGCGGCGACCAGTGTCCCCAGCACGATGTAGGGGAAGCGCAGCTGCATCCACTCGCCGAGATACTCCACCCCGGGGATCCGGATGCCGTCGTGGCCGCCCGTGATCGGGGCGAGCTGAACGAGGAGGGTCTCGACGATGAGACCGAGGGCGAGCGTGCCCAGTGCGAGGAAGTGCCCGTGTATCCGCAGCAGCGGGACGCTGATGAGATAGGCGAGGGCCATGCCGAGCACGATCGCCACGACCCACGCGAGCAGTGCGGGAACCCCGAGGGCCGTCTGCAGGATCACCGAGGTGTATGCCCCGACCGCATAGAACGCCGCCTGCCCGAGGGAGATCTGGCCGGTGAAGCCGAGGACGAGGGTCAGGCTGAGGGCGAGGATGCTCCAGATCGCAACGTCCTGGAACAGTCGCATGAGATACGGGCTCGCGACGAAACTGGGCAGGAGGATGACGAGGGCGCTGGCCGCGATCTCGACCCAGAACCCGGGCCGCCGCCGGCCGTGGAGTCGCGTTCGCGGCAGTTCGCGCTGCGTGCGCAGTGTGGTGGTGCTCATGCGTGGGCTCCGCTCTGGCGAACTCGGGCGGGCATGAGCACGAGTGCGAGGAAGAGGATGGCGTAGGCGATGACCGGCGCGTAAGCGCTGCTGATGTAGTACGACGACAGCATCTCGATGAGACCGATCGCCACACCCGCGACCATGCCTCGGTAGACGCTGGACATGCCACCGATGACGGCGGCGGCGAATCCCTTCACCGCGATCGCCAGACCCATCTCGGGGCCGGCGCCGATGAGCGGCGCGACAAGCATGCCGCCGATGACCGTGACGGTGACGCTGATGACGAAGGCGATCGTGATGAGACGGGAGACCCGCACGCCGCTCACCGCGGCCGCCGTGCGGTTGAGGCCGACCGCACGGAGGGAGACTCCGGTGAGGGTCTTGGTGAAGAAGAACCAGATCGCCCCCACCAGCGCCCAGGCCACCACCACGATCAGCAGTGATTGGGTCTGAATCGACACCGAGCCGACGACGAGCGGCGCCCCGGGGAACACGGGATCGACTCCGTACTTGGTGTTGCCGATGAACAGCTCGGCCGCGGCGGTCAGCACCAGCCCGAAGGCGATCGTGGCCACCACCATGTTGGTGGTGGGCGCTCCCCGCGAGACCATCGGGCGATGCAGGCCATAACGGAAGAGGAGAGCGAGGAGAAGGGCGACCACGATGACACCGGCGATCGTCAGCGGATACCCGAGCCCCACCTGCATCAGCAGGAGGTAGGTGGCCATGGCGCCGACCATGAGCAGCTGACCCTGTGCGAAGTTCACGAGGCCGGTGGCGTGGTAGATCACCAGGAATCCGAGCGCGATCAGCCCGTAGATGCTGCCGAGCGCGACTCCGCTGACGGCGAGCTGAAGGAAGGTGGACATCGTGGTCGCCCCTGCCGTTACGGACGCTTCGACGGAAGGTCGTTGCGGTACATGGCGAACTGGCCGTTCTCGATCGTCCAGAAGGTCTGGAAGTTGTCGCTCGGTGCCCGGTGGTCACCCTCGGTGAAGCTGAGCGAAGAACCGCTTCGTCCGGCCACTGCGTTGTCGAGAGTCGTCTCCGACAGCGCGTCGGCAAGCGCCTGGCCGCCCTCGTAGCCGCTCGCGTCCAAGGCCGCGGCGAGCAGGAAGATGCTGTCGTAGGCGAGCGCCGAGAACGTGTGCGCGGGGTCGTCGTCCTCGCCGTACTCGGCGTTGTAGGCCTCGATGAACTCCTGCGCCTCGGGCTTGTCGAGATCGATGACACTCGGGAAGATCAGCCCGTCGCCGGCTTCCCCCGCGATGGAAAGGAAGGCTGCCTGGTTGAGCGCACGCCCACCGATGACATCGACGTCCCAGCCGATCTGGTTGACCGTCTTCATGAAGACGGCGGCATCCTGCCCGTAGCTGTAGAGGTAGATCGAGTCGCAGCCCGCGTCGCGCAGGGTGAGCACCTGCGGAGTCAGGTCGGTGGCGTTGACCTCATGGGATGCCGTTGCGCTGACTTCCAGCCCGTTCTCCGCGAAGACCGTCTGGATGGCCGTGAGGCCGCTCTGTCCGTACTCCGTCGTGTCGGCGACCGCGCAGATCGTCGAGTAGTCCGCTTCGAGGAAGAACTGGATGGTGGCACCCACGTTGTAGGTGTTGTTCTCCGTCACCTGGAACGTGAGATCGTAACCGGGGCTGGCCGGGTCGATCAGCCCGTCGGCCTGCGCGATGGTGATCAGTTGAACGATGCCGGCGCCGGTGATCACGGGGTTGTTGGCGAGGACGGGGCCGGAGTTGGGTCCGCCGAGCACCGCGATGACGTTCTCCTCGTCGATCATCCGCTGCGCCGCGGCAGCCGACTTCGTCGGGTCTGCCTCGTCATCGACCGAGATGAGTTCGATTTCGCGGTCGAGGGCACCGCTCGCGTTGATGTGCTCGACAGCGAGCTCGAACCCGTGCTGTGCCGGGACGCCCAACGAAGCAGAGCCCCCCGTGAGCGGACCGATGTAGCCGATGCGGATGGTCTCGGAGGAGCCCTCCCCGCCGTCGGCGGGGGCTCCGGGGCTGGTGTTACTGCTCGCGGGCGCGCAGCCGGCGAACGCGGCGCCTGCCATCAGCGCGACAGCGCCGACCGCCATAGTGCGCCGCAGCATTCGGGTGTTGTTCACGGGGCCTCCTTGCTCCGAGAGAAATTGTATGCAGCCGGTATACGACTGCCGCCACAGTACTGACCCGGCCGCACCCGTGTCAATGATCGGGCACGGGAAAGCCTCGGCCTCCGCCGTGGAATCAGCCGGAGGGCTGAACAGGGAGGATCCGGTGGCGTCTGAGCGCGGTGCGTCCGTCGTGGTGACCGGCGCCGGCGGCGGGCGCGAACTACGCGGTGGCGTGCGGGTCGGCGCCCGCCGGGCGCTTCAGCACGCGGGAGATGCCGGTGACGACGAGAACGATGACCAGACCGAGCGCGAGCCCGAAGACAGCGGAGATCAGCGTGTCCACGACCCAGATGACGACCGCACCCGCGGCCTCGATCGCGTGGGTCACGAGGTGCACGAAGTCATACGGTCCCGCCCACAGGGTCTCGGCGAGATTCGCGATCACGAGGTGGCCACCGACCCAGAGCATCGCCACGGTGCCGATGACGCTGATGACCCGGAAGACGGCGGGCATGGAGGCGACGATCCGAGCGCCGGTGCGACGCACGCGACGGGACGAGCTCTTCATGAGCCGCAGCCCGACGTCGTCGATCTTGACCAGGAGCGCGACAGCCCCGTAGACGACGACCGTCATGGCGAGCCCGATGACCACCAGTGCGCCGAGCGTCATCCAGATGCCGAAGTCGGGATCCAGGCTCGCGAGGGCGATGAGCATGATCTCGGTGCTGAGGATGAGGTCGGTGCGCACCGCACCGAGCACGAGCTTCTTCTCGTCGCGCGGTTCGTCGTCGGCGTGCGCGTGCTCCTTGCCGAACCACTCGAGGACCTTCTCCGCCCCCTCGTAACAGAGGAAGCATCCTCCGACGATCAGGAGGAACGGCAGCACCCACGGTGCGAACGCGGTGAGCAGGAGGGCGATCGGGATGATGATGACGAACTTGTTGACGAGGCTGCCGAGGGCGATCTTCCACACGACGGGGAGTTCGCGGGCGGGGGTGATCCCCTGCACGTACTGCGGCGTCACGGCGGCATCGTCGATCACGACGCCTGCGGTCTTCGCGCTCGCTTTGAGCGCGGCCGTCAGAATGTCGTCGACGACGGCGAGGAGTCCGACCGACATGTGTGACCATCTCTTTCGTGAGGACGTGGGGGCGACCGGCCGACCCACGAAGCGCCGTGCGCCTTGAGCAGAATATCCGCTCGAGCGCAGATCTCCCCGCCACGTGCGGCTGACAGTTCGGTCAGCGCGTGGTGCGGCGCGGGCGTGCCACGGTGAAAGCGATGGCCCCGATCAGCAGGAGCAGGGCGCCCAGCGCCAGCAGCGGCCACATCACCTGCCCGCCCGTCGTCGGCAGTGGGAGCACGATCGTGACCGTCGCGACATCCTGATCGGTCGGATCACACGTCGTCACGGCGAGGACGGCGACGTCCTCACACAGGCGCTCACCCAACGGGTCCGTCGGCGTTCCCTGCACCATCACCGTGTTCGTCGTCGTCTCCGTCACGGCCGTCCGACATTCGAAGAGCCAGACTTCGTCGAGGGAATCCTCGAAGATGCTGCGTGCGGTGTCGAGCAGGCCGTCGCCATCCTCGTCGCCGCCGAGGTACTGGACGGGAGAACAGGTGTCGTCGGTGATCCTGTCGGCCACATCGGCGAGCGGCACATCGCCGGTGTTTCGCACGTCGTAGGTGTAGGCGACCTGCCCACCGGCAACGGTGCGCGTCGGGGTGGCGGTTTTCGTCACGTCGATGCCGGGGTGAAGGTCTGGACGAACTCGGCGTCGAACGCGAACACCGGCAGCTGCAATCCGCGGGTGGTGCCGCCTGTGGCCTCCACACCCGCAAGGTTGGTGGTCGGCGTCGATCTGATCGCACCGCAGATGAGGCCGAAAGAAGCCGGGCACCGGTCTGATGTACGCGAACTGGTGCTGTCCGCGCCCGGCATCCGCGAACGGCCGCGCATCCGACGGATCGAGGGCGATCTCGGCTTCACTCTGCGCCCGTGGAGCCCCGCGGAGGTCACCTCCGCAGAAAAGCCGCACGAGCTGCCTCCGCCGAGTCGGACTCACTTGATCCTGGACCTCGCGATGCACGGTCTCGGCTCTCGTTCCTGCGGACCTGACGTCCGGCCGGAGCATCAACTGCGTCCTCGTCCGCTCTCGGTGACCCTGGAGTTCTCGACCCGCTAATCCTCACACCCCGCACCATTCGGTGCAAAGGAGCACCCAGTGCCTGGATCGTCCGCGCGCGGGAGCGGGCAAGCCTGGGACACTCCTCGACTTCGACCCGCGGACGACGGAGGGTTGAGCGCCGCAACCACGTGCGTGGGTGGTCGTCACGAGCCGAGTACATCTTGGCGAGATGTATCAGCGCGCGGTCATCCGGGCTCCTACCTGACGATGGCAACAACTCTGAAGGAGTCACCATGCCTTTCACCTACGACTGGGAGCGCAGCGAGTATCCGGCGGACACGCGCAGCGACTTCGACTTGCAAGAGCACCTCGGCGAGGCGCATTGGTTCGACGTCAATCGCGGGCGAGGCTCCGAGTCCCGGGAGATCGACCCCGCAGGATGCGTGCCGTTAGCTGAAGAGCTACTCGAAGCGCGCGATCTGCGACCCGCCGAGGAGTGGGCGCCCGACAACGTCTTCGATCCCATCGGCGGCGCGCGCCCGATCGGCCGCGTCCGGCCGCGGATGTTGCGGCGGTTCGATGGAACTCCGGTCGAGCCGGCAGTGTTCACGCAGATCTATAACGGGGAGAGCCGGGGTCTCTATCGCCCTGACGCCGCGCCCTGGGTCCGGATCGGGCAGATCACCACGCGTACAGGGCGCGGCTCTGCGGCTTTGATCGGAGGCAACACGGTGATCACCGCGGCGCACGTGGTCAGCGATAGTTGGTCGCCTGGGGGGCCCGTTGTCGGATCTCCCACCTTCACCCCTGCGATGTTCAATGGCGCGTCGACGCTCGGGCGCTCTTGGGTTGCCAACATCGTCGGCGTCGCCGCTTGGGAGCAGTTCGTTGGCCAGGACGGGTATGACATCGCCATTTGCCAGCTAGATCAGCCAATGGGCGAATGGCTTGGATACTTCGGGTATCGAGGGTACGACGATGACTGGGAGGACCTCGCCGTCTGGACCCACGCCGGATATCCCTACGACCTGAGCCCCAACGGGGACCATCCCAGCGTGGAGTACGACATCAAGGTGGAGGACGACGACAGCGACAAGTACGACACTGTCGAACTCGAGACGAAAGCCGACATCGCGAGCGGCCAGTCTGGCGGCCCACTGTGGGCACGCTTCCGGGACGGAGGACGGCAGATCACCGGTGTGCTGAGCGGCCGCGAGGATAACTTCGCAGAGCCGAAGAACAGTCTGTTCGCGGGCGGCAACGGCCTGGTCTCCCTCGCGCGCTGGGGCCGAGACAACTGGGGCTGAGGCGGCGCGATCGTCTCCCGCATCCGTTCCGTACAATCGACCATCGTTAGAATCAGCGGCCGGTGCCGATCGACCGCGGCCGACACGTCAGATTCAGATCTGCACCAGAAGTGCACCACGCCCGTGCTATCCAAAGCGAAAACCCCCGCCGCAGCAGGGGTTTTCAGTGGCGGTGACGGTGGGATTTGAACCCACGGTAGGGGGTTACCCTACACAACTTTTCGAGAGTTGCACCTTCGGCCGCTCGGACACGTCACCGCGGACAATCGTACGCGAGACGGGCCACCGCCGCCAATCGAGGCATCCGCCAACGCACAGGCTTCACTTAGTTGCCTAAGGCAACTACTCGGCGTAGAGTCTGATCATGGACGGGACAACGGCGGACCCCACCCCCGAGGCGGTCCTCCTCACGTCGCTGACACAGTTGATGGCCCAGTGGGCCACGCTCACGCGGCAGACCGCAGTCGCCCGTGAAGCGGGACTGAGCATCGATGCCGGCGACATCCGCCCCGTCTACACCCTGGGTCTGGTCGGCCCGATTCGCGCGGGCGACCTCGCCGCCGATCTGGCGCTGACCAGGCCCACCATGAGCAAGCAGCTCGCCCGCCTCGAAGCGGCGGGCCTCGTGACCAGATCCGCCGACCCCGACGACGGTCGCGCCAGTCTCATCGCGCTCTCGCCGGAGGGGAAGCGCATCTTCGCCCTGCTGGTCCAGCGCGGCCGCGAGATGGTCGACGAGGCGATGCAGGGATGGGATGCCGCGGAGCGCAGCCGCTTCGCAACCCTCACTTCCCGGTTCGTCGAGACCGCGATCGGGGTCAACGCCGATCAGCCCGCTGCACCCCCGTCCGACGACCCGTCGGCATGAATACGGCCCCACCCGAGGCCTGAACCAAGAAGGAGGCCACCATGCCCCGCACCTACATCGTCACCGGATCGGCATCCGGCATCGGCGCCACCACCGCGCAGTTGCTGCGCGAGCGCGGCGAGCGCGTGATCGGCATCGACCTGCGTGGCGCCGACGTCGAAGCCGACCTGTCCACCCGCGAGGGTCGCCAGCAGGCCGCCGCGAAGGCCATCGAGCTGGCCGACGGCCGCGTCGACGGCGTCATCGCCTGCGCCGGCATCTCGGCGCCGATCGCCAAGACGATCTCGGTCAACTACTTCGGTGTGACCGAGCTGCTCGAGGCCCTTCTCCCGGCGCTGCAGAAGTCCGACGCCCCCCGCGCCGCGGTCGTGTCGTCGATGGCATCGCTGCAGCCGAACTCGGTCGAGATGGTCGACGCCGCCCTCGCCGGCGACGAGGCCCGCGCGGTCGAGATCGCCGAAGGCCTGACCGCGCAGGGCCCGGAGATCGGCTACCTCGTGTACCCGTCGTCCAAGCGCGCGCTGTCGCGCTGGGTGCGTCGCGAGTCCATCACGCCCGCATGGGCCGGTGCCGGCATTCCGCTGAACGCCGTCGCCCCCGGCACCGTGATCACCCCGATGACCGCGGACCTGCTGAAGACGCCGGAAGGTGCCGCCATGGTGGATGCCGCGGTGCCCATGCCGCTGAACTACCACCAGCCTCCCGAGTCGATCGCGAACCTGCTGATCTGGCTCACCGGCCCCGAGAACACCCACCTCGCCGGCCAGGTCATCTACGACGACGGTGGCGCCGACGCGTCGCTGCGCGGCGATGACATCTGGAGCTGGGCCGACCCGCGCTGATCCGACCAGGCGGGGGATGCCACCCCCCGGGCATCCCCCGCCGCCTCGCGTCCGCGCGACCCCCCACCCGCGCCCGCGCCCCGCACCGCCCGCCCCGCGCCCGCAAGCGCTCCTCCGGTGTCACAAACGGCGGGTTCCCACCCGTGACACCCACCATTCGCGACACTCGAGCAGCGCTGGGACCTGCACGACGGCCCGCCCCACGGCGGCGCGGCGGCAGCTAGCGTAGGCCGCATGTCCGAGACGATGACGCGCCAGCAACGCCTCGTCGTCGCGATCGCGGTGCTCGCGTCATTCGTCGCCTTCCTCGACGGCAGCATCATCAACGTCGCCCTGCCGGCGATCGGCCGGGAGCTCGGCGGCGGACTGACCACGCAGCAGTGGACGGTCGATGCCTACCTCATCACCCTCGGCGCGCTCATCCTGCTCGCCGGCTCCGTGAGCGACGCCTACGGCCGCATCCTGGTGCTGCGCATCGGGCTGATCGGATTCGCGGTGGCATCCATCGCCATCGCCGTCGCCCCCGATCCCGTCCTGCTGATCGCGGCGCGCGCCGTGCAGGGGGCTGCCGGCGCGTTCCTCGTCCCCAGCTCCCTCGCGCTCATCACCTCGACCATGCGCGGCCCGCTGCAAGCGCAGGCCATCGGTGTGTGGACGGCGCTCACGACCGCCGCGACGATCGCGGGACCGGTCGTGGGGGGCCTCTTCGTCGACTACCTGTCGTGGCGGCTGGCATTCCTCATCAACGTGGTGCCCATCGCCCTGACGCTGTGGCTGCTCACCCGTCTCGAGGCGCGCGACGTACGACGGCCGGGTGCCTCGATCGACTGGCTCGGCGCGATCCTGTGCACCCTCGGGCTCGGCGGCACCGTGTTCGCGCTGATCGAGCAGCCGAATCTGGGGTGGTCCTCGCCTGCGATCTGGCTGCCGCTCGTCCTCGGCGTCGCGCTGTTCGCCGCATTCCTGTGGCGCCAGCGCACCGTGAAGGATCCGATCCTGCCGCTCGAGCTGTTCCGGGTGCGCAACTTCTGGACCGGCAACCTCGCCACCGCCTTCATCTACGGCGCCCTCTCTCTCAACGGCTTCGTCGTGGGCGTGTACCTGCAGCAGGGCGCGGGGCTCACCGCGACGCTCGCCGGGCTCGCGAGCATACCGACGACCCTGCTGCTGATCGTGCTGAGCTCGCGCGCCGGGGTGCTCGCCGGCCGCTGGGGCCCGCGCCTGTTCATGACCGTCGGGCCGCTCGTGATGGCCGTGGGCGCCTTGCTGCTGCTGACGGTGGCCGTGGAGTTCGACTACTGGTGGCAGGTGCTGCCGAGCATGCTCGTGTTCGGGCTGGGTCTGGGCATCACCGTGGCGCCGCTGACGGCCGCGATCCTCGGGTCGATCGAGCCGTCACGCTCGGGCATCGCCTCGGCCGTGAACAACGCCGTCTCGCGCGTGGCCGGGCTCATCGTCATCGCCATGCTCGCCGCGATCGTCGGCGGCACGCTCGACCTCGACGGCTTCCACCGGGCCGCGATCGTGACCGCGGCGCTCATGGCCGCGGGTGGGATCGTGTCGTTCTTCGGCATCCGCAATCCGCCTCGCGGCGCGGGCGCCGAGACCACGGCCGCGGCGGTCGACGGGCCCTGACCCGCGACGCCCCTGCAACGGGGGCGGTGGTCAGCGGCATCCTCCCCTGCAAGACTGTGCCCATGAGCGTGATCGAGAACTCCAAAGTCACCGTCGTCGGCGCGGGTAGCGTCGGATCGTCCACCGCCTACGCCGCGCTCATCCGCGGCTCCGCGCGCCACATCGCGCTCTACGACATCGCCACCGAGAAAACCGAGGCCGAAGTCCTCGACCTCGCGCACGGCACGCAGTTCACCGGTTCCAGCGACATCACCGGCGGCAGCGACATCTCGGTGGCCGAGGGGTCGCACGTGATCGTCATCACCGCCGGGGCCAAGCAGAGGCCGGGACAGACCCGCATCGAGTTGGCCGGCACGAACGCGAACATCCTCAAGACCATGGTGCCGCAGCTGCTCGAAGTCGCACCGAACGCCGTCTTCGTGATCGTGACGAACCCCTGCGACGTGCTCACGGTGCTCGCGCAGGAATCCACCGGCCTGCCGCCCGAGCGCATCTTCGCCTCCGGCACGGTGCTCGACACCTCGCGCCTGCGGTGGAAGCTCGCGCAGCGCGCAGGAGTGTCCTCCCGCAGCGTGCACGCCTACATCGTGGGTGAGCACGGCGACACCGAGTTCCCGCTGTGGTCGAAGGCTTTCATCGGAACAGTGCCGATCCTCGACTGGGAGACCGAGGGCCACCCGCCCATGACGGTCGACGAGCTCGACAAGATCGCCGTGGACGTGCGGGATGCCGCGTACAAGGTGATCCAGGGCAAGGGCGCGACGAACTACGCGATCGGTCTGTCCAGCGCGCGCATCGTGGAGGCGATCCTGAGCGACGAGAACGCCGTCATGCCGGTATCGACGGTGCTCGACGACTTCCACGGCGTCTCGGGTGTGGCCCTGTCGGTGCCGTCGATCGTCAACTCCCGCGGCGCCGTGCCCATCCGCGAGACGCAGTTCTCGCCGAGCGAGCTGGGACTGTTCCGTCGCTCCGCCGACGCGCTGCGGTCAGTCGCGGACGACCTGCGCGCCTGACGCTGCCGGCTCGGCCACGTGGCGGCCGGGGATCGACCCGATCAGCTCGCGCGTGTAGTCGTGCGCGGGGCTGTGGAAGACCTCGTCCATCGACCCCTCCTCGAGGATGCGCCCGCCGCGCATGACGGCGACGCGGTCGGAGATCTGACGGATCACCCCGAGGTCGTGGGAAATGAACAGGTAGGTCAGCCCGTGCTCGGCCTGCAGATCGACCAGCAGCTGCAGCACCTGCTCCTGCACCGAGACGTCCAGGGCCGAGACCGGCTCGTCGAGCACGACGAGTTCGGGCCGGAGCGCGAGCGCGCGGGCGATGGCCACGCGCTGCCGCTGGCCGCCCGACAGCTGCGCGGGCCGGCGGGTGAGCAGCTCGGGCGCCAGGCGCACCTGGTCGAGCAGTTCGCGCACGGTCTCGCGTGTCTCGGCGCGGCCGGTGCCGAACGCGCGCAGCGGTTCGCCGATGAGCCGCGCGACGGTCATGCGCGGATCCAGAGACCCGAACGGGTTCTGGTAGACGACCTGGATGCGACGGCGCAGCTGCCGCAGCGCGCCGCCGCGCACCCCGGTGATGTCACTCCCGTCGAGCAGCACCGTTCCGGTGTCGGGCTCGATGATGCGCGCCACCATGCGCGCCGTCGTGCTCTTGCCCGACCCCGACTCCCCCACGAGCGAGAAGGTCGACCCGCGCGGCACCGCGAAGCCGACACCGTCGACGGCGGCGACGGCGCGGTCGCCGGTTCCGTACGTCTTGCCGAGTCCGCGCACGTCGAGCAGCGGCACCGCGTCGGGCACCGCGGTACGGGATGCCACACCGACGCTCGGCCGCAGTCGCCCGCTGTGCAGGCCCGGAGCGGCATCCACGAGGCGTCGGGTGTACTCGTGCTGCGGGGCGGCGAGCACGTCACCGGCCCGCCCGCTCTCGACGATCTCGCCGTGGTGGACGACGACGATGCGGTCGGCACGGTCGGCGGCGACGGCGAGGTCGTGTGTCACCAGCAGCACGGCGGTGCCGTGGGCGGCGGCCAGCGCCTGCATCCGATCGAGCACATGCCGCTGCACGGTGGCATCCAGCGCGCTGGTCGGCTCGTCGGCGATGACGAGGTCGGGCTCGCACGCCCACGCGATGCCGATCAGGATTCGCTGGCGCAACCCCCCGGACAGCTCGTGCGGGTACTGCCCGGCCCGTCGTGCCGCATCGGGCACGCCGACCTCGGCGATGATCTCGACCGCACGCGCTGCGGCATCGGGGCGCGACAGCCCCTGGTGGCGACGCAGGCTCTCGGCGATCTGCTCACCCACCCGCAGCAGCGGGTTGAGGCTGTGCGACGGGTCCTGCGGCACGAACCCGATGCGGGCGCCGCGCACCCGCCGCAGCGCCGCGGTCGACGCGGTGCGCAGGTCGGTGCCGTCGAAGCGGATCTCGCCGCCGCGGATGTGCGCCTCCACGGGCAGCAGACGCATGAGGGCGTGGGCGATCGTGCTCTTGCCCGACCCCGATTCGCCGACGACGGCGACGATCTCGCCGGCGTTCACCTCGAAGTCGACGCCGCGGACGGCCGGGTGAGCACCGCGGCCGGTGCCGTAGTCCACGCGCAGTCCGCGCACGGTGAGCAGGGCGGTCATCGGTCTCCTCGGATCGAGCGGGCCACGCTGTTGACGGCCAGGACGACCGCGAGGATCACGGCGCCGGGCAGCAGGCTCAGCCAGGGGGCGGTGGCGACGAAATCGCGGCCCGCCGAGACGAGCGCGCCCCATTCGGGGGCGGGCGGCTGGGCGCCGAAGCCCAGGAAGCTCAGCGCCGACACCGACAGGATCGCCAGGGCGAGCTCCATCGCGGCCATCGCGATGATCGGCCGCGCGGCATTGGGCAGCACGTGGCGCGCGAGCACGGCGGGGCCGCGCACACCGAGCGTGCGGGCGGCTTCGACGTACTCCTCGGCACGCACCCGCAGCACCTGCGCACGCATGATCCGCGCGAACGAGCCGGCGGCGCCGAGGCCCACACCGAGGGCGATCGACAGCGGCCCGAAGCCCAGAGAGGCCACGACGATGAGGGCCAGCAGGATGCCGGGGATCGCGATGAGCACGTCGACGAACCGCATGATCACGAAGTCCACGGGACCGCCCACGTAGCCCGTCACGAGACCGACGACCGAACCGATCACGAGACCCGCGATGACGGCCAGGACAGCAGCCGACAGCGACAGCTGCGCGCCGTGGACCACGCGGGAGAAGACATCGCGGGCCAGGTGATCGGTGCCGAACAGGTGCTCGGCGCTCGGCGGCGCGAGACGCGCGGAGCCCACCGAGGCGAACGGATCGTACGGGGCGATGAGTTGGGGGGCGACCACGGCGACCGCCACGACGGCGAGCACGAGGGCGGCCACGAGCAGCCCGGGTCTGCGCAGGATGGTCATCGGGCGCTCACCTTTCCCCGCAGCAGCCGCGTGCGCGTGCGCGGGTCGATCACGCCGTACAGCCCGTCGACGATGAGCGTGACGACGGCATAGACGGACGCGACGACGACCACCACACCCATCACGACGTTGATGTCGCGGGCGAGCACGGCGTCGACGGTGAGCCGGCCGATGCCGTCGCGGGAGAAGACGGTCTCGACCACGGCGGTGCCGCCGGCGAGGTAGCCGATCTGCAGGCCGATGATCGTGATCGACGGCAGCAGGGCATTGCGCAGCACGTGCCGGGTGACGACGGTGCGCTGGGCGAGACCCTTGGCATTGGCGGTCAGCACGAACGGGCTCGCCCCGGCGTCGAAGACCGCAGCGGAGAACACCTGGAAGAAGATCGCGCCGGTGGGGAGGGCGAGCGTGATCCCCGGCAGCACGATGCTGGCGAATCCGCTCGTGCCCGAGGCCGGGAACCACCCCAGACCGAAGGAGAAGACGCTGATCAGCACGAGGCCGGTGAGGAAGGCGGGGATGGCGATGCCCAGCGGCGGGATCTGGGTGACCACGTCGCGCATCCACGCCGGCCGCGCGATGTAGGCCCACACCGTGAAGGCCAGGGCGCAGACGAAGCCGACGACCAGGGCGAACACGGCCACGGCGGCGGTGTGGGGGAAGGCGCGACCCACCATCGTGATCACCGGTTCGCCGGTCGCGATCGACGTGCCGAAGTCGCCGACGAACAGGCCGAAGAACCCCGTGAGGTACTGCTGCCAGAGGGGTCCATCGAGACCGTAACGGGCGCGGAGGGCGTCGAGCTCGGCGGGATCGGTGGAAGTGGCATCCCCACCGCGGAGCGAGAGCGCGGCGAGGACGGGGTCGCCGGGCAGCGCGTGCATCAGCAGGAAGGCGACGGTGTAGGTCGCCCAGATCACGAAGAGGCACTGCAGGATCTTCGGGATCAGGAATCGGGCGATCGTCCGCGCCCGCTCCCCCGTGGGCGCTGATACTGCGCGCTGCTCCGGCGACACCATCAGCGAGAGACGACCTGCGTGTCGTACAGGTGCAGGCGCGACGCCGAATCGAAGGTGATGCCCTCGACCCCGGCGCGCGAGGCGTGCAGCTGCACGGTCTCCAGCGTCGGGATGACGTAGGCGCGCTCGGCGACGATCCGCTGGATGTCGTCGACCAGCTCCTGACGCGCGTCGGGGTCGGCCGTCTGAGCCTGCTCCTGCAGGAGCGCCTCGAGCTCGGCGTCCTCGACGATGCCCCAACGCGAGGAGGATGCCGACGACAGCAGCGTGCGCAGCGCGTCGGGGTCGGTGCGGGTGAGGGCGGCACCCACGGCGTCGTAGTCACCCGAGGCGATCGCGCCGAAGAAGTCGCCGGCGGAGACCATCTTCAGCTGCAGGTCGATGCCCGCCTCGCGCAGCTGGATCTGCGCGGCTTCGAGCACGTCCTGGGCGTAGAACGCCGTCACCGTCAGAGTGAGCGGCTGACCGGCCTTCTCGTAGATGCCGTCGTCACCGAGAGTCCAGCCGGCGTCCTCGAGCAGCTCCTGGGCGGCATCGAGGTCGTAGGCCAGCACATCACCGAGGTCGGTGTAGCCGGGCGTCGAGGAGGTCAGGACGCTCGTGGGGGCAGACCCGCTCAGCGACCCCGCGAGCAGGTTGATCTGCTCGCGGTCGAGCGCCTTCGAGATGGCCTGGCGCACGGCTTCGTCGGCCAGCGGGCCGCGCGTGGTGTTGAGGACCAGCGAGTTCGGGACACCCGGGTTGGCCTTGGCGTACAGGCGGTACGCATCGGTGCCGAAGCGCGCCTCGTCGACGTACGGCACGTCCTGGATGACGTCGTACTCGCCGGATTCCAGTCCGCCGGTGCGCACGCTCGGCTCCGCGATGATCGGGAAGCTGATGGCGTCGAGGTAGGCGTCGCCCTCGTGTTCGCGCAGCTCGGATGCCCAGTCGTAGCCGTCGCGGCCGACGAGCTCCACGGCGGAGTTGGGAACGTAGGACTCCAGCACGAACGGACCGGTGCCCACGACCGACTGGCAGCGGGCCTCGGCGGGGGCGGCGACCGTCTCTGCCGAAAGGATGCCGAGCGACATCGTCGTGGCACCCTGCTGGAACTGCACGTTCGGCGCGGAGAAGGTGACGGTGAAGGTCTTCTCGTCGGCGATCTCGGTGCCGGTGTAGCCGGCCAGGTAGCCGCCGGCGAGGGATGCCGATGCGCCGAGACCGACGATCGCATCCAAGTTGGCCGCCACGACGTCCGAGGTGAGGGCGGTCCCGTCGCTGAAGGTGACGCCGTCGCGCAGCGTGAAGCTGTAGGAGGTCAGATCATCGCTGGCCTCCCAGTCGCTGGCCAGCCACGGCACGATCTCGCCGGTGTCGGGGTCCTGGTCCAGCAGCGAATCCGCGATCTGACGGCCGACGATGAGCGAGGTGGTGACCGACGTCTGCTGCGGGTCCAGACAGGTCGGGTCCTCCTTCAGCGCGAAGACGATCTCCTGCGCGAGATCGGCGTCCGGGGCGGCGGCCGGCTCGGCTCCGCCGGCGCAGCCGGCGAGGGTGAGGACGGCCAGACCGGCGAGCGCCGGGAGGGCGATGCGGCGCGCGGCGCGCGGGCGTGGATGGGTCACGGGTGTCTCCTTGATTGCCGGGGTCGGACGCGGTGAGGGGTGCAGGCGGACGGTCACGCCGGGATCGCGCCCGAGACCAGCTGGCCTCGAGCGACGACGGCGACGATGTTCTCCGCGGTGAGGACATCGATGTCCTCCCACGGGCGTCCACGCACGATCACGAAGTCCGCACCCAGCCCCGGCCGCAGCCGTCCCGTGGTGTCGGTGAGCCTCACGGCATCGGCCGCATCGGAGGTGCCGGCGCGGAGGGCCCGTTCGGCGCTCCACCCGAAGGCCCGCTTCATCAGACGCAGCTCCTCGAGCTGATCGCCGAACTGCACCATGACGCCGTTGGCGTCGGTGCCCAGGACGAACCGGATGCCGGCGGCGGCGGCCCCGGCGAAGTTGGCGTCACGCTCGGCCACGACGGCCCGCGCCTTCTCGGCGGCGTCGTCGCTGACCGGGATGCGGCGGTCGGCGATGGCGTCGTTGATGAGCAGGGTGGGCGCGATGGGGATGTTGCGCTCGAGCAGCGTCTCCCAGTGACGCTCCAGGATGCCGGTGCCGTGCTCGAGGGAGTCGACCTCGAACTCGAGCGCGATGTCCACCCCCTCGGCGGTGTGGGTGTGCGCGGCCACGAGCATGCCCAGTGCATGGGCCTCGTCGACGGTCGCCGCGATCTCGGCGCGCGTCTGGTTGCGCCAGCCCACTTTGTCTCCGACGGAGAGCACGCCACCGCTGGTGAAGATCTTGATGCCGTCGGCGCCGGAGCGCGCCCACTGCCGCACGAGCTTGCGGCACTCGTCGGGCGAGTCGGCGAGGGGCGTGCGGTGGGGGTAGTGCGGCGGCACGAAGAGGTCGCCGTGCCCGGCGGTCATGCCCACGGGCCCGTGCACGAGCAGCCGCGGCCCGGGGATGAGTCCGGCATTCAGACCCCGCGCGGCGGAGAACTGCACCTCACCGCCGGCGAGTTCGCGCAGCGTCGTGACGCCGGCCGCCGCGGCGGCGCGGGCGTGCGCGACGACGTGCAGCGTGCGCTCCGAGGCCGGCGTGACGATCGGCCACGTCATCCAGTCCACCGGCGTCGGCACCGCAGAGGCGTCCATGTGCACGTGGGTGTCGATGAGGCCCGGGATGATGCTGAACTCCGCGGGCGGCGCGTCGGCGGCGAGGGGGGTCACGGCGGTGATGCGGTCGCCTGACCACTCGAGGGACGCGGGGCCGCGATCGAGATCGCCGTCCCACACAGACAGGCCGGTGACGGTCTGCGAAATCGCGGGCACAGCAGATCTCCTTGGTACAGCGCTGGGGGGAATGGATGCGGCATCCTGCCGGTCCACTGACCACGTTAGAGGCTGAGACGACGGCGGCCCGCCCAAATGACACCGGAGGACGCGAGGCGTAACCGAGTGGAAACATTCGGGTGGATGGATTTTTCCGCCACCCGGCACGGCCGGTATCATCTGCTCCCGCACCGAGGGCGGGCGGTGTCGGCGGGGCCGCGTAGCCTTGCCGCATGGCAACCCGACGTGCAGCGACCACCGCGCCCTACCGCTGCACGGAGTGCGGCTGGACGACGCTGAAGTGGGTCGGCCGGTGCGGCGAATGCCAGCAGTGGGGCACCGTCGTCGAGGCCGGCGAGCAAGCCGGCATCCTGCGCACCGTCACCCCGGTCGCCCCGGGTGCGGCACGGGCGGCACGACCCATCACGCAGGTCGAGACGCAGGAGGCGGCCCGCACCACGAGCGGCATCGGCGAGTTCGACCGGGTGCTGGGCGGGGGCCTGGTCCCGGGCGCTGCCATCCTGCTGTCGGGCGAGCCCGGGGTCGGCAAGTCGACGCTGCTCACCGAGGTCGCCGCGCAGAGCGCACGAGTCGGGCGGCGGGTGCTGTACGTCAGCGCCGAGGAGTCGCTCGGGCAGGTGCGGCTGCGCGCCGAGCGCACCGGCGCGCTCCACGACGAGCTGTACCTGGCGAGCGAGACCGATCTGGCGACGATCCTCGGCCACATCGATGAGGTGCAGCCGCAGCTGGTGATCGTCGACTCGGTGCAGACCGTCTCGTCGTCACTCTCCGACGGCTCGGCCGGCCACCCCGGCCAGGTGCGCGAAGTGGCATCCACCCTCATCCGCGTGGCGAAGGAACGCGACCTGCCCGTCATCATCGTCGGCCACGTCACGAAGGACGGCTCCATCGCGGGTCCCCGCATCCTGGAGCACCTCGTCGACGTGGTCTGCCACTTCGAAGGCGACCGGCAGACGTCGCTGCGGTTCGTGCGCGCGCTGAAGAACCGGTTCGGCGCGACCGACGAGGTGGGCTGCTTCGACATGACCGGGGCAGGCATCGCCGAGGTCGCCGACCCGAGCGCACTGTTCCTCGGTCACGGCTCGCGTGAGGCGGGCACCTGCGTCACGGTCGCACTCGAGGGCCGGCGGGCGCTCCCGGTGGAGGTGCAGGCGCTGACCATGCCCACCGGCGCCCCCAACCCGCGCCGCATCGTCAGCGGCGTCGACGGTGCGCGGGTGGCGATGATCCTCGCGGTGCTCGAGAAGAAGGCGGGCATCACGGTGTCCAACCAGGACGTGTACGTCTCGACGGTGGGCGGGGTGCGGCTGACCGAGCCGGCCGCCGACCTCGCGATCGCCCTCGCCGTGGCCAGCGCCGTGCGCGACCGGCCGCTGCCGACCAAGCTCGCCGCCATCGGCGAGCTCAGCCTGGCCGGGGAGATCCGCGCGGTCACCCAGGGCGAGCAGCGCCGCGGCGAAGCGGGCCGTTTGGGCTATCGCACGGTGCTCGACGCGTCGAGCAAGACGCTGCGGCAGGCGCTGGGCGATCTGCCGCGCCTGCACCGCGTCGATCCGGGCGACGAGCCCGCGTTCTGAGACCGAAGCCGCCGGCGCTCAGGCGTCGAGCGCGGCGATGAGGTCGGCCGGGGATGCCTGCAGGGGGTGAGGGCCGGCGATGTCGAAGAACACCGTGGTGATCTCGTCCTCGTGAGTGCTGAGGAAGGCCCGCAGCCAGTCGGGCGCCTGCAGCGCGACACCGGGCGGCAGGGTGGCGGGCTTGTTGGCGGCGTCGCTGAACAGCAACAGCGCCACGTCGCCCGTCTTCGGGTCGCGGTACGTCCACACCTCGCCGACGTCGAGCGGGTTGTCGCGCTGCCCGGGGCGCATGAGCGGCACGACGGTGGGGCCGTGCCGCAACGCGAACGCCACGGCGGCCATGTCCTGCGTCTGCAGTGCGTCGGCGAGCTGCGTGTTGCGGAACTGCTCGGGTCCCGCGCGCTTCACCTTCTTCTTGCCGGCCATCACTCCAGCCTACCGATGGCGAAAGAAGGGGCCCTCTCGGGCCGCCCATTGGGGACTGGGGGACTCGAGAGGGCCCATGGCTCACCGCACCTGGGATTCCCGATGCGAAACTCTGGGGAGGGTTGCGCTCGACTGCTGGGGACAGCGGGGACAGAGTGCGGGAGCTAGTTCCAACAATACGACACCGG
Organism: Microbacterium sp. NPDC058021; assembly: GCF_042885955.1. Lineage (NCBI taxonomy): Bacteria > Bacillati > Actinomycetota > Actinomycetes > Micrococcales > Microbacteriaceae > Microbacterium > Microbacterium sp. NPDC058021. The sequence goes on from NZ_JBHVRF010000007.1 coordinate 69,413, forward strand.
GGAGGAGGGCAGGTGTCCCCTCTTTGGGGGACAAAACGTGAGGATTCTCTCAGAACTGCCCCGTTCGAGGGGTTAGTAGAGCAAGAACTGGGTGCTCTCGGACGAATCCACCCCGCCGATCGAGACCCTCAGGTGGAACGACGCGCCGCCGCCCGGAGCCGTCTGCCGGTCCGTCTCGCCGCAGGTCGACACCGACGACCGGGTGCGGTCCCAGGTGAGCGGGGTGACGGAGGTCACGCTCTGGCCGGCGTCGATCGTGACGGTCTGGTCACTGGGCTCGGTCTGGCAGTCGGTGGAGCGCCACCACACGTCGTCACCGCTGCTGATGGTGAACACCTGCGTCGTCGTGCCGACGTTGAGGGTGCATGCCTCGGCGCCGGTGTTGGTGAGCGAAATCGTCAGCTGCGGCTTCTCCCCCGCGGCGTACGAGGTCTTGTCGGTGAGCCCCGTCACCTCGATCGCCGACCGTTCGCACTCGGCGATGCCCGCGGCTTCGGCCTCGTCGGGCGCATCGGCGACCGGCGCGTCGGCCGCGGGATCGTCGGCGGGGGGAGAGGGCAGGGGCGAGGCGTCGAGAGAGTCCGACGGCGCAGGGGTCGGGCTGCTCGCCGCCGACGCGGGTGTGCGTTCGGTCTCGGCGGCCCGCGCGTTCCACGGCTGCCACACCAGCAGCACGATCCCCGCGATCACGAGGAGCACCGCCAGCAGCAGCACGAGCCGGCGACGACGGTAGACGGCGGGGGAATGCCGGCGGCGGACGGGATCGGACATGCTTCCAGGCTACGTCGCGGCATCCGGCGCGCCCGGCGGACGCGCCCGGGTTACAGCTGCTTGATCATGCGGGTGTTGCCGAGCGTGTTCGGCTTCACGTGGGCCAGGTCGAGGAACTCCGCGATGCCCTCATCGGGGCTGCGCAGCAGCTGCGAGTACACATCGGAGTCGACGATGTGCTCCCCGATGGGCTCGAATCCCCGCGCCCGGAAGAAGTCCACTTCGAACGTCAAGCAGAACAGTCGTGAGAGGCCGAGGGCGACGGCATCCGCCTCGAGTCGCTCGACGATCGCACGCCCGACGCCACGGTGCAGCCACTCGTCGACGACGATGAGCGTGCGCACCTCGCCGAGGTCCTCCCACATCACGTGCAGCGCGCCGCACCCGACCAGCTCGCCGTCGGCTTCGGCGACGACGAACTGCTGCACCGATTCGTACAGCACGACGATGTCCTTGCCGAGCAGGATGCGTCGCTGCACGTACGGGTCGAGCATCGCCAGGATGCCGCGCACATCGGAGGTGCGGGCCGGTCGGACGGTGAAGCTGCTCACGCGCTCAACCCTACGCCGCCACCCCCGCGCCCCCGCTGCGCGGCGGCGGTGCACCCTCCTCCGGTAGGTTCATAGCGCGCGCTGACCGGCGACGCCCACCCGATCGAGGAGGTCCGCAGGCGTGAGTGTGCTGCGCGACTATGCGACGGCGGTGACCCAGCCGACCCTGCCGCTGCCAGGGCTCGCGGGGCGCGACGGGGCATTCACCTGGGACACGGCGGTGCGCTACGACGAGGTCATCGCCCCCGACGGCGGGCTGCGCCCGGCGTGGAAGGCGATGGCCGATCTGGCGCTCGCGCTGACCCCCGGCGAGCTGCGTCGCGTCGAGGGCGAGATCACCCGCTTCCTCGCTGACGACGGCGTGACCTACGTCACCCCGGATGCCGGGGCGCAGCCGTGGCGGCTGGACCCCATGCCGCTCGTGATCGACGCTGCCGCATGGGCGCGGCTGGACGTGGGCCTGGCGCAGCGCGCCGAGCTGCTCAACGCCGTGCTGAGCGATCTCTACGGCCCGCAGACGCTGCTCTCCAGCGGCACCGTCCCCGCCGCCGCGATCTTCGGCCACTCCGGCTTCGCCCGGCCGGTCGCGCGCCCCGGCGTCGTGGACCGGCAGCCGTTGCTGCTGGCGGCGGCCGACCTCGGTCGCGATGCCGACGGCGAGTGGCATGTGCTGGCAGACCGGGTGCAGGCGCCGTCGGGCCTCGGGTTCGCGATGGAGAACCGCCGGGTCATCGCGCAGGTGCTGCCCGACCTGTACCAGGAGAGCGATCTGCACCGCATGGAGCCGTATTTCTCGGCTCTGCGCGCGACCCTGCTGGACTCCGTCCCCGGCGTCGCCTCGCCGCAGGTGGTCGTGCTCTCCCCCGGCCCGCACTCCGAGACGGCCTTCGACCAGGCGTTCCTCGCCAACGCTCTCGGCATGCCGCTCGTGCAGGGAAGCGACCTGGTGGTGCGCGAGGGCTGGGTGTGGATGAAGCCTGCCGGCTGGCCGCGTACCGCGCCGCGGGAGCGGGTGGATGTGATCGTGCGCCGCGTCGACGCCGAGTGGTGCGACCCGCTGGAGCTGCGCGCCGATTCCCGCCTGGGCGTCGCGGGCCTGGCCGAAGCGGTGCGTCGCGGTCGCGTGCGCGTCGTCAACGGCCTCGGTGCCGGTGTGCTGGAGAACCCGGCGCTCATGCCCTTCCTGCCGGCCGTCTGCGAACAGCTGCTCGGCGAGCAGTTGCGGCTGCCGTCGGTGCCGACGCTGTGGTGCGGGGACCCTGAGGCCCGCGCCCAGGTGCTGGATCGGGTCGCGTCCGGCGACCCGCAGCTGCTGGTGCGCATGATCGACGAGCCGCGCGCGTCGCTCGTGGGAGCGGATGCCGCAGACCTCGTCTCGCGCATCCTCGCCGCCCCGTACCGCTACGTGGGACAGCAGCTGCTGCCGCTCTCGCAGGCGCCGGTGTGGGCCGGGGGCGCAGACGCCCACCCGCGACCCCTCGTGTTCCGCACCTTCGCGCTGCGCTACGGCTCCGCCTACCGTCCGCTGGTCGGGGGCCTGGCCACCGTCCGCGACGGGGGCGACGCGACCCCCACCACGAAGGACGTCTGGGTTCTCAAAGCCACCGAGGAGGACGCCGACCAAGGACTGGTCGAGACCGCCCCGCCCGCATTCGGTCCGTCGATCCCGGCGCTGGCGCCGCGCGCGCTGGCCGACATGTTCTGGGCCGGGCGCTACGCCGAGCGTGCCGAGGATCAGCTGCGACTGCTGCTGTCGGCCCACCATCAGCTGGAGCAGGTGAGCAGCCACCACAGTCCGCAGGCGCGGGAGAGCACCCGGGTGCTGCTGGACGCGCTGCAGCGGCTCGCCGGCATCCGCTTCGCCGACCCCGACGCAGAACTGCGGTCGCTGCTGCTCGACGCCGATCGCCGCGGCGGCGCCGCCCACGCCGTGGTGCGGCTGCGCGATGCGTTCGAGGGCGTGCGCGACCAGCTGTCCGGCGACACGTGGCGGGTGTTCTCCAACATCGATCGCGCGACGCGGGCACTGCGCTCGGGGCCGCACGCGCACCGCACGGCGGAGTCCGCGGGGCGCATGCTGACCGCGATCTTGTCACTGCAGGGGGTGACGGCCAGCATGATGCGCGATGCCGGCTGGCACATGATCGAAGCCGGGCGCTACCTCGAACGCGCGCTGCAGCTGTGCCACCTGCTCGTCGGCACCGCCACCCGGCGCCGCGCGTTCCGCGCCGACCGCGAGGTGCTCGAGGCGACGCTGACGGCGGCGGAGAGCATCGTGACCTACCGCCGCCGCTACCGCGGGTCGCTGCGCACGGCGGACGCCCTCGATCTGCTGCTGCTGGACCGCGACAACCCGCGCTCGCTCGCGTTCGCGCTGGGTGAGCTGGGCACGCACCTCGCCGCCATGCCCGCTTCCACCGGGTCCACCCGGCCGGAACGCCTGCGCGAGCACCTCGAGAGCGCCCTGACGGACATCGACATCACCGCGCTGACCGCCATCGACGGCGAGCACCGCACCGCCCTGACGGAGTTCCTCGTCGATGCCATCGCGCAGCTCGAACAGCTCGCCGAGGCCGTCGCGCACGTGCACTTCGAGAGCGGTCCGCCGCCGCTGGCGCTGTCGTCGCTCGACCTCATCGAGGAGCGGGAGCGCGCATGAGGTACCGGGTATGGCATCGCACCGCCTACGCGTACAGCGCCGAGGTCGAGGACAGCGTGGGACTGTTCCACCTCGTTCCGCGGGATCTGCCGTGGCAGCGGGTGCACGAGCACGACGTGGTCGTGGCGCCGCCGCCGGGGGATGTGAGCGTGGACGTCGACTACTTCGGCAACTCCGCCACCTACTTCCACCTCACCGACCCGCACGGCGCCCTGGTCATCGAATCCTCCAGCGACGTCACGGTCGAGGCGCCGCAGTACGACCCCGACGCGCTGGCGCAGCCGTGGGAGCAGGCTCGGCCGCTCCGGCATCCGGGCACCGCGCACGCGTGGCGGGCCACGGAGTACGCGCTCCAGTCACCCCGCGTCGCGCACGTGGCCGAAGCGACCGAGTACGCCGCGGCATCCCTCACCCCCGGTCGCCCGCTCGGGGAGGCGGTCACCGACCTGATGCACCGCATCCACGCCGACTTCGCCTACGACAGCACCGCCACGACCGTGACGAGCACCGTCGCCGATGTGCTGCGCACGCGCGCCGGGGTGTGCCAGGACTTCGCGCACCTCGCCCTCGCGTGCCTGCGCGGCCACGGCGTCGCGGCCCGCTACGTCAGCGGGTACCTCGCCACGCAGCCGCCCCCCGGCAAGGAGCGCGTCTTCGGCGCCGACGCGTCGCACGCGTGGCTGGCGGTGTGGCTGCCCGGCACCGACGAGTGGCTCGCGATCGACCCCACCAACGACCAGTGGGCCAATGACCGCTACGTGACCGTCGCGTGGGGCCGGGACTACGGCGACGTGTCGCCGGTGAAGGGCATCATCGTCACCGAGGCGAAGACCTCGACGCTGCGGGTGTCGGTCGACGTCGCACCGGTTCCGGCCTGAGAACACAGAAGAGGGGGTGGCGGGTGGGAAACCCGCTTGTGTGTTTGGGGGGGGGGCGGGGGGGGGTTTAGCGTGGCCGCCCCCGGCCCCGCGGTC
>NZ_JBHVRF010000007.1:74377-219537 GCF_042885955.1 Microbacterium sp. NPDC058021
GTGGCCACTCCCTCCCCGGGGGGGGTTCGGGTCGCCGCCCCCCGGGTTCCGCCAGTAAAACAATCACGCGCGTATCCGGGGTGCCACCCCCTCTTCTGTGTTGCGCGTGGGCGCGGGTGGCGATTACGCGTCGCCGCCGCCGGCCAGGAGGTCGGGGGTGGCGGTGATCTCACCGGCGGTGCCGACGCCCACGGCCACCTTCTCGCCACGCGGAGCGTGCTCGAAGGTGAATCCGGTGGGGGTGGCATCCACCTTGACGTGGTCGCCCGCGTTGAGCTCGCCGTGCAGGATGCGCTCGGAGAGCTGGTCCTCGATCTCGCGCTGCATGGCGCGGCGCAGCGGCCGGGCACCGAGGGTCGGGTCGAACCCGATCTCGATGAGGCGGTCGGTCGCCGCCGGCGACAGCTCAACCGTCATGTCGCGGTCGAGCAGGCGCTCGGCCAGGCGCTTGGTGAACAGTCCGACGATCTGGCGCAGTTCGTCCTTGTTCAACTGCGGGAACACGATGATGTCGTCGAGGCGGTTGAGGAACTCGGGCTTGAAGTGACGCTTGAGCTCCTCGTCGACCTTGCCCTTCATCCGGTCGTACGACGTCTGCGCGTTGCCCTCGACCTGGAAGCCGACGGGGCCGCCCGCGATCGCCGACGAACCGAGGTTGGTCGTCATGATGATCACGGTGTTCTTGAAGTCGATGACGCGACCCTGACCGTCGGTCAGGCGTCCCTCCTCCAGGATCTGCAGCAGCGAGTTGAAGATGTCGGGGTGGGCCTTCTCGATCTCGTCGAAGAGCACGACCGAGAAGGGCTTCCGGCGCACCTTCTCGGTGAGCTGGCCGCCCTCTTCGAACCCGACGAACCCGGGAGGGGCCCCGAACAGGCGCGAGACGGTGTGCTTCTCACCGAACTCGCTCATGTCGAGCGAGATCAGCGCGTGCTCGTCGTCGAAGAGGAACTCCGCGAGCGCCTTGGCGAGCTCGGTCTTTCCGACACCCGTGGGGCCGGCGAAGATGAACGAGCCCGAGGGGCGCTTGGGGTCCTTGAGGCCGGCACGCTGACGACGGATCGTGCGCGACAGCGCCGCGATCGCCTCGTCCTGGCCGATGACGCGCTGGTGCAGCGCCTTCTCCATGAAGACGAGTCGGCTGGACTCCTCCTCGGTGAGTTTGAACACCGGGATGCCGGTCGCCTGGGCCAGCACCTCGGCGATGAGACCCTCATCGACCACGGCGTGGCTGGCGACGTCACCGGAGCGCCACTGCTTCTCCAGGCGCAGACGCTCGGCCAGCAGCGACTTCTCCTCATCGCGCAGAGCCGCGGCCTTCTCGAAGTCCTGCTCCTCGCTGGCGCGCTCCTTGTCCTCACGGACCTTGGCGATCTTGTCGTCGAACTCGCGCAGCTCCGGCGGGCTCGACAGGATCGACAGACGCAGGCGGGCGCCGGCCTCGTCGATCAGGTCGATGGCCTTGTCGGGGAGGAAGCGGTCGCTGACGTAGCGGTCGGCGAGGTTGGCCGCCGCGACGATGGCGCCGTCGGTGATCTGCACCTTGTGGTGCGCCTCGTAGCGGTCGCGCAGCCCCTTCAGGATGTTGATCGCGTGGGGCAGGCTCGGCTCGGCGACCTGGATCGGCTGGAAGCGGCGCTCCAGCGCGGCATCCTTCTCGAAGTGCTTGCGGTACTCGTCGAGGGTCGTCGCACCGATCGTCTGCAGCTCACCGCGGGCGAGCAGGGGCTTGAGGATCGAGGCGGCGTCGATCGCGCCTTCGGCAGCCCCCGCACCGACGAGGGTGTGGATCTCGTCGATGAACACGATGATGTCGCCGCGGGTGCGGATCTCCTTGGTGACCTTCTTCAGCCGCTCCTCGAAGTCACCGCGGTAGCGGGACCCGGCGATGAGCGAGCCGAGGTCGAGCGAGTAGACCTGCTTGTCCTTCAGCGTCTCGGGAACCTCGCCCTTGACGATGGCCTGCGCGAGGCCCTCGACGACGGCGGTCTTGCCGACGCCGGGCTCGCCGATGAGGACGGGGTTGTTCTTCGACCGGCGGGAGAGGATCTGCATGACCCGCTCGATCTCCTTCTCGCGCCCGATGACCGGGTCGAGCTTGTTGTCGCGCGCGGCCTGGGTGAGGTTGCGCCCGAACTGGTCGAGCACCGCCGAGCCACCCTGGGCGGGCGAGCTCTGCTCACCGGGTCCGGCGGCGACGCCGGCCGGCTCCTTGCCCTGGTAGCCGCTCAGCAGCTGGATGACCTGCTGGCGCACCTTGTTGAGGTCGGCGCCGAGCTTGACCAGCACCTGCGCGGCGACCCCTTCGCCCTCGCGGATGAGGCCGAGCAGGATGTGCTCGGTCCCGATGTAGTTGTGGCCCAGCTGCAGCGCCTCGCGCAGGGACAGCTCGAGCACCTTCTTGGCCCGCGGCGTGAACGGGATGTGACCCGTCGGCTGCTGCTGACCCTGCCCGATGATGTCCTGCACCTGCTCGCGCACAGCGTCCAGCGAAATACCCAGCGACTCGAGCGCCTTGGCGGCGACCCCCTCGCCCTCGTGGATGAGGCCGAGCAGGATGTGCTCGGTGCCGATGTAGTTGTGGTTGAGCATCTTCGCCTCTTCTTGGGCGAGCACAACCACGCGACGGGCACGGTCCGTGAATCTCTCGAACATCGTCGACTCCTTCAAGCGCACAGTTCTGGCGCTTACGCAAAAGGGTAACGACCAGTGGATGCCTGTATGCCCGTTGTTCGCCACGGGCGGATGCCTTCCCTCCCCCGGAGCCGCAATTGACGGCCCTATCGACAGTCGTTATGTTAACGCTTATCGATAACAACGATATTCGTTACGAAGGAGCAGACATGACCACCACGGCCCCACCCAAGCGGGCACTGTCGACCGGTGATCGCGTCGGCCTGCTGATCATGATGGTCGCCGGAGGCGCCCTCATGCTCGGCACCGTCGTCGCCGCGGTCGTGCGCATCGCCGACGTGCTGAGCAGCCCGCGCGTCGAGGTGTTCGCGGAGTTCGCGGGTACGCCCGCCGTCGCACCGATCGGCGTCGACGGGGCAGGGGTCGAGGTGGCGCTCGACACGGCGGTGCTGACGCTGACCGATCTGCCCGTGGCATCCCTGTGGGCGATCGTCATCCAGCAGGTGCTGATGGTCGTGGGAGTGGTGACGGTGGTGACCTGCCTGCTGCTGCTCGCGCGCAATGTGCTGCGCGACCGGGTGTTCAGCCGCGGCAACACGGTGCTGGTGAACGTCGCGGGCTTCACGGCCCTGATCGGCGTGGCCGCCTACCCGTTCTTCGGCAACATGGCCGCCAACGGGGCGTTCGCCGCGCTGTCGGATCGGACCTTCGACAACGTGGTGATGACGGTGGATGTCGGCACCCTCTTCGCCGTCGCCTTCGTGGTGGCGCTCGCCTCGACGGTGTTCGTGGTGGGCGACCGCCTGCAGCGCGAGACGGAGGGCCTGGTATGAGCCCCGCCGACGACGAGGGCCCCAGCGGCATCCACTGCCGGCTGGACGAGCTGCTCGACGAGCGCGGGATGACGCTCGCGCGCCTGTCGGAGCTGGTGGGGGTGTCGGTGGTGAACCTGTCGGTGCTGAAGAACGACCGCGCGCGGGCGATCCGGTATTCGACGCTGTCGGCGGTGTGCCGCGCGCTGGATTGCGAGGTCGGCGACCTGCTGGTGCGCGCCGACCCCCGCTGACCCGCGCTGGTGTCGGGGGTGCCGGCCGGGGGCGGCCGGGCGGGGCGGCCGGGTCGGCTGGGCTGCTCGAGTGTCACTGCCGCACAGTCGCGGGCCGCAGGACCCACCATTCGTGACACTCGAGCCGCGCGGGCGGTGCGCGGTGCGGGCGCGCGGCTCGGGCGGCGCGTTCGGGCGGCGCGGGGCGCGGGCGCGCGGTTCGGGGCGGCGCGTTCGGGCGGCGCGGGGCGCGCGGTTCGGGCGGCCCGGCGGTTTGGGGCGGTTCACGTGTCACTTCCGCACAGTGGTGAGGCCCGGCATCCGCCATTAGTGACACACGAGCGGCGCGGGTGCGCGCGGCGCGGCGTCCCGGATGGAGCGGCGCGGGTGGCGCGGCGCACGCGCCACCCGCGGACGTCACGCGGCGGCGCGGATGGCGCGGCGCACCCGCGCGATGAGGCGATCCGGATGCCGGAACAGCTCGTCCTTCGTGACCCTGATCACGTGCCACCCCGCCGCGGCGAGCCGCTCGTATCGGTCGATGTCGATCCCCCACTGCGCTTCGTCGAAGAGGTGGTGGGATCCCTCGTACTCGATCGCGATCTTCCATTGCGGGTAGACCAGGTCCACGCACGCGAGGAACTGCCCCAGCGCGTCGAAGACCGCCTCGTTGATGAGCGGTTCGGGCAGGCCCGCATCGACGAGAAGCAACCGCGTCCAAGTCTCGGTGCGCGATGCGACGTGCGGCCGCACCCGCACCAGGGCTTCCCGCAGCGCGACGATGCCGACACGGCGCTTCGAGAACACCGCTGCCTGCAACTGCGCGACGCCGGCCAACGGCGGGTCATCCCGCACCCGCCGATCACTGATGATGCCCTCGGCAGCAGCGACGAGATCGTACGGATGCCGCAGAACCCGCCCGAGCATCGCCCACGTGCTGGCTGGACTCGGCACCGGCAACCCGTGGCGCGGATGCCGGGTGATGCGCACGTGCTCGGGCTGCACGCGATGCCCGCGTAGACCTGTCACCCGCAGCGGACGGGCAGGATGCAGCACGGCGACATCCAACTCGTCGTGGGACACCAGGGAAGCCCACGGCAGCGGCAGATCCCAGATGGCGGCGGCGGTGAGATGCGAGAAGAAGCCGTCCCCCACACGCGGCTCGGCCATCTGCGCGCGCCTGACGATCTCCGCCGCCGGGTCGTCGGCGGGCACTTCCTCGAGCGTCGTGTACACCGCACGGTAGGGCCGCGTGAGGTCCGCCGCGCGCAACCGCGAGCGTGGGACGGCGGATGCCGCGGCATCCGCCGTCGTGAAGACGGGAAGCAGGTGCGGAGGAAGCGGATGACGTCGCATGCCCGAGAACCTGGCAGGTCACGGCCATCCGCCGCAGCGCTCTCCGCCCCGATCGTGGACAGTTCCGCCGATCCCCCACCTGTGGAGGAACCCGCGCCGCCCCGTACCCGCGCCCGTACCCGTACCCGTCCTCGGCACCTCGCGTCGCCGGAGCTGCTCCGGTGTCACTTCCGCACAATGTTCACCCGCGACACCCACCACAAGCGACACTCGAGCAGCGCTGGCCCGCGCCCGGGCTGCTCCGGTGTCACTTCCGCACAATGTTCACCCGCGACACCCACCACAAGCGACACTCGAGCAGCACTGGCGGGCAACGCACGCGGCGCGCACCCGCAACGGAGCGCACCCGCACGCGGCGCGCACCCGCGCGGCAGCGCACGCGAAGGGCGCCCGCGCGATCCGGGGTCAGCCGAGGATCGTCGTCGTGACCGGGGTTTCGAAGGCGGGGCCGCCACCGGTGAGCGTCAGCGTCACCGGCGCATCGTCGTCGAGACCCTCGCCGGGGACGGCCAGCACCGCGCGCGGGGCCATGTCCATCGTGCAGACCTGGTTCTCCGCGGGCGTCGCGAACGTCACGGTGACGGCGTCGGGGGCGGTGACTTCCATCGCCTCGACCACGGGGGCGCACGTCGAGGATCCCCACGTGAGGATCACGAACGCGTCGTCGTCGACCCACCCGGCGCTCGGGAGGTAGTCCGTCTCGCCCGTGGGGGCGGTGACCCCTGCCAGCCCGTCGAGGTCGGTGTCGCCCTCGTACCCCTCGCCCCGGACGGTGATCTCCAGATCCTTCGAGGGATCCACGCCCTCCGGAACGCCGACCACCGTCACCCGCGGCGACATGTCGGCGGTGCACGCGGTGTCGGCGGGCGGCTCGACCAGCGTCACCTCCAGCGTGCCGTTGGACGAAACGGTCGCGGCATCCGCGATCGGGACGCACGTCGAGGACCCCTGCGTCACCAGGCCGATGAAGCGACCGCCGTCGAGCCAGGCGGCATCCACCTCGGCCTCGGTCGTCGCGCCCGCGCCCGTCCCGCTCGTCGTCCCCGGTGCGGGAGACGCCGTCGCGCACGCCGTGAGCGCGCCCGCCAGGAGAAGGACCAGTCCGGCGCCGGCGACGAGGGAGCGAGAGCGATGAGTCATGGCTCCATGATGTCGGTTATGCCTGGACGCTGCCGGTGGTGCCGGTCACGAGGCGATAACACTCGCCCGCCCGGCCGCATCGACGCCGGCGGGCGGGCTCACTGCAGAGCGGAGGTGAGCCGTGCCAGGTTGTCGAGGACCGTGGAGCGCAGCGGCTGCTGCATCCACTCGTCCAGCGTCAGCTCGCGGCTGAGCTCGCGGTACGACTGCTCGACGTCGCGCATCTCCGTCACGAACTCCTCGCCGCGCACGAGCATCGACACCTCGAGGTTCAGACCGAACGAGCGCATGTCCATGTTGCTCGAGCCGATGACGACCACCTCGTCGTCGACGGTCATCGACTTGGAGTGCAGGATGAAGGGCTTCCGGTACATCCAGATGCGCACGCCGGCCCGCAGCAGCGCCTCGTAGTAGCTGCGCTGCGCGTGGTAGACCATCGCCTGGTCACCCTCTTCGGAGACGAACAGCTGCACGTCGACGCCGCGCTGGCAGGCCGTGGCGATCGCCAGCAGCATCGCCTCATCGGGCACGAAGTACGGGCTCACGATGATGAGCTTGCGCTGCGCGGCATACATCAGGCTCAGGAACAGCTTGAGGTTGTTCTCGAACTCGAACCCCGGCCCCGACGGCACGATCTGGCAGTCCAGGTCGCCGGGACCGGCGGTGACCTCGAACAGATCGATCTCGTCGGCCAGGGTCTCGTCGGTCTCGCTGTACCAATCCGAGAGGAACACCGCGTTGATGGATGCCACGACCGGGCCCTCCACGCGCACCATGAGGTCCACCCAGTGCAGCCCGCGGCGGATGTTGCGCCGCAGGTTGTACGTCGAGTCGGTGATGTTCTGCGAGCCCATGAAGGCGACGATGCCGTCGACCACGAGGAGCTTGCGGTGGTTGCGCAGGTCGGGCCGCTGGTACTTGCCCCGGAACGGCTGCACCGGCAGCATCAGCTGCCAGTGCGCGCCCATGTCGGTGAGCCGCTTGAGTGTCTGCTTGTAGTACGGCTTGCCGCGGTTGGCCCAGTGGTCCATCAGCACGCGCACGGTGACGCCACGGGCGCACGCCTCTTCGAGGGCGCGGAAGAAGTCATCCGTGGTCGCGTCGGTCTGCAGGATGTAGAACTCGACGTGCACGTAGCGCTTCGCGGTGCGGATGGCCTCGGCCTGCTGGGCGAGCGATGCCTCGTAGTCGGCGATGAGGTGGGCGGCGTTGTCCCCCGCCAAGGGCATGGCTCCCAGATTGCGGTTGAGGGTCACCGTGGAGGTGAACCACTCCGGCGCGTGGGGGCGCAGCGTGCCGAAGTCCAGGTGCGCGCTGGTGTCGTGGATGTACTCGTTGATCTGCGTCTGCTTGCGGCGGCGCTTGCGCGGCAGCCGCGGGTTTCCGATCAGCAGGAACAGGAAGACGCCCACGAGCGGGATGAAGTAGATGGCCAGGAGCCACGCCATCGCCGCCGTCGGGCGCCGGTTGCGGGGGACGACGATGATCGCGGTGATGCGGACGATGAGGTCGACGACCCCGACGAGGATGACCCACCACGTCCAATCGACAGTGATGCTGATCACTGATCCCCCTCGCTACTCACTCGGTCAGCGTAGCGAGAGCGGCGGTCATCGGGCGGGGCGACCTGCGGAAGCGGCGTCCGCAACGGGCGGCAGGCCGCGCTTGGCGCGCTCCTCCGCCTCGATGCGGGCGTGCACCCGGCGTTCGGTGCGGTCCATGCGCAGGATGCCGCGCAGCACGAACCAGAACAGGAAGACGACCACGATGGTCGGCAGCAGCGCCCACACCACCGCGCTCCAGGTTTCGTCCATGACTCCATCGTACGTGCCGCCGGCGCCTTCTTAACCGGCTGCGAAACCCCCGGATCGTCCACACTCGGGCGGTTTCGGCCCCACCGGCATCCATCGATCCGAGCACGCTGACGCCATGACCACGATCGTGAAAGCGGCGGATGCCGCGCACTTCCTCTCCCTCGTCCCCGCGATGCTCGGGTTCACCCCGACCCACAGCCTCGTGCTGGTGCCGTTCCATCGCGGGCGCAGCATCGGCGCGATGCGCATGGATCTTCCGCGCGCCGAGGTCGATCTCGACGCCTTCGCGGCGACCTGCCTCGGCATGGTGTGCCGGCTGCCCGATGCCGATGGCCTCGCGGTCGCCGTCTTCACCGACGCGTCGTGCCGCGACGGTCTGCCGCACGCGGAGTTGGTCGCGAGCCTCCGCAGGAGCGCCGATGCCTGCGGGCTGCGGTTGACCGACGCCCTCTCCGTCGGCGGCGACGGGTGGGGCTCGCACCTCGACGCCGACTGCCCGCCCGGCGGCCGGCCCCTCGCCGCGCTGCAGTTGGCCGCGCCCGCGGCGGCGCCGATCGCGCCCGGCGATCAGGCCTCCGGCGCGACGCTGCCGCCGCGCGATGTCGCCCGCGCCGAGGCTGTGGCGACGGCGCTGCGCGCCCTGTACTGGGCAGTGCGGACCCTGTGCGGCGACCGCGACGAACCGCCCGACCCCGATGAGGTCACCGGCGGCATCGCGGACGGCGACCGGCGCATCGATCCGGCCGCGCTGGCGGCGGCCTGCCGTCTCGACGACGTGCCGCGGTACTTCGAAGAGGTGCTCGAGGCGGATGCCGCGACGCTTCCGCCGTACGACGCGGCGCTGCTCGTGTGGTGCCTGGCCCGGCCTGCGCTGCGCGATGTCGCCCTGGTGCAGTGGAGCGCCGATGCGCAGCGCGGCGAGCGCGCACTGGAGGCCCAGCGGCGCTGGGAGGACGGTGCCGAGTATCCCGTCGACCTCGCGATGACGATGTGGGGAGAGGGGCCGCGGCCCGACCCGCAGCGCCTCTCGCGTGCCCTCGAGGTCGCCCGCGAGGTCGCCGCGCTCGCCCCGACGACGATGCGGCCGGGCGCACTCGCGGCCTGCGCCTGGCTGTCGTGGGCACTCGGTCGCTCGACGCACGCCGAGCGGTACGCGCAGCTGGCGACCGACGTCGAGCCAGAGCACGGGCTCAGCGAGATCGTGCTGTCCTTCGTCGCCGCCGGGCACCTCCCCGACTGGGCCTTCCGCCGCGCCTGAGGCCCCGCGCGTCAGGCCGCCGTGTTGCGGCCGTCGCGGTGCCGCGCGTGCTCGCGCTGAGCTGCTCGAGTGTCACTTCCGCACAGTCCGCGGGCGAAACACCCGCCACAAGTGACACCGGAGCCGCCCGGCGGCCGCGGGCCGGCCGGCGACCGCGGGCGGACCGCGGGCGGGCCCGCGCCTCGCGGCATCCGCGGCGACCGGCAACGCTGCTCGAGTGTCACTTCCGCACAGTCGGGACGCGAAACACCCACCGCAAGCGACACCGGAACCGCCCGGCGACGCCGCAGCGCCGGTCGAGTGTCACTTCCGCACAGTCCGCGGACGAAACACCCGCCACAAGTGACACCGGAACCGCCCGGCACCCGCGGGCGGGCGGCGCGCGGGCGGCGGGCGGGCCGCGGGCGGGCGGGCGGGCGGCGGGCGGGCGGGCCGCGGGCGGGCGACCGCCGACCGCGGGCGGGCTACTTCACCAGGGGGAAGAGGATCGTCTCGCGGATGCCGAGGCCCGTGATCGCCATCATCAGGCGGTCGATGCCCATGCCCATGCCACCGGTGGGCGGCATCGCGTGCTCGAGCGCGCGCAGGAACTCCTCGTCCACGCGCATCGCCTCATCGTCACCGCGGGCGGCCAGCTTCGCCTGCTCCACGAACCGCTCGCGCTGGATGACGGGGTCCACGAGCTCGGAGTAGCCGGTCGCCAGCTCGAAGCCGCGCACGTACAGGTCCCACTTCTCCACCACACCGGGGATCGACCGGTGCTCGCGCACCAGCGGGCTCGTGTCGAGCGGGAAGTCCATGACGAACGTCGGGCGGGTGAGGTCGCTCTTGACGAAGTGCTCCCACAGCTCCTCGACGAACTTGCCGGGGGTGGCGATCTTCGCCGGCACCTCGACACCGACCTCCGCGGCGAACGCGGTGAGCTCGTCGAGCGTCGTCTCGGGGGTGATCGTGCGACCGGATGCCGCCGACAGCGACTCGTACATCGAGATGCGGTCCCATTCGCCACCGAGGTCGTACTCGGTGCCGTCCGCCCACGTGACCGTCGTCGAGCCGGCGACGGCGACGGCCGCGTTCTGCACGAGCTCCTGGGTGAGGTCGGCGATGCCGTTGTAGTCGCTGTAGGCCTGGTAGGCCTCCAGCATCGCGAACTCGGGGCTGTGCGTGGAGTCGGCACCCTCGTTGCGGAAGTTGCGGTTGATCTCGAACACCCGGTCGATGCCGCCGACGACGGCGCGCTTGAGGAAGAGCTCGGGCGCGATGCGCAGGTACAGGTCGGTGTCGAACGCGTTGGAGTGCGTCACGAACGGGCGGGCGGCGGCGCCACCGTGCTGCACCTGCAGCATGGGCGTCTCCACCTCGATGAAGCCGTGCTCGGTGAACGTGCGACGCAGGCTCGCGTTGACCTTGGCGCGCGCGACGACGGCATCCCGCGCCTGCTCGCGGGCGATGAGGTCGAGGTAGCGCGAGCGCACCCGGCTCTCCTCGCTGAGCTCGGTGTAGAGGTTCGGCAGCGGCAGCAGCGCCTTGGCGGCGATGGCCCACTCGGTCACCATGATCGACAGCTCGCCGCGGCGGCTGGAGATGACCTGCCCGCTCACGAACACATGGTCGCCGAGGTCGACGAGCTCCTTCCACGCCTGCAGCGACTCCTCGCCCACCTCGGCGAGGGAGACCATCGCCTGGATGCGGCTGCCGTCGCCGGCCTGCAGCGACGCGAAGCAGAGCTTGCCGGTGTTGCGGCTGAACACCACGCGTCCGGCGACACCCGCGATCACGCCGGTCTCGGCACCGGCTTCCAGGTCGGCGAATCGTTCGCGCAGCGCGGGGATGGTGTCGGTGACGGGTACCGACACCGGGTAGGCACCCCCGGCGGCATCCGCGCGTTCGGCGATCAGGCGCTCGCGCTTGGCGAGTCGCACGGCCTTCTGCTCGAACACATCCTCTTCAGAGGCGGGCTCGATGGGCGTGGGGGAAGGCGGCGTCGTCACGAATGGCTCCTTGGAAAGTCGCCCCAAGTCTACCGGCGGCATCTCAGCGCTCCCTGCGTGCCGAAGCGGCCCCCACACCCGCGACCGGCCGGCGCATCACTCCCGCTTCAGCCCGGCCTTCAGTACCTCGCCCGCCTGACGCATCGCCTCCAGTACCTCGTCGCGCACGTCGGTGCCGCGCTCCCAGTTCGCCAGCACGGCGTACGCGATGCGCCGCGTCGGCGACATCACGAGCCCCGTGTCCGCACGCACCGTCGAGATCGTGCCGGTCTTGTTCCACAGCCACACACCGCGGTCGTAGCCGTAGTGCGCGAGCGGGTCGAGATGGAACGCGGATGCCACCATCGACAGGTCCATCCCCGCCCCGAGCCAGCGCTGCAGCGTGTCGGTCGACGCGAGGCTGAGGTCGACGCCGTCGGCGGTGCGCCGCACGAACCGCACGAGGTCGGCAGCCGTCGCGTGCGACAGCGTCACCGGCGCCCCGGGCGGGCGTGGCCAGCGCACCACGTCGTCGAGACCCGAGTCGAGGTAGCCGAGCGTGCGGGTGTGCTCCTGCACGATCGGCAGCCCGATCACGCGGCAGAGCGTGTTCGTCGCGGCGTTGTCGCTGACCGCACCGATCAGGGCGGCCACGTCGTGCAGCGACAGGGTGTCGGCCTGCAGCAGGTACCAGAGACCGGAGTCGTCCATCCATTCCACCGGCCGGCGCGTGACGGTGTCCTCCAGGCTCCGCGCACCCTCGTCGACCTCGGTGAGCAGCCGGTGCAGCAGGAAGATCTTGCCCACGCTCGCGGTGTCGAGCACGAGGTCGGGGCGGTGGTCGAACACGACGGTATCGTCGTCGAGGTCGACGGCGAGCGCCGAGACGTGCAGCCCGGGCAGCCGCTGCTCCCACGCGTCGAAGTCGATGCTCATGCGCTCACCCGCTCTCCGCGCGCGAACGCGCTCAGTCGTCCGGTCCAGAGGTCGTCGGATGCCTGCAGCATCACGGTGTCCGCGGCGGTGTCGACCACGATGGTCGCGTAGGTCCAGAGATCCTCGACGCGGTTGAGAACGCCCGGCGCCCGCAGCGCCCCGAAGACGTCGCCGCGGTCTGCAGGGCTCGGGCACGCGGCGGTGAGGGCGGCAAGGCGCCCCCGGCTCTCCGCGAGTCCGGCGGCGTCGGGGTCCGCGCCGAGGAACCCGGCGACATCGTCGAGGCACAGGTGGTTGGTGTGACGCAGCGCGCCGAATCCGCCGGAAGCGGTCGCCACCCGCCCCGCTGCGTTCTCGACGAGGTCGACCCGGCCGGCCGCGTCGGCGATGTCGAACGCGAATCCGCCGGCGCAGGCGACGTCGGTGAGCGCGGCCCGCGCGGCATCCCCGTCGTGCTGGCGCTGCGCGTGCCGGGCGACCAGGTGCCGGCCGGCGCCGCGAAGGTCGGCCACGGCGACCGAGACGTGGTCCATCCCGAAGCTCAGCCCCACCGAGGTCGTGACAAACGCGTTGGCCGGCAGCATGCCGGGGTACCAGACGGCGGTGACCGAGGGGTCACCCTCGATGTCGAGGGTGACCAGGCGCACGTCGCCCTGCAGCTCGCCGTCGCCGTCCTCGTTGTGGCCCATCACGACGCCGCCGTCGACGGCGACCGCCAGGTCGCTGCAGCCGAGGCCGTCGCGGCCGAGGTCGCCGCGCAGGTTCAGCGCCCACAGCTCCGCCACCTCGACGCCGGCGCCGGCGGCCATCCACTCGACCTCCTGCGCCTCCACCGGCAGCAGACGAGTACTGGATGCCACGACCTGCGCGAACCGATCGTTCGCGGCGCCCTCGGCGCGGCGCACGAGGCTCTGCCACATGCCGTCCTGGCGCTCGCGCACCCGCGCGATGCCTGCGGCGTGCACCTCGCCGAGCGCCCGGAACACCTGTTCCCGGTCGCCGCGCAGCACCGTCCACTCCAGGCCCGAGACCTCCCCAGGGCGCTCGACGACGACGCTCACGTGAGCGGCTCGGCGTCGCGCGGACGGGCCGTGACGTGCGCGCGCAGCGTCTCGCCGAGTTCGCGCATCGCATCGAGAACCGGCGCACGCAGGTCCCACCGCGAGCCCTTCCAGTTCGCCGCGACCGCGTAGGCGACGCTCGCGGCGGGACCGGCGAGGTGCCCCACGTCGATGCGGGCGAACGAGGTGGTGCCGGTCTTGTGGCGCAGCACCATGCCCTGGTACTCGGCCTCGGCGTGCGCGAGCGGGTCCAGCAGCAGCGCGTCGGCGACCATCGACGTGTCGGTGTCGGCCGCGAGCCACGTCAACACCTGCTCGCTGACGGTGGGCGAGATCACGTCGCCTGCGCCGAGGCGCCGCATGAGGTCGCACAGCTCCGCGCCGGTGCCGTACGACGGTGTCCAGGGCAGGTCGGGGGTGCGCTCGTTGCGGATGTAGTCGTGCAACGCCGTATCCCGGTACCCGAGCGCGGGGGCGACCTCGCGCACGGCGTCCAGGCCGCACATCCACAGCAGGGCGTTGGTGGCGAGGTTGTCGCTGACGGCGCCCACCAGCAGCGCGGCGTCGTACACGCTCACCCGCGGATCGGCCATGCGGTACAGCAGCCCGGAGTCGGCGACCCGGTGCTCCACGGGGATCTCGATGCGCTGTTCGGGCGACATCTCGCCCGTCTGCAGGCGCCGGGCGACCTCGATGAGCAGGAAGACCTTGCCGACGCTGGCCGTCTCGCACACGACGTCGGGGTCGTGCTCGGCGAGCACCGTGCCGTCGTCGGCGACGACCCGCACCGACCACTGGGCGCGCGGGTCGAACGCGGGCAGGACGAGCGGCGTCACGCCCGCTCCCCCACGGCCAGACGCACACCCGCGGCCGCGGACCCGCCGGCATCCGCCTCGAGCACGCCGTCGACGTTGAGCGGGATGCTCAGCGCGTCGGGCGCATGGCCGAAGCCCTGCTCCCACAGCACCGGCACTCCGAGGCCGCCGAGTTCGTCCTGCATGAGCGCGCGCACGGTGTCCGGCTCGGCGCAGGTGTGCCACGACCCCAGCACGATCCCCGCGGCGGTCGTGAGCCTGCCGGAGCGCCGCAGCTGCAGCAGGAAGGAGTCGAGGCGGTAGGCGTCCTCGTTGATGTCCTCCAGGAACAGGATGCCGTCCGGCACCACCGTGGCTTCGGGTGAACCCAGCCCCATCGCCAGCAGCGACAGGTTGCCGCCGGTGAAGCGGCCGGCCGCACGGCCCGGCACGAGCACCTCCGTGCGCGGGCCGACGATGCTCCGGCCCCGCCACGGCTCGAACAGCCACCGGCGCACGTCGTCGCGGATGCCCTCGACATCTCGGAAGACGTCGTTGCCCGGCATGGGACAGAAGAGCGTGGGCACGTCCAGGTGCACGCGGAACGCCTCGTGCAGCGCCGTGACGTCGGAGGATCCGGTGAGCAGCTTCGGTCGTCCGTCGCGGCGCGAGGACGCCTCGCGCAGGCATGCCCAGTCGATGCCGTCGAGCAGCCGCATCGCCCCGTAGCCGCCCCGCAAGCACACCACCGCGTCGGTGTCGGGGTCGCACCAGGCATCCACGAGGTCCTGCCTGCGCACCTCATCGGCACCGGCGAGGTAGGTCGCGCGCGGGTGCGGGTCGAGCACGTGGTCGCCGACGACGACGTCCAGCCCCCAGTCGCGGTAGTAGCCCACCGCGCGTTCGAGGCTCTCGGCACTGCCCGGCCCCGACGGGGAGACGAAGCGCACCCGGTCGCCCTGCTTCAGCGGCGCGGAGTCGAGGTAGGCGGCCCGGTCCGCGGCGAGCGCCGGCGCGTTCACGCGATGGTCCGCTGGATCGTGGGCGCCGCCGACAGCAGCTGCCGGGTGTACTCGTGCTGCGGGCGAAGCAGCACCTGCTCGGTGGGGCCGTACTCGACGATCACGCCTTCGTACATGACCGCGACGGTGTCGGCGATGTTCCACGCAAGCCCGAGGTCGTGCGTGATGACGAGGGCGCTGAGCCCCAGCCGGTCGCGCAGCGACAGCAGCAGGCCGAGGATCTCGCCGCGCGCGGACGCGTCCAGCGACGCGACGGGCTCGTCGGCGACCAGCAGCTGCGGCCCCACGGCGAGCGCGCCGGCGATCACGGTGCGCTGACGCTGTCCGCCGGAGAGCTCCTGCGGGATCGCGGTGAAGAAGTCCTCCGGAGGGGTGAGCTCGGCATCGGTCAGGCTCTGCGCCACCCGCTCCTTCTCGTCGCCGCGGTAGTGCTGCACGCGCAGCCCCTCGGCCACGGATTCGTACACGCTGAGCTTGGGGTTGAGGGCGGCGGTGGGGTCCTGCAGCACCATCTGCACCTCCTTGCGGAAGGCGTGCAGACCCTTGCCCTTGCGTGGCAGGTCGCGTCCGCGGAAGCGGACGACCGAACCGGGGTCGGGCTGCTGCAGACCCACGAGCGTGCGGGCGAGCGTCGTCTTGCCCGAGCCCGACTGGCCCACGAGTGCGAGGATCTCGCCGCGACGCACGACGAGGTCGACGTCCTTCACGGCGCGGGCCGACTTCGTGCGGCTGTGGAAGGTGACGCTGAGCCCGCGGGCCTCCAACAGCACCTCATCGGTCATGGGGCTGCGCTGCGGGTCGGATGCCGCATCCGAGCGGTCGCGCCGCGTCACCGGATTACGCCGCGAGGCCGGGTCGCCGATCGTCGGGAAGGCGTCGGCGAGCTGGCGCGTGTAGGGGTGCTGCCCGCGCGTGCAGACCTCCAGCGCGTCGCCGACCTCGACGACCTCGCCGCCGCGCATGATCGCGATGCGCTGGCAGGCGCTCGCGAGCACCGACAGGTCATGGCTGATCATGAGCAGCGAGATGCCGCGTTCGGTGACCAGGCGGCTGATCATCTCGAGGATCTGCTGCTGCACGATGACATCGAGGGCTGTCGTGGGCTCATCGGCGATGATGATCTCCGGCTCGCACGCGAGGGCCATCGCGATCATGATGCGCTGCTTCTGCCCGCCCGACAGCTCGTGCGGGTACGAGTCGGCCTTGAGCGGCGGCAGGTCGACGGCCCGCAGCAGCTCACTCACGCGCTCCTTGCGCGCGGCCTCGGTCTTCCAGCCGTCGGCGACGTGCAGCTCGAGTGCCTCGAGGATCTGCTGACCCACGGTGCGCACCGGGTTGAGCGAGTGCATCGCACCCTGGAACACGATCGAGGCATCCGCCCAGCGCAGCGCCCGCAGCTTGCCGAAGCTCAGCTCCGTCACGTCGGTGTCGCCCACCATCACCCGTCCGGTGAGCTGGGCGTTTCCGGGCAGCAGCCGCAGCACGCTCATCGCGAGGGTCGACTTGCCCGAACCGGACTCCCCCGCGATGCCGAGCGTGCCGCCGGCGGGCAGGGTCAGGTCGACGCTGCGCACCGCCGCGATCTCGCCACGCACCCCGCCGCCCGCGGTCCGGTAGGTGATGGAGACGTCCTCGAACCTCAGATCGGGCATCAGCGGCTCCTCAGGGTCGGGTTGACGATCGTCTCGACGGCGCGACCGACGAGCGTGAAGGCGAGCACGACCAGCACGATCGCGATGCCGGGCACCAGCACGTACCACCAGTAGCCGCTGGTCGCGGCCGAGACGTCCATGGAGTTGCGCAGCACCGCACCCCACGACTGCAGGGTGGTGTCGCCGAGGCCGAGGAAGGCGAGGGTGGACTCCGAGATGATCGCCGAACCGACCGTGAGAGTGGTGTTGGCCAGCACGAGCGGCAGCACGGCGGGCAGCAGATGCTTGACGATGATGTGCCAGTGACCGGCGCCCAGCACGCGGGAGCGCTCGACGTAGTCACGGGACTCCACCGAGAGCGTCTGGG
This sequence comes from Microbacterium sp. NPDC058021, assembly GCF_042885955.1. Classification (NCBI taxonomy): domain Bacteria; kingdom Bacillati; phylum Actinomycetota; class Actinomycetes; order Micrococcales; family Microbacteriaceae; genus Microbacterium; species Microbacterium sp. NPDC058021. The sequence continues at coordinate 91,427 of NZ_JBHVRF010000007.1, forward strand.
CGCGGACGACGCGGGCGGTCCCTGCCCATGAGGTGAGCCCGATCGCGATGACGATCGTCCACACGCCCCGCGAGAGCACCGTCGACAGCACGATCGCGAGGATGAGCGAGGGCAGCACCAAGAAGAAGTCGATGAGGCGCATGAGCAGAGCGCCGGGGATGCCGGTGAAGTGCCCCGCCGCGATGCCCACGATCGTGCCGATGATCATCGACATCGCCGTCGCGGCGAAGCCGACCAGCAGCGACACCTGCGCACCCCAGAGCATGCGCACCCACAGCTCGCGGCCCTGGTGGTCGGTGCCGAGAGGATGCTCCCACGAAGGCGGCGCGAACCGCGGCGAGTCCATCACCTTGGTGACATCGAGCATCCACGCCGGGGCGAGGACCGGTGCGAGGAAGGCGAGCGCGACGATGACGACCAGGAAGACGAGCCCCACCATGCCGGAGCGGCTGCGGGAGAACTCCCGGGCGAACCGGGCGAACGCCGTGCGGCGCCGCGCCCACGCCATGGCGCGCGGGGAACGGGATGCGACGTGCGCGCTCATCCGCGCCTCACTCTCGGGTCGAGTCGTCGATAGATGAGATCGGCGATCAGATTGGTGGCGATGATGACGGCCGAGAAGACGACGAACGTGCCCTGCAGCAGCGGCAGATCGGGCCCGCTGATGGCTTCGAAGGTGAGCTTGCCCAGGCCCGGCCAGGAGAAGACGGTCTCGACCGTGACGGCACCGGCGATGAGACCGCCGATATGCAGGAACATCAAGGTGACGGCGGGCAGCAGCGCGTTGGGCACCGCGTGCCGGCGGCGCACGAGGTCATCGCGCAGGCCCTTCGCCCGCGCCGTGACGAGGTAGTCGGCGCTCTTCTCCTCCATGAGCGAGGCACGCATGACCATGACGTACTGGGCGTACACGACGGCCACCATCGTCACCACCGGAAGCACCATGTGCGCGGCGACGTCCAGCACAAGGGCGAGCGGATCGGTGGGCGGGTCGGGGGAGGTCATGCCTCCGGTCGGGAACCACTGCAGCGTGCCGCCGAAGACCATGAGGAGGATGAGCGCCAGCCAGAAGGTCGGCACCGACCACAGCACGAGCGCCATCCCCGAGGTGATGCGGTCGAACAGCGACCCCGGCCGCCAGCCGGCCTTCTGCCCGAGCCACAGCCCGAGTGTGATCGCGATCACCGCCGACGTGCCGGTGAGGAGGATCGTGTTCCAGAAGTAGTCGCCGATGAGCTCCGCCACCGGCGTGCGGTAGACGTAGCTTTCGCCGAAGTTGAGGGTGAACACATTCACCAGATAGTCGGTGAACTGTTGCCACAGCGGTTTGTCCAGGCCCATCTGCGACCGCAGCTGCGCGATCTGCTCAGGGCTGAGCTGGCGCTCGCGCGCGATGCCGGCGACCGGGTCGCCGGGGAGGATCTTGAACGCGAAGAATCCGAGCAGGATCACCATCGCCATACTCACGGCGGCGCCGCCGAGCTTGGACAGGAAGTACGACAGCGCCGAGACGCGTCGCGGCGCTTTGTCCGACCCCGTCTCGGCGAGGAGGATCTCCTCGGTGGGCGGCACCGTGTTGGTCATGCGGTTCTTTCGTCCAGGGGTGCGGGCGATGGCAGGGATGCCGCGGCCGATCGTCTCGGTCGCGGCATCCCCTCACTCATTCGACGTCGGCCATCTTCCGCCGGCGCAGTAGCACGAACACGATGCCGCCGATCACGAGGACGGCGACGATCACGCCGGTGACGATGAGCCCGGTGGGCACTCCGCCTTCCTCCGCCTGCGCCGCCTCGGCCGAGACGGGCTCGACGGTGAGGAAGCCCCAGTACCCGGCCTGGCTGGCGATGATGCCGCCGTCCTTCGGCTGCAGTGTGAAGCCGGTGAAGCGGTCGGAGCGGTAGGCCTCGAGCGAGTTCGGGTACCACGTGGCGATCTGGGCGGTGTCGGTGTAGTTCATCGCCAGCATGTCGTGGACGATCTGCTGACGCGCTTCCTCGTCGAGCTCCGAGCGCTGCTCGGCGTACATCGCGTCGAACTCGGGGTTGCAGTAGCCGTCCTGGCTCGTGCCGCCCGAACCGTCGGTGCCCGTGGGCAACGTCGAGCACAGGTTGATCCCCAGCTGGTAGTCGGGATCGGGGTTGACGCTCCACCCGCTGAAGTACATGTCGTAGTCGGCCTTGACCGCGCGGTCGCTGATGGTGTCGCCGTCGGTGGACTCCACCGTGATGCCGACGCCGATCTCCTGCATCCACGGCACGAAGTACTCCGAGATGGACTGCTCGATGATGTCATCGGCATCCACCAGCAGACGCAGCTGCAGCGGCGTACCGTCCTTCTCCCGGATGCCACCGGCCCCGACGACCCAGCCGGCCTCCTCGAGCTTGGCCATCGCCGCCTCGGGGTCGTACGCCATGATCACCTCGTCGTCGGCGGGCAGGGCCCACTTCGGGAACGACGCGGGGATGAAGCTGGTCGCGGGAGTCGCACGGCCCTCCATGACGCGCTCCAGCAGCGTCTCGGTGTCGGTGCCCAGGCGCAGCGCCTGGCGCACGTTGACGTCCTTGAGCGCTTCGTTGCCGGTGCCGTAGGGCTGGCCGTCTCGCGTGACCGTGCCCACATTGATGCTGATCGAGTGGTAGCGGCGTCCCTCACCGGAGTGGGCGGTGATGCCCTCCACCCCGTCGAGCGCCTGGAACTGCGTAGGGGTGAGCCCCGAGACGAAGTCCACCTCGCCGGCACGCAGCGCCTGCACCTGCGCGTCGGAGTTGGTGTAGTAGACGTACTGGATGCGGTCGACCTTCGGCGCGCCCTGCCAGAAGTTGGGGTTGGCGCGGAGCGTGATCGACTGGTTCGCGCTGTAGCTCTCCAGCACGTAAGGCCCCGAGCCGACGACGTCGGTGTCGTTGGCGTAGGTGGCCGGGTCGTCGATCTCCTCCCAGATGTGCTTCGGGACGATCGGCACCTCGGTGCCCGGGTTCGGCGCCTGCGGGGTCTTCAGCCGGATGACAACGGTCTTGTCATCGGGGGCCTCGACGCTCTCGAAGTTCGACACCAGGTTGCCGTTGGCGACGCTGAGCTCGGGCACGGTCATCATCTGCTCATAGGTGTAGACGACGTCGGCCGAGGTGATCGGCTCGTCGTCGGACCACAACAGGTCGTCCTGCAGGGTGTAGACCCACGTCATGCCGTCGTCCTCGACCTCCCAGTCGTCGGCGAGGCCCTTCGTCGGGGAGCCGTCCTCGGCGCTGTTCTGCACCAGGTACTCGTAGACGTAGCGGATGGTGTTCGTGGGGAGCAGGTAGATCGACACGAACGGGTTGAACGTGTCGACGAAGCCGGAGGTGGCGATGCGGAAGGTCGTGGCATCGGCTTCGGGCGTCGCGGTCGCTTCGGCGGCGACCACCGCGGGAGCGGTGTCTGTGGCGTGGGCGGCGCCGACGGGCAGGGCGATCAGCGCCGCTGCGGCGACCACGGCCAGCGTGCAACGGGCACGCCTTCCAGAACGGTGGGGCATGAGGGTTCCTTTCATGAAGAACCTCGGCCGCGGCGTTCCGGGCCGGCGATGGACTACATAGAACCTCATCGTCGATGACGGGGTCAACGTATTTGTGTCCGATCGTGCCGATTACGCGACGATTTCACATGACTGTTACATGGCGACACGCGTCACCACGCTTGTTCGATCTGCACAGAAACTGCGCGTGACACGTACATAATGCGCAACATGCGCGGTATCAGCACAGATGGGCATGCAGCATGCGCACGACAGCGGCCGCGATGCCGATGCGCATAGGCCCGATCATCCGTAACGGATGATCCACCTTCCGACTATCGCTCGAGCACGGCCGCCAGGAGCGCGATGCGCTCCCACAGCGACGACAGCGACAGGTGCTCGGTCAACGCATGGGCGCCGCCGCCGCGCGGCCCGAACCCGTCGACGGTGGGGATGCCGAAGTTGCCGACCTGGTTCGTGTCACCGGCCCCCGCCGCGGGACGACCCTCCACCCGCTGCCCGAGCGGCGCGCCCGCCCGGGCGATCTCGTCCAGCAGCGCACGGTCGCCGTCGGAGGCCTGCCACGCCGGGCGGTGACTCAGCACCGTGCTGGTCACCGCGGCATCGGCACGCAGTGGCGCGAGGGAGCGCAACGCCTGCAGCACCCGCTCCTCGGCGTCGCGGTCGACGAAGCGCAGCCCGATCTCGGCCTCGGCCTCGGCGGGCACGACGTTGGCCCGCCCACCGCCGCGCACGGTGCCGACGTTGCACAGCACCTCGCTCGGCAGGGACGGGTCGATCACGGTCTGCCGCACCGCCATCAGCTGATCCACGAGCTCGTCGATCGCCGAGACGCCCGCCGCGGGATCGAGGGCGGCGTGCGCGGCCCGGCCGCGGACGCGGAGGTTCACCCGCGTGCTGCCGCGGCGGCCCACCTTCAGCGCCCCGTCGGGGTGCGGCGACTCGAACCCGATCGCGGCTGCGGCACCGGCCGCGGCCTCGCGCAGCAGCTCCTGCGTCGTCGGCGAGCCGATCTCCTCGTCGCAGACGACCACGACCCGCACCGCGCGGCGGGGCCGATCCACAAGTCGTTCGACGGCGGCCAGCATCATCACGAGCCCGCTCTTCATGTCGTAGACCCCGGGACCACGCACGATGTCGCCGTCGACGGACCAGGGTAGGTCCCCCTCGAGGGTGCCGCGCGGCCATACCGTGTCGGAGTGGCCGAGCAGCAGCACGGGGTCGCCGTCGCCATCGAGGTCGGCGATGAGGGTGCAGCCGGCATCCGTGCGCACAACGCGCACGCAGGCGCCGAGGTCGCGCCACCACGTACCCAGCAGGTCGACCATCGCCTCACTGGCGGCGACGTCGCGCGAGGGTGACTCGACGCGCACCAGCTGCTCGAGGCGATCGAGCACGGTCGTCCGTTCGGCGGCAGTGTCCTTCATGCGACCCTTCCAGATTTTCGTTTTACGTAACATATCGAGTCTTGCTACCGCCGGTACGGTCAGATAATTTCAGTCGCGTAGCCCGCAATTCCTCCAACATCGGATACGTATCGTGCCCTCAGCACCCTCCCTGCCCCTTCGTGCGGAGTGCCTCGGCGATGCGTCCGCCTACCGCGAGGCCGCCGCTCTCTACGCGCGCGTCTTCGGCTACGCCGACCCGGACTTCTCGCTGAACCCCAACCTACTGAGCGCACTCGCCCGCAACGGCGGCTCGGCCGTGGGCGTGTTCACCCCCGACGACGAGCTCGTCGGGTTCGCCTACGGGTTCGCCGGGCGCGACGCCGACGGCTGCGAGTTCCACTACTCCCAGGCGGCCGTCGTCGATCCCCATCATCAGGGCCGGGGCGTCGGGCGCCTGCTCAAGGAATGTCAGCGACGCGTGGCGCTGGAGTGGGGCCACGAGACGATGCGGTGGACCTTCGACGCACTGCTGTCCCGCAACGCGCATTTCAACTTCTCGGTGCTCGGTGCCGAGGGCGTGGCCTACGTGCCCGACTACTACGACCGACCGGGCACCGACCGGATCGTCGTCGACTGGCCGCTGCGCCGCACCACCGACCCCTACGCGGCCCTCCGCGACGCCGAGCCGCCCGCGCTCGGCCGCGCCGATTGGGGGCGCGTCGTCCCGGGCACCCTCGCCGCGGCCGACGGCGGCACGCACGCCGCCGCGTGGCTCGCCGTGCCGGCCGACATCGCCGGCGTCGCCGGGCGACAGGACGAGGCGGATGCCGCAGCCGACGTCCTGCGCGGCCGCGTGCGCACCGCCATGACCGCGCTGATCGAGGGCGGGAGAGTGCTCGTCGCGTGCCGGAGGATCGATGCCGGGACGGCTGCCTACCTCGCCGTCCCGCGCCGCGCGACCATGCCACCCAGGGAAGGGGTGAAGGCCTCATGACCACCGAGCCGCAGGACATGGACGACAGCGAGCTGGACCGCTCGCTGGACTCCCCCGGCGCCCGCTACGGCGAGCGCTTCCGCACCAACATGTCGGCCGAGGCGCTGCAGGCGCGCGTCATCGAGGCCGAGACCCGGTCGCTTGCGCGTACGTTCGAGGAGCTCAGCCGCACCGGCGAGGTCACTCACGCCGCCGCCCTCATCCTCGGCGCACGCCGCCGGTACGTCACGGGGCGCGGCAAGACGGCCGCCTACGCCGAGCTGCTCAGCGCCGACCTCGCCACCACGCTCTCCAACGTCTTCCTCGTCGACGGTCGCGCCCTCTCACCGCTGACGGTCCTCACCGACGTGCGCGCGAGCGACGTGCTGGTCGCCTTCACGATGCGCCGCTACCGGGAGGAGACGGTGCGCTTCGGCCGGCTGTTCCACGAGGCGGGCGGGCAGCTGATCCTCATCACCGACAGCGACCGCGCGCCGCTGACCGAGGTGGCATCCGCCGTCATCCGCGTGCACACCCACTCGGCCTCGTACGCCGACTCGCCCACGGCGGTCGCCGCGGTGTGCCACCTGCTCAGCACGCTGACCACCGCCAGCGCCAAGGGCGCCCGCCGCCGGCTCGCCAACCGCGACCGGTTCGCGGCGGATCTGGGCCTGCACCACCCCGAACCCGGCAAGGAGTCCAACGCGTGAGGATCGACCGGCTGCGCATCTTCGACGTCGGCCTGCCACTCGTGCACGGGTTCGAGACCAGCTCGCACCGCAAGACGTCGCTCGATCACCTTCTCGTGGAGGCCACGACCGCCGACGGCACGGTCGGGTGGGGCGAGATCGCCTCGCCCGCCGACCCCTACTACGGCTCGGAGACGACCGAGACGGCGTGGACCATCGCGGTGCGCTATCTCGTGCCGGCGGTGCTCGCCACCGACTGGGAGACCCCTGCCGACCTCGAGCAGGCGTGGGCGAAGATCCGCGGGCACGAGTTCGCGAAGGCGGGCTTCTCGATCGCCGCGTGGGATCTGCACGCGCGCGCCACGGGGCAGCCGCTCGCCGCGGCGCTGGGCGGCACCCGCACGACGGTGACGGCGGGGGTGTCGCTCGGCATCGAGCCCAGCATCGACGCGCTGCTCGCGCAGGTCGAGCGCCAGGTGGCCGCCGGGTACGGGCGGGTCAAGCTCAAGATCGCCCCGGGGTGGGATGCCGCGCCCGTCGCCGCCGTGCGCGCCGCGCATCCCCGCCTCGATCTGCACGTCGACGCCAACGGTGCCTATCCCGACACGGCCGAGTCGCTCGAGGTGTTCCGTGCGCTCGACGACCAGCAGCTGACCATGATCGAGCAGCCGTTCGCGCCGCGGGATTTCGTCGCGCACGCGCGGCTGCAGGCGCAGCTGTCCACACCGCTGTGCCTCGACGAGTCGATCGTCGACCTGGCGGATCTGGCCACCATGCTCGCCCTCGACGCCGGGCGGGTGCTCAACATCAAGGTGTCCCGCATGGGGGGCCTCACCGCGGCCCGCCGGGCGCACGACGTGGCGCGGGACGCGGGGATGCCGGTGTGGTGCGGCGGCATGCACGAGTTCGGGGTCGGCCGCGCCGCCAACGTCGCGCTCTCGTCGCTGCCCGGGTTCACACTGCCGTCGGACGTGTCCGGGTCGGACAAGTACTACGCCCGCGACGTCATCGTGCCGCCGGTCGTGGCGGAGGGCGGGCGGGTGACGGTGCCCGCTTCGCCTGGGCTCGGCCACGACGTCGACGTGGACTGGATCATCGAGAACACCTCGCGGCGCTTCGACACCGCCGCAGTCGCCGCCTGAGAACGAAGGAAGCATGGAACCGCTCGTCCTGTATGTGCTCGACCTCGCCTCCGGCGCCGCTCCCGACCTGGCCCTGCGCCGCGTCCCGGCGCGGGAGACCGTGCTGACCGCGACCGACCTCAGCGCCACCCGCGGCGACGGCGTCTTCGAGACGGTGCTCGTTGTAGACGGCACCCCGCAGGCCCTCGAGGAGCACCTCGACCGCTTCGCACGCTCCGCCGCCTTGCTCGACCTGCCCGACCCTCGACGCGACCTGTGGCGTCACGCCGTGCTCACCGCCGCCGCCGAGCTCGGCACCCTGCGCCCGCGCGCGGCGATCAAATTCGTCCTCTCTCGCGGCGACGAGGCCGGCGACGGCGCCGGCACGGGCTGGCTGCTCGGGTTCGCGCCGAGCGCGCCGCCCGCAGCGCCGCCCGCCCCGATCGACGTGGTGCTGCTCGATCGCGGCTACCGGCACGACGTCGCCCAGACCTCGCCCTGGCTGCTGCAGGGCGCGAAGACGCTCTCGTACGCCGTCAACATGGCGGCCCTGCGCGAGGCGCGGCGGCGCGGCGCGCAGGATGTGGTGTTCGTCAGCAGCGACGGGTTCGTGCTGGAGGGTCCGACCTCGACCCTCATCGTGCGGATCGACGGCGGGTACCTCACCCCGCCCCCCGACCTCGGCATCCTGCCCGGCACGACGCAGGCCGACGTGTTCGCCGCGCTGCGCGGGTGGGGTGAACAGGTCGCCACGCGGCGGCTGACGGTCCCCGATCTGCTCGGAGCCGATGCCGTATGGCTCTGTTCCAGCACGCGCGGTGCGGCCGCCGTACGCTCGATCGACGGGACGGAGTTCGCTGTGGACGACGTCCTCACCGAGCGACTGCGCGACCACCTCGACGCGCGGAGGAAGTGACGCCATGATCCCCGTCATCGACGGCCACAACGACCTCGCCTGGGCGCGCCGCGAGCACCACGGCTACGACACGACGGGGCTGCGCGGCTCGGTGCCCACGTTGCACACCGACCTGCCGCGGCTCGCCGCAGGTGGGGTGGCCGGACAGTTCTGGTCGGTGTGGGTGGATGCCGCGCTCACGGGCCCCGAGCAGGTCACAGCGACGCTGGAGCAGATCGACTTCGTGCACCGGTTCATCGGCGACCATCCCGACCGCCTGGCGTTCGCCCGCACCGCGCAGGACGTCCGCGACGCGATGGCAGCGGGGCGCATCGCCTCGCTCATCGGCGTCGAGGGCGGCGACCAGTTGGGCGGATCGCTCGCGGTGCTGCGCCAGTACGCCCGGCTCGGCGCCCGCTACCTCACCCTCACCTGGTCGCGGACGATCCCGTGGGCCGACTCGGCGACCGACGACGCGCGTCACGGCGGGCTGACCGAGTTCGGGCGCGACGTGGTGCGCGAGCTCAACCGCATCGGCATGCTCGTCGACCTCTCCCACGTGGCGCCGAGCACGATGCGCGATGCGCTGGAGGTCAGCATCCGGCCCGTCATCGTCAGCCACTCCGGGGCGCTGGCTCTCTGCGACCACCCCCGCAACGTGCCCGACGACGTGTTGGCGGCCATCGGCGCCGGCGGCGGGGTCGTCATGGTCGCCTTCGTCCCGTCCTTCGTGTCGCAGGCGCGGCGCGACTGGGTGCGGGCCGGCGAGCGGGGCCCTGCCCCGGCCGTCGGCATCGCCGACGTCGCCGACCACATCGAGCACATCCGCGGCATCGCCGGGGTGCATGCGGTGGGCCTCGGCGCCGACTACGACGGCACGGATGCCATGCCCGACGGCCTGCACGACGTCTCGACGTACCAGGACCTGCTGTCGGAGCTGCGCGGGCGAGGCTGGTCGCAGGCCGACCTCGAAGCCCTCGCGCACGGCAACGTGCTGCGTGTGCTGGAGGCCTCCGACGCCGACCACCTCGCCTTCCTCGCCGGGAAGGCCGCTCCCCCCTCGGCCGCGGCGCTGCGCCCCGCCGTCGACGTCGCCGCACGGGCGGCTGCGCAGCCTCGGGTGCTGGTCGTGCAGAACGCCGCCTCGTCGGGCGTGCGCCGGCTCGGCGGGTGGCTCGCCGACGAGGGCATCGCCGTCGAGGTGGTAGCCGGCGAGCAGGGTCTTCCGGAGACCCTCGCCGGATACGACGGACTCGTGATGCTCGGCGGCGGGCTCATGCCCGACGACGACGACCGCGCGCCGTGGCTCGCCGCGGAGCGGGAGCTGGCACAGCAGGCGATCTCGGCGGACCTCCCCACCCTCGGCATCTGCCTCGGCGGGCAGTTGCTCGCCCACGTCGCCGGTGGTGAGGTGCGCGCCTCGTTCGGACCGAAGGAACGGGGGGCGACCGGCATCACGACCTCGGCCGACGGCCGGGTCGACGCGGTCATCGGCGCGCTCGGCGACGGCGCCCCGATGATCGAGAACCACCAGGACATGATCACGGTGCTCCCGCCGGGGGCGGTGCTGCTCGCCTCGAGCGACGCCGTCGCGCTGCAGGCGTTCCGCCTCGGCCAGCGCGTGCGCGGGCTGCAGTTCCACCCCGAGGTGGGCGCCGACGACCTGCTGGGGTGGACCGAGCCCACCACACCCACCCCCGAGGACCGCCCGGTGGCGGAGCTGGTGGATGCCGCGCGCGCGGTCGACGCCCACAACACCCGGGTCAGCCGGGCACTGGCGGCCGGGTTCGCCGCCGAGGTGCGCGCGGCAGCCGCGGCGCGCACCGCCGCGGCAGCCGCCGACCGCGGCGCGGGGGTGCTGTCATGACCGGCGCGGCGGCCCTCGGCACCCGCCGCCCCGTGCCGCCCGCCGTCGCTCCCGCGGAGTGGACGACCCACGCCGAAGCGGCCCTCGCCGCACGGCTCGACGCCGCAGCGACGCGCCCGGCACCGGCGACGCTTGCCGCCATCACCCACCGCGGGCGCGTGCTCGCCGTCGCCGCGCACGGCGAACCCCGGCGCGACGGTGCGCCCACCGCGCGCGGCACCGTCTTCCGCATCGCGTCGATGTCGAAGAGCTTCCTCGCCGCCACCGCCCTGTCGCTGCGAGACGAAGGACTGCTCGACCTGCACGCGCCCGCCGCCGACTACGTGCCCGAGGTCGCCGCGGCCCACTTCGAAGGCACCCCCGTGAGGCTCACCCTCGATGCGCTGCTGTCGAACCGCAGCGGCCTCGGCGAGGACAACGCGTGGGGCGACGACCACCTGGGCGACTCCCGCGCGCAGCTGGGCGCCCTCGTGGCCGCCGGGCTCCCGCTGTCGGCGCCGCCGGGCACCGAGTACCAGTACTCCAACATCGGCCAGTCGCTCGTCGGCCGCGCGATCGAGGCAGTCACCGGGCGCCCCGTGGAGGAGGTCATCCGCGCGCGCATGCTCGACCCCCTCGGCCTCGCCGACACCCGCCCCTCGGCGGACGCCTACGCGCCGGGCACCGACCTGGCGAGCGGCTTCCGCACGTTCGACGGCGGCGCCACCTTCACCCCCGAGCCCTACGTCGGCTCCGGTGCGCTCGCCTGCATCGGGAGCCTGTTCAGCACGGTCGACGACATCGCGACCTGGATGCAGTTCCTCGGCTCCGCGTTCGGCGACGCCCCCGCGGCTGCCGGAGTGCTCGCCGCGGCATCCCGCCGTGAGATGCAGACCGCGCACACCCTCATGAACGTCACGACCGGCGAGCCCAACCTCGCCAGGGCCGGCCACGGGTTCGGGCTCGCCGGCGCCGGCTACGGGTACGGCCTCGTCGTGGAGCACGACCGTCGGTTCGGTCGCATCGTGCAGCACGCCGGCGGCCTTCCCGGGTTCTCGTCGCACATGCGCTGGCATCCGGCCACCGGCATCGGCGTCGTCGTCTTCGGCAACTCCGACGCATTCCGGGCGGGCGGGGTCGCCACCCCGCTCCTGGCGGACATGCTGGGCCGCGTGAACGCGCCCGCCGCGGTCGTGCGGCCCTGGCCCGAGACCCTCGCGGCGGCCCGGCGCATCGACGACCTGCTGGTGGCCGGACGCCCGCTGACGGATGCCGGCGACCTGCTCGCCGGCAACGTGCTGACCGACGTGCCGGCCGGCGTGCGTGCACAACGCATCGCCGCCGCGCACGCGGAGGTCGGCGCGGTGCGCACGGACATCGCCCCGTTCGAGGCCCGCGTCCTGACGGCGCCCGACGCCGCAGCCCTGCGCTGGATCGTGCCGTGCGAGCGCGGCGCGCTGGTATGCGACGTGCGCCTGGTGGGTCTTCCCGACCCGATCGTGCAGAGCGTGTCGATCGCGGTGGCCGATGCCACCGGGCGCAGACCCCGCGACGAGACGCCCGGGATCGCCGACCACCACGCGGTCGACCTCGACTGAGCTCAGTCGAGCGGGTCGAGCCCGTCGTCGTCGGCGGGCGTCGTGCCGGCGGCGGTGAGGGCCTGGTCGATCGTGGAGTGCACGAGCGTCGACAGGTAGCTGCCCGGGTTCTCGACGCCTGCCTGCGCCAGCAGCGCCGCCGCCTGCGTGACGATGGAGCGCGAGAACGCGGTGGCCGTCGCGATCGCCTCGGCGTACGCGGCGCGGTCCTCTTCGGCGATGACGACCGGCTCGCAGCCGAGTTCGACGGCGAGGGCCTGCGCGATCGGCAGCACGGCGGCGGGGGCGGCCACCGCGGCGTGCGCGTCGATGAGCTGGCGCACGTCGGTCGACGTGCCGGTGAAGGTGATCGCCGGATGCAGCGCGAGCGGGATCGCGCCCTTCGCCGCCGCCGGAGCGAGCACTCCGTACCCGTGGGCGGGGTCGGTGTGCAGCACGAGCTGCCCGGGCTGCCATGCGCCCACGTCGGCGAGACCGCGCACGAGGGCGGGCAGCTCGTCCGACGGCACCGCGATGATCACGAGTTCGCTGCGGCGGGCGATCTCGGTGGCATCCAGCACCGGCACACCCGGCAGGATCGCCTCGACGCGGTCGGGGTCGGATCCCGAGGTGATGCCGACGAGCGCGTGGCCCGCGCCGGCGAGGGCGGCGCCGATCACGGGCCCGACGCGCCCGGCGCCGATGACGCCGACGCCGAGACGGGCGCTGCGATTCACCGCGGGTCCTCGGGGATCACGGCATCCGGGGGCCGGGGCGTGCGAGGCGCGGCATCGGGGTCGGCGTGCCCGAGGCGCGCGGGCGGCTCTGCGACCGGGCTCTCGGACAGCGGCGGCACCGCCACGGGACGCTCCGCCTCCGGCGGGCTCACACGGCGCAGCAGCGCCGGCGGCTCGGGCGCGGCATCCTGCTCGTCCGCCCAGCGGTGCGAGCGGTCCGACGCGGCCGCGCGCACGGCGCCGGCGGCGACCGCCTCGAACACGCCGATCGCCTCGTCACGGTCGATGGCCGAGACGTTGGGGTACACCGGCCCCGCCACGATGCTGCCGCGCACGGCGGCGACCCTCAGCATCCGGTCGATCGGACCCTGGTGGATGCCGATGGACTGCAGCCGCGCGAGCGGGAGCACCGCGAGCTTGCGCCAGATCGCGCCGCGGCGCAGCAGCAGCAGGTCACCCGACAGCAGGAAGCCGTTGCGGCGCCACGACAGCAGCCGGATGATGCGTGCCCGCTTGGGGGTCGTGGTGAACGGGTCGTCGCCGGTGGGGCCGTCGACGCCCTGCCGCACGAGCGCGGGGCGATCGCCCTCGGCGAGTTCGGGAACGAGCAGGGCCAGCACGCGCTCGACATCGGCGTAGGTGCCGACGGGCAGCACAGTCGTGAACTGGTCGGTGGTCGTGTCCGAGGCGCTGCGTCCGGTGAGGCGGTTGATCTTGATCGTCCACCAGCCGAAGCCGCGCCAGAGGATCGACTGGCTCACCTCGATCGCGTGCACGCGGCCGGGCGGGACGATCTCGGTGATCGTCGTGAGCAGGCCGAACGTGATCCGCACGCCGTCGGGGGTCGGGGCGATGGAATACCGCAGCGATCGCATGATCTGACGCAGCCAGTAGGCACCGAATCCGATGACGGCGGGCACGAAGCCCAGCAGCAGCCACGGCAGCCCGGCGACGGCGCCGATGATGACCGCGACGACGCCCGCCAGCAGCGCCACGGTCGCGGGACTGATGATCTGCGAGGCCACGAGTCGGCCCGCCGGGATGTGGACCACCGACTCGGGCACGAGGTCGCTGCGGTCATCCCCCTCGATGATCCCCGAGATGCCGCGGCTGACGGTCTGCGACAGCGTCCCGCCCGCGCGGGCCGCCGCGGCTCCGCCCAGGCGCCGCCCGGAGGCCAGGCGCAGGATGTCGGCGCGCACGGCCTCGGCGTGGGTGGTGGAGAGGTACTCGAGCTTGACGTTGCCGTCGGTTCCCGCTCCGACCACCTCGAGCTTGGCCATGCCCAGCAGCCGCGCGATCATCGGGCGCGTGAGGTTGACGCCCTGCACGCGGTCCAGCGGCGCGCGCCGCTGCGTGCGGAACAGGATGCCGCTGCGCACCTCGACGTCGTCGCCGGTGATGCGGAAGGTGTGGAACCGCCACGACATGTAGAAGCCGGCGATGAGCAGCAGGATGACCCCGAGCACCACCAGCAGCGCGACGAACACCAGGTTGTTCGCGAGCACCCAGTCGATCGCCTCGGTCTCCCAGTCGCCGGACTCGGCGTCCTCCTCGCTCATCCCCGGCACGAACATGGCGATGAGCCGGTCGCGGAGGTTGGCGATGACGATGCCGACGATGACGATGAGCGCGAGCCCCCCGCGCAGCAGCGGGGTGAGGGGGTGGAGGCGATGCCATTCGCCGTCGCTCAGCGGCGAGCGCACGAGCGTCGGCGAGGGTGCTGTCACGGCGGTGGGCTCGGTCATGGCGTGGTCGGTCACAGGCCCGTGCGCCGGCTCTCGGCGACGGCGATGAGGTGATCGCGCAGCGCCTCGGCGGCCTGCTGCGAGAGCCCGGGGATCGTGACGCCGGTGGTCGCGGCGGCCGTGACGAACTTCAGCTGCGCGACCCCGAACCCGCGGTCGAGCGGCCCGTGGGTGATGTCGACCAGCTGCATGCGGCCGTAGGGCACGGCCACCATGCGCTGCCACAGGATGCCGCGGCGGAAGACCAGGTCGTCGGCGCGCAGCTGATATCCGATGGCGCGCACCTGGCGCGGCAGGATCGCGATGGTCCACACCAGGATGACGGCGAGGATGCCGCCCGGGATGTACACCCAGGTCTGGTCCAGCACGAGGCCGAGCACGAGGACTGCGGCGACGGTGAGGATCAGCATCGCGCCGTAGCTGGCCAGCTGCTCCCACAGGTACTTACGGGAGATCTGATGCCACACCCCGCCCTCGAGGGCGAGGCGGCCGGGGTTGCGGGGTTCGATCAGCCGGTCGTACGTGCCGTCGTCGAGCGTCGCGTCGATGCCGGGCGTGCCGACCGCCTCGACCTCGCCGGGGTCAGTGGTGGGAGGGAGTGGTGCCGGGCCCGGGGGCTGGGGGTTCGTCATCGTCGTCCTTCCGGATGGTGCACAGCTGCTCGGCGATCAGCCCTGCGGCGACGAGGATCGCCCCGCCGACGGCGGTCGCGAGGATCGTCCCCACCGAGCCTAGCGACGGTTCGACGGGTCGGGAGGCGATGAAGACGCCCAGCCCGACCCCGAAGCCGGCAACGGCGGCGCCCACGATGCTGGAGGCCTTCGCGAGCATCGCGATGCGCAGCGCCTGGAAGGGGTTGACGGGGCGCGCCATGTCGCCGGCGGTGCCGCGCGTCGCGCGCGCGATCGGCAGGGCGAGCACGATGAGGATCGCCCCGAGTGCCACCAACAGCACCGGCAGCATGATCGAGGGGGTGAAGGTGGCGCGGCCGCTCGCAGTGAGCGCCTGGTCGACGAGGTAGCCGGTCCCGAGCCCGAGCAGGGCGGCGACACCCAGGGTGGCGACTCCGGTGCGCTTCACGAGCGCTCCCCCCGAAGCCGCTGCAGCAGCTCCTCGACGCGGCCCTGGCCGGGCAGGACGGCGTCGGGGTCGACGGTCAGCCACGGGCCCAGCACGAAGTCGCGTTCCGCCGCGCGCGGATGCGGCAGCAGCAGCGCCGGGTCGGAACTGCGCACATCGCCGTACGCGATGAGGTCGAGATCGAGGGTGCGGTCGAGCCAGCGCACGGCATCCTTCCCGCGCGCGGGCCGGCCGTGCTCGGCCTCGATGGCGTGCAGGTAGCCCAGCAGCACGCTGGGCGCGAGCCGCGTGCGCACGAGGGCGACGGCGTTGAGGTAGCCCGGGGCCTGCGGGTCGGGCCCGTCGGCGGTGACGGCGACCGACTCGATCGGCGCCGAGGCGACGACCTCGGTCGTCAGCGGCAGGCGCGCGAGCTGCCGTATCGCCGACGCGATCGTCTCGGCCCGGTCACCGAGGTTCGCCCCCAGCGCCACGACGGCGACGTTCGGCTCCGCGGGCGGGGCCGATGCCTCGCCCGAGAACCCCTGCGCCAGCCGGCGGCTCACTGCGTGCGCCCGCGGGTGATGGTGACGGTGACGTCACCGAAGGGGACGGGGATGGGGGCGGCGGGCTTGTGCACGGTGACCCGCACACGCTCGACGAGGGCGTGGCCGAGCACGGCATCGGCGATGCGTGCCGCGAGCGTCTCGAGCAGGTCCACCGGGTCGCCGGCGAGGATCGCCGCGACCTGCTCCGCCAGCTCGCCGTAGTGCACGGTGTCCGTGACGTCGTCACTGCGGGCCGCGGCGGCCGTGGACAGGTACAGCACCACGTCGGCGACGAACTCCTGCCCCTCGCGGCGCTCGTCGGGGTACACGCCGTGATGGCCGTACGCACGGATGCCGGTGACGGCGATCTCGTCGAGGACGGTCACAGGGCGGCTCCTTCCTGCCAGGCGCGTGCCACACGCAGGGCGTCGCGGGTGGCGGTGACGTCGTGCACGCGCACCGCCCACACGCCTGCCTGCGCGGCCAGCACGCTGGTGACGGCGGTAGCGAGGTCGCGCCGCCGTTCGTCGATCTCGGCGGCGGCGGCCGTGGCATCCGTGTCGGCGCTGAGCGCGTCGAGGAGGAACCGCTTGCGGCTCGTGCCGACGAGCACTCGGGGGCCGAGGGCCACCAGTCGCGGCAGCTGCGACAGCACCCGCCAGTTCGCCTCGCCCCGCTTGCCGAAGCCGATGCCGGGGTCGAGCACGATGCGCTCGCGCGGGATGCCGGCGGCTTCGGCGGCGTCCAGGCGCGCGCCGAGCTCGGCGACGACCTCGGCGGTCACGTCGTCGTAGTCGGCGCGGGCGTACATGTCGGTGGCGTGGCCGCGCCAGTGGCCGATCGCGAGGTCCGCGGAGGTCTCGGCGACGGCGGCGAACATGTCGTCGTCGGCGAGCCCGCCCGAGACGTCGTTGACGAGCCGGGCACCGGCGGCGATCGCGGCGGTCGCGGTGGCGGCGTTCATCGTGTCGATGCTCACCGTCGCCCCGGCGGCGGCGAGGGCGGCCACGACCGGCAGCACGCGCTGCTGCTCGGCGGCCGGGTCGACGCGTTCGGAACCGGGACGGGTCGATTCGCCGCCGACGTCGATGAGGTCGGCACCCGCCGACAGCAGGCGGTGGCCGTGGGCGATGGCGGCATCCGCGTCGGCATAGCGTCCACCGTCGCTGAACGAATCGGGGGTGACGTTGACGATGCCCATGATCGCGGTCATCGGCGGGTCCCCGCCAGCAGCGCCATGACCTCGGTGCGCGCGGCCGGCTCCGCCATCTCGCCGCGGGCGGCCACCGTCACCGTCGAGGCGTCGGGCTGTCGGCCGCCGCGCATCGTGACGCACTGGTGGGTGGCATCCAGCACGACGAGCACGCCGCGGGCGTCGATGGCGCCCGCGATGGTGTCGGCCACCTGCTCACCCAGGCGCTCCTGCACCTGCGGGCGCGCGGCGAGGATGTCCACGACGCGCGGGAGGGCGCCGAGACCCACGACCTGCTCCCCCGGCAGGTACGCGATGTGCGCGTACCCGGCGAACGGCAGCAGGTGGTGCTCGCACGTCGAACGGAAGCGGATGTCGCGCAGCATGACCGCGCCCGAGGGCAGGGTGTCCGGCGCCGGGCCGCGCGAGACCGAGATGGTGCGGGCGAGCGGTTCTGCGGGGTCTGCTCCCACACCGGCGAAGAACTCGGCGTACGCCTCGGCGACGCGCTGCGGCGTCAGCCGCAGGCCCGGACGATCGGGATCCTCGCCGATCGCGACGAGCAGTTCCCGCACCAGGGAAGACACGCGTTCACGGTCGACGGACACGCTCCGAGCCTACGCGGTCGCGGGGCGCGCCTGCCCGGTGGGGCGGCGACGCGCGGACTTCTCCACGGCCTCGTCGGCCTCGACCGCCGCGGCGAGCCCGGCGTCCTCACGACGACGGGGCACCTCCACCGGCGGACGCGGCGACACCGGACGCTCGCTGCTGGAGAGCCACTGCGGACGCGGCGGCAGGTGCGTGATGTCCTTGAAGATCTCGGCCAGCTCGATGTGGTCGAGGGTCTCCTTCTCCAGCAGCTCCAGCGCGAGCTTGTCGAGGATGTCGCGGTTCGCGTTGATCACCTGGTAGGCCTCGTTGTGCGCCTGCTCGATGAGCGCGCGCACCTCCATGTCGACGCGCTCGGCGATGGATTCCGAGAAGTCGCGGCCGTGGCCCATGTCGCGGCCGAGGAACATCTCGCCCGAGGCGGCGCCGAGCTTGACGGGGCCGACCTCGGTGGTCATGCCGTACTCGGTGACCATCTTGCGGGCGATGCTGGTCGCCTTCTCGATGTCGTTGGAGGCACCGGTGGTGGGGTCGTGGAAGATGATCTCCTCCGCGACGCGACCGCCCATGGCATACGTCAGCTGGTCCTGCAGCTCGTTGCGGGTGACGGAGTACTTGTCATCCAGCGGCAGCACCATCGTGTAGCCCAGCGCCTTGCCGCGCGGCAGGATCGTGACCTTCGTCACGGGGTCGGTGTGGTTCATCGCCGCCGCCGCCAGGGCGTGCCCGCCCTCGTGGTAGGCGGTGATGAGCTTCTCCTTGTCCTTCATGACGCGGGTGCGCCGCTGCGGACCGGCGATGACGCGGTCGATCGCCTCGTCGAGCGCGCGCATGTCGATGAGCTGCGCGTTGGAGCGGGCGGTCAGCAGCGCCGCCTCGTTGAGCACGTTGGCAAGGTCGGCACCGGTGAAGCCGGGCGTCTTGCGCGCGACGACCTCGAGGTCGACGGAGTCGGCCAGGGGCTTGCCGCGGCCGTGCACCTCGAGGATCTTCAGGCGGCCCTTGAGGTCGGGGGCATCCACGCCGATCTGACGGTCGAAGCGGCCGGGGCGCAGCAGCGCCGGGTCGAGGATGTCGGGGCGGTTGGTGGCCGCGATGACGATGACGTTGGCCTTGGGGTCGAAGCCGTCCATCTCGACGAGCATCTGGTTGAGCGTCTGCTCGCGCTCGTCGTGACCGCCGCCCAGACCCGCGCCGCGGTGGCGACCCACGGCATCGATCTCGTCGATGAAGATGATGGCGGGGGCGTTCTCCTTGGCCTGATTGAACAGGTCGCGCACACGGCTCGCACCGACACCGACGAACATCTCCACGAAGTCCGAACCCGAGATCGAGTAGAACGGCACGCCCGCCTCACCGGCGACGGCGCGCGCGAGCAGGGTCTTGCCGGTTCCGGGAGGGCCGTACAGCAGCACGCCCTTCGGGATGCGGGCGCCCACGGCCTGGAAGCGGGCGGGGTCCTTGAGGAAGTCCTTGATCTCATGCAGCTCTTCGATCGCCTCGTCGGCCCCGGCGACGTCCTGGAACGTGACGGTGGGGGTCTCCTTGGTGACCAGCTTCGCGCGCGACTTGCCGAACTGCATGACCTTGCCGCCGCCGCCCTGGGCGGAGGACAGCAGGAACCAGAACAGCAGCCCCAGCAGCAGGATCGGGAGGAAGAGCGAGATGAACCCGTCGAACCAGGTGGCACGCGGCACGGCGTCGTTGAACCCGTCCTTGGGCTCTGCGGCATCGATCGCGTTGATGACCTCGTCCGCGCGGGCCTCGACGTAGTAGAACTGCACGTCGGTCGCGCCGTCGTGCGGCTCGGAGAGGGTCATGTCCACGCGCTGGTCACCGTCGGTGTTGAGCACCTCGGTCACGGTGCCGCCCTTGAGCAGCTCGAGACCCTCCTGGGTGGTGACCTGCTTGGCGCCGCCGAGACTGGAGATCAGCGAGAACCCGACGAGCAGCAGCACGCCGATCAGCAGGATATAGATCAGCGGATTGCGGGTGATCTTCTTGAAGTCCATGGTGCGGGGCCGGCGCCCGATCCCTTTCGTCGCAGAGCAGCCCGTACGCAGGACGGGCAACAGGGATTCAGGCTACCGCCCCGCTCTCCGGGTGATCTGTGCATTCGCCCAGGGCTGAATCGACGCGGCAGGACCCCATGCGAGGGGTCGCGCGGATGCCGGGAAGCGCCGCGGCTCAGGCGTAGACGTGCGGCGCCAGCACCGCGACGTCGCGCAGGTTGCGGTAGCGCTCGGCGTAGTCGAGGCCGTACCCGACGACGAATTCGTTCGGGATGTCGAAGCCGACGTAGCGGCAGTCGATCTTCACCTTGGCGGCCTCGGGCTTGCGCAGCAGCGCCAGCACCTCGATCGACTCCGCGCCGCGCGAGGCGAAGTTCTCCAGCAGCCAGCTGAGGGTGAGGCCGGAGTCGATGATGTCCTCGACGATGAGCACGTGCTTGCCGTGCAGGTCGGTGTCGAGGTCCTTGCGGATCTGCACGACACCGCTGGACTTCGTGCCGGCGCCGTACGAGGACACCGCCATCCAGTCCATCGTGACGTCGCTCTGCAGCGACCGGGCGAAGTCGGCCATGACCATGACCGCACCCTTGAGCACACCCACCAGCAGCAGATCCTTGCCGGCGTAGTCCGCGTCGACCTGGGCCGCGAGCTGGTCGAGCTTCTCCCGGATCTGCTCCTCGGTCACGAGGATGTCGGAGAGCTGGTCCGAGATATCGGCGGCGCGCATGCCTACGAGTCTAAGTTCCCTCGGGGCCGGCGGTGAACTCGATGAGCCCGCCACGGCGGCGGGCGTGGCATCCCGGCAGATCGATCGGCCCCTGACCCGACCAGTCGGTGACGAGCCGGGCGACTTCCCACGTCTGGGAGCGGGAGAGCGATGCGCCGAACTCGCTGGCCACCACGTGCCGGATGATGCGGTGACGCAGCGCTGCCGGATTGGCGGCGAGCGCGGCGACCGACACCGCGATGCCGGCTTCGGCGGGCTGCACGATGTCCTCGATGGTCTCGTCGATCATCTCGGCGAACGCCTCGGCGTCCTCTCGCAGCTGCTCGGCGGTGCGGGCGAGCGCCTCGGCGACACCGGGGCCGAGCTCGGTCTCGAGGACCGGCAGCACCCGCTCGCGCACGCGCACCCGGGCGAACCGGGTGTCGGTGTTGTGCGGGTCGTCCCAGGGCGTCAGGCCGGCGGCGGCGCAGGCCGCGCGCGCCGTGTCGCGGCGCACGGCGAGGAGCGGCCGCAGCCAGCGGACCCCGGTCGCCTCGTCGCGACGTGCGGGCGCCATGCCGGCCAGACTCGATGCCCCCGACCCGCGGGCGAGCCCGAGCAGCACGGTCTCGGCCTGGTCGTCGAGGGTGTGACCGAGCAGCACGGCGACGGTTCCGGGTGTGGCCTGTGCCGCCTCGGCGAGCGCGCGATACCGGGCGTCGCGGGCGGCGGCTTCGGGACCGCCGTCCCCGCCGACGGTGACGCGCACCACCGCCGCGTCGATGCCGAGCGCGGTGGCCGCTGCCGCGGCATCCGCCGCCGCTTCGGCCGAACCGGGCTGCAGGGCGTGGTCGACCGTGACGCTGCGCACGGCGAGCCCGAGCTTCGGGGCCTCGAACGCGGTCGCGGCGGCCAGGGCGAGCGAGTCCGCGCCGCCGGAGAGGGCCACGATCGCCGTGCCGGAGCCGGCGTACGGCTGCAGCGCGGTGCGCACGGCGCGGCGGATCTCGGCGATGGCGGGGCTGAGGGACGGCACGCGACCACGGTAGCCGCCCCGGGGAGGGGCCGGTGCTGCCCCGGAGCGCCGAGGGCGCCGCATGCCACCCTGCACAGCGTCGCCAATGCACCGCCCGCAGCCCCGGACCGGGGCTTTCTGGGCCCGCACCGCCCCGGATCAGCGACATTGTGCACAGGGATCGATCACCATCGCGACAGCCCGCGCGACTAGGCTGGTCGCCGCATCCCACCCCTGTCTTGAAGGAGCACCAGCATGGGCGCGTACGACGCCGTCATCGAGATCCCCCGCGGCAGCCGCGTGAAGTACGAAGTGGACCACGGCACCGGCCGTGTCTTCCTCGACCGCGTGCTGTTCACCCCCATGGGGTACCCGAGCAACTACGGGTTCTTCGAGAACACACTCGGCGAAGACGGCGACCCGCTGGACGTGCTGGTGCTGCTGGACCGCGACCTGTACCCGGGCGTCATGGCGAAGGTCCGCCCCGTCGGCGTGCTGAAGATGAGCGACGAGGCCGGCGGCGACGACAAGGTCGTGGCCGTGCTCGCGAAGGACCCGCGCTGGGCTCACGTCCAGGACGTTTCCGACCTCGACGAGTGGACGAAGGGCGAGATCAACCACTTCTTCGAGCACTACAAGGATCTGGAGCCCGGCAAGTGGGTCAAGGTCGACGAGTGGGCGGATGCCGCAGAGGCCGAGCGCCTGGTGACCGAGGCATTCGCACGCTTCGAGGAGCACGAGGGCGAGACCCGCACGCAGGGTGAGGGCGAGGCGCCCAAGACCGTCTGACGACGGAGAGTGTCACGAGGGGCGGGTGCTGCGGCGTCCGCCCTTCGTCGTTGCTAAACCGAGACGCCGCGGTTGCGCAGGTAGGGGGCGGGGTCGATGCGCACGCCGCCCGAGTAGACCTCGAAATGCAGGTGGCAGCCCTGCGAGACACCGGTGCTGCCGGCGTAGGCGATGACCTGTCCGGCACCGACGTTCTGGCCGACGCCCACGGCGAAGCCACCGTTGCGGATGTGCGCGTACCCGGTGACGATGCCGCCGCCGTGGTCGATCTTGATGTAGTTGCCCCAGCCGCCGTAGCTGAACTGGGCGTAGATCACGCGTCCCGCTGCCGCGGCGTAGATCTGCGCCCCGCAGCCGTTGGCGAAGTCGATGCCGCGGTGACCGCTGCCGCTGCAGCCGTTGTCGCCGCAGATGCTGTCACGTCCGCCGAACCACGAGCTGATCCAGCCACCGTGCGGCCGCACCCATCCCTGACCGCCGCCGGAGCCGCCGCCGGGGGCTCCGCCACCGCCACCTCCGCCGCCACCACCGCCACCGCCGGCGTTGGCGGCCTCTTCACGAGCCTTGCGCTCGGCCTCTTCGCGGGCGATGCGCTCACGCTCGAGGCGGGCGAGGCGTTCGGCTTCGACGCCGGCCTGGTAGCCGGCGACCGTCTGCGCGGTGGTGTCCTTCAGCGCGGCGAGCTGCGCCTGCAGGGTGCCGAGGTGCTCAGTCTGCGCGGCGAGGGCCGCCTGCGCGGCTTCGGCGGCAGCCTGGGCCTCGGCCATCTTGCGCTCCGCCTCCTGCTGCAGGCGGTCGCGCTCGTTGCGGGCGACGGATGCCTGGTCGCTGAGGCTCTGCGCGTTGTCACGCGCGCTGACGGCATCGGTGTAGACGGCCTGGTTGGCGGCGAGGAGCTTGTCCATCGTGCCGAGGCGGGCGAGCAGGTCGTCGGCGGAGGCCGCAGAGCCCGAGAAGAACAGTTCGAGCGACGTGTCGTCGCCGCCGTTGCGGTACAGCTGCGCGGCGACCTGACCGGCCTTCTGAGCGGCCTCCGTCGCCCGTGCCGCTTCGGCATCGGCCTGCGCCTGCAACGACAGCGCGCGGTCGACGGCGGCTTCGAAAGCCTCCTGCGCGGCCTGGTACTCCAGGCCCAGGCGCTCGGCCTCGGCCTGTTTGTAGGCGACGTCGGCGGTGAGGTCGGAGATGAGCTTCTCGATGCGGGCGACTTCGGCGTTCTTGGCCGCTTCGTTCTGCTTGGCCCGCTGCACGTCGTCCCACGAGGGGTAGCCGGCGGCGAAAGCGGCCGGTACGAAGGGGGCGGCGAGGGCACCTGCGGCGATCAGGCCGAACGCGCCGACGGTCAGTGCCCCGCGGCGGGTGATTCCGCTGGAGAAAGCGCGCTGTTCCGCCTCGGTGGGGGCACAGCCGCAATCCTCCGGGGTTTCCTCAGACCGGAAACGCACGCGGTACCTCATCTCTTCGCCGATTCGGGGGGAACGAAGACAGCATTCACAGTAGCAACATCAGCCCCACACGCAACGGTAGAGGCCGGATTTCCCGTACCGACCGGCGGTTCCGCCCTCGCCCATGGTGCCCGCGACGCGCGCGGGATGCGGGAGGACGCGCCCTCGATTGGCGTTTTGCCCCAGCAATGCTTATGCTTGGTCGTCGGTAAGCATGAGCACCGGGTTCGTCCCAACGGGCTCACCCGGCCCCATCGTTTAGCGGCCTAGGACGCCGCCCTTTCACGGCGGTAGCACGGGTTCGAATCCCGTTGGGGTCACACCTACAATTGAATATGCATGGCCCTGTAGCGCAGTTGGTTAGCGTGCCGCCCTGTCACGGCGGAGGTCGCGGGTTCAAGTCCCGTCAGGGTCGCTCCAGAGCGACGGGCCCTTTTTCGGAAGGGCCTTTCGTCTCGGACGCGGCAGTCATCGCACGGCCGCGCGGCTCTGTAGCTCAGTTGGTAGAGCGCACGACTGAAAATCGTGAGGTCACGGGATCGACGCCCGTCGGAGCCACACGGGTGACCGTTACAGTCACCCTAGAAACCCTCGCCTAGCTTCTACATGGCGGGGGTTTCGCCTTTCCCGGCAGGCTTCCTCCGCCGCCCAGACGCTCGCGCGAGAACTCAGCCGCGCAGTCCGCACAAACCCCGCACCTTCAAAATGAGGTCGCTCAGGGTGCGGTCCAGCACACCGGCGGCCTTCGTCGATCCCCTCGGGTGTTCATGTAGACGTCCTGGGTCATGCTGGGGTGGACGAGATTGTCGGCGATCTCGGTCGCGGAGAGGCCTTCGCGGCCCAGGATGGTGGCGACTGTCTTGCGAAACGCGTGCGTCGACAGACCGGGGTAGCCCAACTCGTCACGGCGTTCTCGAATCTCCCGTTGCTAGTTCGCACGTCACTCTCGCCACATGGCGAGGTCGCCGACCAATCGGACATGAGTCGACCTGTTTCCGATGAGCGGTAACGTGGGCGCGAGACGAGTTCTGGGCGCGGCATCTTCCCTGAGGCGGAGGACATTTGCACGCCATACCAAACGTTTCTGCTCTAAAGTTCGGTAAAGTGACCCCATGGCAACGGAAACCGGCAGTTCGCCTTCCTGGCCGGCGGTCGGCTACGAAGAGCGGCCCTGGCAGCGCTCCGGCGATGAGGTCGCCTCGCGCCGCGCGCTGCTGCAGGCCCGCGGCCCGTACCGTGCGGCGGTGCCGCCGCAGATCGCCGAGCTGGTGGTCGCCCTCGACAGTGAGCTGACCGCGGCCGCCGATGACGCGAGCGCGGAGCTTGCCCGCTTCGACGCCGAGGCGGGATTCATCGCCGCGCCGTTCGCGTCGATCCTCCTCCGCACTGAATCAGCATCCAGCTCGGAGGTGGAGAACCTCACCTCGAGCGCGAAGCAGGTCGCCCTCGCCGAGATCGGAGCGTCCAGTTCCGGCAAGGCGAACCTCGTCGTCGCGAACGTCCGCGCGATGAACGCCGCCCTGGCGCTGGCGGACCGGCTTGAGGAGGAGTCGATCCTCGCAATGCATGACGCCCTGCTGCGCGAGAGCGCCCCGCACTTCGTCGGCGGGTGGCGTGACCAGCAGGTGTGGATCGGGGGCGGAGCGATCTCTCCCCACGCGGCGTCCTTCGTCCCGCCGCACCACGAGCGCGTGCCCGAGCTGATGGGCGACCTGGTCGCCTTCACCGAGCGCACCGACATCCCCGTGCTCATCCAGGCGGCCCTCGCTCACGCGCAGTTCGAGACGATCCACCCGTTCCCCGACGGCAACGGCAGAACCGGCCGTGCGTTGCTGCAGGGGATACTCCGCCACGGCGGGCTCACCCGCAACGTCACCGTCCCCGTCTCCGCAGGACTCCTCGCCGACCTCGATGGCTACTTCGCCGCCCTGTCGGCCTACCGTGATGGCGATCTCCGACCCATCGTCGACACCGTCGTGCACGCCTCGTTCAGCGCTGTACACAACGGCCGCGCCCTCGTCGACGACATCCAGACCGCGGCTGCGCGGTGGGACGAGCTCGTGACCGCTCGGAGTCACTCGTCGGTGCATCGCGTCAAGGAGTACCTGCTGCGTCAGCCGGTCGTGAACGCGAAGACCGTCGCCGAGGCTGTCGGAGTGAGTGACGTCGCCGCGCAGAACGCCATAGACCGCCTCGTCGACGCCGGCGTGCTGGTCAAGGTCTCTTCCGGTCGCCGCAACCGCATCTGGGCGGCGCCCGACATCCTCGAGGCGCTCGACGCCTTCGGCGCTCGAGCACGCCGCGGCCGACTCGGCTGATCTATCGTCCGAAACGTACGTGGCAGGCGCTCCCCCGATCGCGCCTATCGCGGCCGCCGCACGGGGACTGTGCGCCCGACCGCGTTGAGCGCCCGAACATCGCCCCGACGCTGACGGCGAGCATCGCCGTCAAGGTGTAGATCACGAGCGTGTCATCCCCGCGCGTCGCTATGAGTGCTGACTGTCGGTCTCGTGGGACGGCGAGATGATCGCCTCCGGCGTCAGGTCCCGGATGCGGCGGATCCGGCCGACCGCCCACGCCGCGACGATGAAACCCGCAAGACCCAGCGCGACGCCGAGAAAGGACCCCGCGCCGGTCCTGCTGTCGGGCAGCGCCACGACCAGCAGCACGGCCCCACCGAGGAACTCAGCAACGGCGAGCACGAAGGCGAGGACAGCCGGGGCGTAGCGCACGCGCCCACTCTGCCCGACGAGCGCGGGATGCGCACGCGTCACCCTCGACGCGCCGCGTGGAGACGAGCGCGAGCCCAGCACGCAGGGTGGGCCCACCGGGACAGCTCGCCACCACATCCCCGCAGGTCCAAGCGCACGATCCACTTCCCCTAGGCTCGCGTCATAGGCGCCGCTGGGGGCGCATCAAGGGGAGCGACGATGGCGATGGCTGGCCACGGATCAAGCGGACGGCGGACGAGCAGTCGACGGCGCCGGGCCGCAGCAGTGGCGGCGATCGCGGCGGCAGTCGTGGTCGCGGGTGGTGTGGCCGTCGCGACGGGGTTGATCCCGAGCCTCACGGCATCCAGTAACCCACCCCCGACCGCCCCTCCCACCACCGCGACCCCCACGCCGACTCCGACGCCGCTGACCGCGGCGGAACAGCTGCTCGCGACGACGACCGACCCCAACGCGTGCGCGGTCTCCTTCGACCTCGACGGCACCCCACTCGACCCGGTGCTGGTCGCCGAGGGCCGGCTCTACGGTGGCCTGCCCATCCCCCGCCGCGACGGCGCGGTGTTCGCCGGCTGGTACGCGACGGCGGCGGATGCCGCGGGCTACGCGACGCCGACGCGGATCAACGGCGCGGATCTCGCCACCTGCACCGACCGGCAGCAGACGGTCTACGGAGCGTGGAAGACCGCCGACGAGGTCGCGGCCGAACAAACGGCCGTCCCGATCCTGATGTACCACCAGTTCACGACCAAACCCGAGGGCGAAGACGACTGGCTGCGGCTGAACTACGCCTACATCGGCGACTTCGAGGCGCACATGGATCACATCGCCGCCGGCGGGTTCTACCTGCCGACGTGGGATGAGCTCAGCGCCTTCATCGACGGCGCGCTGTTCCTGCCTGACCGCTCGGTGATCATCACCGACGACGATGCCCACCACACCTGGCTGGAGCTGGCCACCCCGATCGTCGCGGCCAAGGGGCTGCTCGCGACGTCGTTCGTCATCACCGAGTTCCGCTCCGAGCCGTCACCGAACCCGTTCGTGCTGCAGCGCTCCCACACGCATGCCATGCACGAGGCGGGCTCGAACGGCGAGGGACGCATCGTCAACTGGTCGCCTGCCGAGATCGCTGCCGACATGGAGACGTCTGCGCAGATCCTCGGCGCGAAGGAGGTCGTGGCGTACCCCTTCGGCCATTACAACGACACCGCCAAGGAAGGCCTGCGCCAGGCGGGCTTCGAGCTGGCCCGCACGATCGAGCAGGGCTACGTGCGCCCGGGCGCCGACAAGCTCGCGCTCCCCTGCATCCGCATCAACTACGGGATGACGGTGGACGATCTCGTTCAGCTGATCGGCTGACGGCCTGATCGGCTAATCGGCGGATCGCTCCGCCGGCCCGACGACCCGCGGCGCCGAGATCTCCTGCAGCGCCGCGATGGCGGCATCCGCCCTCTCCCCGCCGACCACCGCTCGCCACCTCTCATAGAGCGAGTCGAACCCGCGGGCGCCGATGGCGATGGCGTCGTGGCCCCGTTCGGTGACGACGAGGCGCTTGCGGCGCGCGTCGCCGGGATCCGGCGTGCGCACGACGTAGCCCAGCGCCTCGAGGGCCGCGATCGTCTTGGCGGCCGCCTGCCGCGTGACGCCGAGCGCCCTGGCGAGCCCGGCAGCGTCGGCGGCACCGCCGTCGATCGCCTGCATGGCGAACTCGTGAGTGACGCTGAGGCCGCCGTGTCCCGCCCGAACGAGATCCGCGTGGACGGCGTCGACCATCGCATCGAAGGAGCGGTACAGCAGCTGGGCGAAGCGGGCACCGGTCATCTCGTCCACGCGTCGACGTTATCGCGGCGCAGGAACATTGACAACCCGGTTGTCGTTACCTACATTGACAACCACGTTGCCTATCCATGAAAGCGAGATCCGCCATGAACCCCACCGTCGCGCCGCGAGGCGCATCGATCCCCGAGGTCGAGCACCACACCGCCGAGGTCAACGGCACCACGTTGCACTATGTGTCTGCCGGGGATGCTGGCGCACCAGCCGTCCTGCTCCTGCACGGCTTCCCGGAATCCTGGTGGGCCTTCCACAAGCTCATCCCGCTCCTGTCGTCACGCCTGCGCGTCTTCGCCGTGGATCTGCGCGGCTTCGGCGACTCCGCCGTCGCCGAGGAGGATTTCACCAGCGCCACGGCGGCGGATGACGTGCACGCCCTGATCGACACCCTCGGCGTCGGTCCCGTACACGTGGTCGGGCAGGACATCGCCGGCGGCACCCTGTACCGGCTGGCGACCGACCACCGGCACAACGTGCGGAGCATCACCGCGGTGGAGATGGGGCTCGCGGGTTTCGGCCTCGAAGCCTTCGGCGACATCACGCACGGCGGCTCCTGGCATATCGGCGCGCTCGCGGCACCGGGAATCGCCCGCATGCTCTTCACCGGTCGTGAACGCGAACTCCTCGAGACGTGGGCGTTCCCCTCGATGACGGCCGTGACGGGATCGATCGGCGCCGCGGACGTCGAGGAGTTCACCCGTGGGTACTCGCGCGAGGGCGGGTGGAACGGCGCGGTGGGCCTGTACCGGTCGATGCTCGCCGAGGGCGAGGACTTCCGCTCCCGCAGCGCAACACCCCTGAAGGTCCCCGCACTCGCCATCGGAGGATTCGGCGGACGCTTCACCGCGACGACGCTCGAGCAGGTCGTCGCGGGGCCGGTCACGCACGTCGAGCTCGAGGGGGTCGGCCACTATGTCGCCCTCGAGGCTCCGGAGCGCATGGCCGCCGCGATTCTGGAGTTCGTCACCGGGCTCGATGCTTAGAAAGCACCGCCGCCGCCCTGGGGGGAGGGCGACGGCGGTGGATCACAGGGCCTGCGTCAGGCGTCGAAGACGATCATCGGCTTGCCGATGGCACCCGCGGCGAACTCGCGGTACGCGCGGCCCGCCTCATCGAGGGGGTAGCGCGTGCTGATGAGCGCGTCGAGGTCCACACGGTTGTCGACCATGAAGCGGGCGATCTCGATCTGCTCGGCCTTCGTGAACGTCCACGAGCCGTAGATCGTGAGCACCTTGCGGATCACCTCGCCCCGGATGTCGATGCGGCTCGGCGCCCCGTTGCCGATGTAGCTGCAGCGCCCGAAGTACGCGAGCACTTCGAGGGCCTGCTGACGCGCGACCTCCGCACCGGAGGTCTCGAGGGATGCCGACGCGCCGCGGCCCCCGGTGACCTCCGCGATCGCGGCGACGACGTCCGTCTCCATCGGGTTGATCGTCACGTCGGCGCCGAGGTCACGGGCGAAATCGAGCCGCTCGGCGGAGATGTCGACCGCGATCACGCGCGCACCCATCGCCTTCGCGCTCACGACGCCGCTGACCCCGACCGGGCCCTGCCCGAAGACGGCGACGGTGTCCCGCCCCGAGATGTCCATCTTCTTCAGGCCGTTCCACGCCGTTCCGGTGCCGCACGCGATCGCCGCGCCGGCCTCGAACGACAGCTCCTCCGGGAGGTGCACGAGCGTACGCGCCGGCACGGTGACGTACTCGGCGTGGCCACCGTGGGCCCCCGTGCCGTACGTCACGCGGTCGTTCGGGCACGCCTGCTCGAATCCCATCGAGCAGACCTCGCAGAAACCGCACCCGGCGTAGTGGTGCACCATGACCCGGTCGCCCACGCGCAGCCCCGGCGGCACGCCGGGTCCGAGCTCGACGACCTCGCCCGCCGGCTCGTGACCGGGGATGATGCCCTTGCTGCCCGCCGCATCGCGGAACCGTGGCAGGTCGCTGCCGCAGATGCCCGACGCACGCACCCGCACGACGGCCTCGCCGGCGCCGGCCTGCGGGTCCGGGAAGTCCCGTACCTCCACCGACTCCTCGCCGGTGAACACCAGACCCTTCATCGCGCGCTCCTCATCACCGCGGCCAGCACTCGACGCGCGCTCATGCGTGGACGGCGAACGTCGTCGTGACCGACTTCTCGCGGGTGTAGCTGATGATCTCCTCGAGGCAGGACTCCTTGCCCAGACCGCTGAGCTTGAACCCGCCGACGGGGATGCCACGGTCCTTGCGTCCCGACTCGTTGATCCAGACGAACCCGGCATCCACCTTCGACACGATGCGGTTCGCCCGGCCCAGGTCGTTCGTCCAGATGCGGGCGGTGAGGCCGAACTCGGTGGCGTTGATCTGCTCGATCATCTCGTCCTCGTCGCTCCAGCGGCACACCGCCATGACGGGGCCGAAGACCTCGTTGTGGAACAGGCGCATCTCGGGCGTGACGCCGTCGAAGACGGTCGGCGCGATGAAGTAGCCCTCCTCACGACCCTCCGGGCGGCCGCCGCCGAACACCAGGCGCGCGCCGTCTTCGCGGGCCTGATCGATGTGCGTGAGCACGCGATCGAAGTGCGCCTCGAACGCGACGGGCCCCATTTCGGTGCTCTCCTCGCGGGGGTCGCCGATCTCGATTCCGCGG
Organism: Microbacterium sp. NPDC058021; assembly: GCF_042885955.1. NCBI lineage: Bacteria > Bacillati > Actinomycetota > Actinomycetes > Micrococcales > Microbacteriaceae > Microbacterium > Microbacterium sp. NPDC058021. The sequence goes on from NZ_JBHVRF010000007.1 coordinate 122,477, forward strand.
ACGATGCGCTCGAGCTCCGCGACGAACTCCTCGGCGATGCTCTCGTGCACGAACACGCGCGAGTTCGACTGGCACGACTGCCCCATGGTCTTGCGCATGTTCATGCCGTTGATCGCCTCGCGGGCGGCCAGCTTCGGGTCCATGTCCTCGCAGATGATCATGGGGTTCTTGCCGCCGAGCTCCAGCGTCACGTGCTTGATGTGCTCGGCGCCCGCCCGCATCACGGCCTGACCGGCGGGGACGCTGCCGATGAACCCGATGCGCGGGATCTTCGGGTGCGACGAGATGGCGTGGCCGACCTCGATGCCTGTGCCGGTGAGGACGTTCAGGACGCCGGCGGGGAACAGATCGCCGACCAGCTCCGCGAGGGCGAGCGGCCCGAGGGGCGCCTGGTCGGGCGCCTTGAGGATCACGGCGTTGCCGGCTGCCAGGGGTGCGGCGACCTTGGCCGCCGCGAAATTGAAGGGGTGGTTGAACGGGATGATCCGCCCGACCACGCCGTACGGCTCCCGCAGGGTGTACGCGAGTCCACCGGCCGGAGCCGGGATCGTGCTGCCCTTGACCTCACCGGCGATGCCGGCGAAGTACTCGATCTCATCGGCCGCGCGCAGCACGTCGCGGCGTGCGGCCGAGATCGGGATGCCGGCGTTCTCGACGTCGATGAGGCACAGGCGCTCCACGTCGTCGCGGATGCGCTTCGCCATCTCGCGGAGCACGGTCGCCCGCGCGGTCCAGGACAGCGCGCGCCACTGGGCGGCCCCTCGCTGCGCGGCGAGGACGGCGTCGTCGACGTCGGCTGCCGTCGCCGCGGTCACCCGCGCGATCTCGCGCCCGGTGGTCGGGTCGAACGTCGCCATCGGCGGGTTGCCGCCGCGTCCATGGGTCCATTCGCCGCCTACGTACATCGGTCGCACGTCGGATGCTGACAGATCGGTCATTCCCACTCCTTTGATGAAAGAACTTCGAAACTCGGCTCGCCCGGACGCGGGCTCACGGCAGGGTGATCTCCTGCGAGACCTGCGCCCGCGAGCTGTTGCGCGGGTCGAACACGTCGCGGAACCACTCGCCGATGACGTTCACCGACATCACCAGCGCGAAGATCGCGAGGCCCGGGATGGTTGCGAGCCACCAGGACGAGCCGATGTACGCACGGCCGTCGGACAGCATCCCGCCCCACGTCGCCTCGCCGCCGGTCACGCCCAGCCCGAGGAACGACAGTGACGCCTCCATGAGGATGATCGCGCCCAGCTCCAGCGAGGACAGCACCAGGATCGACGGCAGCAGGTTGGGGAGCAGATGCTTCACGACGATCTTCGTCGGCGAGACGCCGAGAGCCCGCGCCGAGAGGACGTACTCCCGCTCCCGCAGAGACATCGCCTCGCCGCGGATCGGGCGTGCGAAGACGACCCAGGCGACCAGGACCAGGGCGATGATCAGCTTGTCGAGCCCCCCACCCAGGGCCGAGACGAGGGCGATCGCGAGGATCAGGAACGGGAAGGCGAGCCAGATGTCGGTGATGCGCATCATGAACGCATCGAACCGGCCGCCGACGTATCCGCTGATCACGCCGATGCCCACGCCCAGCACGACGCCGAAGATGAGCACGACGAAGCCGATGATGAGGGTGATGCGCGCTCCCCCGATGAGGCCCGAGAGGATGTCGCGCCCCAGGTGGTCCGTGCCGAGCAGATGCCCTTCGCTTCCCGGCGGGGCGAAGCGGTTGGACAGGTTCTGCTCGCTGTAGTCGTAGGGGGTGATCCACTGCCCGAAGATGCCCACGAACAGGAACACGAGCATGATGAGCATCGGCACCGCGACGAACAGCGGCGGCAGCGGGCGTCTGCGCCGCGCGAGCCGTGTGGTGACCACGCCCGTCGCCGGGCCGCGTGGGTCGAACTCGGTGCGCGGAAGGTGGATGGATGACGTCATTTCTCTCTCCGGTTCCGCTTCACTTCGCGTACTGCACGCGCGGATCGAGCCACCCTTGGGCGACGTCGGCGAGCAGGTTGCAGAGGATCACCATGATCGTGGCGACGAGCACGGCGCCCTGGACGACCGGGTAGTCGCGCGCGCTGATCGCCTCGACCAGCAGCGCTCCCAGGCCCGGCCAGCTGAAGACCACCTCGATCACGAGGGTTCCACCGAGCAGGGTGCCCAGCTTCGAGCCGAACACGATGACCGTCGTCGGCAGGGCGTTTCGCAGCATGTGCATGATGACCCGCCCGTCGGAGATGCCGCGGGCGCGCAGGGCATCCACGAAGTCCTGGTTCTTCACCTCCAGCAGGCTGGCGCGGAGAAGCCTGGTCAGCATGGCCGCCGCGGACGTGCCGAGGGTGATCGCCGGCAGGACCAGGTGGCGGAGGTTGGACCAGACGGCATCCGGGGAGCCCGCGATCATCGCATCGATGATGGGCATGTACGTCACGACCGGCACGTTGTACGAGGACCCCATGATCCCGCCCGTGGGGAAGATCGGAAACGCCACGCACAGCAGGAGGATCAGCATGATGCCCTGCCAGAACGTCGGCATCGAGACCCCGAACATGCTGCCGACGGTGCCCAGGCGGTCCCACACGCTGTTCTGCTTGAGGGCGGAGACGAGCGCGAGCGGCAGGGCGATCAAGACGGCCACGATCATGCCGGCGATCGTCAGCTGCAGCGTCGCGCCGAGCCCTTCCAGCAGCGCCGTCGACACCGGGATGCGCTGGGTGATCGAGATGCCGAGGTCGCCCCGGATGGCTTGCAGGATGAAGGTCGCGTACTGCAGCGGCAGGGGCTGATCCAGTCCCATCTCCGCGCGCAGCAGCGCCCGCTGCTCCGCGGTGGCCCCCTCCTCCGCCGACAGGAGATCGACCGGATCTCCCGGCAGCACGCGCACGAGGAGGAACACCATGATGGATGCGCCGAACAGAACCAGCAGCGCCTGTGCGACTCTGCGTCCGATGAAGCCGATCATGCCGCCGTCACTCCTTCAGCTCGACGCCGGTGACGTTGTACTGCCCGATCGGCGAGGGGACGAATCCCTTGACCGACGTGGAGACGCCGTAGATCTGGTCGGGGTTGACGATCGGCACCCACGGGGAGTCGTCCATCAGCATCTCGATGAGCGGCTCGTAGTACTCGTTCGCCGCGTCCATGTCGGGGACGTGGCTGAACGCGGTGTCGATGAGCCGGTCGACCTCGGGGGAGGTGTAGCCGGTGAACACCTGCGATTCGCGCGTCGTGCTGTGGAAGTGCTGACGCCAGATCTCGTCGCAGGTGCCGCGACCGGCACCCCAACTGGCCAGGTACAGCTCGCTGTCTCCCGCGTTGATGCGGGCGAGGTAGGCGCCGTCCTCCATCGAGTTGACGTTCACCTTCAGCCCGGCTGCGCGCAGCTGGCCGGCGATCGCCTCGGCGACGTGCTTCTCGCTCTCGACGGTGTCGAGCGTGACGGCGGGAAGGTCGCTGAGAACCTTCGACGCCTCCTCGGGGTCGAACTCGTAGCCCTTGAAGTCGGGGTTGTGGCAGTTCATGTTCTCGAACGCCGGCTGGTTCAACGGCTCGGCCCCACCCTCGAAGACCGCCTCGGCGATCTCCTTCTGGTTGACCGCCTGCTGCATCGCCTGGCGGACGCTCTTGTCGGCGAACTGGCCGCGCTCGACCTGCATCCCCAGGTGCCACACCTCGGTGCCCGAGGCGGCGACGGCCTCGGTGCTGCCGAACAGCGTGGCGGCCAGGTCCGCGGGCACGTTGCCGATGATGTGCGCCTCGCCCGACTGCAGCGCCGCGATGCGGCTCGCCGTCTCGGGGATGATCTTGATCACCAGGCGCTCGACCTTCGCCACGTCGCCGAAGAAGTCGTCGTTGCGCTCCATGATGATGCCGCGGCCGGGGTTGTTGCTCACGAAGACGAACGGACCGGTGCCGATCGGGTGCTTCGCGAACTCCTCCGGACCGACCTCCTCCATATAGCCGGGAGCTGCCATCTCGATGTAGGCGAGCGCAAGGGGGAACGCCCCGTCACGCTGCGTGGTGTGGAAGTTGACGGTGTGCTCGTCGACGATCTCGACGCTGTCGAGGGTGACCACGAGAGAACGACGCGGCGAGGCCGTGGCGGGGTCGAGGATGCGGTCGAAGTTGTACTTCACGGCGGCGGCATCGAAAGCCTCACCGTTGGTGAACGTGACGTCGTCCCGCAGCTTCAGCTGCCAGGTGGTGTCCGAGACCATCTCCCAGTCCGTGGCGAGAGCGGGGATGACCTGCAGGTCGTTGTCGAGCTCCACGAGGGGGGTCATGATCTGCCGCACGACGTACTGCGTCGCCCGCCCGCGGAAGGCGGCCGGGTCGAACGTCTGCACCGCTTCGGTCTGGGCGATGACGAGCTCGGTGCCCTGCACCGACCCGCCGGCCTGGCCCGATCCGCCCGCGCAGGAGGTGAGGACCAGCGCGAGGCCGGCGATGCCCACGGCGATCGCCCGCGCGGGCGTGCGGGTCATCCTGGAGCGTCGTTGCTTCTGGGGATTCACTGTCTTACCTTCCGTTCTCGACACGAAGCCGCGATCGTCGCGGATCGGGCTCGGGATGCGCGTTGATGAGCTCTTGGGTGTACTCCGCGGCGGGGGAGCTGAGCACTCTGCCCGCCTCGCCCTGCTCGACGACCTGACCGTTGCGCATCACGCAGACGTCGTCGCAGAACTGCTCGACCACGGCGAGGTCGTGCGACACCATGAGGTAGGTCATGCCGAGTTCCCGCTGCAGGTCCTGGAGGAGCGTGAGGATCTGCGCCTGGATGGACACGTCGAGCGCGGAGACCGGCTCATCGAGGATGAGCAGCTTCGGCGCCACGGCCAGCGCCCGGGCGATGGCGATGCGCTGGCGCTGACCACCGGAGAACTCGTGGGGGAACTTCTCCGCGGCGGAGCCGGGCAGCCCGCACATCTCCAGCAGTTCCGCGACCCGCGCACGGCGCTGCGCCGCATCACCGAGCCCGTGCGTCAGCATGCCCTCGGCGACGAGGGACCCCACGCGCCAGCGCGGGTTGAGCGACGAGCCCGGGTCCTGGAACACGATCTGGATCTCACGCGTCACCTCGGCGGCGTCCTTGCGCGAGAGCTTGACGATGTCCTTGCCGCGCCAGAAGATCTGCCCGCTGTCCGGGGTCAGCAGCCGGCACACCATGCGCGCGGTCGTCGACTTGCCCGAGCCGGATTCGCCGATCAGGCCCATCGTCGTCCCCTCGCGGACGGACAGGGACACGTCGTTCACGGCGTGGACGGCCGACTTCTTGGCGAACAGCCCTCCCGCCCGGAACACCTTGTCGAGGTTGCGGACGTCCAGTGCGATGGTCATCGGAGTACCCCTTCCGCCAGGAGCGAGGGCTGCGGGAGCGGGTTGAAGCAGCGCACGGTGCTCGCGCCCACCGGCTCCGGCTGGGGCACCTGCTGGTGGCACACGGGCGTCGCCGAGGCGCAGCGGTGCACGAACGGACAGGACCTGGCCTCCCCCACCACGGGCACCGCCTGCCCCGGGATCGGGCGCAGCGCGGACTTCTGGCCGCGCTTGGGCAGCGTGTCCAGCAGCGCCCTGGTGTAGGGATGCCGCGGCTCATCGAAGAGGTCGAAGACCCCGGCCTCCTCGGCGACGATGCCGCCGTAGAGGACGACCACGCGGTCACAGGTCTGCGCGACGACGCCGAGGTCGTGCGTGATGAGGACGACGGCGGCGTTGCGGTCGCGGCAGACCTTCTGCAGCAGCTCGAGGATGCGCTGCTGCACGGTGACATCGAGGGCGCTCGTGGGCTCGTCGGCGATGATGATGTCGGGGTCGCCGATCAGCGCGACCGCGATCGCAACGCGCTGGCGCATGCCGCCGGAGAGCTGGTGCGGGTAGGCGTCCAGCCGGGAGCGCGCGTCGCGGATCTGGACCTCCTCGAGGATCTCGAGGGCGCGCTGGCGCGCCTGGGCCTTCGTCGCCTTCGGGTTCGCCGCGCGGTAGGCCTCGACGAGCTGGTAGCCGACGGTGTACACCGGGTCCAGCGCCGTCAGCGCGTCCTGGAAGATGTAGCCGATGCGACGGCCGCGCACCTTGCGCATGTGGGCGCGGGACGCCTCGACGAGGTTGTGCCCGTCGAACTCGATGCGCCCCGAGACCCGGGCGTTCTTGGCGAGCAACCCGACGATGGCCTTGGCGGTGGCGCTCTTACCGGCCCCCGACTCGCCGACGACACCGAGGAACTCCCCCTTGCGTAGCTCGAACGATGTGTCGACCACCGCGTTGACCGCACCGAACTGCACGCGGAGCCCTTCGACCCGGAGGATCGTGTCGGATCCGCCTTGTTGAGTCGGCAACTTCATCGTTTCCACTCCCATCGTCAGGAACGCAGGCTGTGCCATCGCCCGAGAGCCTGACAGACCTACTAAATATAAACTATAGAATACTGGATATGCGGGTCGCCGAATGGGTTTTACTTCGGCGACCCGCCTCCAGAACTCAGTCGAGGTCCGCGAGTGCGGGCTCGACGGGTGCTGCCAGAAGTTCCGAGAGCGCTGCGGCGGGCACGTCCGGCCCGGCGGTGAGCACGAAGTCCTCGATCGCTGCGAGGCGCTCATCGGTGACGAGCCCCCGCACGAGACCGCGGAACTTCGTCTTGACGACGTCGCCGTCGAACTCCCGATCCTGCGGGGGCGTGGTCTGAAGCGTCCGCACCGAGCCGTCCGCGAGGCGGATCTCGACATCGGTGACGAAGCGCCGGGCACGCCCGAGCTCGTCGATGCGGGGGTCATGCACGACGTCGATGCGTCGCATGAGATCCCAGACCTCGGGCCGGGCGAGCGACGCGCGCGAGAACTGCTCGACGTAGGCGGCGCCGTCCAGCAGCGCCACGGCGGTCGCGAACCGCAGGTTCATCTGCGCGCTCAAGGGTTCCCCCGGCGGCTCCATCTCCCAGGACGTCCGGCGGGCGACGCTCTCACTCACGCCGATGCGGATGCTCTGGACATCGTCTGCCCGCAGGCCCTCGCCGCGCTGCTCGACCATGGCATCGATCGTCGAGTGGAGCATGATGAGGCACGCGTGCCGCTTGATGCCGATGCTCTTCAGGATCCACTCGTCACCGAGCCCGTCGGTGAGCTTGGTGAAGTCCGCCTCGCCGGCGTCGCCCAGGATCGCCGCAGCGAGACCCCCGTAGGGATGCTCGATGACGGACTCCGTGCCGACGAAGCCGCGGCTGGCCAGGGCGGCACCCACCAGACCCGACTGCGCGGCCATGCCGTGGTGCATGCGCTTGACCATCGACTTGTACTGTGCCGCCATGAGTCCGCTGGCCCGCGTCACCGAGTTGCCGATGGCGCTTTCCATCTGCGCGGCATCCAGCCCGAACACCGAGCCCGCCGCGACGGCGGAGGCGGCCGTGCCGTACACCGATCCGGTGTGCCAGCCGATGGTGCTCAGACGCCCGCCACCCATGGCCATGCCCACCCGCGGGCCGACCTCGTAGCCGACGGTGAAGGCGCGCAGGAGGTCGCCCACCGTGGCATCGGGATGCACGTCCGCCGCCGCCATCGCCGCCGTGACGACGACCGCGGAGGAGTGCAGCGCACCGTGCGCGTGGAAGTCGTCGAGCTCGAAGCCCTGCACGAACGTGCCGTTGAGCAGCGCTGCGCTGGAGGGCGAGACGCTCTTGCCCCACCCCCACAGCGTGGCGCCGGTGCCCGACTCGACGATGCCGAGGGCCTCGACAGCCTTACGCGCCCACGGCAGCTTCGCCCCGACCAGACCGCATCCGATGCCGTCCAGCAGCAGCAGGCGCGTGCGCTCGAGCACATCGGTCGGGATCTGGGCGTACTCGAGTCCCGAGGCGAACTCCGCCACGGCGCGGGTGACCCGCACGTCGGCGGCGAGGGTCGTCATCGTCCTGCCTCGGTGGCCGCATGCGCACCGGCGCGGCCGCCGAACACCACGTTGCGGGTCATGCCGCTGGTGGAGGGGTAGTTGTGGTAGAACATGCCGACGATGTCGCCGTTGGCGTAGAGACCCTTGATCGGCTTCTGCGAGGTGTTGAGCACCTGGCCGTCCGCGTTCGTCTTGACGCCGCCGAAGCTGAACGTGATCGCTCCGGTGACGGCGTAGGCGAGGAAGGGACCCTTCTCGATCGGCAGCGCCCAGTTGCTGTGGGGCGGCACCAGGCCCTGCGCGTTGCGGCCGTCTTCGACCGTCGGGTCGTAGGTGACCGACTCGTTGACGGAGGCGTTGTACTCCGACACGGTGCGCTCGAGCGCCACGGGGTCGATCCCGATCTTCTCGGCGAGCTCCGCGATCGAGTCGGCCTGGTAGGGCGTCGCCGAGCGGTACGCGTCGGGGAACAGCGCCGTCGCCTGCTGGTCGTAGATCTGGTACGCGATGCCGTCGGGCTGACGCGACACGGCCCAGCCGGTCTTGGCGTAGGTGTACGTGCGGTGGCGCTCGGACTCGTCGAAGAACCGCTCGCCGTTCGTGTTCACCGAGATGCCATAGGGGTAGGCGTAGCGGTTGACCTTGTTGTCGACCTCGACGTTGGGCGCGCTCGCGTCGATGGGCGAGGCGTGACCGCCCTGCCACTGCCCCGACGTGTCGGCGCCCAGCTGCACGGCCATGTCCAGCACCTCGCCGGTGTTGTGCCGGCTGCCGCGCACCTTCATGAGGTCCGAGCCCGGGGGGAGGTACCGGGCCCGACGCTCGGCGCTGGCCTGGAAGCCACCGCTGGCGAGGATGACCGCTTTGGCCTCGATCTCGGTGCGACCCTCGGGGCCGTCGATGACGACGCCGTGCACGCGGTTGGAGTCGCCCAGGATGCCGGAGACGCGGGTGCCCGTGCGCAGCTCGATGCCGAGTTCGTCGCCGATCTTGATCCACTGCTCGACGAGACCGAGGCCGCCGCCGACCGGGCCGAGGACCGTGCCCGGGGGGAACTCCAGCACACCGTCGCGGTCGACCGGCGTCTGCCAGGCCAGCCACTTGTGGCCGAGCTCGGTCATCCAGTCGATGGCGTCGCGGGAGTCCTCGACCAGGGTGCGGGCGAGCTCCGGGTCCATCAGCCCCTTGGTGACGCGGTTGAGGTCGCTCGCGAAGTCTTCCTTCGTGTAGGGGCGCACCTTGAAGCGACCCTTGAGCTCCTCCTGCTGATCGGAATTGAGCAGCTCGAACAGGTCGTCGGTACCGTCGTGCACGACCCGGAAGCCCATCTTCGAGAATCGGCAGTTGCCGCCCACCTCGTCGCGCGGCGCCTTCTCGATGACCAGCACCCGTTCTGCGCCGGCATGGCTGGCAGCGACCGCCGCTGCATACCCTGCGCTGGCTCCGCCGACGACGACGACGTCGTACTTCTCACTCATTTCGCCTCCATGGGGTGGTCGACTTCGTCGATCGACCGCTCCCCTGAATGTATCGCATATACAAAGGATTGTATAGACTATACAGACGCGAGAGGGCTGAGGAGCTACTCCCCCTTGAGTCGCGAGAGACGCTCCTTATAGGCGTCCTGGACGTGTGCGCCCATGAGCTTGCCGGCCCGAGTGGCGTCGCCCTTCTCGATGGCGGAGACGATCTCGTCGTGGGCGTGGAGGAACTCCGCGACGGAGTCGCCGCTGTCCCACTGGCTCTGCGAGGTCGGGATCACGGTCTTCCACAGTGGCCGCACGACCCGGTCCGCGATATACGGAGCACCGGCGCGCATGAGCGCCAGATGGAACTCCCGATTCAGCTGCGAGAGCCGCTCAGCACTTTGCCCCGCCGCAACTGCGGCTTTGAGCTCCTCGTGCTTGCGCTTCACGTCCCCAAGCGCCTCCGCGTCGTTGCGTTCGACGGCGAGTTCCGCGAGCAGTTTCTCGACCTCGATACGGAACCGGTAGAGCGCGTAGAGGTCTTCCTCCGGCATGGTGTTCACCGTCGCGCCACGGTGGGGCGAGTAGCTGACGTGGCCTTCAGCCTCCAGTTGCCGCAGCGCCTCGCGCACCGGCGTGGCACTGACGCCGTACCGCGCACTGATGTCGCCCTGACGGATCTGCGCCCCGGGCTCGATCGCCCCGTCGACAAGCTCCTGCCGCAGGCGCTGCAGGACGTACTCCGCCTTACTCAGCGGCCTTTCGAAAGACTCCGCCCGACCGGCCCCAGCCTCGGGTTCGCGTGTGCTCATCCGCACAACTTACCTCACGTATAGGATGCAGATATTATCTATACTCTATATCGTTTCGAAGGAGCAGCATGACAGCGCACCTGATCGTCGACGACGGCGTCGCCTGGGTCACCCTCGATCGCCCCGAGGCACTGAATGCGCTCGACGCTCCCACCCGCGCCGAGCTCCGCACCATCTACCGCCGGATCACGGACGACAGCCAGATCCGGGTCGCGGTTCTCACCGGCGCGGGCGACAAGTCGTTTTCCACCGGGGCGGACCTCAAATCGGCGCCGGCGAGCACCGACAGTCTCGTCGTCCAGGAGTTCGGTGGGCGCAGCGATCACCTCCTGGCCGATTTCCCGGTGTCCAAGCCCACCATCTGCGCGATCAACGGCTATGCGCTGGGCGGGGGACTCGAGATCGCGCTGCGGGCGGACATCCGCATCGCTTCGGCGAATGCGAGCTTCGGGCTCCCGGAAGCGCGCATCGGCAGCATCCCCGGCAGCGCCGGGACCCAGTTGCTCCCCCGGGTCGTGGGCGTCCCGAACGCGATGAAGATGATCCTCACCGGCGAGCGCATCAATGCCGAGGAGGCGCTGCGCATCGGTCTGGTCCAGGAGGTCGTCCCGTTCAATCGCCTGCAGGAGCGCGCCTCGGAGCTCGCCCTGGCCATCGCCCGCAACGCCCCCCTCGCCATCTCCGCAGCGAAGAAGCTCGTCACAATGTCACAGGACGTCCCCCTCGAAGCCGGCATCGCTGCGGAGCGTTACGCCTTCGGCCTGCTCCGCGACACGGAGGATCGCGCAGAGGGGCGCCGAGCGTTCGCCGAGAAGCGCACCCCACGCTTCGTGGGGCGCTGATCGATCCGGTCGCGCCACAGACCGACATCCCGCGATTCCCGCAACAAGTCACATCGCCGACCTATGTGGATAGAGTGAAGGCTCCCTATCGAGGAAGATGCGGATGGACGGATCGATCGACCAGCCCAGCGCCGACCAGCGGCCGCTCAGCAAGGCGGAATACGTCTTCCAGCGCTTGCGGAAGGAGTTGCGCGACGGCACCATCCCGCCCGGGGCGCAGATCCGCCAGACCGAGGTCAGCTCCCGCTACGGCGTAAGCGCCACCCCCGTTCGGGAAGCCCTGCGCCGACTCGAATCCGACGGGTTGGTCGACTACTCCCCCCACCGGGGCGCTACGGTCACCGAGATGCCCCAGCATGACGTGCGCGACCTGTATCTCTTCCGCGCGGAGGTCGAGGGATTCCTCGCCCGACTGGCCAGCGAACGCGCCGACGCCGCATCGCTGAGCGCACTGCGCACCGCCCACGACGAGATGCGCCGGCTCGTTCGGGAGGGAGCCGACGCCGCCGAGCTCTCCCGAGCCAACCGCGAGTTCCACCTCGCCGTAATGCGCGCGGGGTCGCCCTATATCGCCGACCATCTGATGCGCCCGATCTGGGAGAAGACGATTCCCAGCTCAGCGAGCATGTGGGACAGCGCCGAGCAGGTGGAGCGTTTCCTGAAGGAGCACGAGGCTGTGCTCGCCGCGTTGGAGTCCGGCCGCGGCGATGACGCAGGCCGCTTCATGGCCGAGCATGTCCGGGTCGCGCTGGGTGAGCGGACGGCGCGGAACGACAACTCGTCCCCGGAGTGACACCCTCCGCTCCCCCAGCCCCCGCGGCACCCGTGCGGCTGCCGCGGGACCCTCAGAGTCCGATGTAGAAGATTCCCTCGGGAAGGGGAATGACCAGCACCTCGGCGAGGGCATAGACCGCCCCGGTTCCGATCACGCCCGCGATGAGGGACGTCCACCACCGCATCTTCGCGCCGATGATGAGCGTCACCGTCAGGAACACCAAAGCGGCCACCAGGTATCCCACGAGCGCCATGACGCCGATGAAGCCGAGGACGATGCCGAACCAGAGCAGCCCTCGGCGCAGCACGGTCGACGGCGCCATATCGGCCACCTGATAGTCGTACGCGGCCGCGCTGAACGCGCCTCCCCGCACCATGATCATGACCTCTCGGATCAAGACGATGGTGCCGATGATCACGATGCCCAGCGAGATGTACAGCGGAAAGCGCCGTGCCACCTCAGAGAAGCCGGAAGCACCGACGGCACCGAAGACACCGATGCCGACGACGGCGGCCGCCAACGCGAGTCGCAGGACCTTCGTCGTGAGGGCCTCCTCCGGCGCGGCCTGTGTCTCCTCCGCGGCGATGTCGGTCTGGGTGGTCATGACGGGTCCTTCCTTCCGGCGCCGGCACTGCCGCCGTCCAACGTGCCGTCGGCGTCGTCATCGGCATCGGCGTCGCGCTCGTCGACGGCGACGGCGCCAGGCGTGGTGCGCGTGACGGACTTGAGCGCGTTGCGCCGCTGACGCGCGGTGCGCAGCGTCTTGACGGTGACCGTCGGCGGGAGCGCGGCCGCTCGCTCGGCCACATCATGCTCGATCTTTTTCGGGGCCAGCATGATCTTGCGCTGCTGGCGCGCACCGAAGACGATCGCGGCGACGAGGATGAGCCCGAGGACCAGGACGCTGGGCCGGGTCAGCCACTCGAATCCGAAGCGGCTGATGCTGACGGTGAAATAACGCTCCGACGCCGGGCCCAGAACGAACCCGATCAGGAGGGGGATGCGCGGCCACTGCAGCTGCTTCATCACGAAGGCGATGATGCCGAGGATGAGGACGACCGCGATGTCGGCCCAGTTCCTGCTGGTCTGGTAGGCCGCCAGGATGATGATGATGACGAGGAACGGTGCGACCCGGCGGGCCGGCACGATCGTCATCAGGGAGATCGGCCGCGCCAGCAGGATGCACAGGCCGGTGCCGATCACGGTCGCGATGGCCAGGGTCCACACGATCGTGAGGAGGAACGGCATGTTCTCCTCTTCGAGCATCGACGGCCCGGGCTGCACACCCATCAGCACGAGCGCGCCGAGGATGATGGCCGTCGTCCCACCGCTCGGGATGCCGAACAGCATGGTCGGGACCATGTTGCCGCCCTCGGACGCGTTGTTGCCGGCCTCAGGTGCGATCACGCCTCGGACATCACCGCGTCCGAACCGGTTGTTCTTGCGGATGGTGCTCGCCGCCAGTCCATAGCAGAGCCAGTTGATGACAGCGCCGCCGATGCCCGGGATCATGCCCAGCACGGAGCCGATCGTTGAGCCCTGGAGCACAAGGCGCCAGTTCGTCATGGTGTCGCGCATTCCCTCTGCGATGCCGCCGTTGAGCTTGGCTGCGTCCTTCGCGATCTTCTTGTTCTCCACGAAGAGTTCGATGATCTCGGGGATCGCGAAGGCACCGAGGGCGATCAGCACGAGGCCGAACCCGCCGTACAGGTAGCCCAGGTCGAAGGTGAAGCGCAGGTCCGTCGAGGCGGGCGCGATGCCCACCGTGCTGATGAGCATGCCGAGCAGTCCCGCCAGCACGCCCTTCAGCGGCGCTCCCTTGCTGAGGATCGCGACGAGGCTCAGCCCGATAAGCGTCATCATGAACAGCTCGGGCGACCCGAAGGCCAAGACGATCGGTCGCGCGATGGGCAACACCGCGAACAGCACCGCGGCGCCGAAGAGGCCGCCGAGCATCGAGGCGAAGAAGCCAGCACCGAGCGCCCGCCCCGCCTGCCCCTTTCTGGCCATCGGATAGCCGTCCATGATCGTGGCTTGACCGCCGGCACTGCCGGGGAGTCCGATGAGCACCGCGGGGAAGGTATCACCGGTGTGCATCACCGCGACCATGCCGATCATCAGCGCGATGCCCGTATACGGGTCCATGCCGTAGATGAACGGCAGGAGCAGCGACATGCCGACGACGCCGCCGATACCGGGCACGAAGCCGAGGAAGAGCCCGAGGAGCACCCCGAGCATCAACCATCCCATGCGCTCCAGCGTGAAGATCTGAGTGAGCGCTTCCAGTGCCGCCTCAAGCACGACGGTCCCTCACGGATGACGCATGACGTACGGCTGGGCCACTCGATTCGGCCGTGGCCGTGACGCTCTGGGTCGGTGACAGCATTGGCATTCTCCAGGATCTCGTTCGCAGCGTTGCGGGGAGGACCGGCCCATGCAGCACTGCAGGGGGCCAGATCGCCGAGCCTAACTGGTTTTATATATTCTGTACAGAATCATTTGTCGAATCGTTGGTCGGGGCCGGATTCCTCCGTGCTCCACCTCGCCCCCGCACTGAGCGTCGCACTCACGAAGAGAGCCACGCCGGACAGGATCAGGCTGCGAGAGCTGGCGGTACCGAGGAACGCCAGGGGGGCCGACAGGGCCCCGACACCCAGGGGCAGGACGACTTGCAGCAGACGATTCGACATCATCCGCAACCCCAGCGCAGAGCCTCGGACCGAGGGCGCAACCGCACTGACCACCCAAGTGAGGGTGAGCGGCTGCACGAGCCCTAGGCCGAAGCCGATCACCACCATGGCCACCGCTGCACCCCAGAAGTCCAGGCTGGGCAAAAGCGCGAACGCCACCGCGCCGGCGAAGGTCGACCCCACGATAAGGATGCGCCGGGAGACAAGCCGGGCCAGGGAAGCCAGACCCACACGACTGGCCAGGGACACCGCGCCACGCACCGCAAGAAGTAGTCCCGCCGCAGACCGCGCGACCCCGTTCTCCGCCGCCCACAGCGGGAGGAAGACGGTGAGCAGGTCGAGACACGCCAGCACGACACCGCTGGCAAGGAATGCCACCGGCATCCCGGGCACCCGGAGGGTACGTGCGCGCCCCCCGCCTCGGGGCGCGCGCACATGGGGCACCGCGTTGCGGAGCCGCATGCCGACGATCGCACCTCCCACACCGACGGTGGCAGAGAAAACCAGGAGGACGAGCAGCCCTGCAGCAGTGGCCCCCGTGGACAGGAGTCCCGGCAGCGCCAAGGCAAGAAGCGGCCCGACAATCTGACCCACGGACGTGCCGGCTGTCAACCATCCGAAGACACGATCCAACTGCGACGTCGTACGATCCCGCGCCACCGCCGACTGCAGCGCCACCACCGCAAGGATCTGGCCGACGCCGAACACCGACGCACTGGCAAGCAGCAGGGGGAGCGAAACCGCTATCGCCATCCCCGCCACCGACCCCGGCAGTATCAGACACGCGATGACGATCACCGGGCCTGGTCCTATGCGGTCGATCAGCCGCCCGCCGGGAAGGGCGAGGACGAGTGCCCCCAGGGCGAAGGCGGACGCGAGCAGGCCGATCTCGAACGCGGAGGCATCCAGTTCGACGGCGCGGTATCCCGCCAGGGGTCTCAGCCCGTGACTCAGCACGGCAGTGCCCGCCATCACAGCGACCAGACCCCACGGCACGGCTCGCTCGAAGATGCGGACCATCGCGCTCCTCGTCGGGCCGATTGCGAAAGGTGTTGTGAACTGAGTCTTCTATATCTTACGGTCTACACAATCCACAAAGTTGTGGACGGGAGGCAGATGGCCCGAGCGGCCGCGACGTCCCTTCGAGAGTTCCAAGCCGAGGAGAAGCATGATCACCCCTTCCACGAAGACGCGCAGCACGCGCCGCACGCTGGCCGTGGCCGCCGGCGTCGGAGCCCTCGCCCTCCTCTTCACCGGCTGCACGCGGCCCTCCGACGTCCGCGAGACGGATGACCCCGCGGAGTTCTTCGAAGGTCAGACGATCCGCTGGATCGTCCCCTACGAGGCGGGCGGCGGCACCGACACCTCCGCGCGGGCGCTCGCATCGCTTCTCACCGAGCACATCCCGGGCAACCCGAAGATCCAGATCGAGAACATCGAGGGAGGAAACGGGGTGCTCGGAACGAACGAGTTCGCCCGGTCCGACGCCGATGGACTCACGATCCTCATGACGTCCTCATCCACCAACACCGCCGTCCTGTTCGGCGACCCGGCGGTGGACTTCGACTACAACGACTTCACCCCGATCGCCGGCATCCCGGCGGGCGGCACGCAGTATGTGGCGCCCTCCACCGGCGTGACGGACTCCGCCAGCCTGCTGGAAACCACCAGCCCTCTGGTCTATGGCGGCATCACTCCCGGCGGCGGCGAGTTCCCGCGAGTGCTGGGCATGGACCTGCTCGGACTCGACGTCTCGCACGTCTGGGGCTATCAGTCCCGCAGCGCGGTGCAGATCGCGTTCAGCCAGGGCGAGGTCACCATCGACGGACAGTCCACGGCCGCATACCTCGAATCCATCGCCCCTCTCGTCGAGCGCGGCGAGGCGACCCCGGTCTACACGATCGGTCTCATGGAGGACGGCGAGCTGGTGCGCGACCCGGCCTTCCCCGACCTGCCCCACGCCGTCGAGCTCTACCAGGAGAAGCACGGCACGCTTCCCGACGCGGACATGCTCGAGGCCTACAAGTACCTCGTCCTCATCGGCCAGAACCTGCAGAAGCAGATGTGGATCCAGGACGAGGCTCCCGCTGTGGCCGTCGAGGCGTATCGCCAAGCCATCATCGACATGCAGAAGGACCCGGCCTTCGATGCCGTGCGCGAGGCGCTCGGCGGGTACGAGCTGCTCACGGGCGACTCCCTCGAGGCCGACGTCGACGCCGCCCTGTACAACCCCCCGCAGGACATCATCGACTGGCTCACGGACTACGCCAAGAGCGAGTACGGCGCGGACCTCTCGCGCGGCTGACCCGACGCCCAGTGCCCCGCCTGTCCGTGACGCGACCCGCGTCATCGACAGCGGGGCACTGCGTCTGCCCCCGCTGCTGAGTGAGCATTCGCGCTGCCGAGTGAGCATTCGCACCACCGAGTGAGTATTCGCCCGTCGTTCACGTACCGCGGCGGCCGCGCCGGGAGCAACTGCTCTCCAAACGAAGGCATTGATCTTTCATTGTGTATTATATAGATTATATCTACTCAGTGAAGAGGAGCAGCGATGACCACGACCTTGCCGCCTGCCGGCGCGCTGGAAGGCCTGCGCATCCTCGACCTGGGCGGGGAGATCGCGAACTACTGCGGTCGACTGTTCGCGCAGCTGGGAGCCGACGTCATCCTCGTCGAGCCCGCGGCAGGCTCGAGCTACCGTGCGGCGCCGCCGCTGGCCGCGTCGTCGGGTGCGAGCCTGCGATTCGCCTATGACAACGCCGACAAGCGGTCGATCGGCATCGACCTCGCCACGAGCGGGGGTCGCTCCGCCTTCGCCCGCCTCGTCGCATCGGCCGATCTCCTTCTCGATGACAAGACGCAGCATGACCTCGGCGCCGAGGGTTTCTCCTACGACATGCTCGGCGAGATGTTCCCCACCCTCACGACGACGGTCATCACCCCCTTCGGGCTGAGCGGTCCGTACGCGCACTACCGGGCGACGGATGCCACGTGCATGGCATTCGGCGGGATGCTCTGGCTCGGCGGTTATGAGGACGGTCCGCCGGTGCAGCCGGCCGGACACCAGTCCTTCCGCGCCGGCAGCCTGTTCGGCGCGGTGGCATCGATGTCCGCCCTCCTCGCGGAGGGGGACGCGAGAGGGGAACTCATCGACGTGTCGGTGCAGGAGTGTGTCTCACTCGGCCTCGAGAACGCGATCCAGTACTACGACCTCGAAGGTCACGTGCGCCGCCGCCACGGCGGCACGCAGAAGCAGGCGGGGTTCGGTGTCTTCCCCTGCGCCGACGGGTTCGTCTTCCTCATCGCCGCCGGCATCGGCGGCAACAGATTCTGGCCGAACTTCGTCGAGTGGATGACTTCCGAAGGCGTCACGGACGCGCAGGTCCTGCAGCAGGAGCGCTGGGGACAGCGAACCTTCGTGGAGAGCGCCGAGGCGAAGGACCTCTTCTGGGAGATCTTCACCGGCTACTCCTCCCAGCATTCCAAGGATGAGCTGCTGCGTGCGGCCATCGACTGGAACGTGCCGCTCTCCCCCGTGATGACCATGGCGGAAGTGCACCGCTCGGAGCAGCTGCGGGCGCGGGAGTTCTTCACCCCGACGGCGATCGGCCAGGCGCGCGCCGATGCGCCGGGCGCCCCCTACCGACTGGACGGCACGCCCTGGCAGCACCGTCGACCGGCGCCGCGGCCCGGCGAGCACACCGAGGAGATCCTGGCGGAAGTCGGCTTCTCCTCGTCGACCATCGACGAACTGCGCCGGGACGGAGCCATCGCATGAGACGTCCACTGACGGGCGTGCGCGTCATCGACTTCAGCTGGGTCGGTGCCGGGTCGTACGCGACGAAGATCCTCGCCGACCTCGGCGCCGAGGTCATCAAGATCGAGAGCACGAAGAAGGTCGACGGCATCCGCCTGAGCCCGCCTTTCGCAGACGGACAAAGCGGGGTGAACCGCAGCGGCTACTTCGCCGACCGCAACACCAGCAAGCGCAGCATGCTGCTCAACCTCAAGGAGCCCGCGGCCGTCGACATCGCGCTGCGGCTGATCGCCCAGGCCGAACTGGTCTGCAACAACTTTTCTGCGGGCGTCATGGAGCGCCTGGGCCTCGGCTACGAGGCGGTGGCCGAGGTCAATCCGCGCATCGTCTATCTCTCCATGTCGATGAACGGCGACAGCGGCCCCGAACGCCACGCCCGCGGATACGGCGCGATGATGAGCGCCATCACCGGGCTGCACCACTTGAGCGGCATTCCCGGTCTCGCACCGGCCGGCACCGGTACGAATTACCCCGACCACATCCCCAATCCCGGCCACGCGGCGTTCGCGATGCTCGCCGCCCTGCGTCACAGCCGCCGCACCGGCCGCGGCCAGCGCATCGACATGGCCCAGACCGAGGCCATGCTCGCAACCCTCGGCCCGGAACTGCTGGACTGGACGGCCAACGGAAACGACCGCGATCCGCTCGGCAACAGCGGCGAAGGCTTCTACTGGCAGGACGTGCTTCCCACGGCGGGCGACGATGACTGGATCGCCATCTCCACCCCGACACCGCCGGACTGGGACGCGATGCTGGCGACGCTGGGACTGCCTGCCGGGATCTCTCGCGAGCACGGCCGGGGCGACGTCGCCGCCGCCGTCGCGGCCCGCGGCAACCGGGAACTCGCCGATGCGCTGCAGGCGGCGGGCATCCCCGCCGCCCCCGTGCTGTCGCCGCCGGAGGTCATCGCGGATCCGCAGCTGACGCACCGGGAGCACTGGCGCATCCTGGAGCACCCCGAGATGGGGCGCACCCTCTACAACGGCCAGCCGTTCCGGTTCGCCCGCCACGAGGTGCAGCCGACCACCCCGGCACCGCTGCTCGGCCAGCACACCGACGAGATCTGCGCACAGCTGCTGGGCCTGAGCCCGCAGGAGATCGCAGACCTGCGCACGACCGACATCCTCAGCTAGAGACGAGCGGGAGAAGGAGAACATGACTCGTACGCGACGCGCGACGGCGATCATCGGCATCGGCCAGACCGACTGGAGCGGAGACTGGAGGCGAGTGCGCGCCGGTGAGAAGCCGGCGGACTCGGTCGGCTACGCCGCACGCGCCTTCCAAGACGCACTGCGCGATTCCGGCATCCCGAAGGAAGACATCGACGGACTCATCGTGGGGCCGACGACCGCCTACGAGCGGATGGGCGAGGTCCTCGGCCTCAACGTCCGCTGGGGCGGTCAAGCGGATGCCGTGCAGTCGATCCTGCAGGCGCAGATGGCCATCGAGGCCGGTTACGCCAAGGTGATCGCGCTGGTCTACGGCAACGACCAGCGCTCCGCCGGCACGCAGTACGGCGGCCCGAGCGCCATGGGCGGGCAGTCGTTCCTCTCGTACGTCTACCACTCCCCCTGGGGCATGACCTCGCAGGGTGCGCTGTACGCGCTGACCCTGCGCCGCTATCAGCACGAGCGCGGACTCTCGGAAGCGGACATGGGGCAGGTCGCCGTCGCGCAGCGCGCGTGGGCGAGCATGAACGAAGCCGCCATCCAGCGCAAGCAGATCACGATCGACGACTACCTGCAGTCGCGGTACGTGTGCGAGCCGCTGCACGTGTTCGACTACTGCCTCGTCAACGACGGCGGCGTGGCCCTCATCATCGCGGACGCGGAGTACGCCCAGCGGATGCGGCCGGACCCGGTCTACATCCTCGGCACCGGCCGGTCGGATCTGAACACCGGCGCGACGAGCCTCGAGCCGCGGCTGACCGACTACTACCTTCCGGCGCAGCAGCAGGCGGGGGCGTCGTCATACGAGATGGCGGGCATCGGACCGGACGACATGGACGTCATGCTCGCGTACGACAGCTTCTCGGTGCACGTGCCCCTCGCGCTCGAGGGCTACGGCTACTGCGAGGTCGGCGACGTCGCGAAGTTCCTCACGGAGAAGGGGATCGGTCCCGGCGGCGCGCTGCCGGTGAACACCCACGGCGGCCACCTCTCGGAGTCGTACATGCAGGGGTGGAACCACCAGCTCGAGGCGGTGCGTCAGCTGCGCGGCACCGCCGGGGACCGACAGGTCGCCGGCGCGCAGACCGTCCACTACACCTCCGATGTCGCCGGCAAGTGCATGTCGGTCATCTACGGACGATAGGAGAATCCCATGGAGCCCGCTCCCACCCCCCGCCCCGTCCCCCTCGTCCACGACATCCCGTTCTGGGAGTCCGTCGAGCAGCGGGACCTCAAGCTCCAGTGCTGCGCCGAGTGCGGACTGTGGCGCTACCCGGCCGGCCCGATCTGCGCAGAATGCAACTCCGAGGAATCCACTTGGGAGCGCGTGAGCGGCAGGGGCACGATCCTCAGCTGGGTCGTGTTCCACAAGACCTACCTGCCCGCCTATCCGGCGCCGCACTCGGTCATCGCGGTGCGCCTGGAGGAGGGACCGCTGCTGATCAGCAACCTCGAAGGCCCGGAGCCCGAGGGCTCCTGGATCGGCGAGCGCGTGGTCCTGCGGTACAGCACCATGCCCGACGGCTTCGTCCTGCCGCGATTTGCACTCGATCGCTCAGCGTCGCCCGCCCCGGCCTGAGGCGGACACGAAAGAGGGGGTGGATGCCACGCGAGCGGCATCCACCCCCTCTTGTCATTCCGGCTGCGTGAGGCGCAGCAGGTCGCCGGCGGACTCGGCGCCGATGCCCAGGATCAGGTCGCGCAGCGCCGCCGCGCGATCGGTGGCGAGGTAGGGCGCGACGCAGTTCTCGTACTTGGCGATGATCTTCGCCGCGGGGAGCATCCGGCCCGGCTCCCGGCCGGACGCGACGGGCGTCGTCCGGTGCAGCGACCGGCCATCGGTGGTGCGCACCGTCACCGACGCGACATACCGGTCGGCGACCGAGGTGTCGGGCGCGTCGATGTCGGCGACGACCGTCTTCGCGAGCATCGCCACGGCATCGGCGGACCGGTGCGCGGAGTCGGCGAAGTCGGTCAGGGTGACGGTGCCCGCCAGCAGTGCCCGCGCCACGGTGTACTGCACGCTGAACTTCGCATCCAGCTCACTGCGCGGGTCCGGCCGGTCCACGTGCCCGCGGCGCTTGGGGTGCAGGTGGATGAGCACCTGTTCGATGTCCTCGCATCGCAGCGGCGCGAGGGCGGCGGCCGACTCGATCGCGGAATGCGTGCTGCCGCAGCAGGGGTACTGCTTGATGATGATGCCCGGGTGCACGAGCGCCCACTCCGTGCCGAGCCCCTCGAGTGCGGTGGTGAGGGGCAGAGCCTGCGGGTCCTTGCGCTCGAACACCCGCGCATAGCCCTGCGCGTGCTCGAAGGCGTTCTCGCGACCCGTCGCGCCGGCCCTCGCGAGCAACGCGGCCTGGACTCCGGATGCCGCGGCCCGTCCGACCTGCAACGGCTTGGCGGAGGTGCCGAAGGAGGCTTTGATGCCGCTGGAGAACGCCGCCGCAAGGCTGAGGGCGGCCTGCGTGCGCGCGGCATCGAGGCCGAGCAGGCGGGCGGCGCCCGCGGCCGCGCCGAAGACGCCGATCGTGGCGCTGGGATGCCAGCCGAGGTCGTAATGGTCGGGGTTGAGGATGCGTCCCAGCCGGGCGGCGACTTCGACCCCGACCGCGTAGGCGTCCACCACGTCGCGGAGCGATCCGCCGTCGCGCTCGGCGACCGCGAGCACAGCGGGGAAGATCACCGCGGTCGGATGCCCCGCCATGTCGCCCTGCGAGTCGTCGAAGTCGAGCAGGTGCGCCCCGAAGGAGTTGATGAAGGCGGCATCCGATGTCGACGCGCGCCCGGCACGCCCGATGAGAGGTGAGCTCGTGCCGGGTTCGGCCTCGTCGATGAAGGGGGAGACCTGATCGAAATCAGGGCTCAGCCGCGCCCCGATCGTCGTTCCGACCGTGTCGAGGATCGCCAGCCGCGCGTGGCGGCGCACGTCGTCGGGGATGGCCAGGTCCTCCGACGCGATCCATCGGGCGAACGTGGTGAGCAGAGGTTCGCCGGTGGGCGCGCCCGCGTGGTCCATGATGTCCTTTCGCGGCGGCGATGCCGCCGGGGTGGTCCGGTCTACTCCGCCAGGGCGGAGGTGAGCGCCTGCAGATCGTTGCCGCGCCATGCCTGCTCCAGCGCCTCGTCCACGCGCGATGCGCCGAGGACGGGGAGGGCGAGCGTGCGGAACTTCTGCTCGATGTCGGCGTCGCTGAGCGGGTTCTCCGGCTCGCCGAGCGGGTGGTGCACGCGCGTGCGCAGCACCTGGCCGCCGTGGAGCGTGATCTCCACCTCGGCGGCCCGCTCGCGCGGGTACGCCGCCTGAGCCGATTCGTCGAGATGGACGCTCACGCGCTGGGCGAGCGCCCGCACGACGGGGTCTGCCAGACCCTCCGGCTCGAAGGTGCCGAGGTCGACCGTGCCGTGGCGGAGCGCGGCGGAGACCGCGAACGGCAGGCTGAACTGCGCCTGCATGACGGTGGACGGGCTGGTGCGGTCCAGCCGCGCGGCGAGGTCGAAGGTGCCGATGCGGATCTGCTCGATGCGGGTGAGGTCATCACCCACGGCGGCGCGCAGCTGCCGCGCCGCGTCGATCGCGCCGTGCAGATGCCGGCAGCACGGGTAGGGCTTGACGTAGGTGCGCATCGCGCGCCAGGTGGTGCCGAGGCCGTCCAGCAGCACGTCCGGCTTCCACGTGCCCCGGGCGAAGGCGGCGAAGTAGCCGTCGTGCCCCTCGAGGATCGTGTGGGGACCGGCGATGCCGGCGCCGGCGAGCTGGGCGCTCATCACACCGTCGCGAGCCGCCTTGCCGGTGTGCAGCCGCTTCACCTCCGAGCCATCCGCGTGGTACTCGCGCAATCCACCTGCGGCGGAGCCGGCCAGGCCCAGGGCGCCGGACAGGGCGTCGGGCGACAGGCGCAGCAGCCGGCCGACCCCCGCTGTCGCACCGAACACTCCGGCCACCGGGGTGTTGTGGAACCCCGCCCGCAGCACGCTCGGGTGACCGGCCTCGGCGATGCGGGCCGTGACCTCCACGCCCACCACCACGGCGGCGGCCACGTCGTCGATGCTCGCGCCGCGCGATTCACCCGCCGCCAGCACCGCCGGCACGACGCACGCGCCCGGGTGCACGGAGCCGGGGGTGTAGCCGTCGTCGAGCTCCAGGCCGTGGGCCGCGGCGCCGTTGACGTACGCGGCTGCCGTCGCCGTGAGGCGCGGGCCCCCGATGACGGTCGCGGCCTGACCCGGCTCGGTCACGCGGAAGTGCTCGCGCAGGGTGCGGGAGAGCTCCGTCCCGCTTCCCGCCGCCGCGGCGGCGAGGTAGTCGATGATCATGCGCCGCCCGTGGTGCCGCACCTCGAGGGGAAGCGTGGGCGCCTCCGCCGCGCTCGCCCACTGCGCGATCCGCCGCGTGGCGTCTGCGCCGGTCTCTTCCTCGACGCGCGCGGGCGCTGTCGCCGCTGCTGGCATGGGGGCCTCGATTCTGCTCTGTCGCCGCTGACGCGGGCGGAACCTGCGATCTATACAATATATCAATCGTGATTCCCGCGCGGATGCGCGGTGGATGATCTCAGCCACCGGATCACCTGACGGGCTACCCTTGATCGACCCGCCCGCCCGCCCGACGACAGGACGACCGATGGATCTGACGATCATCGTCCCGACCTACAACGAAGGTCCGAACGTCGTCGAACTGCTCACCCGCATCGGCGCGGCGATGACCGATCGTGAGTTCGAGGTGCTGTTCGTCGACGACTCCACCGACGACACCCCTGCCGTGGTGCGCGCCGCCGCCGCGGCATCCCCCTTCCCGGTGCGCATGCTGCACCGGGAAGAGCCCACCGCCGGGCTCGGCGGCGCCGTGGTCGAGGGGTTCCGCATGGCGCAGTCGCGCTGGTGCCTCGTGATGGACGGCGACCTGCAGCATCCGCCCGAGACGATCCCCTCCCTGCTCGCCCGCGCCGAGGCGGGAGACGTCGACGTGGTCGTGGCGTCGCGCTACGCCGCCGGAGGCACCTCGAAAGGGCTGGCGGATGCCACGCGCACGACGGTGTCGCGCGTGTCGAACCTGCTGACCAAGTCCATGTTCCCGCGCAAGCTCCACGGCTGCTCCGACCCGATGACGGGGTTCTTCCTCGTGGACCGCGAGGCGTTCGACGTCGAGGCGCTGCGGCCCCGCGGCTTCAAGATCCTGCTCGAGGTGCTCGCCCGCCGGCAGCTGCGCATCGCGGAGGTGCCGTTCAACTTCGACGAGCGACACGCCGGCGCGTCGAAGGCGTCGTTCACCCAGGGTGTGCGGTTCCTGTCGCAGCTGGCGATGCTGCGCTTCGGCCGCATGTCGGCGTTCGCACTGGTGGGCGGGTTCGGCGCCATCGTCAACCTGCTCATCATGTGGGGGCTCATCCGCCTGGGCGTGGAGTACGTCGTGGCCGCCGTCATCGCCAGCGAGCTGACGATCATCGGCAACTTCCTGCTGCTGGAGTACCTCGTCTTCGCCGACATGCGCTCCGAGTCGGGGCGCATGCGGCATCGGTTCGTGAAGTCGTTCGTCTTCAACAACGTCGAGGCCGCCGTGCGCATCCCGGTGATGTGGGTGCTCGTGGAAGGCACGCACCTGTCCGCCGTCTTCGCCGCGGCCCTGACCCTCGTCGCGGCGTTCATCGTGCGCTTCGTCTTCCACGCACTCGTCGTCTACGCGCCGCGCCATACCGGCGCCCCTGTGGCGGTATCCGACCCGCCCGCGGTGCGGGTGCGGGTGGACCCCTAGGCGGTCGGCACCCGCTCAGCCGGGCAGACCTAGGCTGGAGCGATGACAGACCAGTCCCCCACGATCACGATGTTCGGCGCCGACTGGTGCCGCGACTGCCGCCGCACCAAGTCGCAGCTCGATGCGCTCGGCGTCGGGTACGAGTACATCGATCTCGAGACCGACCCTGGTGCCGCCGAGGTCGCCCGCGAGATCTCCGGCCGCACCAACATCCCCGTGGTCGTCTACCCCGACGCCACCCACCACGTCGAGCCGAGCAACGCCGATGTCGAGTCGAAGCTGCGCGAGCTCTCGCTGATCTGACCCCTACACTGCCCCCATGGGCACTGTCGCGGCATCTGCCGACCTGACCCGGGGCACGGTCGCCCGCTACGCGGTGGGATCGATCGGCACCGGCGGGTTCGCCACGCTGCCGGGGCTCGTGCTGACGTACTACCTCACCGACAGCCTCGGCGTCACCGCGCTGCTGGCGGGCGTCATCGTCGCCGCCGCCAAGGTGTGGGACGTCGTGATCGACCCCGTCATCGGCGCGCTGAGCGACCGCGACCTCGCCCGCCACGGGTCCCGGCGCCGGCTGATGGCGCTGGGCGCACTGGCGCTGCCGGTGCTGTTCGCGCTGACCTTCGCCGCGCCGCCACAGCTCGGACCGGTGCTCGGAGCGCTGTGGGTGCTGGTCGCGTTCGTCCTGACGGCCACCGCGTTCAGCCTGTTCCAGGTGCCCTACATCGCGCTCCCCGCCGAGCTCACCGACCGCTACGACGCCCGCACGACGCTGCTGACCTGGCGCGTGGTGGTGCTGACGTTCGCGATCCTGCTCTTCGGCGCCGGCGGACCGCAGCTGCGCAAGGTGACCGGCGACCCGACGACCGGGTACCTCGTGATGGGCATCGTCGCCGGCGTGGTGATCGGCCTGGGCATGCTCATCGCCACCGGGGTCGCCGGGCGCACGCGCACCCGACGCTCGGCGATGGCTGCTGCAGGCACGTCCGCCGCGGAGCAGGCGGCACTGGTCTCGCCGAGCGTGAGCGGCCACCCGGAGCCTGCCATCGGCAAGGATGCGTCGACGCCCGCCGGCGGCATCCGCGACAACTTCCGCTCGGCCTACGAGGCGCTCCGCCGCAGCGCGCCCTTCCGCGCACTGCTGGCCACCTTCTGCCTGCAGGCCCTCGCCACCGGACTCATGCTCGCCGGCGCGCAGTACCTCGCCACCTGGGTGCTGCGCTCCGAGGATGCCGTGACGCTGCTGTTCGTCGCGCTGATCGCCCCTGCGCTGCTCGCCGCTCCCGCGTGGGGACGCCTCGCGCGGGGCATCGGCAAGGAGCGCACCTTCGCGATGGCGAGCCTGCTGTTCGCCGTCGCGGCCCTCGCCACGATCGGCGCGCTGTGGACTCCCGGCGCCTGGATCTACGCTCCCGTCGGCGTCGCCGGCATCGCGTACGCCGGCATGCAGTCGCTGCCGATGGCGATGCTCCCCGACGTCATCGCGCACGACGCGGCCCGGCACGGTCCCGGGCGGGCCGGGGCGTTCGGCGGCGTCTGGACCGCGGGTGAGACCGCCGGATTCGCCCTCGGCGCCACGGTGCTCACGATCGTGCTCGCCGTGACCGGCTACGTCGAGCGCACCGCGGGGCAGACGGTGACCCAGCCGGATGCCGCGATCGACGGCATCGTGGTGAGTTTCAGCGTCATCCCGGCGGTGCTCGTGGTGCTGAGCGTGCTGGTGTTCACCAAGTACACGCTGCGCCGCGCCGATATCGACGACACGCTCGGGGCGCCGCGCGGCGCGGCCTCGTCGGGGTGACCGCAGCCAGGCCGCGACACCGGGTCCCGGCCTAAGCTGGACACCCCGACCCGAGGAGAGCGCTCCGTGGCATCCACCCCGTCCCCCTCCCCCGCCCCCGCCGGCACCGGCCCGGCCGACGACGAGCGCGAGCGGCTGGATGCGGCGATCGACGAGCTCCGCACCGGCACCCAGGTCTGGGCGCGGCTGACCCTCGGCCAGCGCCGCCGGCTGCTCGGCCGCGTGCGCGCCGCCGTGGCGGCCGTGGCCGAGGAATGGGCCGACGTGGCATCCACCTCGAAGGGTCTCGAGCCCGGGCATCCGCTGCGGGGCGAGGAGTGGCTGTCGGGACCGTACGGCGCCATCGTCGCCCTCGACGCCTACGACGACACGCTCGCCGCGCTGGAGCGCGGGGCGAGTCCACTGGACGGCCTGCGCGTCGACGAGGCCCCGGGCGGGCGCACCCGCGTGCACGTGCTGCCCATCGCGCCCATCGACCGGCTGCTGCTGTCGGGATACACCGGTGAGGTGTGGCTGGAGCCGGGCGTCACGGCGGCCGAAGCCGTGCGCACGGCGGGCCTCGGGCAGCTGTCCGGACCGCGCTCGGCGGGTGTGGGCCTGGTGCTCGGCGCGGGCAACGTCAGCTCCATCCCGTTCCTCGACGTGCTGTACGAGCTGCTCGCGTTCAACCGCGTCGCGCTGCTCAAGGTCAACCCCACGCAGGACGCACTGGTGCCCGTCTTCGAGCGCGCGCTGGCGCCGCTGATCGGACCGGGGCTCGTGCGCATCGTCACCGGCGGTGGCGAGGTGGGCGGCTACCTCACCACGCACCCCGGCATCGATCACGTGCACATCACCGGATCGGTCTCGACGTTCGAGGCCATCGTGTGGGGCCGCGATGCGGATGCCGCCGCGCGCCGCGACGCCGACGAACCGCGCCTGGGGGTGCCGATCACGGCGGAACTGGGCGGGGTGTCGCCCATCATCGTGGTGCCCGGCGAGTGGACCGACGCCGACCTGCGCTACCACGCCGAGCACATCGTGACGATGCGGCTGTACAACAGCGGCCACAACTGCATCGCCGGGCAGGTGGTGCTGGTCAGCCGCGACTGGCCGCAGCGCGACGCGTTCGTCGCCGCACTGCAGGCCGCCTACGCCGCCGCTCCCCGGCGCACCGTCTGGTACCCGGGTGCACAGCGGCGCGTCGAGGCCGCGGCATCCGAACACCCCGGCGCGGTGCGCAGCGGCGACGGCACCCGCCTGCTCTTCGACACGCAGGGCGCGGATGCCACGCATCTCGAGACCACCGAGTACTTCGCGCCGGTGCTCGGCGTCGTCGACCTGCCCGGCACCGGGCAGGAGTTCCTCGACGCGGCCGTCGCCCACGCCAACGACCGGCTCATCGGCACCCTCGGAGCGAACGTGATCGTCGACCCGGTGGTGCAGTCCGCCCTCGGCGACGGGTTCGAGCGGGCGATGGCCGACCTCCGCTACGGCACCGTCGCGATCAACGCGTGGACGGCGATGGGCTTCATGACGCCGACCTGCACGTGGGGCGCGTTCCCGGGCGGCACCCTCGCCGACGCGCCGAGCGGCATCGGCGTCGTGCACAACGCGCTGCTGCTGGACCGGGTGGAGCGCAGTGTCGTGCGCGGGCCATTCCGCCCGTTCCCGTCGTCGCTGTCGGTGGGCAGCCTGCTCGATTCCGGGCGCCCGTCGGT
Source organism: Microbacterium sp. NPDC058021 (assembly GCF_042885955.1). Classification (NCBI taxonomy): domain Bacteria; kingdom Bacillati; phylum Actinomycetota; class Actinomycetes; order Micrococcales; family Microbacteriaceae; genus Microbacterium; species Microbacterium sp. NPDC058021. The sequence goes on from NZ_JBHVRF010000007.1 coordinate 151,170, forward strand.
GCTGCCGAAGCCGCCGTGGTTCGTGACCTCGCGCACCGGCTCGGCCGTGAGCGAAGGGCTCACCCGCTTCCGCATCGACGGCAACCCGGCGCGCCTGTCGGCGACGCTGCTGCAGGCCTTCGGCGCGTAGCCCGCGGCGGTGAGCCCGCGGCGCGGAGCCCGCGGCGGTGGGCGGACGGCACACCCGCATCCGCACCCAGCCTTCGGTCGTCGCATACGCCCGCGCTGGGGTTCGGTCGTCGCATGCGGCCCCACCACGCGCCACCACGCGCCCATTTGCGACGACCCACCCCAGCACCCCACCCCCACCCCCCGCTCAGTCGTCACGTTCGGCCGCTCCCCGCGGCATCCGCGGGACGAATGCGCCCACCGAACCCCGCGCGCGCGCCGGGGATCAGCACGAGCAGCGAGGGGATGCCGCTTCGAGCGTGGCGGCGCGTCCTCCCCAGGAAGCAATGGGCGGAATCCGTCCCCATTTCGGCACTTCCACCCGCGGAGCCGCACTGGAACAGGGCACCGTGGACGGATGCCACGACGCGCGCCACTCCCTCCTCAACTCGCCGTCGCGTTCACGGTCGCCCAGGCATCCGCCCTCGGCGTCAGCCGGAGGCGACTGAATCGACCCGAGCTCGCGCGCCCGTTCCATGGCGTGCGCATGCGGCCGAGGCCGGGCGAGCCCGACGCCGACCTGTTCGCCGCCCGGCGCAGCGAGCTGCGCGCCCGCATCGAGGCATACGCATTGGTGATGCCCGAGCCGGCATTCCTCTGTCTCCGCTCGGCGGCCGTGCTGCATGGGTACCCCGTCCGGCTGTCGGCGAACACTCCCGTCGAGGTCGCCGTGCACCACCCCGCCCGGGCGCCTCGAGGTCGCAACGTCGAGGGCCACTCCGTGCGTGCGTCGCTCGCGCGCGTCACCGTGGTCGACGGCATCCGCACCACCTCGCCGGCGACGACGTGGGCGATGTTCGGCGCTCACCTCGACCTCACGGAACTCGTGGCACTCGGCGATGCGATGGTTCGCGTGCCGCGGCACCCCGGCGGCTTCCGCCCGCCCAGCGGGCCACCACTGGCGACCATCGAGCACCTCGCCGCCGCCGCTGCCGCAGGACGCCGGGTCGGTGCGCAACGGCTTCGCGACGCGCTGCCGCTGTTGCGCACCGGAAGTTCCTCGCCCGGCGAGACGAGAACCCGCCTCGTCCTGTTCGATGGCGGGCTCCCCGAGCCGCACCTCGATTTCGATGTGCACGACGCACACGGGCGGTGGCTCGGATGCAGCGAGATCGCCTACCCCGTCTACCGCGTCGCCGTCGAATACGAGGGCGACCACCACCGCACGTCGCGTGAGCAGTGGAATCGGGACATCGAGAAGTACCAGGCCTACGCCGAGGCAGGATGGCGGGTCGTGCGGGCCACACACGACCTCGTCAGCCGGCATCCGCGCGAGCTCGTGCGACAAGTGGGCGCCGCGCTGGTGGCCGCCGGCTGGTCCGGCTGACCACGGCATCCCGTCGTCGCGAGACCTTTCGTTTGGGGCGCCATAGGGACGGATGCGACGACGCAGCCCCGTCGCCACCCTGTGCGCGCCGGTTCGGTCGTCGCGAACGCCCCTCCAAGCGACCCCGCACGGACGGATGCGACGACCGAAGGCATCCCCGCCGCAGGGCGCCCCAGTTCGGTCGTCGCGAATGCGCCGCGTGGTGGGGGGCGGGAGGACGGATGCGACGACCCAACGCCGTCCCAACCCTGGCGCGCCGGTTCGGTCGTCGCGAACGCCCGCAAGCCGAAGGCCGAGGCCGGATGCGGCGACGCAACTCCTGGCGCGCTGGGCGCCGCGGCTTCGGTCGTCACAAACGACCCTCCACCCGCGTCCGCAGGGACGAATGCGACGACCGAACACGGGGAGGGCACCACCGCGTCGTGGGCGGCGATCAGCGGCGGCGCGGCACGCTCAAGCCTGCGATGCCTCCGCATACGAGGCGAACCCCGACCCGGCCTCCGAACCGGCACCCGACCCGACACCCGACGCGACACCCGACGCGACATCCGACGCGACATCCGACGACGCGCCCGACGCGCTCCCCGCGGCGAACTCCCGGGACGCACCAACACCCTCGCCGACATCCACACCCGCACCGGCACCTCCGCCATTGCGGGCGAAGCGGTCGGTGGCGGCGCGGAGCGCGGCGGCGATCCCGGGCTCGGATGCCGAGTGGCCGGCATCCGGCACGACCACGAGCTCCGCCTCGGGCCACGCCCGGTGCAGATCCCATGCGGTCATGATCGGCGTGCACGCGTCATACCGCCCCTGCACGATGACGCCGGGGATGTGCCGGATCGCGCCGGCATCGGCGATGAGCTGCCCCTCGCGCAACCAGCCGCGGTTGAGGAAGTAGTGGTTCTCGATGCGCGCGAACGCCGTCGCGTCGGCAGGCCCCGTCATGGATGCCACGAGCTCGGGATCGGGCAGCAAGGTGACCGTCGACGCCTCCCACTTCGCCCACGCGACCGCCGCCGGCACGTGCACGGCAGGGTCGGGGTCGGTGAGCCGCCGGTGGTACGCCTCGATCAGCTGGGCGCGCTCGAGCACGGGGATGGGAGCGATGAACTCCTCCCACAGGTCGGGGAACAGCGACGCCGCCCCGCCCTCGTAGAACCACTCCAGCTCGTGCGTGCGCAGGGTGAAGATGCCGCGCAGCACCAGTTCGCTCACCGTCGCCGGGTACGCCTCGGCATACGCCAGCGCGAGCGTGCTGCCCCACGAGCCGCCGAACACCATCCACCGGTCGATGCCGAGGCTCCGCCGCAGCAGGTCGATGTCGGCGACGAGGTGCCACGTGGTGTTGTGGCGCAGGTCGGACTCGGGGCTGCTCGCGTGCGGTGTGCTGCGCCCGCACCCGCGCTGGTCGAACAGGATGATGCGGTACGCCTCGGGGTCGAAGAACCGCCGCTGCCAGGGCGAGGTGCCGCCCCCGGGGCCGCCGTGCAGGAACACGACCGGCTTGCCGTCGGGGTTGCCCGACTGCTCCCAGTAGACCCGGTTGCCCTCACCCACCAGCAGTTCGCCGGTCTCGTAGGGTTCGATGGGCGGGTAGAGGATGCCGTCGAGGTGCGCGAGGTCGCTCACAGGTCCGCTCCTGACGTTGAGAAGGTGTCGCACGATCGGGCGCCGTGCTGGTAGCCGGTGTCGAACCAGCGTTGTCGTTGCTCGCTGGACCCGTGCGTCCAGCTCTCCGGGTTGACCGCACCGCCGGACTGCCGCTGGATGTTGTCGTCGCCGACGGCGGCCGCAGCATCGAGGGCGTCGCGGATCTCGGTCTCGGTGGGCGCCTGCATGAACGGCACACCGTTCTCGTCGACCTGCTGCGACAGATCGGCGACCCACGCGCCGGCGAAGCAGTCGGCCTGCAGCTCGGTGCGCACGCCGTTGCTGTCGGGCCCGCTGCCGTTGTTCGGGTAGCGGTCGAAGATCCCGGTGATCTGCTGCACGTGGTGCCCGTACTCGTGGGCCAGCACGTACAGCTGGGCGAGGGGACCTGCCGTCGCGCCGAACTGGTCGCGCAGAATGGCGAAGAACGTCGGATCGACGTAGACCGTCTCTTCCGGGGGGCAGTAGAAGGGGCCGGTGGCGTTGGATGCCGTGCCGCACGCGGTCGGGGTGGAGCCGTCCACGATGATCAGCTGCGGCTGACGGTACCCGTCGAGCTCGCGCGCCCAGAACTGGTCGAGGTTCAGCGATGCGGCCGCGAGACGGCAGTCGTCGTTCGCGTTCGCGTCGGCCCCGGTGTCGCAGTTGGCGATGGCCGATTCCTCGGTCGCGGCACCGCCGCCGCCGAGGCCGCCGAGCAGTCCGCTGAAGTCCTGACCGGTGAACAGGGTCAGAAGCAGCACCGCGATGCCGCCGATGCCCGCGATCCCGCCACCCACGACTGCGGCGCCGCGGCCACGGCGCTTGGCCGTGTTGCCGCCCACGCGGGCGTTGTCGTTGAACGTCACGGGTCCCACGGTATCCGTTCCGCCCCGGAATTCCGGGGCGCCGGACCGATGAAGCCGCGCTCCGGCGCCCCTGCGCCACACGTCCGTCGCGGCATCCGCGCTGCTCGAGTGTCACCAATGGCGGGTGCGGGCGCCGCCTACTGTGCGGAAGTGACACTCGAGCCGCCCCCTCGGGCCGCCCCTCGGGCGTCCGCCGCGGGCGTCCGCCGCGGGCGCGCGCGCTCTTCGAGTGTCACCAATGGCGGGTGCGGCGGCCTCCGACTGTGCGGAAGTGACACTCGAGCTGCCCCGCGGCGCGGCGTGGATATGCTCGTCGGATGGATGCCGCTCCCGTCACCGTGACCATTACCGGCGCCGGAGGCCAGATCGGCTACGCGCTGCTGTTCCGCATCGCAGCCGGCGACATGCTGGGGCCCGATCAGCCGGTGCGACTGCGGCTGCTGGAGATCCCGCAGGGGCTGCGCGCGGCGGAGGGCGCGGCGCTGGAACTGCAGGACTGCGCCTTCGGGCTGCTGCGCGACGTCGAGGTGACCGACGACCCGGCGGTTGCGTTCGCCGGGGCGAACCGTGCCCTGCTGGTGGGTTCCCGCCCGCGGGCGGCGGGCCAGGATCGCGCCGATCTGCTGGCCGCCAACGCCGGCGTCTTCGGGCCGCAGGGCGCGGCGATCGCTGCGAACGCCGCGGCGGACGTGCGCGTGCTGGCGGTGGGCAACCCGGCGAACACCAATGCGCTCATCGCGGCGAGCGCCGCCGAGGGCATTCCCGCCGACCGCTTCAGCGCGCTCACCCGGCTCGACCACGACCGTGCGCTGGGACAGCTGGCATCCGCCCTCGAGGTGTCGCCGTCGCAGCTGCGCGATGTCACGGTGTGGGGCAACCACTCGAACACGCAGTTCCCTGACGTCTCGCACGCGACGGTCGACGGGATCCCCGTCACCGACGCGCTCGCGGAGCGACTGGGCGGGGCGGATGCCGCGACCACGTGGCTCGACGACGTGTTCATCCCGCGGGTCGCCGGTCGCGGCGCCGAGATCATCGGGGTGCGAGGCTCGTCGTCGGTCGCGTCGGCGGCCAACGCCGTCATCGCGCACGTGCGGGACGAGGCACGAGGCACCCACGCCGGCTGGACGTCGGCCGCGCTGGTCTCGCGCGGCGAATACGGGGTGCCCGAGGGTCTGGTGTGCTCGTTCCCGGTGACCAGCGACGGGTCGGGCTACCGTGTCGTCGAGGGTCTGGAGCTCGACGGGCGCGTGCGGGCCGGGCTCGCGGCCTCGGTCGCCGAGCTCGCCGCCGAGCGCGACGCGGTGCGGGAGCTCGGCGCGATCTGACCGGCGGCGCGCGTTTCGTCTCGCTCCGCTCGCTCAACGACCGGAAGGGCACCGCGTCTCGCTCCGCTCGCTCAACGACCGGGGGCGGCGACGTACGCGCGCAGGTGCTGCGCGGTGAGCGTGTCACCCGCGGCGACGAGTTCGCTGGGGGCGCCCTCGAACACGATCGTGCCGCCGTCGCGGCCCGCGCCCGGGCCGAGATCCACGATCCAGTCGGCGTGCGCCATGACCGCCTGGTGGTGCTCGATGACGACGACGGTGTTGCCGGCATCCACGAGCCGGTCGAGCATGCCGAGCAGGTTGTCGACGTCGGCGAGGTGCAGGCCCGTGGTCGGCTCGTCCAGCACGTAGACCGCGCCCTTCTTGGCCATGCTGATGGCCAGCTTCAGCCGCTGCCGCTCGCCGCCGGAGAGCGTGTTGAGTCGCTGCCCGAGCGTGAGGTAGGACAGCCCGACGTCGACCATGCGGGCAAGGGTCGTGTGCGCCGGGCCGCTGCCGAAGAACGCCGCCGCCTCCCCCACCGGCATCGAGAGCACCTCGTCGATGTTCTTGCCGTCGAGGCGGTACTCCAGCACCTCGTCGGTGAACCGCCGGCCTTCGCAGACCTCGCACACCGTCTCGACGGTCGACATGAAGCCGAGCTCGGTGATGATGACGCCGAGCCCCTTGCACGCGGGGCAGGCGCCGGCGGAGTTGGCGCTGAACAGCGCCGGCTTCACGCCGTTGGCCTTTGCGAAGGCGGCGCGGATGACATCGAGCACGCCGGTGTAGGTCGCCGGGTTGCTGCGACGCGAACCGCGGATGGCGGATTGGTCGACCATCACGACGTCCTCGAACGCGGTGAGGTTGCCGTGGATGAGCGAGGACTTGCCGGAGCCGGCGACGCCCGTGACGACGGTGAGCACGCCGCGGGGGATGTCGACGTCGACGTCGCGGAGGTTGTGCTGGGTGGCGCCGCGGATCGACAGGGCGCCGCGGTGGGGTCGCACGGCGTCCTTGAGCCGCGCGCGATGGTCGAGGTGGCGCCCGGTGACGGTGTCCGAGGCGCGGAGCCCTGCCACGTCGCCGCGGTACATGATGTGGCCGCCGTCGCGGCCGGCACCGGGCCCGAGGTCGACCACGTGGTCGGCGATGTCGATGACCTCGGGCTTGTGCTCGACGACGAGCACCGTGTTGCCCTTGTCGCGCAGCCGCCGCAGCAGCGCGTTCATGCGCTGGATGTCGTGGGGGTGCAGCCCCGCCGTGGGCTCGTCGAACACATAGGTGATGTCGGTGAGCGCCGAGCCGAGGTGGCGGATCATGCGGGTGCGCTGCGCTTCACCGCCCGAGAGCGTTCCCGATGCGCGATCGAGGGAGAGATAGCCGAGCCCGATCTCCACGAATGAATCGATCGTGTCGCGCAGTCCCGCCACGAGCGGGGCGACCTCGGGGTCGTCGATCGTGCGCAGCCAGGCGGCGAGGTCGGTGATCTGCATCGCCGCGGCATCCGCGATGCTCACCCCGCCGATGGTCGACGAGCGTGCCGCCTCGTTCAGCCGTGTGCCGCCGCATTCGGGGCACGGCGTGAACTTCACCGCCCGGTCGATGAACGCGCGCACGTGCGGCTGCAGGGTGTCGCGGTCCTTCTGCATGAAGCTCTTGGTGATCTTGGGGATGAGCCCTTCGTAGGTCATGTTGATCCCCTGGATCTTGACCTTCGTGGGCTCCTTGTAGAGGAAGTCCTGCCACTCCTGCTCGCTGTAGTCGGCGATCTTCTTGTCGGCATCCACGAACCCCGACTCGGTGAACCCGCGCACCATCCACCCGTCGACGCTGTAGCCGGGGACGGTCATCGCCCCCTCGGCGAGCGATTTGTTGCGGTCGAACAGTTCGTCCAGGTCGATGTCGCTGATCTCCCCGGTGCCCTCGCAGCGGGGGCACATGCCGCCGGTCACGGTGAAGTCGCGGGAGACGGCCTTCTTGTCGCCCACTTTCAGGGCTCCGGAGCCGCTGGCGGAGGGCACGTTGAACGAGAAGGCCTGCGGTGAGCCGATGTGCGGCTGCCCCAGCCGGCTGAAGAGGATGCGGAGCATCGCGTGCGCGTCGGTGGCGGTGCCGACGGTGGAGCGGGAGTTGCCGCCCATCCGCTCCTGGTCGACGAGGATCGCGGTGGTCAGCCCCTCGAGCAGGTCGACATCGGGGCGCGGCAGGGTGGGCATGAACCCCTGCACGAAGGTGCTGTAGGTCTCGTTGATGAGCCGCTGCGACTCGGCGGCGATCGTGCCGAACACGAGCGAGGACTTTCCCGACCCGCTCACTCCGGTGAAGACGGTCAGCCGGCGCTTGGGCAGGTCGATGCTGACGCCCTGCAGATTGTTCTCGCGCGCACCGACGACGCGGATCACGTCGTGGGTGTCGGGGGCGGCGGGAGTGTCGACGGCGTCGGTCATGGCGGTCCTTCCGTTGCGCGCACCCCAGCATGCCCCCTTCTGCGGACATGCGCAGTCCGCAATCGGTCCCGAGGCACCAGAATCGTCCCGACGGGAGGTGCGGAATGGATGCCGCCATCGTGCTGGCGATACTCGGGGTGATCGTCATCGCCACGGCCACGGCGCTCGCCCCGCGGGTGAACATCGCGGGGCCCCTGCTGCTGGTGATCGTCGGGCTCGGCGTGAGCCTGCTGCCGTTCGTGCCTGCGGTGGAGATCGACCCGGAGATCATCCTCGTCGGCATCCTGCCGCCCTTGCTGTACTCGGCGGCGGTGTCGCTGCCGGCGATCGAGTTCCGCCGCGACTTCGGGCCGATCGCGGGGCTCTCGGTGGTGCTGGTGGTCATCAGTGCGCTCGTGCTGGGCCTGTTCTTCACGTGGGTGATCCCCGGTCTCGGGCTGCTGTCGGCCATCGCGCTGGGGGCGATCCTCAGCCCGACGGATGCCGTCGCGACGTCGATCGTGAAGCGGCTGGGCCTGTCGCCGCGCGTCGTGACGATGCTCGAGGGCGAGAGTCTGCTCAACGATGCGACCTCGCTCGTGCTGCTGCGCACCGCGATCGCCGCCGTCGCCGCCGGCGGTGCGGTGGCCGTCGGCGAGTTCGTCGGGGCGTTCGCCTGGGGCGTCGTGGTGGCCCTCGTCGTCGGCGCTCTGGTGGGATGGGCGACCCTGCGGTTCCGCGCGTGGGTGGCGCACTCCGCGGCCAACACCGCGGTGGGCTTCGCGGTGCCGTTCGTGGCGTACCTGCCCACCGAGCACCTGGGCGGGTCGGGGCTCGTCGCCGCCGTCGTGGCGGGGATCGTCACCGGCCAGGGCTCGGCGCGGTGGCTGACCGCCGACCAGCGCATGTCCGACACCCTCAACTGGCGCACGGTGGAACTCGTGCTCGAGGGAGCGGTGTTCCTCATCATGGGCCTGGAGCTCAAGGACATCTGGAACGAGAACGTCGCAGAGCACGACGGACCGCTGCGCGCGGTGTGGCTCGCACTGGCGGCGCTCGCGATCGTGCTCGTGGTGCGCACCGGCTACGTCGCCCTCCTCGTGCTGCTGCAGGGGCGCCGGGCGCGCGGCAAGCAGCGCGAGCGGCTCGACCAGTTCGGTGCCCGGCTCGACGCGTTCGAGCAGCAGGACGATCCACTCCCCGCCCACCGGCGGGGTCCGCACCGAGAGCGCCGCATCGCCTCCCTGCGGGAGCGCCTGACCCGGTCGCTCGCCGATCTCGACTACTACCAGGCGTCGCCGCTGGGGTGGAAGCACGGCGGCATCATCGTGTGGGCGGGCATGCGCGGCGTGGTGACGCTCGCCGCCGCCCAGACCCTGCCCCGTGAAACCCCGTCGCGGGAGCTGCTCATCCTGACGGCGTTCCTCGTCGCCGTGATCAGCCTGCTCGTGCAGGGCTTCACGCTGCCCGCCTTCGCGCGGCTGCTGCAGCTGCCCCCGGAGAGCGACGACCTCACCCGCGAGGAGCAGGACCGCATCGACGACGAACTGCGGGCGGCGGCGACCGATGCGCTGCGCCGGCCAGATCTGCACCGCCGCGACGGCACCCCGTTCCCGGCCGAGCTGATCCAGCGCGTGGGCTCGCGGTTGACCGAGCCGCCCGACGACGACGAGTCGCTGGCGCACCGCGACGGGCTGGAGCTGCGTCTTGCCCTCATCCAGGCGATGCGGGTGCGACTCGTGTCGCTCGGCCGCAGCGGCATCGGGTCATCGGCGCTGCGTCACGCCCTGGCCGAGCTCGACGCCGACGAGCTGAGCCTGCGCCTGCGCCTGGACGGCGAACAGTAAGCGGCCGGGGGCCGCGGTGCGGGAGAATGGATATGACCGAGGAGCCCACGATGACCGATGTCACACCGCAGGATGCCGCCCTGCACCGCGCGCCCGCCGACTACGCCGAATCGATCGCGCTGCCGGTCGACCCGGGCGCGCTGCCGGCGGCGTTCCGCGATCTGGAGCAGTCGCGCGACTGGTGGCTGGCCCGCCCCGCCGGCGCCCGCCTGGTGGGGCTCGTCGTCGCCCGCGACGACATGCCCTCGATCGTGCGCCAGCGCGACGAGCTGTCGCGCTTCGGGGTGCCGATCGAAGGCTTCCGTCACCCCGCGCCGGAGACGATGGAGACCTGGCAGGAGCGCCTCACCCGCCTGTTCGGTCGGCTCTCGCGCGGCGATGTCGTCGTGGTCGCCACGGCGCGCGCCCTCGGTCGCGACGTCGACGAGGAATCCCGCACGATCACGGAGCTGCGTCGCCGCGGCATCATCGTGAAGGTGCTGTCCCACACCGGTGAGACCGGCCCCGTGCCCACGCTCTGAGATCAGGGCGCGCAGGTCTCGGCCAGCGGTGAGCTCTGCCGGTCGGCGCGCACGAGGGTGACCTCCACGCAGGTGCGCCCGCCCGGCTCGACCGGCACGGTGACGGTGGTCTGGTCGGTCGACTCCATGCGGGGGTCTTCGCCCAGGCGCTGCACCGCCCACAGGTAGGTGTCGCCGTCTTCGGGCTCGGCATTGCGCCACGTGAAGGTGACCGTGTCGCCCTCCACCGTGCCCGTGAGATCGGCCACGGCCGGCACGCCGCCGGCGGGGAGGATGTCGATGGGTCCCTCATCGTCTTCCGGAGCCGCGGAGGGTTGCGGCGAGGGGGTGAGGATGCCGGTGGCTGCGGCGACCGCGATGCCGCCGCCGGCGAGCACGACGACGGCGGCCACGATGGCGCCCACGAGCGCACCCGTGCGGGGGCGAGTCCGCTCCGGCGGCTCAACGCGAGCGGACTCGTCGGTGTCGGGGCGAACGTCGGCCGGGGGCGCGAATCCGGGTGCGGGCGCGGCGGGCGCCGGGGAGGCGAGCGGAGCGGAGCGCCGCACCGTGGCATCCGGGGGCGCGCTGTCCCACACCGGCGGCTGCACCGCGCCGGGGCGCAGCATCGTGGCGCCGACGGTCGTCGCGGCCGGGGGCGAGGTGGTGCCGGCGAGCGGGCTGGTGGAGCCGGGTGCACGCACGATGGGCGGCGGCAGCGAGGGGTCGATGCTGACGATCCCCCGGATGCGGGTGAGTCCGCCGTCCTCCACCTCGGCGGGGGCGTCGTCGACGCTCTCGTCGATGACGTCGATGGGGGTGGCCGCCATGTTCAGCTCGAGCTGCACGCGCTGCAGCGCCCGGGCGAAGTCCAGCGCGCTGGCGTAGCGGTCGCCGGGGGCCGTGGCCATCGCCCGCTCGAAGACGCGCTGCAGCGACGGCGGCGCATCGGCCCGGCCGAGCGGGGGCACCGGCTGGGTGAGCGCGCGCTGGATGAGGTCGGCGCTGCCGTTGCGCTGACCGGGGATCTCGAACGGCGAGCGCCCCGCCAGCAGCGTGTAGATCGTGGCGCCCAGCGCATAGACGTCACCGGCGCGGCCGGGGGAACCTGCTTCGGCGAAAGCCTCCGGCGGCGACCACGGGATCGACATGCCGGCCAGTTCCTGCTCGTTGTCGCCGGCGGTGGCGATGCCGAAGTCCGTGAGCGCGGGACGGTTGTATTCCGTCACGAGGATGTTCGCCGGCTTGATGTCGCGGTGCAGGATGCCGGCGCGATGCGCGGTCTCGACGGCGGCGGCGACCTGCACTCCGACCCGCAGCGCCTCGGCCACCGAGAACGGCTCCCGGCGATAGCGGGCCTGCAGGTTCGGGCGGGAGCAGTACTCCATGACGAGGTAGGGCCGACCGTCGTCGGAGACGCCGGCCTGGTAGATCGTCACGATCGCGGGGTGCGTCGACAGCTGGGCCATGATGTTGGCCTCGGCGGCGAAGTCGGCGACGGAGGTCTGGCTGAGCCGGTCCGCCAGCAGCACCTTCACCGCCACGCGACGCTGCGGCAGCGCCTGGTCGTAGAGGAACACGTCGGCGAAGCCGCCCGAACCGAGCAGTTCGCGGTAGGTGAAGCCGGGGAGGACCGGGGGCGCGGCGGGAGGACGCGACGCGTTCATCAGCCCTCCCGGTAGGTGACGGTCACTTCGTCGCCGAGATCCAGCGCATCGCCGTCGAGCAGCATCGTCGCCTCGCCCGGGTGCAGCCGCATGGGGCTGGAGCCCTCGCGGTGCAGCACCGTGCCGTTGGTGGTGTCGAGGTCGACCACGACCGCCGATTCGCCCTCGCGGCGTACCTCGATGTGGCTGCGGGAGATGTCCTGGTTCGGGCTGTCCACGGTCACCAGCTGGGGCACGTCCTCGCCCACGCGCGTCGCGCGGGGGCGGCGACCGATGACGACGTCGCGATCGAGCAGCACGGTGCGGCCGGTCGACAGCTCGAGGCGCCCGAGGGTCGCCGGTTCCGGCTCCGGTGGGGCCGGGACCGGCGGCAGGTCGGTGCGGCCCGCCGCGCGCAGGGCACGGGCCGCCGCGAGCGACACCGTGGCGCCGTCGTGGTCGCCCGCACGCACGAGCGGCTCGGGCGCCGGCGCCACAGCGACCGCGTCGACTGCGGGCTCGGCGTCGGCGGCGACGGCGGCCGCGGCGACCGAGGCCATGACCGTCTCGCCCCAGAGGTGGGCGAACCGTCCGCGGCGGTCGGACTGCACGGTGTCGAGCGGGTCGGGGTCCGCCGCCGGGACGTCGCCGCTGACCCAGGCGGGGACGGATGCCACGAGCGGACCGTCCGGCGTCGGAGCGACGGCGGCGGGCTGCGCAACCTCGGCGGACGGCGGCGCCGCGGCGGCCGACGAGGGCTCGGCGGCAACCGCCTCCGGCGCGAGGTCGTGCGCGGCGGTGGCCGGCGCGGCGATCGGCGTCGACGCCGCATCCGCCACGAGCGTCACCGTCACCGCGGCCGCCCGCACGATGCCGTCGACGACGGGCAGGTCGGCGCCGGCGGGTGCCGTACCGAGCCGCAGCGAGACGGCGCGCGCGTCGGCGACGACATGCTCGGACCACGTCGCGACTCCGGCGCCGCTGAGCACGCAGGCGCGCCCGGCGGCATCCGTCACGTGCGCCTCCACCTCACCGCGCACCAGCACGCGGGCGGGTTCGCCCCGCATCACCAGCCCGAACGGCGGTACATCGGCGAAGCGGCCGGGGCCGCCGGTGGCGGCATCGAGCACGGCGGCAAGGCCATCGCCCGCCGCGAGGGCGCGCCACACCCCCTCGACCACCGCGCCGTCCACGCCGGATGCCACGAGCGCCACGCCGTGCGGCGTCGCGATCGCGTAGGCGTCGCCGGCGGTGTAGCGGGCGGGCTCGGGGCGGGGTGAGGTCATGTCCGGTCCTTCGTCGCGGCGGGCGCCGCGGCATCCTTCGGGGGGCGCGTGCCCTTGTCCGCAGGCGAGAGCAGCGACCGCAGGCTCAGCCGAGAGCGTAGCCGACGCCAGAAGCCCACCGAGCCGCGCATGCCGCCGACGACCTCATCGACCTCGCGCCACAGCGCCTCCACGTCGGCGTCGGCGGGTTCGCCCGGCCCGAAGACGCCGGCATCGGCGCGCTCGGCCACGGCGACGACCGCCGGGGCGGCGAGGGCGTCGGCCACCAGCCGCGCGTCGTCGCGGCGGGTACCCCCGGCCGGCGGCTTCGCCCCGAGGTCGCGCGCGGTGTCGATGACCTCGGCCCACGCGCCGCTCGCGCGCTGCGAGGGCGCACCCTCTTCGCGGCGGCGACGGCGGCGCAGCAGCTTCAGCAGCAGCACGGCGGCGAACGGCGCCGCCAGCACGATGAGCACGCCGAGGCCGGCCGCGACGTACGCGACGATCGCGAGCCACGCGAAGGCGTCGTTGTCGTCATCGTCGTCGTTGCCCTCGTCCTCGGGGACGTCCGGCGGCAGGTTGACGGGGTCCTGCGCGGGCGGCGGCGGCTGCAGCGTCTGCGGCTGCAGCTCGGTCTGCGGCACCGTCTGCTGGTCGGTGGGGACCTGGTCTTCCGGCGGCGTCGGATCGAACACGACCCAGCCGTACTCGTCGAACGCGATCTCCACCCACGCGTGGAGGTGCTCGCCGGTCGCGGCGAACGTGGAGCCGGCGGCATCCTCGTCGGGGTAGAAGCCCATGACGACGCGCGCCGGCAGGCCGAGCTGGCCGGCCAGCAGCGCCATGGTGACCGCGTACTGCTCGTCGTCGCCGACCATGCGCTCGGGTGTCGCCAGCAGCGACTGGATGCGCTCCGATCCGTGCCCGGCGCGGGAGATCGCCTCCCCCTCCAGCCCGTGGCTGAAGAACCCCTGCGTCGACAGGGTGGTCGCCAGGGCGTCGGCCTGCTCGAACGGGGTGTCGGCGCCGCCGACGATCGTCGAGGCCAGTGACGCCGAGCCCTCGGGCACGTTCTGCTGCGGCGGGAGGGCCAGCGGGGCGACCGCGGCCTCCTCCAGCTCCGCCCGGGTGGGGGTGCGGGGGACGACGACATCGAGGGAGTAGGCGTCGCCTTCGCGCAGCCCCGCGGTGACCACCCCGACCCCGGTGGCGCGGTTGTAGAACGTGGAGCGCTTGAGGTCGTCGGCCCGGTCGCCGTCGTAGCGGATGCCGGTGAGGTAGCCGACGTCGGGCAGCCACACGCCGCGGAGCGCGCCGATCTCCACGTCCACCTTCGCCTGCTCGCCCTCGACCGCGGCGGGGATGCGGTCGCCCAGGCGCTGGAAGCTCGCCGAGGCGCCGGCACCCTCGCTGGCGACGTTGTAGACCACGCCGTCATAGGCGTCGAGGGTCGCCAGCCGCACGCGGCCGCCTTCGGGCAGCCCCGACACGGTGAACAGGGTCTCGTCGGCCTTGTCGCGCACGTAGGCGCGGAACGACTGCAGCGGACTGACGTAGTCGCGCATGTCGATGGGCGGCAGAATCGCGTCGCGCACGACGTAGCGGGGGCCGGACGGCGCGGCCGCCGCGCTCGCGCCGGCTCCGAGGCCCACGGCGAGGGCGATCACCCCGGCGGCGGCGAGCACCCGCCGGCCCCGTCGCTGTGTGGAGATCGAGCCGGACTGCGCCGCGTACTGCTGCGCCGTGACGGAGCGGCGGTACGCGGCCCACGCGACGGCCGTGATCGCGAAGACCGCACCCTGCACGATCGGGGCGGCGGTCTGCGTCGTGCCGAACGCGATCGCGAGCACGAGCAGCACGCCGGTCGGGAGCACCGCCCACGCCCACTGCCGCGCGCGCAGCGCGATCGATCCGGCGATCACGGCGGTGAGCAGCACCGACAGGAAGGGCACGACCAGGAACGCGTCGGATGCCGCGAAGGGCGCCACCGCCGTGACGAACTGCTTCCACGCGAACACCGCACCCCCGGCGAGCGCGATGACGCTCTCCAGCGTCGGGACGATGCCGCCGAGCGTCGTGGTGGGGACGGCGAGCGGGGCGCCGAAGACGGCGTAGACGCCGACGGTCGCCGCGGCGACCGTCAGCAGCCCCCAGCGCAGCCACGCGCCGATGGCCGCCACGGCGAGACCGAGGAGGAGGGCGCCGAAGCCGGTGACGAGGAAGAACGGGCTGTCGAACGCGGGGCCGAACCCGATGATCGCAACCGCGATGAGCACGGCGACCGCGCCCAAGTCGATGGCGTGGCGGCGGGTGAACCGCGGGCGCGGCGAGGCGGGCGCGGTCACGACAGCACCCGCCGCAGCCCGACGGGCAGGTCGGAGAGCGTGCCGAGGGTGAGCACGGTGGCATCCCCCAGCCGGCGCAGCTGTGCGGGGGCGCCGAGAGTGCACGAGACGCCGAGCACACGGGCGCCGCCGGGGAGCGTCGTCGCGGCGGCCCGCAGGGTGGGCGCGGACACCCGCGACCCGGTGAGCATGACGACGATGCTCGCCTGCAGCGCCTCGACCTTCACGCGCGCGGCGAGCTCGGTCGTGGAGGGCACGGCGTGGGCGGTCTCGATGCGCGAGAGTGCGTCCAGGAGAGGACGACCGGCGGCGGTCGGGATGGTGAGGTCCTGGCTGAGGACGGACACCTGTCGGTCGTCGCGCATCGCCTGGATCGCGATGGACCCGGCGGCCGAGACGGCCAGCTCGAACTCCTCCGGATCGGCGTACTCTGCGGCGTTGCGCGAGAGGGTGACGACGATGTGGGACCGGCGGGTGTCTTCGAACTGACGCACCATGAGGGTGCCGGTGCGCGCCGTGGAGCGCCAGTGCACGTGCCGACGGTCATCGCCGGGCGCATACTCACGCAGGGCGTGGAACGAGACGTCGTCGGGCGACAGGTCGCGGGTGGGCAGGCCTTCGAGGTCCCGGAGGAACCCGGCGGACATGCCGCCGAGGCCCACGGTGTGGGGGTGCACGAACAGCTCGACCGGGTCGCTCCAGGCCTGCGTGCGCTCGAAGACGCCGAGCGGATCACCCCGTACCGCGCTGACCGGACCCACCTTCAGCACGGCGCGGCGGGTGGTCGGGATGGCGAAGAGGTCTTCGTGCGTCGCGCCCACCGCGAGGCGCGGCACCTCGAAGACGGGGCGGGCGTGACCGACGGGCATGATGACGCGCGCGGGGAGGATGGCGCGGGTGCCGGGGTTGCGGAGCGTCAGGCTGCCGACCGCACGTTCCCCCACCACGACGCGTTCCCGGGTGAGGTCCAGCGCGACGTCGTACTGGGTGCGGCCGACGAGGAACACCGCGCACACCGCCAGCAGCGCAGTGCCGCACAGGGCCAAGGTCGTCAGCTCCCACCACCCCAGGATCGCTCCGGCGACGGCGGCGACGAGGGTGACGGCGATCACGCCCCAGCCGAGCGGGGTGACGACCCGCAGCACGCGGCCGATCGGGCGGGCCACCGGCGCGAGCGCGGGGGCGACCGAGGCCTCGTAGCGGGCGCGCAGGGTGGGTCCGGATGCCGCGCGTGCACGCCGATCACCCCGGCGCACCAGCGTCGGGGTGGCGGGCTCGGCCGCCGCGGTCATGCCGCGCGGGCCTGCGGTGCCGGCGTGTCCTCGAGGACCCGCCGCACGACGCCTTCCGCCGTGACACCCGAGAACTCCGCCTCGGGGTCGAGCACGAGCCGGTGGCTCCACACCGGCAGCGCGAGCGCCTTGATGTCGTCGGGCAGCACGTAGTGGCGGCCCTCCGAGGCGGCGCGCACCTTCGCGGCGCGCACGATCGCGAGCATGCCGCGCACCGAGACGCCCAGCGTCGTCTCACGGCTCTCGCGGGTCGCTTCGGCCAGCTGCGCCGCATAGCGCAGCAGCACGGGGTCGACGTGGGCGGAGGCTGCGAGGTCGGCCATCTCGGCCACCGCATGGGCGGTCACGATCGGCTGCAGCCGGCTCACCGGGTTGCGGTCGCCGGAGCCGGCGAGGATGCGCTCGGCGCTGGCCAGATCGGGGTAGCCGATGGAGGTCTTCAGCAGGAAGCGGTCCAGCTGCGCCTCGGGCAGCTTGTAGGTGCCCGCCTGCTCGATGGGGTTCTGCGTCGCGATCACCAGGAACGGCCGGCCCACCTCGTGGGCGACGCCGTCCACGGTGATCCGCGACTCCTCCATGACCTCCAACAGCGCCGACTGGGTCTTGGGCGAGGCGCGGTTGATCTCATCGGCCAGCACCACCTGCGCGAAGACGGGCCCCTTGTGGAACTCGAACGTGTGGGTCGCCTGATCGTAGATCGTGACGCCGGTGACGTCGGACGGCAGCAGGTCGGGCGTGAACTGGATGCGGCTGCTGGTGCCCTGCACGGTGGCCGCCAGCGCACGGGCGAGGCTCGTCTTGCCGGTGCCGGGGGCGTCCTCCAGCAGCACGTGCCCCTCGGCGAGCATGGCGGTCAGCACGAGGCGCACGACCTCGTCCTTGCCGAGCACTGCCTGCCCGACGTTGTCGGCCAGGCGCGTGAAGGTGTCCCGGAACCACGTCGCCTGCTCCACCGTCATCGTCATCTGCGTATCTCCTTCATCGCTTCATCATCGTGTGTGCGCCGCTACCAGGTCGTCGCCTTGGGCTGGCTGGCGGCCGGAATCCCGTTGAGCTGCACCTGCACCGTGTGCCCGGGGTTGCCGTACCAGCACTGGATCTGCGTCGTCCCGCCGGCGGCGATGTGCACGGGGCCATCCCACTCGTTGAACTTGCGACCATTGGCCAGGCAGCTGTAGGTGTAGCTGCCGGCCGGGAAGTTCGCTTCGGTGCGCACCGACAGGTAGTAGCAGGCGACGTTGCATCCGGATTTGTAATCGCCCTTCACCGTCTGCGCGCCGTTCTGCGGGTCGGGTCGCGGACCCGTGGAGGCCTGGGCGGAGTTCTCGGGACTCACCTGACCCTCGGTGTCGACCGCGCGGACGCGGATCGAGTGGGTCTGGTCGTAGCCGTCACCCACCCGGCGGCTGCCGTTGGCTCCGACGTTCTCCCAGCCTCCGCCGTTGACGTTGATCTGCACCGTGACGTCGCGGCCGTTGAGAGCGGGGCCCGACCAGCTGAGCACGACCGATGTGCCGTCGCGCTGCGCGCCGGCGCCGGGGGCGTTCGGCTTGCCGAAGGGGACGACCTGGTTCGATCCGGTCGACCCGGGGCCGGCGTAGTTCTGCCCGTCCATGTTGTTCACCGCGCGGATGGCGACCGTGTACCCGGTGCCGTTGGCGAGGCCGGCGATCGTGCCGCGGATCGTGGCGCCCTTCTCCAGGCTCGCCCAGATGCCGCTCCAGCCGCCGCCGTTGAGGGAGTACTCGTAGTTCAGCTCCCCGGGGTTGGCGCCGTTGCCCGCGCCTGCGGGTGCGGTGATCGATAGCGACCGGTCGCCGGGCGTGGCCGTGACAGCCCCCGGTGCCCCCGGCGGCACGAACGCACGACGGGGTGCCGACGGCGCGCTGAATGCACCCTGACCGGCCTTGTTCCGGGCGGCGACGGTGAACGTGTAGTCGGTGGTCGACGCGTCGACGTTGACCGCCTGGGACGTCTGCCCGCCGGCGACGGGGACGGTGCTCACGACCGTGCCGCCGCGCAGCACGCGCAGTTCGTATCCGCTCACCGGGTCGCCGTTGGCGAAGGGCGCCGCCCACGTCACCTGCAGCTGAGCCTGGTTACCGACCGGCGACAGGCGCTGCGTCGTCGGCGCGGCGGGCGCCGCCGGGGGACCTGCGGGGATGACGCTCGGCGACCAGCTGCTCCAGGCCGACGGCTCCGGCGCCCGGTTCACGGCGCGCACGCGCACCTGGTAGGACGTGCCGTTCTCGAGGCCCTCCCACCGCAGCGAGTTGCCGGTCACGCCGGTCTGCTGCGTCGCGCCCGACGGCGGGGCGGGCGAGATCTCGAGGTCGAAGCTCTCGACCGGCGACCCGGGGGTCGACGGGGTCACCCACGACACCGTGATCGCCTTGTCGCCGAAGACGGTCGACGGCGGCTGCGGGGTGTCGGGCCGCGCGTCGGGGCGCGCGGTGGCAGACGGGGCCGAGGGGTCGGATTCGCCGACCCGGTTGGTGGCTACGACGGTGAAGTTGTACTCGACGTTGTTGGTGAGACCGTCCAGCGTGCACGTGGTCGAGGCGCAGGTCTTGGTGTAGTCGCCGCGGGTGGAGGTCACCGTGTACGACGTGATCTCGGCGCCGTTGTTCGACGGCGACGACCACGACAGCACGACGGTGCGGTCCTGCACGCTCGAGACGGTCGGGGTGCCGGGGACGTCGGGGCGGCCCTGCACCGTCAGGCGGATGCGGCCGTCGACGACGCGGTCGGGGTCTTCGGTGGCATCCTGCACGCGGTAGCGCACCACCAGGCTGCCGACGAAGTCGTCAGCGGGGGTCAGCTCCACCGTGCCACCGGGGAGCACCCGCGGCTGGGCGCTGACGCTGCCGACCTCGACCTGCGCGTCGATGACGGTGAGGGGCTCGTCGGGGAACGGGCTCTGGTCGTTGGCGAGCACGTCGATGCTCTGCCTCACGCCCTGGTGCGCCTCGGGCACGAGGTCGTCGGTGGTGACGGCCAGCGGGCGCGTGGATGCCGTGACGGTCGCCGTCATCGTGGCGGTCACCGGATCGCTCTCGCCGTCGGTGACGGAGACGTCGATCGTGGCGGTCGTGCCCTTGGGCGTCGAGGCGTCGGCGGAGACGCTCAGCACCCCGTCGGACACCGAGGCAGAGAACCCGTCGGGGGCGCCGCCCACCAGGCGGAAGGCGAGGTCGGCGAGGTCCTCCTCATTCGGGTCGGATGCCAGGCCCCGCAGGTCCAGCGTCGTGGCGGTCTCGCCCGGCGCGACCGAGAGGGCCGCCCCCGACAGCGTCGGCGGCAGGTTGTCGGGCGGGAGCACCGTGATGGGGAGGGTGAGCGTTGCCACGCGACCCTCCGGGTCGTCGGGGCCGGTGCCGTCGGTGACCTCGAAGGTGATGGCGTCGGCGCCGCTGTAGCCGTCGGCGGAGGTGTAGACCAGCGTCGTGGCATCCTTCACCAGCGCTGCACCGTCGGCGTGGATCGCCGAGACCTTCGCGGCCTCGGTGATGATGGCCCGGCCGCCGCCGGCGACGACGACGTGGTCGGCCAGGGGGATCTCCACCGTCTCACCGCTTGTGACCTCGATGCCGCCGGTCGTGCCCAGCGACGGGCGCAGGTCCGCGAAGCCCGGCACGTGGATGAACGCCGAGGCGCTGAGCCCGTCCTCATCGGTCACGTCGTACCGCACGATGCGGGCGGTGTCGGTCAGCGGAACGCGCACGATGCCGCCGGAGCGCACCCGCACGTCCTCTTCGGCGGTGGTGATGGTGAGCTCGTCGCGCACCCCGTCGGGGTCTTCGTCGTTGAGTAGCACCTCGACGTCGACCTGCGGCTGGTCGCCGACGTCGGCGATCGTGACCCGGTCGTCGCGGGCGATGGGGGTCTGCAGCGGCACGTCGGGGTCGACGGTGACCACGAGCGCGCCGATCGCCGAGGCGCCCCGCGAATCGCGGATCGTGTAGGTGAGGGTCTTGGTGCCCGGCTCGTCGGCGCTGGTGATCACCACGCGGTCACCCCGCACGATCGCCTCGATCCCCTCGGGCACCTCAAGCCCGTCGGCGACGAGGATGACCTTGTCGCCCTCGGGGTCGGAGTCGTTCACGGTCACCGGCACCGCGACGGTGCGCGCGGGCCGCATGAGCACGACGTCCTTGACGGCGAACGGTGCCTGGTTGGTGCCGGTGGATGGTGCAATGCCGATGCGCACCGCTGCGGTCGCGGTGCGGCCGAGGCGGTCCTGCACCGTGTAGGTGAACTCGTCGGTGCCCGTGGATTCGCCGAACGCCTCGTACCGCAGGTAGTTCTGCCCCACTTCCACCACGCGGCCCTTGGCGGGAGCGGACGCGACGCCCACGAGCTGCACCGAGTCGCCGTCGGGGTCGATGCCGTCGAGTGCGACCGGGATCTTCACCTCGGTGCCGCTGAGCACGCGCGCGGTGAGGTCGCGCGGCCGGGGAGCCTGGTTGTTCTCGACGTCGACGTCGACGATCTGGATCGTGACGTAGCCGGCATCCTTCTGCCCGAGCGAATCGGCGATCTCGTACGTCGCGTAGACGGTCTTCGCTTCGGTGCCGGCACGGAAGCGCAGCGTGTTCTCGGAGACGAACGCCTCACCGTCGGCGGGGTCGATGAGCGGGTCGATCAGGTCGGGCTGCACCGTGAGGGCGTCGCCGTTGGGGTGGTAGTCGTTATCCAGCACCGGGATGCTGATGACGTCACCGGCCCGCACGATCACGTTGTCGTCGGCGGCCACCGGCGGTCGCAGCTGGGTGGGCGCGGGGATCGGGATCACGACGACGTCGCCGGTGGCCGAGTGGCGGCCGTTGGAGATCTGGTACTCGATCGTCACCGACTGGGCCAGACCCGACTGGTCGGTCACGAGCAGGTAGCGGTGGTCGATCACGGCGACCGACACCCGTGAATCGGGTGGCACCGTGACCGACTGCACGACGAGGATGCCGCCGGCGGGATCGGAGTCGTTGGCGAGCACGTCGATGCGCACGTCCTTGCCCGACGGCAGCAGCGCCACGTCGCGCACCGCGATCGGCGGGTCATCGGGGTCGGCGGCGGTCAGCACGTCGATGCGCGCGAGTCCGGTGACCGTCTGCGGCCCGTCGGTCGCGAGGTACTGCACGTAGTAGACGCCGGGGGTCTGCGAGACGAACGAGAAGGTCCCCGCGTTGTAGTCGGGCACCACCTCGGCCCCGGCGACCTCGGTCACGCGGGCCAGGCGCAGCGGCGCGCCGCTGGGCGAGACGTCGTTGTCCAGGGGCGAGACGCTGGTCTTCTCGTTGGTGCGCACCACGAGGTGGTCGGGCGTCGTGATGGGCTTGGTCGACCCGACGGGGCGTACGTCGAACTCCACCGTGCCGGCGGTGTCGTCGGTGCCGTCCGAGACGGTCACGGTCACGGTGCGCCGGCCCTGCACCGACCCGACGGCGCGGAAGGTGAGTTCGCCGGCCGACGTGAAGTCCACCTCGTCGTCGCCGTCGGCCACGGCGCTGCGCAGGAACATGTCGTCGCCGTCGGGGTCGACCCAGTCCAGCAGGGTGTCGTGGGTGATCTGCCCGCCCTGCTCGACCACCACGATCGGCGTCTTGCGCTGCAGCGGCGCCTCGTTGACCGACCACGGCCGCACCTCGACGGTGACGTTGGCCTGATCGGTGCCGCCGGGGCGCCCGTCGTTGACCTCGTAGCTGAACGTGTCGGTGCCGGAGGCGCCCTCGGGCACCGTCACCTGGAGGGCCCGGCCACCGTAGATGGGGGCGAGCTCACCCACGCTCACCCCGCCCTGCGCGGCGGCGGTGAGCACGTCTCCGTCGGGGTCGTTGTCGTTGTCGAGCACCGGCAGCACCGTGGTGCGACCGGGGCGCACGCCGAAGTCGTCGTCCTCGGCGACCGGCGGGTGGTTGACGTCGGTGCGCTCGGGGAGCGAAGTCTCGGGGGCGACCTCGGTGGAGGTCTGCTCGGTCTCATCGCCTCCCTCGGGCGGCACGATGTCGTCCCAGTTGTCGACGAGTTCGAGCGATTCGGTGACCGTCCACGCGGAGCCGGCGACGACGTCGTTGAGCACGACGACGTCGCGGTTCACGCGGAAGACGACGGCGGCGTCCGCGGCGATCCCCGGGATGTCGGCGGTGAGGTCGTCGCGGTCCTGAGCGCAGTCCCGCACGAACCGGGCCGATCCGCCCCACGCGCCGTAGACGCAGCCCTTGAGGGAGACGGGCGCGGCGGGGGCGCCGTTGCCTCCGGCTGCGGTCTCGACGGCGGGGCCGTCGCCCAGCGGCACGGTGACCAGCGCGGTGGGGGTGGCGTAGCTGACGTGCTCGGTGAAGGAGGAGGGATGCTGGAGCACGGCATCCGCCACACCCTCGAGATCGCGCAGGCCCAGGCCCTGCACCCACAGCCGCGCGTCGGTCTTGTTCAGGAGCACCGGCGTGGTGCCGGCGACCGTGATCGACAGCGCGTCGCCCTCGTCGAGCCCGTCGACCGGTTCACTGGAGGATTCCGCGCCCTCGGGGCCCAGGCGCACGGTGGTGAGGGTGCCCTGCTCGGGGGAGGCGACGTAGACGGCGCCGTCGGGGCCGGTCGCGGCGACGGCGCCCTTGCCGAACTCACCGGCCGGGTCGTCGGCGGGAGTGAAGCCGGCGAGCCCGGAAGCCGGGGTGAGCCACAGCGCACCCTCCTGCGGCTCGAGCATCGAGACGGTCGCAGCTCCCACGCCCACCGTCGCGCCGGCGGGGATGTCGATATCGCCCACCGTCGCGACGGTCGCCGCGTCGACGGGGGCGAGCGTGCTGTTGGCCTCGTCGACGACGAGCACGGTGCGCCCGTCCTGCACGATGTCGTACTGGTCCGACACGGTGCGCAGGCCCGCATCGAGCACCTCGGAGGCGTCGTTGAAGCGGCCGACGAGGTAGCTGGACTGCTTGGTGACCCAGACGGAGCCGTCGTTCAGCTCGACATCGGTGGTCGGGAAGCCCTCGTAGAGGAACGCCATCGTGGTGATCGCGACGGCGGAGATGGTGACCACGCTCGCCGACGCCAGGGTGCGCGGGCGCGCGCGAAGCCACGCAAAGGACCTCATGAAGAACGATCCCCCTTGTCGTTTCCAGCAGCGACTTGCGTGGCGTCGGGTCCGACGATGCGTCGGCGCCTCGACCACCCTAACCCGCGGTCACGCGGCTGTCGGTGGGGAGAACTCCCCATGCGGCCCGCGGTGCGGCCTCAGGCCCGCCAGCAGCCGGCGACGTGGTCGTCGACCATCCCGGCCGACTGCATGAGCGCCCACATCGTCGTCGACCCGACGAAGCGGAATCCGCGCCGGCGCAGCTCCTTCGACATCGCGTCGGACTCGGGTGTGGTCGCCGTGATGTCGGCGAACGACTGCGGGCGCCGGCGCGGCGGGGGCGCGAACGACCACATCAGGGCGTCGAGCTCCCCCGGTGCCATCGCGTCGACGATGCGGGCGTTGCCGATGGTGGCGAGGATCTTCGCGCGGTTGCGGATGATGCCGGCATCCGTCATGAGCCGTTCGACGTCGTCGTCGTCGAACGCGGCGACGACGGCCGGCTCGAAGCCCGCGAACACCTCACGGAACCGCGGCCGCTTGCGCAGGATCGTGATCCACGACAGGCCCGCCTGGAAGCCCTCCAGGCTCAGCTTCTCGAACAGCTCCCGGTCGCCGTGGAGCGGCCTGCCCCATTCCTCGTCGTGGTAGCGGCGATACTCGGGGTCGTCGCCGACCCACGCGCAGCGCGGGACGCCGTCGGGGCCGAGGCGGATGTCGGGACTCACCCCGCCACCCTACGGTCGGGACGCTACTTCTTCTTCTTCAGCGCCTTCTCCGACACCGGGGCGTTGCCGGATGCCGCGAGCGCCGCGTAGTGCTCCCGTGCTTCCTGCTGGCGCTCCTGCTCGGCGCCCGACGCGATCGGGGCGCGCAGGTGCTCCGGCGCGAACCCGAACGCGTCGACCAGGTCCTGCGAGTGCGGCCGCAGCCGCGCGCACAGGCGGTCGATGTAGCGCGACACCGCGGCGCCGCGCTGGGTGGAGAGCCGGCCGTGGATGAGGTGCCAGGCGAGGTGCTTCTCGATGAGCGACAGCCCGAACAGGTCGCGCAGCCAGGTGAGCACCTGGCGGGTGCCGTCGTCGGCGGCGCGGTTCACCCCGTCGGTGAAGGCCTCCCACTGCAGCAGCTCGCCGTGCGCACGGGCGGCCTCGATGAGCTCGGACTGGTTCTCGTTGAACAGGGCGGCGGCATCGGCGGGCGACATCTTCGCGGCGGGGCGCAGGCGGCCGGCGATGTCGGCGACCATCTGCTGCACCCGGGCGGACAGCAGATCGTGCTGCTGGTCGGCGCGCAGGCCCAGCTCCACCGAGCGCGCGGTCGAGCCGAAGTCGGTGACGGTCTGACCGAGCCGGCGCAGGCCCGCGCCGTGGAAGACCTTGCCTGCGGTCTGACCGACGGCGAAGCGGGCGAGCGCTGCGGCATCCGCGCCCTTGAACTGCTTCGCGAGGTCGCTCAGCAGGCGCTTGCCCACCAGCTGCAGCAGCACGTTGTTGTCGCCCTCGAACGTCGCGTAGATGTCGAGGTCGGCGCGGAGGCCCACGAGCCGGTTCTCGGCGAGGTACCCCGCGCCGCCGCAGGCCTCGCGGGCCTCCTGGATGGTGTCGAGGGCGTTCCACGTCGACAGCGCCTTCAGCGCCGCCGCGAGCGTCTCGAGGTCCTCGCGCTCCTCGGGGGTGTCTTCGCGTCCGCTGAAGACGCCGTCGAACTTCTTGATCAGCTCATCGCCGGCGAAGGACTGCGCGTAGGTGGTCGCGAGGCGCGGGAGCAGGCGCCGCTGGTGCCGCGCGTAGTCCATCAGCACGACCTCGTCGGTCCCGGTGCCGCTGTCGAACTGGCGGCGCTGATTGCCGTAGGTCACGGCGATGGTGAGGGCGGCGGCGGTCGCGTTGGTCGCGGCCCCGTCCAGGCACACCCGGCCCTGCACGAGCGCGCCGAGCATCGTGAAGAAGCGGCGGCCGGGGCTCGCGATGGGGCTCGAGTACGTGCCGTCGGGGGCGACGTCGCCGTAGCGGTTGAGGAGGTTCTCGCGGGGGATGCGCACGTGGTCGAAGTGCAGGCGGCCGTTGTCGATGCCGTTGAGGCCGCCCTTGACGCCGTCGTCCTCGCCGCCGACGCCGGGGAGGAACTCACCGTTGTCGTCGCGCAGCGGCACGAAGAA
This sequence comes from Microbacterium sp. NPDC058021, assembly GCF_042885955.1. Classification (NCBI taxonomy): domain Bacteria; kingdom Bacillati; phylum Actinomycetota; class Actinomycetes; order Micrococcales; family Microbacteriaceae; genus Microbacterium; species Microbacterium sp. NPDC058021. The sequence goes on from NZ_JBHVRF010000007.1 coordinate 177,027, forward strand.
GCAGTGCACGCCGTAGTTGACGCCGCCGCTGATGAGCTGGGCGAACACCGTCGCGGCGCGGCCGTGCAGCGCGGCGTTGCCGAGATAGTCCTTCCACGCCCCGCGGAAGGGGGTGTGGATGACGAACTCCTCGGTGTCGGGGTCGTAGGTGGCCGTCGTTCCGACCGCCGCGACGTCCGAGCCGTGGCCGGTCTCGGTCATCGCGAAAGCGCCGGGCAGGTCGAGGTTCATCACGTCGCGCAGCCACTTGTCGTGGTGGGGCTTGGTGCCGAGGTGGTGGATCGCCGAGCCGAACAGGCCCCACTGCACGCCGGCCTTGACCTGCAGGCTGGGATCGGCGAGGACCAGCTCCAGGTACGCGGAGACGTTGGCGCCGTTGTCATCGAGGCCGCCGTACTCCTTGGGGTAGGCGCGTCGGGAGCCGCCGTTGGCCACGACGATGCGCAGCTGCTCGAGCACCCGCTCGCGGTGGTCGGCCATCGAGAGGCCGTCGACGCGCCAGAGCGCCGGATCCTTGACCATCTCGCGCGCCTCGCGGCGGGTGTCGGCCCACGTCCCCAGCAGCAGGTCGGTGACGGCGGCGATGTCGATGCGGGCCTCGTGGGCCTGCTCGGCGGTGTGCGGCGCGGTGGGCGCGCCGCCGGCGGGGGTGCGCTTGCTGGTCGCGGGGGTCTTCGGACGGACGGCAGCGTCAGTCATGGGTCACCTTTCGGCGGGAAACGGAGTCCTCTGACCGTAGGTGTCCCACAACACAGCCTCAACCCGATTGGTCACTATCTACACCAGCTCCCGTCCCCGCCCCGCCGCCCCCTTGTGCCGACCCCACACCCCCGCCGCCGGCCGCGGGTTTGGGGGCTGCCGAGTGAGCATTCGTGGCGCCGAGTGAGTATTCGATGCGCCGAGTGAGCATTCGATGCGCCGAGCGAGTACTGGTAGTGCGGAGGCGGCCGCGCGAAGATGACTCGCAGGAGGTGACGCGGATGCCGGTGACCTTGGAGCCGTGGGGACCTGGCGACCTCGATGTGCTGGTGCGGATGAACACCCCGGAGATGACCGCGTTCCTTGGCGGCCCTGAGTCGACCGCGGCGGTACTCGATCGGCACGAGCGCTACCTGAGGCCGCCGGAACTCAGTCCGTCGCGGATGTACCGCATCGACATCGATGGCGAGCCCGCCGGCGCCATCGGCTACTGGGAGGGTGACCTTGAGGGCGACCCCGTCTTCGAAACCGGGTGGAGCGTCGTGCCGGAGCTGCAGGGCAGAGGCGTCGCGCGTGCGGCGCTGCGAGGCCTCATCGACCTCGTGCGCGACGACGGACGCCGCGACCGGCTCATCGCGCTCCCGGGTGCCGACAACGTGGCATCCATCGCCCTGTGCCGCGGAGCCGGGTTCCGCGAGCACGGCCGACTGACCGAGGTGTTCCGTGGCAGCGAGCTGACGTTCCACATCTGGGTGCTCGACCTCTGAGCGCGAGTGCGCGAGCACTCTCTCGGCCAGGCGAATACTCACTCGCGGGGTCGAATACTCACTCGAGGGCGCGAATGCTCACTCGGCGCTACGAATACTCACTCGCGGGCGGCAGCGGGGGTCAGGCGGCGGCGATGACGGCCAGCACGGACTCGCCGTAGGCCTCGCGCTTCTTGGCGCCGATGCCGGTGATGCCGTCCAGATCCGCGAGCGAGGCTGGCCGGTGCTCGGCGAGCGCCCGCAGCGTCGCGTCGCCGAAGACGATGTACGCCGGCACCCCCTGCTCGCGAGCGGTCTCGGCACGCCAGGCGCGAAGCGCCTCGAACAGGCCGCGGTCGCCCTCACCCAGACTGTCGGCCGCCGATGCCTTGCGCACCCGCGCACCCGCGACGGGCCGCCCGATCGTGTCACGCCGCAGCGGCACCGCGGTCTCGCCGCGCAGCACGGCGCCGGCCGGTTCCCCGAGCGCGAGCGTGCCGTAGTCGCCCCGGGCGACGAGGATGCCGCGGGCCAGCAGCTGTCGCACGATCGAGCGCCAGTCCTGATCGGTGAGGTCGGCTCCGAGCCCGTACGTCGCCAGCCGCTCGTGTCCCTGCTGGCGGATGCGCTCGGTGTCGGCGCCGCGGAGGATGTCGATGAGGTGCCCCGCGCCGAAGGACTGATTGCGCTCGCGCTGCAGCCGCACGATCGTCGACAGCAGCTTCTGTGCCGGCACGAGGCCGTCGTAGGTCTCCGGCGACTCCAGGCACGTGTCGCAGTTGCCGCAGGGGCCGGATTCCTGCCCGAAGTAGCCGAGCAGGTTCTGGCGGCGGCACTCGACCGTTTCGCACAGCGCCAGCATGGCATCGAGGTGCTGCCCCATGCGCATCTTGAACGTGCGGTCGCCGGGGCTCTGGTCGATCATCCGACGCTGCTGCACGACGTCGCCGAGGCCGTACGCCATCCACGCCACGGCGGGTTCGCCGTCGCGGCCGGCGCGACCGGTCTCCTGGTAGTACCCCTCGACGGACTTCGGCAGGTCGATGTGCGCGACGAAACGCACGTCGGGCTTGTCGATCCCCATGCCGAACGCGATCGTCGCGACCATCACCACGCCGTCCTCGCGGAGGAACCGCGCCTGGTGCCGCGCACGCATGCCGGCATCCAACCCCGCGTGATAGGCCAGCGCATCGAGCCCCTGCGTCCGCAGGTACTCGGCGGTCTGCTCGACGGATTTGCGGCTGAGGGCGTAGACGATGCCGGCGGAGCCCTCGGGCAGGGACCGGATGAACGACACCAGCTGCCGGCGCGGGTCGACCTTGGGTGCGATGCGGTACTGGATGTTGGGGCGGTCGAAGCTCGCGACGAAGTGCCGCGCCTCGGGGAGGTGCAGCCGCTCGGTGAGCTCTTCGTGGGTCGCGCGGGTCGCGGTGGCGGTGAGCGCCATGCGCGGGACGCCGGGGAACCGCTCGGCGAGATCGCCCAGCGCCAGGTAGTCGGGGCGGAAGTCGTGGCCCCACTGCGACACGCAGTGGGCTTCGTCGATCGCGATGACGCTGAGCCGACCGCGCTGCAGCAGCGCCGTCGTCTGCGAGCTCGACAGCCGCTCCGGCGCCACATAGATGAGGTCGAGCTCGCCCGCGAGGTAGTCCCGTTCGACCGCCTGTCGCTCGGCGGCCGACTGCGTGGAGTTCAGGTACGCCGCCCGCACGCCGTTGGCGATGAGGGCGTCGACCTGATCGTGCATGAGCGCGATGAGGGGCGAGATCACCAGTCCCGTGCCTTCGCGCACGAGCGCGGGCACCTGGTAGGTGATCGACTTGCCGGCGCCCGTCGGCATGAGCACGACCGCATCGCCACCGGCGACGACGTGCGCCACGACATCGCCCTGGTCACCGCGGAAGGAGTCGTAGCCGAACACCTCTTTGAGCACGGCGACCGGGTCGGATCCGGTCAGCTCGCGCCGCGGCGGCAGGTCGAGCCCTGCGGATGCCGCGGCCGGCGGCGCCGCGCGAGGCGCCGTCCAGGCGTCATCCGGCGGGGGCATCCACCCGTCGTCGGGCGGGGGCGCCCAGTCTTCGGGCGGGGGCTCGTAGGCCTCGAAGGGGGCGTCGGACGGCGCCCATCCGGCATCCGTCGTCTCGCGCCCATCTCCCACCACCACAGCCTACCGAGCGCGGCTGACACCCGGCTGGGGCCCTCCCCAGGTCAGCCGATCCCGCCGCCGCCGTCGAACCCGCCGCCGAAGCCGCCGCCGTCGAACCCGCCCCCGAAACCGCCGCCGCCGTCGTAACCGCCACTGCCGTAACCGCCATCACCGCCGTAGCCGCCGTCACCCGCGTAGCCGCCGAACGCGCCGGTGTCGGCCGGGATTCCACCGAGCTCACCGACCCACGCCGGTTCGCCGGCGATGCCGATCGATCCGGCACCGATCGTGAAGTACGACACGACGGTGGCCGACGTGATGAAGTGACTCGCCACGACGGCGAACAGCAGCGGGTCGTTGAAGGGCCACAGCTCGGCAGCGCGGCGCTCCACGTCGGCGCGGGCGGATGCCCGACCCGCGATCCGGTCCTTCTCCTCGACGGCCGTCCCTGCGGCTCCACCCGACGGCGTCAACCGCCGGAACACGCCGGCGAGCACCGCGGGCTGCGGCTCCCGTACACGTTCCTCTGCGGTCATGAACGGTCGGAGCTTCTCGAACATCTCGCGCCGCCGCTCCAGCGGCATCTTGCCGAAAGCCGCCTCGTGCGCTCGCTCTACGACGCTGGGCGGCAGAGTGCTCAACAGGTAGACGTAGCGCGACATGCGCTCTTCCTCCGTCACCGCGGCATACGGCGTGCGGCGGCGGCGTCTCCACATGGCCATGGTCCACCTCCGGGATCCGGTGGCGACAGGTTACGCCGCCCCCCGCCCGCGCACCACGGCCGTCAGCACCACCGATCGGCGAGCGTCGTGACCACCGTGAGCGTGCGGTTGGTGGCGACCCCCAGCAGCCTGGCTGCGCGCAGCGGATCGACCCGTCCCTCGACGTATCCCGGCTGCAGCAGGGCGTGCGCCGCCCGACCGCTCACGACCATCTCCCCGCGCTCCGATGCCGTGGCCGCGATGCCGGCGACGGCTGCCGGCGACGGTTCCTCCTTCAGGAGGTACACGTAGTGGCGGGCGAGGCCGGGCCGCTCGGCGCTGAGCCTGCGGCCGGTCTCGGCGATCCGGGTGAACTCGGCCGCCGAGAACACGATCGTCGGCACCTCGAAGCCGCGATCGGCGGCGAAGGCCTGCTCGAGCCGTTCCTCGATGCGCGCCCGGGAGCGCATCGAGGTGGTCAACCGCACGTTGCCGGTGTTGATGTGCGTCGCGGCATCCGTGAAGCCCGCCTCCTCGACCACCCGGCGGATGTCGTCCTTCGGGAAGACGCGGGTCTTGCCCAGATTGATCGCGCGCAGGAACGCCAGGTAGGTCGCCACGGTGCCATTGTGCTCCCGGCTGCGACACGGCGTCACCGCGCCACTTCTTCGGAGATCGCCGGTTCCTCGGAGCGAAGGCGGTGCAAGGCTCCGAAGAACTGCAGATCCCCGAGATCGTGGCGCGCCGCAGACCCGCCGCAACACCGCTACAGCCGTGCGACCTCGGTCACGCGCACGACGGCAGCGCCCTCCTCGACGGATGCCGCGAGGTCGACCTCCGCCCGGATGCGCCAGTCGTGGTCACCGGCGGGATCGTCGATGATCTGGTCGACGCGCCAGACACCGGATGCCGCGTCGGACTCGTCGATGACGCACAGTCCCGGCGAGCGCGCCGGTCCCCCGGTGAGGATCTCGTCATGCTCGTCGTAGTACGCGTCCAACCGCGCCGGCCAGTCGACGTCGGGGTCGAGTGCCTCGAGCGCGTCGTCGTCCTGCAGCGCCGCCAGCCGCACCCGGCGGAACAGCTCGTTGCGCACGAGCACGGTGAACGCACGCCGGTTGGTCAGCACCGACGGGGGCGCGGGAGGCACGACGGGCGCGTCAGGGTCGTCCGTCGGGTGGGTCAGGGCCTCCCACTCGTCGACGAGACTCGAATCCACCTGGCGCACGAGCTCGCCGAGCCACTCGATGACGTCCATGAGGTCGTCGGTGCGCGCCTCGGCCGGCACCGTCTGGCGGATCGCCCGGAACGCGTCGCTCAGGTAGCGCAGCACCAGCCCCTCGCTGCGGCCGAGCTGGTACAGCGCGACGAATTCCCCGAACGACAGCGCCCGCTCGTACATGTCACGCACGATCGACTTCGGCGACAGCTGGAAGTCGCGCACCCACGGCTGGCTCGTCGCGAACACCTCGAACGACTGCGCGAGCAGGTCGGCCAGGGGCTTGGGATAGGTGATCTCCTCGAGAAGCTCCATGCGCTCCTCGTACTCGATGCCCTCCCGCTTCATCGCTGCGACCGCCTCGCCGCGCGCCTTGTACTCCTGCTGGCTGAGGATCGCGCGCGGGTCGTCGAGGGTCGCTTCGATGACGCTGACGACGTCGAGGGCGTAGTGGCCGGTGCCGATGCTGCCCGCATCGCGCGCCGCCACGCCCGCGGCATCCGCTCCTCGCCCCAGCTCCACCTCGGGGTCGAGCAGGTCGATGGCGGCGAGCGCGAACGGCGACAGCGGCTGGTTGAGCGCGAAGTTCGGCTGCAGGTCGACGGTGAGGTGGATGCCGTCCGGCCCCGACTCCACGATGCCCGCCGCCACGAGCGTGCGGAAGATCGCGATGGCCCGCCGGGCCAGCTCGTACTGGCGCCAGGGCGGCTCGTGGTTGTCGAAGACGAGCGAGCGCACATTGCCGAAGACGTCGCCGCCACGGCCGATGACGTTGATGAGCATGGCCGCGGTCAGCTGCAGGTGCGGCACGAGAGGTTCGGGCTGGGCCTGGATGAGCCGCTCGTACGAGCCGATCCCCCAGTTGACGACCCCGGTGGGCGCCTTCTTGCGCACGATCTTCTTGCGCTTGGCCGCGTCGTCGCCCGCGCGGCGCAGGGCCGCCTCGTTCTCGATCTCCCACTCCGGGGCCATCACCACGACGTTGCCGTAGGGGTCGTAGCCTGCGCGGCCCGCACGGCCGGCGACCTGGTGGAACTCGCGCGCCGAGAGCTGGCGCATCTTCGTGCCGTCGTATTTCGAGAGCGCGGTGATGACGACGGTGCGGATGGGGACGTTGATGCCGACGCCGAGGGTGTCGGTGCCGCAGATCACCTGCAGCAGCCCCCGCTGGGCGAGGGTCTCCACGAGGCGCCGGTAGCGCGGCAGCATGCCGGCGTGGTGCACGCCGATGCCGGCACGCACGAGCCGGGAGAGGGTCTTGCCGAATGCGGTGTTGAAGCGGAAGCCGCCGATGGCCTCGCCGATGGCATCCCGCTGCTCGCGTGAGGCGACCTTGACGCTCGCGAGTGCCTGCGCCCGCTCGAGGGCGGCGGCCTGCGAGAAGTGCACGATGTAGACGGGGCGTTCCTTCTCGTCCAGCAGCGACGCGACCACTTCGTGCACGGGGCGGCGTTCGTAGGAGAAGTGCAGCGGCACGGGGCGTTCGACACCGGTGACCATGGCCGTGGGGCGACCGGTGCGCCGCGTGAGGTCCTCGGCGATGTCGGTGACGTCTCCCAGGGTCGCCGACATGAGCAGGAACTGCGCGCGGGGCAGCAGCAGCAGCGGCACCTGCCACGCCCAGCCGCGGTCGAGGTCGCCGTAGTAGTGGAACTCGTCCATGACGACCTGGTCGACCTCGGCGTCCGCCCCCTGGCGCAGCGCGATGTTGGCCAGGATCTCGGCCGTGCAGCAGACGATGGGCGCCTCGGGATTCACCGACGAATCGCCCGTGACCATGCCGACGTTGTCCGCACCGAAGATGTCGACGAGGGCGAAGAACTTCTCGCTGACGAGCGCCTTGATGGGAGCGGTGTAGTACGTGCGGCCGCCCTGGGCGAGGGATGCCGCGTGCGCCGCGATCGCGACGAGTGACTTGCCGGTGCCGGTGGGGGTGGACAGCACCACGTTCGCGCCGGAGACGAGTTCCATGACGGCCTCGTCCTGCGCGGGGTACAGCGCGAAGCCGCGCTCGGTGGCCCACGCCACGAACGCGTCGTACACGCCGTCGGGATCGGGCGCGGCACGGACGGCGTCGAGAAGGCTCACCCTGTCGAGTCTGCACGACGCTCGGGCAGATGCAGGGCGATGCCCGCCCACAGCAGGATCTTCGGCAGGGTCCAGCGGGCCCTCTGCTCCGGAGCCGGACCGGCGGCAGGATGCCGCCGGGCGGGCGGACCCGGCCGGCACCATGCGACGAACGGCACCGGACGCGCGACGAACGGCATCCGCCCGCCCTCGCGGAACACCGCGCGGGCGGCCTACGTTGGGTGCAGTGACCGGAAGGAGCCACCCATGGCCCACCTCGACCCGCAGCACACCGTCACCCGTGACGACGACGACCATCGGTACGAGATCCGCCTCGGCGGGGTGCTGGCCGGGTTCGCCGAATTCGAGGTCGACCGGCGCGGGCGGCTGCGGTTCGTCCACACCGAGATCGACCCGGCATTCGAGGGCCGTGGGCTCGGTTCCACGCTCGTGCGCGAGGCGATGACCGATGTCGCCCGGCGCGGCGAGACGGTGGTGCCGGTGTGCCCGTTCGTCGCGTCGTTCCTCACCAAGAACGATGTGCCGGGGCTCGAGGTGGCGTGGCCGCGCACGAGCGATCCCGCACCCGCACCATGACCCGCGGCGACGCGGAGGCTGCACCCCAGGTGGAGCAGGCGGGCGCCCGGCGCACCGCCGCGGTGGATGCCCCCGAGATACTGCTGCTCGAGGCGCGCGAGGTTCCCCTCGGGGGGCTCCGCGGCATGCAGGTGCACCGGAGCCTGCCCCAGCGCGCGCTGCCGACAGTGGGCGCCTGGTGCTTCCTCGACCGGTTCGGCCCGCAGACCACCACGATGCGCGTCGAACCGCACCCGCACATCGGCCTGCAGACGGTGACGTGGCCGCTCGTGGGCGAAGTGCGACATCGCGACACCCTCGGCAGCGACGTCGTGGTGCGCCGCGGCGTGCTGGACCTCATGACCAGCGGTGCGGGCATCGCCCACTCCGAGTACTCGCTCGGCGACGGGCCGCTGCCGCTGGACGCCCTGCAGCTGTGGGTCGCGCTGCCGGAGTCGCGCCGTCACGGCCCGCCCGCGTTCGAGCAGCACGAGGGCCTTCCCGTCGTCGCACTCGGCGACGGCGCCGAGGCGACCGTCGTGATGGGGACTTTCGCGGGCACGACCTCGCCGGCATCCGCGTACACCCCGCTCGTCGGCGCCGAGCTGCGCCTGCCGGCCGGCACGCGCGTGCGGCTGCCGCTGGATGCCGCGTGGGAGCACGCCGTCGCCGGCGTCTCGGGCGATCTGCAGGTGGCCCCCGGTGCGGGCGCTGCGCCGGTGCCGCTCGCCCCGCAGCATCTGCTCTACCTCGCCCCCGGCCACGAGGGCGTCGACCTGGTCGCCGCCACCGACGTGACCGCCTTCCTCCTCGGCGGCGAGCCGTTCGAGAGCGACATCGTGATGTGGTGGAACTTCGTCGGCCGGTCGCACGAGGAGATCGTCGAGGCCCGCGAGGCGTGGGAGGCCGACGCACCCCGATTCGGCCATGTCGTCGGCCACGGCCCCGAGCGCGTCCCCGCCCCTCCCCTCCCCGGCGTGCGCCTGACCCGCCGGCGGCGGCGGAACTGAGGAATCTCCCGGTTTTCTCCGGTCTTCCGCACGGCCACGAGCGCGCGGCAACGGATAGCCTGGAGGCGTGGCCCGAGCATCCCGACTGTCCACGCGCGTTCTGCTGACCTGCGCGGCGATCGGTGTTGCCACCGGCATCATGGCCGCCGTCGGCAGCTGGCTCACGCCGCTGGTCATCGCGAGCGTGCCGATCGTGTACGGCGTGGTCCTCGGCGTGCACGTGCTGCCCGGCATCATCGCGCAGGAGGCGCTGCGCCTGCCGTGGGTGGCGCTGCTGACGCACCTCATGGCCGCCCTCGTCGGCGCCGCCATGGCACCGCACTGGGCGCTGCGCTTCATCGGCACGGCGCTGCTGTTCGGCGGCATCCAAGAGCTCGTCGCCGCCGCCACCCGCTACCGGGTGTGGCAGGCGTGGCGGTTCTTCATCTCCGCCGTCATCCTCGGCGGCATCATCGCGTTCGTGGTGGCGATGGTCGCCGACCTCGGGTCGCTGGCGCCCTGGGCGCAGGCGATCTACCTCATCGTCTCGGTCCTGGGACCGGTGGCGTGGACGGCCGCGGGACTCGCCGTCGGCCGGGGCCTGCGCCGCGCGGGCGTTGCCCAGGCCATCGCCCGCTGACGCGCGCCCTCCCGCGCAATTGGCAGGGAAGTTAGGTCAGGCTACCTTGGGTAGCGACCCCGTTTCCCTGCGCTCTGGATGCCTGTGACCTCCGCCCCTCGCGACGAGTCCGCCGTGTCCGCCACGGCGGCGTCCGGTGTCCCCCCGCTGCTGCGGGTGCGGGATCTCGCCGTCCGCTACGAGGGCGCGACGGCGTCGGCCCCCACGAGGGCGACCCTGTCGGTCCGGCGGGGCGAGGTCGTGCTGCTGCTCGGTCCCAGCGGGTCGGGAAAGTCGACCCTCGCGCTCACTCTCAACGGGCTCATCCCGCAGGCGGTCCCGGCCACCGTCGACGGCGCCGTCGAGGTGGCGGGGCAGGATGCCGCGACGACTCCCGTCGCCCGGCTCGCCGGCCACGTGGGCATGGTCTTCCAGGACCCCGATGCGCAGCTGGTGACCGGCACGCTGCTCGACGAGGTCGCGTTCGGCCCGGAGAACCTGCGGGTGCCGGCCCCCGAGGTCCTCGCCCGCGCCGAGGCGGCGCTGCGGCGCGTGGGGCTGTGGGAGCGGCGCACCGAGAACCCCGACCACCTCTCCGGCGGCGGCAGGCAGCGCCTCGCGATCGCGTGCGCGCTCGCGCTGCGCTCGGACCTGCTGGTGCTGGACGAACCCACCGCCAACCTCGACCCGCAGGGCATCGAGGAGGTCTACCGGGCGCTGGGCGAAGTCGCCGCGACCGGCGACCGGGCGATCCTGCTGATCGAGCACAACCTGGATGCCGCGATCGGCCTCGTCGACCGCGTGGTCGTGCTCGACCACGCGGGCCGCACCGCGGTGGACGGGCCGGTGGACGAGGTGCTGCGCGGCCGGGCGGCACAGCTGCACGAGATGGGGGTGTGGCTGCCGACGGCGACGATGGCGGCGCTGCGGCTGCGCCGGGCGGGCTACGCGCTCGACCCGCTGCCACTGACCCCCGCCGAACTGCACGCGGCGCTGCAGGAGGCGCCCGCGCCGGCTTCGGCGAGCGTCGCCGCGGCAGACGCCCTGCCGGCATCCGCCCCTGCCCGCCCCGCGACGGCGCCCATCGTGCAGGTGCGGGGACTGGACGTGACCCGGGGACGCCGCGAGGTGCTGCACGACGTGCACCTCGACGTGCGCGCCGGCGAGTTCGTGGCCGTCGTCGGGGCCAACGGGGCCGGCAAGACCACCCTCGTGCAGGCGATCGCCGGGGTCGTTCGGCCGCCGCGCGGGCACATCGACGTCGGCGGCATCGACCCCGGACGCGTCGACGCGCGGACGCTGCACCGGCGCATCGGGTTCGTGTTCCAGAACCCCGAGCACCAGTTCATCGCCGGCACCGTCTACGACGAGCTCGCGCACGGGCTGCGGCTGCAGAAGCTCCCCGACCCGCAGGTGCGCGAGCGCACGCAGGAGCTCCTGGAGCGATTCGGACTGACGGACAAGGCCGACGTGCACCCGTTCCTGCTGTCGGGCGGGCAGAAGCGACGCCTGTCGGTGGGCACCGCGCTCGTGGCGGGGGCACCCGTGCTGGCGCTGGACGAGCCGACCTTCGGGCAGGACCGCGCGCGCGCCGACGAGCTGCTGACCCTGCTGCAGGACCTCAACCGTCAGGGGACCACCATCATCGTCGTGACCCACGACATGCAACTGGTGACCGAGTACGCCGACCGCACCGTGGTGCTCGGCGACGGGCGGGTGCTCGCCGCGGGCCCGACGGCCGAGGTCTTCGCCGACGACGCCCTGCTGCAGCGGGCGGGGCTGCGTCCGCCGCCCCTGCGCGAAGCGCTGCGCGGGGTGACGCGGCATCCGCGGGTGCAATCGGTCGTGCGACTGGCCGACCTCCCCGGAGGCCGCGCATGACCGCCGTCGCCGACCCGTACGCCGAGGCGCGCCCGGCGTCGCCGGTGCGGTTCCTGTACGCCCTGAACCCGCTGGCGAAGTTCGCGGCCCCCGTCCCGGCGATGATCGCCCTCGTCGCGAGCCGCGATCTGGCCACCCCGCTGGCCTTCCTCGCGCTGTCGTACCTCGTGGTGCTGGTCGGGGTGCGGTTCACACTGCGCCTCGCGGCGCTGCTGCTGCTGGCCGTGCCCGCCGGCATCCTTTTACTGGGCTTCGGAATGAGCGTCTGGGTGGATGCCGCCCAGGTCGCCGACACCGCCCCCGTGCTGCAGGTGGGCGAGTGGACGCTGTACGCCGGGGCGCTGCGCATCGGCATGGCCACCGCGCTGCGGCTCGGCGCGATCGTCGCGCTCGCTCTCATGGCGGGGCTCACCACCACGGGCCCCGACCTCGTGCGCGCCATGGTGCAGCAGCTGCGGGTGCCGTACCGCATCGGCTACACGGCGCTGGCGGCCTTCCGTTTCGTGCCGCGGTTCCGGTACGAGCTCGACGTCATCCGCCAGGCGCACCGCGTGCGCGGGTCGCACGGCGGGCGGGGGCCGTTCGCCGCGATCGCGCGCTGGGGCGGCTACATCGTGCCGCTGCTGGCGAGTGCGATCCGCCACGCCGAGCGGGTGGCGCTGGCGATGGACTCCCGCGCGTTCGGCGCGTACCCCGACCGCACCGAACGGCACCTCGTGCCCTGGCGCACGCGTGACACGGTCTTCGTCGTCGCGTTCTGGGCCGTCACCGCCCTGCTGCTCTGGCTCACCTGGCCGCGCGCCTGACCGCCGTCCCCGCACTCACGGCACCCCGCCCCGCGGCATCCCGCCCCGCCCGACGCCCCGCGCCCGCCGCGTCCCCTCCCCGCGGCATCCCTCATCGCTGAGAAACCACTTCTCGGTCGATACACCGCGCACGGCGCGGCGTCTGAACCGGAAAGTGGTTTCTGGCGGGGGCGCACCGCCGCGCGGCAGCCCGGGAACGACGGATGCCACGGCCCACCCGAAGGGGACCGCGGCATCCGGGTGCGTCGGTGTCAGCGCTTGCCGGCGATCTTTCGGCTCACGATGTCGCGCATGATCTCGTTCGTGCCGCCGTAGATGCGGTGCACGCGCGCGTCGAGGAACGCCCGGGCGATCGGGTACTCGGTGATGTACCCGTAGCCGCCGTGCAGCTGCACGCAGGTGTCGAGGATCTCCCACTCGCGGTCGGTGGTCCAGAACTTGACCTTCGCGGCCTCCTCGGCGGTGAGCTTGCCCTCCTTGTAAGACATCAGGGCCTTGTCGAGGTACGCCCACATGACGTCGACGGTGGTGGCGACGTCCGCAAGCTTGAACCGCGTGTTCTGGAAGTCGATGACCCGCTCGCCGAACGCCTCGCGGCTCTTGGTGTACTCCACCGTCCACGCCAGCGCCGCCTGCGAGGCGGATGCCGCGGCGATGCCGATCGACAGCCGCTCGAGCGGGAGGTTCATCATCAGCTGGATGAAGCCCTGGCCCTCGGTGCCGCTGATGAGGTTCTCCTCGGGCACGAACACGTCGGTGAACGACAGCTCGGCGGTGTCGTGACCGTGCGAGCCCATCTTGTTCAGCTTCTTGCCGTGGTCGAAGCCCTCCATCCCGTTCTCGAGGATGAGCAGGCTGAACGCGTCGGGGCGGGTCCCCTCGCCGGTCTTGACGAAGGTGACGACGATGTCGGCGGTCTTGCCCGACGAGATGAACGTCTTCGCGCCGTTGACGATGTAACCGCCGTCGACCTTCTTCGCGGTGGTCTTGATGCCGCGCAGGTCGCTGCCGGCGCCGGGTTCGGTCATCGCCAGCGCGCCGAGGATCTCGCCGGTGGCCATGCGGGGCAGCCACTTCTCCTTCTGCGCCTGCGTGCCCATGTGCACGAGGTAGGGCACCGCGAGGTCGTCCTGGATGCCGAAGGCGCCCGCGAGCGACCCGGCGCCGGCGCCGATGACCTCTTCGTTGACGATCGTGCGGAAGCGGTAGTCCTGCAGCATGCCCGCGCCGCCGAACTCCTCCGGCACGGAGAGCCCGATGATGCCGGCCTCACCGGCGGCGAGCATCGTCGCCCGGTCGATCTCGCCGTCGGCATCCCACTGCTCGCGCTTCTCGTTGGTCGCGTAGCGCTTGATGAACTCCTTGACGACGTCGCGGAACGCCTCGTGGTCCTCGTCGTAGATGTCGCGCTCCATGCGCAGGCCCCCTTCGGTTCGTCGGCGGTGCAGCCGCCGGGTACTCAGACGTCTCGGTGTGGCACCGCTCACCGATCGGCGGCGCCGCCGTGGCGAGTCTAGGCTCCACAGCAGCGCACCGCACCTGTTTGTGGGATCGGATGTCGCGATGAGTGGAACTGAGTACCGCGCAATTGTGGGATGCCGCTAGTCGGCGTAGTCCGGCGCCGGCGGCAGCTCGAAGAACTCCTCGAGCGAGTGGAAGCCACCCTCCCGGTAGGCCCGGGCGAGGTCGGTGCCGACGTAGCGCAGGTGCCACGGCTCGTACGCGTAGCCGGTGATGGCCGTGTAGCCCTCTTCGTAGCGGACGATCCAGCCGTACTCCCAGGCGTGGTCGCGGATCCATGCGTCGGCGGGCGTGCCGGCGAGATCGTCGAGAGTGCCGCATGCCGGGTCGCACGGGACGATGTCGACGGCGAGACCCGACTGGTGCTCACTGAAGCCCGGCCGGGCACTCACGAGGTCGGCCCCCGCGGCACCGCGCTGGGCGACCTGCGCGTCGTAGATCGACCGCTGCATCCCGTACGCGCGGTAGCCGTTCTGTGCGCCGATCTCGCCGGCGCCGGCGGCGCGGGCGGCGGCGACCATCTGGGTGAGGGCGGCGGCGGCATCCGTGCGCAGGATCGCGTGACCGGCATCCGCCGCCGTCCCCGCCGACACGAGCGGCGAGGGGGCGTACTCCAGCGGCGCGTACGGGCGCTGCTTGTTGACGACGACCCACACCCGAGCGGGGTCGGCGAGGTCGATGCACGGGACGGCCCCCGATGCCACCCGCTCGCGGAACGCGGCGGCACCGCCGGCGGCCGCGATGACCGCAGCGTCGTCACCCGCGGCCAACGCTTCGGTCACCGCGGCCTCGGCGCAGAGGCCGTCGGCCGGCGCGGGGGCCGGAGCCTCGGCGGGGGCGGCGGACTGCTCGGGCGGTGTGGCGCCCCGCAGGGTGGGCACGGGAAGCGCGGTCGCCCAGGGCGCGGGACCCCGATCGGCCGCGGGGGCTCCCGCCGGCTGCGCGTCGCCGGGCGCCAGCACCGAGAAGAGGAGGGCGATGACGCCCCACGCGAGCAGGGCGCCGATGACGGTGAGCACGACGATCCCCCGGCGCCGCGCGGCACGGCGCCGGGCCCCGGGCTCGGGGCGCGGGTCCTCGACCGCTGCGCGCAGGGCGCGGCGGGAGGTCGGCGGTGGGGGATCCGTCACGTGTCCATTCTCCCCCGTCGGCGGCGGCCCGCCGACCGGTCCGCTGCGCGCGCCGTTCGAACTGAACCGACGTCGTATTGACACAGTCTCGAAGTTCTGTTCCCATGGAACGATGCGGTGGCAGGGTCAAGAACTGGGCGTGGTGGATGCCGACGCCCTGCCCGGGATGGAACGCATCGACGGGCTGGTGCGCTCGGTGACGACCCCCGAGTTCGCCGGGATGACGTTCCACGAGGTGCAGTGCAAGTCGGCGCTCAACCGCGTTCCGGGGGCCTCCGCCATGCCGTTCGACTGGACGGTGAACCCCTACCGCGGCTGCAGTCATGCGTGCGTGTATTGCTTCGCCCGCGGCACGCACGAGTACCTCGATCTCGATGCCGGGCGCGACTTCGATTCGCAGATCGTCGTGAAGATCAACGTCGCCGAGGTGCTCGCCCGCGAGGTGAACCGGGGGTCGTGGGCGCGGGAGACCGTGGCGCTGGGGACCAACACCGACCCCTATCAGCGGGCCGAGGGCCGCTACCGGCTCATGCCCGGCATCATCGGCGCGCTCACCGCCTCGGGGACGCCGTTCTCCGTGCTCACGAAGGGCACGCTGATCCGGCGAGACCTGCCGCTGCTGCGCGATGCCGCAGCCTCCGTCCCGGTGTCGATCGCCATGTCGATCGCCGTCGCCGACGAGCACCTGCGCGCGGCGATCGAGCCGGGGGCGCCGTCGTTCCAGGCCAGGCTCGACACCGTGCGCGCCGCGGCCGACGCCGGATTCCGGGTGACCGTCTTCCTCATGCCGATCGTGCCGCACCTCACCGATTCGGTCGCCGTGCTGGACGATGCGCTGCGGCGCATCAAGAATGCCGGTGCGGGGCGGGTCGTGTGGGGCGCGATGCACCTGCGGCCCGGCGTGAAGCCGTGGTTCATGCAGTGGCTCGAGCGCGAGCATCCGGAGCTGGTGTCGTCGTATCGCGGCCTGTACCCGGGGGCAGCCGTCGGTGCGCCCAAGGCGTATCGCTCCTGGCTGGCGCAGCGCGTGCGTCCGCTGCTGCGGATGCACCGGCTCAACGGCGCCGAGGAGGACGACACGCCCCGCCTGACGCCGCGGCCGGGCGCCGTCGTGACCACGGCGCGCGGTCGCGCCGCCGCGGCGGCGCCGATGCTCTTCTGACGACCGCCCCAAAACAGGCGATCTCCCCGTTGCAGGACGGATGCAGCCGGCCCAGCCTGTTTCCGGGAGACCTCCTGCTCCGGGGAGGCGGCGCGGGCCGGGTACCGGCGCTCACCGCCGCGGGCGCAGTCGCCCCGCCCAGCATCCACCCACCTCCCCACAACAGGAGGAATCACGGCAACAGGACGGATGCAGCCGGAATCGGCCTGTTCTGCGGAGATCTCCTGTACCGGGGATCCGCAGCGGCCGGAAACGACGAAGCGCCCCGGAACACGGAGGTTCCGGGGCGCTTGCCGTCGATCAGGCGTCGACGTCGGCCAGCTGGCGGCCGGCCAGCTCGTCGAGCACGTCGTCGCCGACGCGCACCTCTTCGAACGGCGCGTCGATCTCGGCGCGCTCGAGCATCTCGGTCATGCGCCGACGGCGCTGACGCGGGATGAGGGTGACGACCGTGCCGGTGCGGCCGGCGCGGCCGGTGCGGCCCGAGCGGTGCAGGTACGTCTTGTACTCGTCGGGCGCGTCGGCCTGGATCACCAGGTCGATGTCGTCCACGTGGATGCCGCGGGCGGCGACATCGGTGGCGACGAGCACGCTGACGCGGCCGTCGGTGAGACGCTGCAGGTTGCGCGTGCGCTTGGCCTGGTTCAGGTCACCGTGCAGAGCCACCGCGGGGATGCCCTGGTCGTCGAACTGCTCGGCGAGCATCTCGGCGTACGCACGGGTGCGGGCGAAGACGAGCGTCTTGCCATCGCGGTCCACGAGCGACGAGAGGATCTCGGCCTTGTCGCGGTGGTCGATCACGAGCACGCGGTGGTTGATCGTGCTGGAGTCCTGGTCCTCACCGGCGACCTCGTAGACGGCCGGCTCAACGAGGAACTCGTCGACCAGCGCCGCGACCTCACGGTCGAGCGTCGCCGAGAAGAGCAGCTTCTGGGCGCCGTCGGCGACGAGGCGGAGGATGCGCTGCATCGGCTCAAGGAATCCGAGCTCCGACATGTGGTCTGCCTCGTCGAGGACGACGATCTGCACCTCGGAGAGGTCGAGCTTGCCCTGGGCGACCAGGTCCTCGATGCGGCCGGGGGTGCCGATGATGATGTCGACGCCCTTCTTCAGCGCACCGACCTGGCGCGCCTGGGGCACACCGCCGTAGATCTGCGTGGTGAAGATGCCGACGCTGCGCGCGATCGGCTGGATCGTGCGGTCGATCTGCAGCGCGAGCTCACGGGTCGGGGCGAGGACGAGCGCCTTGGGCAGACGGCCGAATTCACGACGCTTGCCTGCCTGCGAGCGCAGCAGCGACTCCACGAGGGGGGCGCCGAACGCGATCGTCTTGCCGGAGCCGGTGCGGCCGCGGGCGAGCACATCCTTGCCCTCGAGGATCGGGGCGATGGTGGCCGCCTGGATCGGGAAGGGGCTCGGGGCACCGAGGTCCTTCAGGACGCGGACGATGTTGTCGCCGAGCCCGAGGCTCGAGAACGTCACATCGGCGACCTCGCCGGCCTGCACGGCCTCGGCCTGCAGACGCTCGTGCACGACGTCGACGTGGTCCTGCTGCGCCTTGGTCTTGGACTCGGCATTCCAGTCCGAGCGGGCCGGGCGGTCGCCGGAGTCGCGGCGGGGACGGTCGTCGAACGAACGCGCGGGGCGATCGTTGAACGAACGCGCGGGGCGGTCGTCGCGACGGGGACGGTCGTCGAAGGAGCGGGCCGGGCGGTCGCCGTACGAACGGGCGGGACGGTCGTCACGCTGCGGGCGGTCGCCGTAGGGGCGGGCCGGGCGGTCGCCGTACGAACGAGCCGGACGGTCGTCACGCTGCGGGCGGTCGCCGTACGAGCGCGCCGGACGGTCGTCGCGCTGCGGGCGGTCGCCGTAGGACCGCTGCGGGCGGTCGCCGTACGAACGGGCCGGACGGTCGTCACCCGAACGGGCCGGACGGTCATCGCGCTGCGGACGGTCGCCGTAGGACCGCTGCGGGCGGTCGTCGTACGAACGGGCCGGACGGTCATCGCGCTGCGGGCGGTCGCCGTACGAGCGCTGCGGGCGGTCGCCGTAGGAACGCGCACCGCGGTCGTCTCCGGAGCGTGCCGGACGCTCGGGACGGTAGGAGGGACGGCCATCACCCGAAGGGCGGCGGTCGTCGCGCGACACGCGGTCGCCGCGGTAGCCACCGCGGTCATCGCGGGCGGGACGGTCATCGCGCGCCGGGCGGTCGTCGAAGGAGCGGCGGGGACGGTCGTCGCCGGCGGTGCTGCGGATGCTGCGGGCCTCGTCGCGGCCGACCTTCTCCTGCGCGGTCCAGCGGCGCTTGGGAGCGGCGTCGGCGGTCTCCGCAGCCGGGCGGTAGCCGCGGTGGCTGGGGCTCTTCGAGCCGGCGGTGCCGGTGGATGCCTCGCCGGGGCGACGCTTGCGGTCCTGGAAGCTGGTCTTCGCGCCGTAGCGGGGCTCGAAGTTCTTGGCGGCGCGGCCGCCTGCGGGCTTCTTGCTTTTGGGCATGGAAATGTCCTTCTGGGTTCTCAACACACGAGAACAGCACCCGCTAGCGCGCAGGTATACCCGGACATTCGTCGGCCGGGGCCATTATCGATGATGGTCATGCGCGTCGATCGACGCCCACCATCGGCCCCTTTGGACTCACAAACCCATCCACGCGATCATGCGCAGTGTCCAGAGCCGACCGAACGAGTATATGGGTGCCAGCTGGGAAACTGCCCGCCGCCCTACCATGGCGGCATGAGCACTCATTCGCCGTACGATCCCACCGGCCGCAGGTTCACGATCCGATCAGGCGAAACGACGGCGGAGATCTCCCAGGTGGGAGCCGGTTTACGGGCGTTCGCCGTGGGCGATGTCGACCTCGTTCCGCGCTACCCCGACCACACGCCGGCGCCTGCGGCATCGGGAATCGTGCTGGTGCCGTGGGCGAGCCGCGTGCGCGACGGGGCATGGACGCAGCGCGGCGTCACCCGCCAGCTCGCGATCACCGACCCCAAGACGGGGAACGCCTCGCACGGACTGCTGCGCTACACCGGCTACCAGCCCATCGAGTACACCGAAGACACCGTCATCCTCGCGGCCGACGTGTACCCGCAGACCGGGTACCCGTTCCACCTGGCGACCGAGGTCACGTATGCCGTCACGGACATGTCGCTGACCGTGACGCACCGCCTGCTGAACCTGGGCGACGAGGAGGCGCCGGTGGCCCTGGGCGCCCACCCGTACTTCTGCATCGGCACGGCCGCGACGAGTGACCTCACCGTGCAGGTGGATGCCGCCACGCGCTTCTCACTCGATGAGCGGATGCTGCCGGTCGCCGAGGTGCCCGTCGACGAGGCGACGGATCTGCGTGCGCCGCGCATCGTCGGCGATCTCGACCTCGACACGGCCTACAGCAGGCTCGTCCGTGACGACGAGGATCGCGCGCACGCCGTGCTCCGTGCACCCGACGGCAGCTCGGTGGACGTGTGGGCCGGCAGCGGCTTCGACTACCTGCAGCTGTTCACGACCGACCGCTATCCCGGCCAGCCGGTCGCCCTCGCGATCGAGCCGCTGACCGCCCCCGCCGACGCCCTCAACTCGGGCATCGGCCTGCGCTGGCTGGCGCCGGGCGAACAGTGGCAGCTGCAGTGGGGTGCGGATTACCGCACCCCCTGAGCCGGCTCAGTCGCGGCCGTCGTCCTCCCGGCGCTCGGGCTCCTCGTCGGAGGCGGACGGCGTCTGGTCGTTCTCGGCGATCGGCGCGGCGTCGTCCCGGCTGCCGGCGTGGTCTGCGTCGTCCGCGTCTGCATCGTCTGCGCCAGCGTCAGCGTCGGACTCGCCCGCGACCTCGACCTCGGTCTCATCGTTCTCGGCCGTAGGCTCATCCGCGACGACCGACTCCGTCACGGCGTCGGGATCCTCGGCGGCCTGAGCCTCGGGCTCCGCCTCCGCCTCGGCTTCGCTGACCGTCTCCGCGTCCGCGTCCGCCTCTGCCGCAGGAACGTCGCCCTCGGCCTCGGCGGGCGCCTCCACCGTCGGCTGCTCGGCCTGCTGCGCCTCCGGCTGCGCCCACTGCGTGTCGTCGCCGACGCGGGCCGGCTGCACCGCCTGCGCGAGCGCCGACAGCGCGTCATCGTCGGGGTCTGCGACCGCCGGCTCCTCGGCTGCAGTCTCAGCGACGGCCGGCTCCTCGGCGGCAGGCTCGGCGACCGTGACCGGCGCGGCATCCGAGGCTGCAGCCTGACGGGTGTCGACTGCGTCGGGGATCACGACGGGCAGGGACATCATGGCCGCCTGTGCGCGACGGTCCCGGCGCGTCAGGGGCACCGACGCCGTCGTGGTCTCGGGCTCGGTGCCGGCCAGAGCGGGTCCGCCCGCCACGGCCGGGGTCAGCGCGCCCCGCTTGGCCTGGCGGCGCTCCCGCGCCCCCTCGACGAGGTTGTAGAGCGTCGGCAGCACGAGCAGGGTCAGCACGGTCGACGAGATGAGCCCGCCGATCACGACGATCGCGAGCGGCTGCGAGATGAAGCCGCCGTGACCGGTGATGCCGATGGCCATCGGCGTCAGGGCGAAGATCGTCGCGAGCGCCGTCATGAGGATGGGCCGCAGGCGTCGCGCGCCGCCGGCGATGGTCGCGTCGTGCGCGGTGAGTCCCTTGACCCGGTACTGGTTGACGAGGTCCACCAGCACGATCGCATTCGTCACGACGATGCCGATCAGCATGAGCACACCGATGAGGGATGCCACGCCCAGCGGCACGCCCGTCACGATCTGCAGCAGGATCGCACCGGTCGCCGCGAAGGGCACCGACACGAGCAGCAGCAGCGGCTGGCGCAGCGACTTGAAGGTCGCGACCATCACGATGTAGACGATGAGGATCGCCGCGAGCATCGCGAGGCCGAGCTGGGTGAACGCGTCCTCCTGCTGCGAGACCACGCCGCCGAGAGTCGCGTCTGCCGCGGCGGGCAGGTCCGCTTCGGCGAGCGCCTCGGTGACGACGGCCGATGCGGTGGTGAGGTCGTCGCCCGACGGGGTGACGCTCACCGTCGCGGTGCGCTGACCGCCCTCGGTCGTGATCGAGGTCGGGCCCTGGCTCTCCTCGACGCTCGCGATCTCCGACAGCGCCACGGGCCCCGTCGCCGACGGCACCTGCAGGTTGCGGAGCTCCTCGAGGGTGGCCGGCGTCTGCGAGGCGGCGAGGTAGACCGTCAAGGCCGTGTCGTCGATCTCAACGGTCCCCAGCTGCTGCGGCTGCATCGTGCTCGACACGAGGGCGCCCACGGCGACCTCAGAGAGGCCGAGCGCGGCGGCGGCGTCACGGTCGACGACCACGGCGATGTAGGGCAGCGCGTCGGAGAGGTTGGTGGTCACCTGCTCCACGCCGTCCTGGCCGTCGATGGCGGTGACGACGGCATCCGTCGCCTCCTGCAGCGTCTGCTGATCGGGGGCGGTGACGTCGATCTCGATGTCGCTGGAGCCGAACCCGCCGGTGGCGGAGATCGCGACGTCGCCGACGCCCTCGAGGCCGGTGACGACGCCGAGCACATCCTCGCGGACGACCAGCTGGTCGGCGTCGGGGTCGGTCGTGACCGAGAAGGTCGCGCCGCTGGAGCCGCCGGAGAACGCGTCGACGAGAGCCGAGCCGCTGGAGCCGATCGAGACCTGCACGGTCTCGATGCCGTCCACCTCGAGCAGGGCGTCCTCGACGGTCTGCGCCGCGGCATCCTTCGCCTCGAGCGATGCCGCGGGACCGAGGTCCTGCGTCATCGTGAAGGTGTTCTGGCCGGTGTCGCCGAGGAAGTTGGTCTTCATGAACGGCGCGGCAGCGACCGTGCCGGCCAGCACGAGCACGGCCAGCAGCAGCGTGATCCACGAGTGCTTGAGCGTCCAGCGCAGGACCGGCAGGTAGGCCTTCTGCAGTCGCGAGGGCGGTGCGGCCGGGTCTTCGGGGTCGACCTGGTTGCCGTCGGCGTCGAGGAGGGGCTTGCCCGGGCGCAGGAACCAGTAGGCCAGCACCGGCACGATCGTGAGCGAGACCAGCAGCGACGCGGTCATCGCGATCGTCACCGTGAGTGCGAACGGCCGGAACAGCTCGCCGGTCATGTCGCCGACGAAGGCGATGGGCAGGAACACGGCGACGGTCGTGATGGTGGATGCCGTGATGGCGGCGGCCACCTCGCGCACCGCGAGCAGGATCGACCGCAGCTTGTCGGCGGTGCCGACGTAGTGCCGCTTGATGTTCTCGATCACGACGATCGAGTCGTCCACGACGCGCCCGATCGCGATCGTGAGCGCACCGAGGGTGAGGATGTTGAGGGAGTACCCGAACGCCTGGATGCCGATGAACGTGATGAGCACGCTCGTCGGGATCGAGATGGCGGTGACGAGGGTGGAGCGCACCGACATCAGGAACAGCAGGATCACGAGCACTGCGAAGGCGAGGCCGAGCAGGCCCTCCTGCGCGAGCGCTTCGATGGACTGCTGGATGTAGGGGGCCTGGTCGAAGACGACCGTGAACTCGGCCTGCCCGTCGAGGGCGTCCTCGAGGTCGGGGAGCACCGCCAGCACCCCCGTCGACACATCGACGGTGTTGGCGGCGGGGAGCTTGGTCACCGCGATCGTGAGCGCGGGCTGACCGTCCACGCGCGAGATCGAGGTCTGCGGGTCGGTCTCCTCGGTGACGGTGGCGACGTCGGCGATGGTGACCGTCCCGGCGCCGAACTGGGCGGCGTCGGTGGGCACGAGCGGCAGCTGCCCGATCTCCTCGATCGACGAGATCTTCGCGCCGGTCTGCACGGTGAGGGTCTGGTCGCCCTCGGTGATGCCCCCACCCGGGAAGAGCACGCCGTTCTGCTCGAGGGCGTCGCTGATGGCCTGCTGTGTGAAGCCCGCGGCGGCGAGCGCCTCCTGGTCGGGGGTGATCGTGATGCGCTGCCCTGCTCCGCCGATGACCTCGGCGGAGTTGACCCCGTCGACGTCCTCGAGGTCGGGGATGACGGCCTGCTCCAGCAGCTCCTGCACGGCGGCTTCGTCGTCGTAGCCGGTGACGGCCAGCTGGATGACCGGCAGATCATCGATCGAGAGGCTGAACACCTGCGGATCGACCGACTCGGGCAGCTGGCCCTTGATGCGGTTGATCGCCTGCGAGATCTTCTGCTCCGCAGTGGCCAGATCCGTGCCGTACTCGAAAGACGCCTGGATGATCGACGCGTTGGTCGTGCTCGTGGCGCTCGTGGATTCGAGCCCGGGAACCCCCTGGATGGCGGACTCGATCGGCGCGGAGACGTCGTTGGCCACGACGTCGGGCGAGGCACCCGGGTAGCTCGCGATCACCGACAGCGCGGGGAACTCGATCGACGGGATCAGTTCCTGCTTGAGGTTCGTGAGGGCGAGGCCACCGAAGACGGCGGCGACGATCGTCACGAGGGCGATGAGAGCGCGGTTCTTGAGGCTCAGGACGGCGAGGTTCGACACGGGCTGCCTTTGCGAGCGTGGATGCGGGAGTACGGATGCCGCGAGCGCGGCGGATACGCGGGTGTATCGAATGCCAGTATCCCACGGGGCATCCAACCCCAGGTCACCGCGTAATGAGGCCCCCCACGACCATGCCGATCACGGCGGCGAGAACGGCCAGGACGAACGTCGCGGCGAGGTTGACCACGGCCCATTCCCGGCGACCCCGCTGCGCCAGCAGCACGGAGTCGAGGCTGACCGCACTGAACGTGGTGAACCCGCCGAGCAGCCCCACCCCGATGATCCCTCCCCAGACCGGGGCGAGCACCGCGCCGAGACCCGTGATGAGCCCGAACAGGAGCGACCCGAGGATGTTGACCAGCAGCACTCCGGCGGGGAAGGCATCGCCGCGCCCGCGCATCACGATGGCATCCACCGTGTACCTCGCGCCGGCGCCGACCCCTCCCGCGGCGGCCAGCGCGAGCACCTCCAGACCGTTCATTCGACCACCGCCGCGTCCGGCACCCTCGAGCGCCGGCCGAGCACGAGCCCCCAGGCGGCAGCCGCGACACCACCGAGCACCGAGACGGCCGCGAGCAGCAGCCCCACCACCGGTGCGGCGCCGAACAGCTGCACGGTCTGCACCGCGAACGCGCTGTACGTCGTGAAGCCGCCCAGCACCCCGGTGCCGAGGAACGCGCGCAGCCGCGGTCGGCGCGCGTCCAGGCGGCCGGCGACGAGGCCGATCAGGAAGGAGCCGACGACGTTGATGAGCAGGGTGATCGCGGGCACGACCAGCGGATGCGTCCCCGATCCCCAGGGGAGCACGAAGGCGGCACGCACGGCGACGCCGAGCACGCCGCCGAGCACGACGAGGGCGAGCGTTACCCAGGAGAACCGCACCACGCGCTCAGGCTAGGGATGCTCGCCCGAAATGAGCGCGCGGATCGCCGATTCCGGCGAGACCGACGTATCCAGCATCCGTCCCTTCCGGTACCGCGAGAACACCCGCGGATCGATGTATGACCCCCGCGCGACCGACGGGGTGTTGCCGAGCGCGTCGGCGGTGCGCTGCACTGCCAGCACCTCCGCGCGCTTGCGGTCGCGCTTGGTGTCCACCGTGCCGATGCGGGCGAGGGTGTCGGCGGCGAGGATCGTCCCGCGCAGCGTACGGAAGTCCTTCGCCGTGAAATCTCCGCCGGTGAGTTCCCGCACGTACGCGTTGACCTCCTGCGGCAGGAGCCGGGTGCGGCGTCGACCGCGCTGCCACGACAGCAGCGGCGAGGACGGTCGTCCCACCGCGAGCAGCTCCACCGCGGCGGCGAGGTCGGCGTCGTCGATCTCGATCAGCTGGCGCCTGCCGCTCTTGCCCGGGAAGCTCAGCGACACCGTCGCGCCGTCCACGCTCGCGTGTCGGCGCTGCAGCGTGGTGAGCCCGCGGTTGCCGGTACGGGCCAGATGCCGCTCGGAGCCGATGCGCACCGCTGCCTGGTCGAGTAGGCGGAATGCGGCCGCGAGCACCCGCTCGCGATCCAGTCCTTCCTGCCGCAGCGCCGTGGTCACCCGCGCCCGCGCGCGCGGCAGCGCCTCGGCCAGCTGCAGCGCACGGGCGTACTTGCCCTTGTCGCGCTTCGGTGCCCAATCGGGGTGGTAGAGGTACTGGGTGCGCCCGGCGTCGTCGACGCCGATCGCCTGGATGTGACCATTCGGGGCGGCGCTGATCCAGACGTCCCGCCACGCCGGCGGGATGACCAGCCGCGTGATCCGCTCCCGGTCCCCCTCGTCGATCCCGGCCCCGCGGTGGTCGACGTAGCGGAACCCCGCCCCCGCCCGTAGGCGACGGATGCCGACGTCTACGCCCGGCCGCACGCGCCGCAGGCGCGGCACCGTCAGTGGTTGCGGAGCATCGAGATGAGCTCCGCCTTGCGCTTGCCCGAGTACCCGCGCAGGCCCAGCTCCTTCGCACGGGCGCGTAGATCCGCGACCGTCCAGTCGTCGTAGTCGCCGGACCGGCCGCCGCGTCCCCCCACGGCCGAGCGCCCATCGCGTGCGGCGGCGTTGGACACCCGCGCGGCCTTCTCCTTCGACGCGCCGTCCTTGCGCAGCTCTTCGTAGAGCTCGGGATCCTTCAGGCTGTTCGAACCTCGTCCTTGTGGCATGTCGCCTCCTCGTTCGTGGATGCCTCGACGCTAGGACCTCCACCTTCCGTGCGCAGGGGGTTGACAGCGGTCGCGCGCACATTTACCACTGCCGAGGAGACCCAGTCAAGACCTCGGCATGAGACTCCCAGCCTGGCTAGCGTGTTCGACGAGCGCTGACCCGCGCCTCACCCCGCTTCCCTGCGGGTGATGGGAGTACAGACTAGGAGCCCCCATGAACATCGCACTCTTGATCATCATCGTCGTCGCGATCGTGCTTGCCATTGTCGGCGGACTGAACACCGCCCTCAACTGGCTGCTGTGGGTTGCCCTGATCGTCGGTGTGATCGCGTTGATCGCATTCCTCTTCCGCGTCATCAGCGGTAACAAGAGGGTCTAAAGACGTCCACAGAACGACGGCCCGGCGCATCGCGCGCCGGGCCGTCGTTCTGTGTGCGGGCTACAGCGCCCGCTCGGCGTAGATCCGCAGCGCATCGCGCACGAACGCGGCGCCCGCCGCGCCGCCGTAGTTCGCCGCGAAGCGCTCGTCAGCGACATACATCTCGCCGAGGCCGCTGACGTACCCCTTGATCTGCGACGGCCCGGTGGGAGCACCGGGGACGTCGGTCAGCCAGGCGACGTGGCGCTCGGCCAGTGCCTGAGCCTCGTCGGAGTCGGCAGCGACGCCTCGTGCCGCGGCCCGGGTCCACTCCCTCGCCAGCTCGGTGGACCGCTGCTTCCAGGCATCCCGGTCGCTCGCGTCGAGCCCTTGCCACCACCGGTCGCCCTGCGCGTAGGCCTGCGCACCCCAGCGCTTGGTCACCTCCTCGCTGTACTGCGTGTGATCGAATCCGTCGAACATGTCCTGTGCCATGAGTTGTTCACCTCCCTCCAACCTCGCGATGGTCGATTCCACAGCCGCGATCTGCCGGGCCAGACGCTCCTGCTCCTGTCGCAGCCATGCCGCGTGGACGGCGAGCGCCTCCCGCGGCGAGATCTCCCGGCCCAGCACCTCGGCGATCTGCGGCAGCCCCAGCCCCAGTTGACGCAGGAGGAGAATGCGCTGCAGTCGAACCAGGGCGTCTTCGTCGTAGTACCGGTAGCCGTTGCGTCCGACACTCGTCGGCGGCAGCAGACCGATGGCGCCGTAGTGGCGCAGCGTGCGGCTCGTCGCGCCGACCATGCGGGCGACCTCCTGGATGGACCACTCCATGCGCTTCTCCTTCCGCTCGATTCGACGGTAGGCGTTGACGTTGCGTCATGGTCAAGGCAAGGGGACGAACGCATTGACATCGCGATATATCGTGTTACTGTGACCACACGCGATATATCTTGACTTTCACCCACCAGGAGCAGACATGACCCTCGAGAAGTGGATCATCCACCCGGGCGACACCCGCGTGATCGACATCGAAGACATCCGCAGACTCAAAGTCGGCCTCGTCGGCGGACAGATCGACGTCGTGGCGCACGACGAGCCGGGCGTCCGCGTCGAAGTGCACGGCGTCACCGTGAAGGACCTGCGCATCGAAGCCTCGGGCGACCAGTTGGAGATCGACCACGCACAGCTGCGCTGGGACAACTTCCTCGAGGCGTTCCGCAACTTCGGTGCGGGCGGGCCGAAGGCCGAGATCAGCGTGGCCGTGCCTCGCGACATCGCACTCACCCTCGGCGTCGTCAGCGCCAGCGCCCTCGTTTCCGGGCTGCAGGCGGGAGCCAAGCTCAACACGGTATCGGGCGACATCATCGTCGACGGCTTGGCCGGGGACCTCTCGGTCAACGCCGTCTCGGGCGACACCCAGGCGCGAGGTCTCGAGGGCGCGTTGACGGCGAACAGCGTCTCGGGCGACATCGCCGCCTCCGGGTCGCTGCGCCGAGCGACGGTCGACACCGTCTCGGGCGCGATGCTCATCGACTCCACCGGACCCGCCCAGGCGGTGAACCTCAACACGGTCTCGGGCAACGCGACCGTGCGGCTCGATCCGGAGCTGCCCACCAACTACGCGGTGCGCAGCGTCAGCGGGCGGGTGCTCATCGACGGCGTGAACCGCTCCAGCGGCAGCGGTGTCGGGGTCGGCGTCAACTACACCGGTTCCATCGGCGAGTTGAGCGGCTCGTTCCTCGATATGCGCGCCCACAGCGTCTCGGGCGATGTGACGGTGCTGCGCCGCAGCCCCGCACCGACGCCCGAACACCCCCTGTCCGCCCCTGAGCCCGAGGAGTGGTGATGCCCCCCGTCTTCTCGCACGGCGACCTCCGCCTGTACCTGCTGAGCCTGCTCGACGAAGAACCCCGCCACGGCTACGACCTCATCCAGGCGCTGTCCGACCGCACCGGCGGCACGTACACGCCCAGCGCCGGCACGGTGTACCCGCGCCTGGCGAAGCTGGAGGAGGAGGGGCTGGTGACGAAGTTCGTCGACGGCCGCAAGACCGTCTATCAGATCACTGACGCCGGCCGCGCCGAGGTGGCGGCCCGCGCGGGCGATCTGCAGGGGATCGAGGCCGGCCTCACCGACAGCGTGCGCCTCATCGCCGATGAGGTGCGCGGCAGCGTCCGCGAGGCGATGCGCAGCCTGCAGGCAGATCTCGCCGCGGCCGCGCACAGCGAGCGCAGCACCGCCTCTCAGCCGGTCGCCGATGATGCGCGCGCCTACAGCCGCGAGCAACTGCACCGCGCCGACACCGCACTGACCGAGTTCCGCGCGCAGATCCGCGGTGACCTGCGGTCGCACGTCGCGCGCGGCGGCACGCTGGCGGCATCCGTCGTCGACGACCTCATCTCGGCACTCGACGACGCGGCCCGCAACCTCATCCGGGGCCTGCGCGACTGATCAGCCTTCTGGCCAGAGATCCTCGTCGTCGCGCGCCGGCTCGTCCAGCGGCACGACGAGGATCGGCCGGTGCTGACGGTGCGCGAGTCGCGCGGCGACCGATCCGGTGAAGAACTCACGGATCGACTCACCGATCCCGCGGCGACGTGTGCCCACCACGATGAGCCGCGCGTCTGTCTGATCGGCGAGGTGCTTGATCGACAGGGCCGGGTCGCCCACCAGCTGGTGCACGCTCCACGAGAGCTCCGACCCGTCGAGCGCGGCCTCGGCAGCGGCGGTCACCTCGGCGAGATCCCCCTCTCCCGTGGCGATGTTCAGATCCAGCGGCGCGGAGTGGACGTAGCCGTCGGGATCCTCGTAGGTCACGAAACGCGTCACGTCGACGTGCACGACCACGAGTGGGGCGCCGAGCAGCGTGGCGTAGCGCGCGGCTTCCTTCAGCACCCGCGGCGGCTGGCCGGGGATCGCTCCGACGAGCACGGCTCGATGCGGGGTGGTTCCGGCGGACTCGTCAGACATGGCAACAACGCCCTCCCCCTCGGGCCGGGCCCGGGGCTCCGTGATATCCTGAATGCTACTCTTCCCGGCATATGGCCGGATCGTGATTACGACGGGCAGTCGCAGCCCGCGGCTCAGACAAATGAGGGGGTCTCGCATGGGGCGTGGCCGTCAAAAGGCGAAGCACACCAAGATCGCCCGGGAACTCAAGTCGTTCAGCCCGAGCGTGAACTACGCCGCGTTGGAACGCGAATTGGGGCACCCAGAAGGTGATGAGAACGAGTACGTCGACAAGTGGGCGGATCAGTACGCCGACGAGTACGAGGACGAGAAGGCGTAACGCCTCTCACCACCGCCCGTAACGGCGTTCCCAGTCTTCTTCGACCGTGCGTGCGCGGGTGATGACGTAACCGGCAGGGATCGCTGCGGCGACCACGCCGACCAGCACCCACAGTGCCGGTGTCCACTGACCCGTCGCATCATGGAGCAGGCCGATCCCCAGCGGGAACACCGCAGCGATCGCGTAGCCGATGCTCTGCACGAACCCGCTGAGGGCGACGGCCGTCTCGTGCGAGCGGGTGCGCAGCCCCAGCATCACGAGGATCATGGGGAACAGCAGCGGCGTGAGCCCGAGCAGCGCCACCCACAGCGCCGGGGCGGCCTCCGGGGCGACGATCAGTCCGCCGAGGCCCGCGAATCCCGCGCACACCGCGATGGCGATGAGCACCCGTTCGGCGCGCAGCCGGGCCACGAGCAGGGGAACGGCCAGCGAGGCGGGCAGCCCCATCAGCGCGAACAGCGACAGCAGCGCGCCCGCGGCGTGGGGCGTCACCCCGGCGATGTCGACGAGGATCGTGGGCAGCCACCCGAACGAGGTGTACGCCAGGATCGACGAGACGGCGAAGGCGACCGCGAGTGCCCAGGCCAGCGGCAGCTTCCACAGCCGCGCGAACAGACGCGGCGTCGTGACGGCGATCCCCTCGGGCGCATCGGTCCGCGCGCGCCACAGCATCAGGATCCACGGGAGGGTCGCGGCGGCGGCGAAGACCGCCCAGACGCCCAGCGACATCCGCCAACCCGTGACGTCCGCCAGCGGCACGGCGACCAGCGGCGGCGTGAACGTGGCGACGGCCATGGTGGTCGAGTAGACGGTCGTCAGCAGCCCCACCCGACGCGGAAAGTACTTCTTCACCAGCGGCGGCAGCAGGATGTTGCCGGTCCCGACGCCGGCGAAGATGAGCGCCGTCGCACCGAGCAGGCCGATGGCATCGCCCGCGAAGGCGCGGATGACCAACCCCACGGCGACGACCGTGATCGCCGCAACGGTCACCTTCTCGAGTCCGAAGCGCTTCTCGAACTGCGGCGCGAGCAGACCGAACACGGCGAAGCACACCGGCGGTGCGGTGCCGATGAGGCCGACGACGCTCGCGGACAGCGCGAAATCGGCGGAGATCAGGTCGATGAGCGGCGACAGCGAGGCCACGGCGCTGCGCAGCGAGAACGCGAACAGCACGATGCCGACGAACGCGAGCACCCCGCCGCGCCGATCCGGCGTCGCGGGTCGCGGCGATGCCGCCTCGCGACTCAAGATGCCTGGGTGCCCTCGACCCAGGCCAGGTACTCGTCCGAGACGGTGCCCGTGACATAGCGGCCGTCGAAGCAGCTCATGTCGAGGTCGACGAGATCCGAGCCCTCGAGGATGGCGGCCTTGAGATCGTCGACCTCCTGATAGACCAGCCGGTCGCAGCCGAGTTCCGCGGCGATCTCGGGGATCGTGCGCCCGTGCGCGACGAGCTCGTGCCGGGACGGCATGTTGATGCCGTAGACGTGGGGGTACCGCACCGGAGGGGCGGCGGAAGCGAAGGTCACCGTCTTGGCGCCGGCATCCCGCGCCATCTGGATGATCTCCTTCGAGGTCGTCCCCCGCACGATGGAATCGTCGATGAGCAGCACGTTCTTGCCCTTGAACTCGCTCGACATCGCGTTGAGCTTCTGTCGCACGCTCTTCTTGCGCACCGCCTGTCCCGGCATGATGAAAGTCCGGCCGACGTAGCGGTTCTTGTAGAAGCCCTCGCGGTACTCGAGCCCGAGCTTGCGGGCGACCTGCATCGCCGACGGACGGGACGAGTCGGGGATCGGCATGACGACGTCGATGGATCCGGGCGGGGTGTGCTTGGCGATCGTGTCGGCCAGGCGCTCGCCCATCCGCAGCCGCGATTCGTACACCGCGATGCCGTTCATGATCGAATCGGGGCGGGCAAGGTACACGTACTCGAACGAGCAGGGCGCCAGCAGCGTCTCGTCGGCGCACTGGCGGGAGTGCAGCTGTCCATCCATGTCGATGTACACCGCCTCGCCCGGCCGCACGTCGCGCACGACTTCGTAGTCGGCGTTCTCGAGCACGAGTGATTCGCTCGAGACGATCCACTCGTCGCGGCCGTCGGCGGTGCGGCGCGTGCCGAGGATGAGGGGGCGGATGCCGAAGGGGTCACGGAAGGCCAGCAGCCCGTACCCGGCGATGAGCGCGATCGCGGCGTAGGAGCCCTCGACGCGGCGGTGCACCCGGGTGACGGCCGTGAACACGTCGTCGGCGCTCAGCCGCTCGCCGTGGATCGTCTGCTGCAGCTCGTTGGCGAGCACGTTCACGAGCAGCTCGGTGTCGGAGCTGGTGTTCAGGTGACGGCGGTCGGTGCGGAACAGTTCTTCGCTGAGCTCGCGCGTGTTGGTGAGGTTGCCGTTGTGCACGAGCACGATGCCGTAGGGCGCGTTGACGTAGAACGGCTGCGCCTCCTCTTCGCTGGAGGCCGTGCCCTTCGTGGCGTAGCGCACGTGGCCGAGGCCGATCGTGCCGAGGAGCGTGCGCATGTCACGCGTGCGGAAGGCCTCCCGCACCATGCCGCGCTGTTTGTTCATGTGCACGACGCCGCTCGGCTCGGCCGTGGCGATGCCGGTGGAGTCCTGACCGCGGTGCTGCAGCAGCAGCAGCGCGTCGTAGACCTCCTGGTTGACGGGGGCGTGACCGACGACGCCGACGATTCCGCACATGGGTTGTCAGTCCGTTCCCTGCTCGAGGTACGAGCCGACCAGGCGAACCGCACCACCCTCGACGCCCTTGGCGCCCTGTTCGTAATCGCCGTCCGGCAGCGCCGTGTCGTGGACGACACCGACCTGCCAGGTGTGGATGCCGGCGGCGTTGAGCGCGGCTGCCGCGGCATCCGCGCGCTCGGCCGAGACGACGGCGAGGAATCCGATGCCCAGGTTCCAGGTGCCCTCGGTCGAAGTGAGATCCAGGTCGCCGAGGTCGGCGAGCACGCGGAACACCGGCGGCGGGCTCCACGTCGACCGGTCGACGTCGACCCAGGTGCCCAGCGGCAGCACGCGCGCCAGGTTCGCGGCGATGCCGCCCCCGGTGACGTGGCTGAGCGCATGCAGATCGGCCGGGAACTCGGCGGCCAGGCGCAGCAGCGGGGTCGTGTAGAGCCGCGTCGGCTCCAGCAGCGCCTCTCCCCAGGTGGCTCCGAAATCGGCGGCGTTGTCGCCGTAGGCGATGCCGGCACCGGCGACGATGTGGCGCACGAGCGAGTAGCCGTTGGAGTGCAGGCCGCTGGAGCCGAGCGCCAGCACGACGTCGCCGGCGCGCACGCGCTCGGCTCCCAGCACCCGGTCGGCTTCGACCACGCCGGTCGCGGCGCCCGCGACGTCGTAGTCGTTGATGCCGAGAAGTCCCGGATGCTCGGCCGTCTCGCCACCGACGAGAGCGGTGCCGGTCTCGGCGCAGCCCGCGGCGATGCCCTTGACGATGTCGGCGATGCGCTCGGGCACCACCTTGCCGCAGGCGATGTAATCGGTCATGAAGAGGGGTTTCGCACCCACCACCACGATGTCGTCGACGACCATGCCGACGAGGTCCAGTCCGATCGTGTCGTGCTTGTCGATCGCCTGCGCGATGGCGACCTTCGTGCCGACGCCGTCGGTGCTGGTCGCCAGCAGCGGCTTCGTGTACGCCGTCAGCGCGGTGGCGTCGAAGAGGCCGGCGAAGCCGCCGACGCCGCCCTGCACCTCCGGTCCATGCGTGCGTTTGACGGCCGTCTTCATGAGTTCGACGGCGAGATCGCCCGCAGCGGTGTCGACACCTGCAGCGGCATAGGGATTGTGGGAGGGTGGGGCCACGCGACCAGACTACCCTCGCGGGACCATCCTCCTCGCCCGTCCGCGAGCGTGGCCGCGCGGCTGCCCCGCCGCGACAGGCCCCTCCAGACCTGCCCCACCCCGACACGCCCGGCCTACAATGGCCGCATGGTCGGCGGGGCTCCCGAATGGGTGGTGCGCGAGGACGCGAGCCAGGCGGTGCTCGCAGCCCTCGGAGTGCGCCAGGCCCTCGGCATCCGCTCCCCCGACGAGCTGCCGCCGCTGCGGGGATTGCCTCCGGCATCCGTCGAACGCGACGAGGATGCGCAAGCCGTGCTCGAGCGCCAGTGGCGCGGCTACTGGGCGATGACCGTCGAACCACAGGCGCACCCCTCCCCGGTGCCGCTGGATCTGGTCGAGGGCTTCGGCAGCCTCGCCGCCCTCCCCACCGAGGGGTATGACGAACTGCGCGACGGGATGGTTCCGCACGCCGAGGCGGTGGTGGCCTACGCACGACGCGCCCACGAACGCTACGTGGCCGATGCCGCCGCCGGCGCACGGGTGTCCTACCGCGCGTATGCCGGTGCGATCGCCGAGCACGAGCGTCGGGTGGGCCGGCGCGCCCATTCCTTCGAGCTGAACGTGCAGGTCCTGCCGCTGGCTCAGCGCGGGGTGTGGTGGATCGGCTCGCTCACGATCGCGGTGACCGATGGCTTGCGCGGCGACGTGGTGGCGTTCGACGCGGCGATCCATCCGATCATCGCGGAACTGGCCTGACTCAGTCCTGCGTGCGGATGCGCTCGTGCTCGATCTGCACGTCGCGCGCACGGCGGGCCAGCACGCGGTCGAGGATGACCGCGACGATGCCGCCGATCGCAATGCCGACCGGCACGCAGATGAGGGCGACGAAGCCGAACACCTGGGTCGAGGTGTAGACGACGCCGGTGTTGGGGCTCACCTCGGACGTGCCGTCGAACGCGAACGTGAGGATCAGGGCGGCCAGGATGCCGAGAGCGGCACCGAGCCCGAGGAACACCGCGAACTTCGGGCTGCGGCGCACACGCGCGGACTCGGTCATGCCTCCATTGTCTCACCGGCGACAGGGGAGCGCGCCGCGGCGGGGCAGGTGCACGGTCAGGGGCGCAGCGGCAGCACCGCCGACAGGTCCGCGCGGGTCCCCGATGCGTGGATGCGGCCGGCCGCCGCGGCATCCGCCCACGCCTCTGCGCCGGTCGCGAGGGCGATCCAGGTGGCCGGGTCCGTCTCGATGACGTTCGGCGGGGTGCCGCGGGTGTGACGGGGACCTTCCAGCACCTGCACCGCACCGAAGGGCGGCACCCGCACCTCGACGGTGTTGCCCGGCGCCTTCTCGGCCAGCAGCTGCAGCAGGTAGCGCACCGCCGTGGCATTGTCGGTGCGAGCAGGGGTGGCGGCCTGCGCGACGGCGGCGAGCGCCGCGCGTCCCTCGTCGGTGGTGATCTTCCGCGCCATCCCGCCACGCTACCGCCGACCACCGCTCGGTAGGCTGGCCGGGTGAAGATCCTGGTCCTCGGTTCGGGCGCGCGTGAGCACGCCATCATCCTCGCTCTGCGCGCCGAAGAAGCCGGGCACGAGCTGTTCGCCGCACCGGGCAACGCCGGGATCGGCGCCGACGCCGCGCTCGTCGACCTCGACCCGGTCGATCCGGTCGCCGTGACGAACTACGCCAACGAGAACGCGATCGACCTCGTCGTGATCGGCCCGGAGGCGCCGCTCGTGGCGGGGGTCGCCGATGCGCTGCGCGAGCGGGGCATCCCGGCCTTCGGTCCCGGCAAGGCCGCCGCCCAGCTGGAGGGCTCGAAGACCTTCGCCAAGCGCATCATGGATGCCGCGGGAGTGCCCACCGGGCGGGCCGTGCGGGCCCGCACCCTCGCCGAGGTCGAAGCGGCGCTCGACGAGTTCGGCGCGCCGTTCGTCGTCAAGGCCGACGGTCTGGCCGCCGGCAAGGGCGTCATCGTCACCGAGGACCGCGCTGCCGCGCTCGCGCACGCCGGCGAGTACCTCGCCGGCGCACCGGTGCTCGTGGAGGAGTTCCTCTCCGGTCCCGAGGTGTCGCTGTTCTTCGTCTCCGACGGCGACCGCGTCGTCCCGCTGTCACCCGCGCAGGATTACAAGCGCGCATTCGACGAGGATGCCGGCCCCAACACCGGCGGCATGGGCGCGTATTCGCCGCTGCCATGGCTGGCCGGCGCCTTCGGCGGCGAGGACGAGTTCGTCGCCCAGGTCACGCGCGATGTCGCGGAGCCGGTCATCCGCCAGCTCGACGCCGAGGGCACGCCCTTCATCGGTCTGCTCTACGCCGGCCTCATCCTCACCGAGCGGGGGGTGAAGGTGATCGAATTCAACGCCCGTTTCGGCGACCCCGAGACGCAGGTCGTGCTGGCGCGCCTGGCGACTCCGCTGTCGACCCTGCTCATGGCCGCGGCCTCGGGTCACCTCGAGGACGAGCCCGCCCCGCAGTTCGCCGAGGCCGCCGCCGTCACCGTCGTGCTCGCCAGCGAGGGCTACCCCGCCGCGCCCGTCACCGGCCGCGTGCTCACGGGTCTCGACGACGCGGCCGCCGTCGACGGCGTGCACCTGGCCCACGCGGCCACCGCGCGCCAGGACGGCGAACTCATCGCCACCGGCGGCCGCGTGCTCAACGTCGTCGCTCTCGGGAACACGTTCTTCCAGGCGCGGGAGCGCGCGTACGACGCGCTCGCGCGCATCCACCTGGAGGGCGGGCACCACCGCACCGACATCGGTCGGCGCGTCGCCGAGGACTGAACGACGGATCCGGGCGCCGCGACCCGGAACACCTTTTGCAGTGAGGAGTCACGGATGCCCGAGCGCATCGGAATCATCGGCGGAGGCATCGTGGGCGTCGCGCTCGCGCGTGCCCTCGCCCAGCGCGGATCCGCGGTCACGGTGCTCGAGAAGGAGCCGCGACTCGCTCAGCACCAGACCGGCCGCAACTCCGGCGTCGTGCACGCCGGTCTCTACTACGCACCGGGATCGCTCAAGGCCACGCTGTGCGCGGCGGGCCGGGTGTCGATCCGCGAGTTCTGCGAAGCCAAGGGTCTGCCCTACCGCGAGGTCGGCAAGCTCGTGGTCGCCGTCGACGAGACCGAGCTGCCCGCGCTGGCCGAGATCGAACGACGCTCCATCGCCAACGGTGTGCCCGGTCTCGTGCGCGTCGACGACGTCGCGCGCCTGCACGAGATCGAGCCGCACGTCGCCGGGGTCGCCGCCGTGCACTCCCCCCACACCGCGGCGGTGGACTACGCCAGCATCACCGAGGCGATGGCACAGGACGTGCGCGCCGCGGGCGGCGAGATCCGGCTGGGGCACGAGGTCACCGGCATCCACCGCGAGAACGGCACCGTGCGCGTCGTGACACCGGTCTCGGAGGATGTCTTCGACCGGCTCATCGTCTGCGCGGGGCTGCAGTCCGACGTGGTGGCCACGCTCGTCGGCGCCGATCCGTCGCCGAAGATCCTGCCGTTCCGCGGCGAGTACTGGGAGCTCGCCGCCGAGCGCGGCGACCTGGTCAAGGGCATGATCTATCCCGTGCCCGACCCGCGCTTCCCGTTCCTGGGCGTGCATTTCACGCGCGGCGTCTACGACAACGTGCATGTCGGTCCCAACGCCGTGCCCGCGCTCGCGCGAGAGGGCTACACCTGGCTGCAGATGTCGGCCAAGGACACGTGGGAGTCGCTGCGTTGGCCGGGCGCCTGGCCACTGGCCAAGCAGCACTGGCGCATGGGAGTGGACGAGATCAGCAGCTCGCTGATCAAGCCGCTGTGGTTCCGCAAAGCGCGGCGGTTCGTGCCGGAGCTGAAGATGAGCGACCTGACCCACAAGACCGCCGCGGGCGTGCGCGCGCAGGCCTGGGGACGGGGCGGTGAACTGCTGGACGACTTCGCGGTCGACCAGGTGGGGCCCGTCACGGTGCTGCGCAACGCCCCCTCGCCGGCCGCGACCAGTTCGATCGCGATCGCCGAGTACGTGATCGCCCACTACCTCTCGGCGCCGCGGGCCTGACCGGCGCGCGCCGCGCCCACGCCCGCCGCGGGATCGATGGCATGCTCGGGGCATGGCGAACCGTCTCGTCACGACCCTCCGGCGCGTCCTGGCCCCGGTGACGCGCACCCGCGCGTTCCGCCGGGTCGCACCCCGGGCGCTCCCCGTGGCCGAGCGGGTCATGAAGCGGCTCACCGGCGGGCGGGTGATCGTCTCCGGCATCCTGGTCCCCTCACTCGTGCTGCACACGATCGGCGCCAAGAGCGGCCAGCCGCGCGAGACGCAGCTCATGTACACGCCGGACGGACGCGGCGGTGCGATCGTCGCGGGCACGAGTTTCGCGCGCGACCGGCATCCGGCGTGGACGGCGAACCTCGCCGCGCATCCCGATGCCGAAGTCGTCGTGCGCGGGCGGCGCTACCGAGTGCACGCCGAGCGGCTGCCCGACGGCGAGCGCGATGCGGCATGGCGGCTGATCGAGGCGCAATGGCCGGGCTACCGGCAGTACGAGCGCGACTCGGGTCGCGTCGTGCGGCTGTTCCGGCTGACGACGGATGCCGTGCCGTCCCCGTTCACCGAGCGCCTGTAGCCGCGGGGGCGCCGGGCCCGCGCGGATAGGCTGAGTGCGATGGAACTCCTGCCGCAGGCTCGCGCAGAACGGGCCCGCTGGGGCGTCGGGCTGCTCTTCTTCGTCAACGCCATCGCGTTCGCGTCGATCGTGCCGCGGTACGTCGAACTGCGCGAGACGTTCTCGCTCGACAACGGCACGTTCGGGCTGATCATCGCCGCCGGGCCCGTCGGTGCGCTGGCGGCGGTCTCGTCGCCGGCCGGTTGCTGCGGACGCTCGGCTCCGCGCCGACCGCCGTCGCCTCCTCGATGCTGCTGGGGCTGAACCTCGTGCTCATCGCACTGGCCTCGGACGGGTGGACGCTCGCGGCGGCACTGTTCATCGCGGGGGTGCTCGATTCCACCGGTGACATCGCCAACAACGCCCACGGGCTGCGCGTGCAGCGCGCGATGGGCCGGTCGGTGATCAGCGGCCTCCACGGCGTGTGGAGCGTCGGCGCGATCGTGGGCGGCCTCGGCGCCGCGCTGGCCGTCGCCCAGGGCGTGCCGATGGGCGCGCAGCTGGTGACGACCGGCGTCCTCATCGTGCTGCTTTCGGCTGCGGCCGGGGTGCTCGCGCGCCTGCCTGCGACGACGGATGCCGATGAGACCGCGACGGCGGCCCGCGCCGCAGGCCGGTTCACGCTGTGGCCGTTCCTCGCGATCCTGGGTGTCGGGCTCGGCGGCGCGCTGCTGGAAGACGTCGTGTCCACCTGGGGCGGCATCTACCTCGTCGACATCGTGGGCGCCGGTGCCGACACCGCAGGCACCGCGTTCATCGTCTTCATGTGCGCCCTCACCGTCGGCCGGCTCGTCGGCGACCGGGCGATCGACCGGTGGGGCACCGGGCGCATGGTCACGGTCGGGGCGATCGCGACGGCCGCGGGGTTCACGCTCGCCCTGGCGGCGCCGTGGCTGTGGACGACACTGACCGGATTCGTGCTCGTGGGGATCGGCATCGCCACGATGATCCCCTCGGCGATGGAGGCCGCCGACCGCGCGCCGGGCCTGCGCGCGGGCGTGGGCCTGACGATCTCATCGCTCGTCATGCGCATCGGCTTCCTCGCGCCGCCCCTGATCGGGGCGGTCGCCGACGCGAGCTCGCTGCGCGTCGCGCTGCTCATCGCGCCGATCGCCGCCCTCGCGGTGATCCCGCTCGCGCGGGTCACGACGCGGGCTCCCCGCCCGGCCGCCCGCTCCTAGCCGCGTCGCATCGCCGCCGGCGCGGGGGCGTCCCCAGCGCCGCGAGGACGCCGTGCGCGCAGCACCTGCACCCACACCGCGAGCACGAGGGTGCCCGCTCCCCACACCGCGCAGGCGGGCGGCAGCACGCGGTAGGCGAGGTGCGCCACACCGAAATCGGCGTCCAGCGGGCCGTACACCGCGAGCCCGATCGCCCACGCCACGATCAGCACGACGGGCAGCGACATCCACCACGCGACGCGTACGGCGCCGGGCAGCACCCGCGACACCGCGGCGCGCTCGACACGGCGGCCGAGCCACAACGCCGCCCAGATCGCGATGATGAGCAGTCCGACGACACCCGAGGCGTACTGCAGCCATTTGTAGCCGAGGAGCGGCCCCCACGCCGCGTCGAGCCCCGGGATCAATGCGAGTCCCCACCGGCCCTCGTGGGTGAACGCGTCCCAGACGATATGCGAGACGACCCCGACGAGGAGGGACACCACCACCAGCAGCGGGTAGGCCCGTCCCTGCGGATGCCGCGGGCGCGCACCGACCGTGTCCAGCGCCGCGTCGCGGGCCGGCATGTCCCACCCCTCGGGCAACCGGCCGGCGAGCCACGCAGGCGAGAGCTCGCGCACCGCGGGCCGCAGCAGGCACCGCCACGCCAGCAGCAGTGCGAAGGCCACCATCAGCGTCACGACGAGCCCCGGCCAGGAGTGAGTCGTGGCGTAGGTCAGCGGGGTGCCGCGGACGAACAGCGGCAGATCGGGCGTCATCGCGCCGATGGCGACGGCAGCCGGCACCATCGGCGTGCGGATGAACGGCAGCGCGACGAGCGCGTGGCTCGGCGTGAACGGCATCCGCGCCCCGTGCCTAGCCGGCCGGCTCGTCGACGAACAGGCCGGCGAGGGTCTTCTTGCCGCGGCGCAGCACCGAGACGCCGCCGGGCAGCGCGCCGGTCACGAGCGCCGTGTCGTCCTCGATGCGGACGCCGTCGAGGGAGACACCGCCCTGCGTGATCGCGCGACGCGACTCCGACAGGCTCGCGGTCAGGCCGGTGTCGACGAGCGCCTGCACGACCGTCGTGTCCCGCGTGACGGAAGCGTGCGGCAGCTCCTCGAGCGCGGAACGCAGCGTCGCGGCATCCAGCGCCGTGAGATCGCCCTTGCCGAACAGCGCGTCCGATGCCGCGATGACGGCGGCCGTCGCCTCGGCGCCGTGCACGAGCGTCGACACCTCGAGCGCGAGGCGCTTCTGGGCGGCACGGCGGAACGGCTCGGACTCGACGAGGCGGGCGTATTCTTCGATCTCGGCGCGCGTGAGGAACGTGAAGACCTTCAGGCGCGAGACCACGTCGGCATCATCGGTGTTGAGCCAGAACTGGTACATCCGGTAGGGGCTGCACATCTCGGGGTCGAGCCAGACGGCGTTGCCCTCGCTCTTGCCGAACTTGGTGCCGTCACTGTTGGTGATCAGCGGTGTGCCGATCGCGTGCACCGACACGCCCTCGACGCGGTGGATGAGGTCCGTCCCGCTGGTGAGGTTGCCCCATTGGTCGCTGCCGCCGGTCTGCAGCACACAGCCGTACTGGCGGTACAGCTCCAGGTAGTCCATGCCCTGCAGGATCTGGTAGCTGAACTCGGTGTAGCTGATGCCGGCATCGGAGTTGAGCCTCGCCGCGACGGCGTCCTTCTTGAGCATGGTGCCGACGCGGTAGTGCTTTCCGATCTCCCGAAGGAAATCGATGGCCGACAGCGGCGCCGTCCAGTCGAGGTTGTTGACGATGCGCGCGGCGTTGTCGCCTTCGAAGCTCAGGAAGCGCTCGACCTGGGCGCGCAGCCGCGCGACCCAGTCGGCGACGACTTCGGGGGTGTTCAGGGTGCGCTCGGCGGAGGGCCGGGGGTCGCCGATGAGACCGGTCGAGCCGCCGACGAGGCCGAGCGGCTTGTGGCCGGCGAGCTGGATACGCCGCAGAGTGAGCAGCTGCACGAGGTTGCCCAGGTGCAGGCTCGGCGCCGTCGGGTCGAAGCCGCAGTAGTAGGTGATCGGGTCGCCACCGAGCAGTTCGCGCAGAGCCTGCGCGTCGGTGGACACGTGCACGAGGCCGCGCCACTGCAGTTCGTCCCAGACGTTCTCGAACGTGGGGTCGATCGCGGGCGGGGCGACCGTCAAGGCTTCGGAAGACACGCGTTCCAGGCTATCAGCGGGATGCCGGGCGCCACCGATGCCCTCAGGCCGCGGCGACCTCGTCGAACAGCCCGATGGTGTTGCCCTCGGAGTCGGTGATGTACGCCCACCGCCCGCTCTCGCCGAGCGCCTGGATCTCGCTCGCCTGCGCGCCGCCGGCGGCGACGGCGAGGGCGATCGTGTCCTCGATGCGATCGACGGTGAAGACGACGGTGGGGTGGGAGACGGCGGCGCGGCGATGCAGGTCGCCATTGACGCCCTCATCGTCGGGCTGGGTGAGCATGCCCATGTCCTCGCCCCAGGGTTGGAAGTCGTAGCCGAGCACTTCCTGGTAGAACGCCTGCGCCCTGCCCAGGTCGTCGGCCGGGATCTCGAAGTGCTCCATCTTCGCCATGGCCCCATGGTGGTGCGCGCGACGCGAAGTGACAAGAGCGGATGCCGGGGCGGTGACGGACCCCCGTGCCAGACTGACCGCATGTTGGTGGCCATCCCCGACGCCGTTGTCGTCGCCGTCCTGTCGATCTTCCTGTTTCTGGCGCTGTGTGCGGCGCTGGTGCTCGTGGTGGTGAGTCTGCGCCGCCCACGCAACGTGCCGCTGGCGATCGCCGCAGCCCTCGTGGTGGTGGGCCTGGTCATCGTCGTGATGACCCCGTACAACGTGCCGGGGATCATGGGCATGATCCTCGCCCTGCTCGGGCTTGCCTTGGCGGTGCTGGGCGGCGACCCGGTCGTGCGTCGCGTCCTCGATATGGCCACCCACGGCACGGTGCAGCAGGGCATCGCCGGCGGCATCCTCGTGGGGGAGCGCGGCGACAGCGAAGACCAGGGCGCGGTGCAGGAGATCCTGCGCGGCGGCACCACCATCGGCTACCTCGAGCGGCTCGGCGTCACCCTCGGGCTCATCGCCGGTTTCCCCGAGGCCATCGCCGTCGTCGTCGCCCTCAAGGGCATCGGGCGGTTCTCGGAGCTGTCGACGCCCGCGGCGCGCGAACGATTCATCGTCGGCACGCTCGCGAGCCTGCTGTGGGCGTGCGTGATCGGCGCGCTCGTGCGGCTCTCGATCTGGTGACGCGTTAACGAGAGAAAGCCACCCAGCATTGGGTGGCTTTCTCACGAAAGAAGTCCGGCGGTGTCCTACTCTCCCACAGGGTCCCCCCTGCAGTACCATCGGCGCTGAGAGGCTTAGCTTCCGGGTTCGGTATGTG
>NZ_JBHVRF010000008.1:0-77183 GCF_042885955.1 Microbacterium sp. NPDC058021
TCGGAATTCAGGCTGTGGGGCCCGGGCGCGCCCCGCGCCCGCCGGCCGCGCGGCGACAGCCTGAATTCCGACGGCGATCGGGACGCACTCGAACCACTCAGGGTCGTGGGGCACAATGGGGGCAGGATGCCGCAAAGCCGCGGATCCACCGTGCAGCCCACAAGGCCCGCCGAAAGAGGAATGCGATGACGCCCGCCCTGCCCCTTCCCGATTTCCGTCACGAGCGGGTGGAGGTGATGACCGGACGGCGCAGCGATCTGTTCCTCGTGGTCGCCCTGCACTCCTCCGTCCTCGGATCCGCCCTCGGCGGCGCCCGACTGTGGACCTACCCGCACTGGAGCGACGCCCTCGGCGACGCCCTGCGC
Organism: Microbacterium sp. NPDC058021; assembly: GCF_042885955.1. NCBI lineage: Bacteria > Bacillati > Actinomycetota > Actinomycetes > Micrococcales > Microbacteriaceae > Microbacterium > Microbacterium sp. NPDC058021. Next base: position 366 of record NZ_JBHVRF010000008.1, read on the forward strand.
CTGTCGGCCGCGATGACACTGAAGAACGCGGCCGCCGGCCTCGACGCCGGTGGCGGCAAGGCCGTCATCGGCCTGGAACCCGGCACCGTGCTCAGCCCCGAGCGCCGCCGCGCCGCCTTCCTCGACCTCGGCGACGCCGTCGCGTCGTTCGACGGCCGCTACCGCACCGCCGAGGACGTCGGCTCCACGACCGACGACATGCTCGTCGTCTCGGAGCGCACCGAGCACGTCGTCGGCCTCCCCGATGCCGTCGGCGGCTCCGGCGAACCGGCCGGCCCCACGAGTCTCGGCGTCTACGAATCGCTGCGCGCCACCCTCGAGCGCGTCACCGGCTCCCCCGACGTCGCCGGCCGCCGCATCACCGTCTCGGGTCTCGGCCAGGTCGGCAGCCGCCTCGCGGTGCGCCTGTCCACCGAAGGCGCTGTCCTCACCGTCACCGACGTCAACCCCGCCAAGCGCCACCTCGCCCGCGAGCTGGGCGCGTCGTGGGCCGAACCCGGCACCGAGCACCGCGTCACGGCCGACGTCTTCGTCCCGGCCGGCATCGGCGGCCTCCTCACCGACGAGGTCATCGACGCCCTGGATGCCGCGTCCGTCTGCGGTCCCGCCAACAACCCACTCGCCTCGCACGAGGGAGCCGGGCGGCTCGCCGCCCGCGGCATCCTCTACGCCCCCGACTTCGTCGTGAACGCCGGCGGCGTGATCTACCTCGACTCCGAGGCGAAGCACCTGGGCACCCGCGCCGAAACCATGACGCGCGTGGCGCACATCGGCGACACGCTGCGGCGCATCTTCGACGAGGCCGAGACCCGCGGCGTCACACCGCTGGAGGCAGCGGAAGGGCTCGCGGCCGAGCGCCTCGCAACGGGCGACCGGCAGTCGGCCCTGGCCTGAGCGCGAGGGAACACGCCCCGCCGCGGCCGCTCTTCCACCCCGCAGGCCGCCTGCATATGGTGTGCACATGAGTGCACCGGCGACGCCCACGCACGATGAACCGCACCGCCAGGGATTGGCGGAGCGCCTCAACTGGCTGCGCGCGGGCGTGCTGGGTGCGAACGACGGCATCGTCTCGGTCGCCGCCGTCGTCGTCGGGGTCGCGGGCGCGACGTCGGCGGTCGGCCCGATCGTCACTGCCGGTGCGGCGGCGCTCATCGGCGGCGCGATCTCGATGGCCCTGGGCGAGTACGTCTCGGTCAGCAGTCAGCGCGACACCCAGCACGCACTCATCGCCAAGGAGCGCGCCGAGCTGCAGGAGACCCCCGGGGAGGAACTCGAGGAGCTCGCGGGTCTGTACCGGGACAAAGGGCTGTCGGATGCCACCGCGCACCAGGTCGCCGTGGAGCTGACCGCCCACGACGCGCTGGCGGCGCACCTCGACGCCGAGCTGCAGATCACCGAGGGCGATGTCGTGAGTCCGTGGCACGCGGCGTTCGCGTCGGGGGTCTCGTTCGTGGCCGGCTCGATCCTGCCGATGGCCGCGATCCTCCTGCCACCCCCGCAGTTGCGCGTGCCGATCACCTTCGTCGCGGTGCTGATCGCCCTCGCGGTGACCGGCGCGGTGGCGGCACGCATCGGCGGCGCGGCGCCGGGGCGCGCCATGATCCGCACCGTCATCGGCGGCGCGCTGGCGCTCGCGGCGACCTTCGCCGTCGGAACGCTGCTCGATACATCCGGCGTCGTCTAGCGCCGCCCCGCGCCCGCCCCGAGCCCGGCCCGAGCCCGGCGCGCGCCCGAGCCCCGAGCCCGGGCCGAGCCCGAGCCCGCGCCACCGCCGCGCGGCGCCCCGCCCGCGTCAGCCCAGCGCGACCGTGCCGACCGACTCCAGGCGCGCCGCGTCCACCGCGGCCCGCGTCGGCACCCGACCTGCCCCGATGTAGACGTCGGCCGCAGGATGCGGCGGCAGGATCTCGATCGCGATGTGCTGCGCCCCGCGGCGCTCGTGCGGCCCGATGCGCCAGGGCTCGCCGCGGTACACCGCATCCGACAGCAGCCGGTCTCCCGCCCAGGCGCGCGCGACATCGCCCTCCCAATCGATGACGAGGGTCCCGTCCGCATCGTCGGGCAGGTCGAGGGCGTACTGGGCCGCCCCGCTCCAGTCCGTCGGGATCGACGCGCGGCCGTTGTCGGCGGCGTGACGCTCGGGCGGGCTGCCGGCCTGACGCACGAGGCTCACCTCGACCGGCGTCCGGCCCGGGGCGGCTGCGCCGACGACGACCCAGCCGTCATCGGTGAGGCGGCGCACCTCGCCATCGCCGCCGTCGAAGATCTCCACCCGGTCGGATGCCACGACGCCGTCGGCCAGCACCAACTCGGCAGCGCCCGCCGCAGCGGTGCGCACCCCGAGCCGCAGGGCGTCCGCCTCCGACAGCACCAGCACGCGCGCGACGACCTCGCCGTCCCGCACGAGTTCGAAGAGCGATCCCGGCCCGTCGAGGTCCGCCTCGCGCACCTCCGCGTCGGCGTCGAAGCGCGCCGGGATGCCGGCGGTGGCCCCGAGCACCACCAGCGGCGCCCCGCGCCACACCACCTCGGTCAGCGGCTGCGCGGTCGCCCAGCGCAGCGTCGCCTCGCCCACGCGCAGCGCGAACGGCCACACGAACGCGGTATCCGAGGGGATGTCGACGGCGGGGAACGCGATCTCCCCGGCATCCGTCGCCACGGTGAAGGCCACCTGGTCGTGCGCCGGCAGGGTCACCCCGGGCTGGTGATTGATGACGAAGAGGAACCCCGACTCCCCGTCGGAGCGCACCGACCAGCGCAGCCCTTCGGTGTCGGGGGCATCGGGGGCATCGGCGGGGAAGGAGGCGGGCATGGTCGCCAGCTGCGGGCCCCAGCGGTGCAGCAGGTGATGCTGCCGCCGCAGCCGGAACCAGCTCTCGCGCGGCTTGCCGTCGACGGTCAGCGGGGCGCCGAAGTCGTAGGAGATGTCGGGGAAGTCGTTCGGTTCACCGGCGGCGTGCGACTCCTGCAGCCCAGCCCGCGGGTTCCGGCCGTCGGAGAACATGTAGTAGCCCTGCCACACGCTCCCGGATGCCAGTTTCGCGAGGGTCAGCGCGTCGACGTCGGCGGCGGTCACCAACGGCCGGCGGTGGTAGGCGGCGGTCATGCCGGCGCCGATCTCGCACGTCGCGAACGGCAGGTCGTACTCGCGCGCGGCGCCCGGGGTGCCGGTGCGGTGGTCGGCGCCGATGCCGTCGTCGTCACGGCGCGCGGAGGGGAAGAAGTTGGTCTCGCTGCGCAGGTCCCGGGTGTCGGATGCCTCGATCCAGAACGAGTCCGAGTAGCCGCCGAACACCGGCAGCACGTCGTCGGGCAACTCCGCGCCGCCCCATCCGGTGGCCACCCACAGCGGGGCGTCGAACCCGACGCGCTCGGCCAGGCGACGTAGGGTGGTCAGGTGGGTCGGCTGGTCGTAGAGCTCGTTGTCGACCTGGATGGCGAACAGCTCGATGCCGCGCACCTCGTCCGCCAGCATCGTGTACCAGCGCTCCACCTCGGCCAGATACGCGGGGTCGTCGGTGCGCACCGCGACGCCGGTCTCGACCAGCCAGTCCGGCAGTCCACCATGGCGGGACTCGGCGTGGGCATAGGGGCCGATGCGCAGCACGATGCCGAGCCCGTGGCCGATCGCCGCCTGCAGGAAGGCCCGGAGGTCCAGGTCGCCCGAGAACGACGCCTCGCCGCGCACCGGCTCGTGGTGGTTCCAGAGCACATAGCTCGCCACGTGCGTCATGCCGCTCGCCCGCATCCGCCGCAGCGTCGCGTCCCACTGGGCGCGCGGCAGTCGGGAGAAGTGCACTTCGCCGGTCAGCGGGAAGACGGGCTCACCGCCCACCTGCACGAAACGGCTCGTGACCTGGACATCGCCGGAGGCGAGGTCGGTGACGGCGGCGGCGGGGGGCGCGGACACGCGCAGACGGGGTGTGGAAAGCACGTCGACCTTTCGTGTTATCGGCTCTCCAGTCTACGGAAAGCAGCGACGCGCCAGATCTATACCAACCGGTGAATCGTCCAGGCCTTCCGCGGCATCCGCCATGTCGTCGCGCCCACCGCCAGTCCTAGTCTCAGAACGCACCACATCCGCCAGGATGCACGATCACATGCGAGGGAGCATTATGTCCATTTTCCCATCCGCCCGACGCACGCGGCTGCTGTCCGCGCTCGCACTCGGGGCCGTCGGCGCGCTCGCGCTGTCGGCATGCAGCGGCGGCTCGACTGACGGCGGTGGCGGCACCGCCGAGAACCCCACCGAGATCACCTTCCAGTCGTGGGTGCCCAACATCGACCAGGCCGTGGATGCCTTCAACGAGGCGCACGACGACATCCACGTGACCCTCGAGACGATCACCGCCGGCCCCGACGGCGGCTACGCCAAGATGCTCTCGGCCGTGCAGGCGGGCAACCCCGCCGACGTCGCCCAGATCGGCTACGACTCGATCCCCGACTTCCTCGTCAACGACGCCCTCGAGGACATCACCGAGTACGTCGGCGACTCCGCCGATACCTTCGTGCCGTGGCAGTGGGAGACCGGCGTCTTCGGCGACCAGGTCTACGCGGTGCCGCAGGCCTCCGGCCCGCTCGGCCAGTTCTACCGCAAGGACATCTTCGACTCGCTGGGCCTGGCCTACCCCACCACGTGGGACGAGTACTACGAGGCGGCCAAGGTCATCCGCGCCTCCGACCCCAACCGGTACATCGCGGCGTTCGCCTTCAACCAGGCGCCCTGGATGATCGGCCTGGCCCAGCAGGGCGGGGCCAACTGGTTCGGCACCGACGGCGACGCCTGGGTCGTCGACATCGACGGCGACGCCACGCTGTCCGTGGCGGAGTTCTGGCAGAAGATGATCGACGAAGACCTCGTCAAGATCGAGGCCGACTTCTCCAGCGAGTGGAACGCCGACATCCAGAACGGCAACATCGTCACGTGGATCTCCGGCTCCTGGGCCGACGCGATCCTGCGCGGCACCGCTCCCGACACCGCCGGCTCCTGGGCCGTCGGCGCCATGCCGCAGTGGGTCGCGGGCGAGAACGTCTCCGCCACGTGGGCCGGCGGCTCGGCCAGCGTCGTGCTGAAGGGCTCGAAGAACCCCGAGGCCGCCGCAGAGTTCGCGCTGTGGCTCAACTCCGACCCGACCAGCGTCGACATCCTCACCTCGGTGGGCGCCGGCTGGCCCGCCATCGCCGACACCAGCGTCGTCCCGTCCCTGCAGGACGACCCCGAGGTGTTCGCGTTCTACGGCGGTCAGGACATCTGGGATGTCTTCGCCGAGTCGGATGCCGCCGTCGACACGTCGTGGAAGTGGCCGCCGCTGTCGTCCACCCTCTTCGCGTCGCTGACCGACAACGTCAAAGCGGCCGTGGATGCAGGCACCCCGCTCGTGGATGCCTACCGCAAGACGCAGACCGACGTCGTGACCGCACTGGAAGAGCGCGGCATCACCGTCAAGTAATCCCCCGCGGGGGGAGGGACCTCGGTTCCTCCCCCCGCTTTTCCTTCTTCGCCGAAAGCGCGCCCCATGAGCACCCTCGCCCCCCGCCGCACTCGACGCCGCCCTCGCGCGGCGCTGTGGGCTCTCCTCGTCCCCTTCGTCGTGATGTTCGCGCTGTTCTTCATCGCGCCGATCATCTACGCCCTTGTGCAGAGCATGTTCGCCACGAAGAGCTCTGGCCTCGGTCTCGGCCGGCCCGAGACGGTGTTCGTCTTCTTCGACAATTACGCCCGCGCCCTCTCCGACCCTGCGTTCGTGGAGAGCCTCGGCCGCCTCCTGCTGTTCTCGGCGATCGAAGTGCCGCTCATGGTGATCACCGCGCTCGGCCTCGCGCTGTTGCTGGACTCGGGACGGGCCTGGGGAGGCCGCTTCTTCCGCGTGCTCTACTTCGCGCCCTACGGCGTGCCCGGCGTCGTGGCGACGCTCCTCTGGGGCTTCCTCTACATCCCGGCCACGAGCCCGGTTCTGCAGATGCTCGAGGGCGTCGGCATCCACATCAACCCGCTCTCCGGCGACAACGTGCTGTTCGCCATCGCCAACATCGCCCTCTGGGGCTTCGCCGGCTACAACATGATCATCCTGATGTCGGCACTGGATGCCATCCCCTCCGAGCTCTACGAGGCCGCCCGCATCGACGGCGCGTCCGCCTGGTCGATCATCTGGAACATCAAGCTGCCGCTGGTGCGCCCCTCGGTGATCCTCGTCACGGTCTTCACCCTCATCGGCACGTTGCAGCTGTTCGTCGAACCGCTCGTGCTGCGGCCGCTGACCACCGCGATCAGCTCGACGTTCACCCCGAACCTCGCCGCCTACAACCAGGCCTTCGCCCAGGGCAACCCGAACCTGGCCGCCGCGATGGCCGTCATCGTGGCGCTCCTCGGCTTCGCCTTCTCGTTCGGCTTCCTCAGCCTCGTCAACCGAAAGGGGAACCGCGCATGGTGACCGCAGCCCGTCACACGCGACGCCTCGCCCCCAGCAGCATCGCCGTCAACGCCGTCGTCATCCTCGCTGCGGTCTATTTCCTGCTGCCGCTCGTGTGGGTGCTGATCGCGGCGACGAAGTCCCCCGGCGAGCTGTTCTCCACCTTCGGTCTCTGGTTCTCCGACACCCCGCAGGCGTGGGAGAACCTCACGCGCCTGTTCACGCAGGACGGCGGAGCGTTCAGCCGCTGGATCTTCAACAGCATCGTGTACTCGGGCGTGGGTGCGGCCGTCGCCATGGTGCTCTCCAGTGCGTGCGGCTACGCCATCGCGAAGTACGACTTCCGCGGCCGTGAGGCGCTGTTCTCCGTCATCCTCGGCGGCGTGCTGGTGCCGGCGACCGTCATCGCGTTGCCGCTGTACTTCCTGCTCAACACGGTCGGGCTCACCGGGTCGTACTGGGCGGTGCTGCTGCCGAGCATGGTCAGCCCGTTCGGGGTGTACCTGGCCCGCATCCACGCCAATTCCAGCGTCCCCGACGAGGTCATCGAGGCCGCACGCCTGGACGGCGCGGGCGACCTGCGCATCTTCGGCACGATCGCCACGCGCATGATGATGCCGGCGCTCGTGACGATCTTCCTGTTCCAGTTCGTCACGATCTGGAACAACTACCTGCTGCCGCTGGTCATGCTCAACGACACCCGCAGCTTCCCGGTGACCCTCGGGCTCACGCTCTGGAACTCGCAGACCCAGCGCGACCCGATGTTCTACCAGCTGGTCGTCACCGGTTCCGCGGTCTCGGCGATCCTGCTGGTGGCCCTCATGGTGTCGCTGCAGCGGTTCTGGCGAGCCGACCTCACCGCGGGCGCCACCAAGGGGTGAGTCACTCCTGCCGCATCGTGCGGTAGCCGCTCGGGCTCAGGCCGTGCGTGCGGCGGAACTGGCGGGAGAAGTAGAACGGGTCGTCCATCCCGACGGCCCGGCCGATCTCGGCCACCGGCATCTCGGTGGTGTCCAGCAGCCGCCGCGCGCGCGCCATCTTCTGGGCGAGGTGGTAGGCGAGCACTCCCCCGCCGGTCGCGTCGCGGAACAGCGACGCCAGATGGGATGCCGACACCCCCACCATGGCGGCCAGTTCCGGCACCTGCACCCGCCCGTCCACGCGCTCCTCGAGGTAACGCATCGCCCGCTCCAGCGGCGTGCCGTGCTCGGGGAGCGCGCGGTCGACCGCGAGCTGGGTCAGCATGCGCCACGCCATCCCCGAGGTCGCCAGCAGCCGCGCCGGGGTGGTGTCGTGTTCGAGCGAGGTGGCGATCTCGTCGAGCAGCGCCGTGACGCGGTCAACGGCGCGCAGCGAGATGGTCCCCATGTGCCTCGTGACCCCGGCCGCCACCAGGAGTTCGGCAACATCGTCGCCGCGCAGGTGGCACCACCAGATCGTCCAGGGGTCGTCGAGATCCGCGCCGTACGAGTGCGGCATCCCGCTCGGGATCACGATGGCCGTGGACGATCCGATGCGTGTACGCGTGCCGTCGGCATCGATCCAGCCCCTGCCCGCGACGCACACGATCACGATCGTCTCGGGGGCGCCGTGCGGTCGATGACGTCCGTGCTCCGCAGCGTGAGGGAAGTACCCGGCATCCGTCACGAGGATCCGTCGTGTCACGGGCCGCGCCAGCGCCGAGTCGACCAGCGGCCGGGGGACGACGCTCATGCGCTGGTGATCGAATCCGTCGGCACGTTCCATTCCGCCATCCTTCCACGCGCGATCATCGGATCGTCCATACCCACCGATCGATCAGCCATGGCCGCGCCCCGACCGCGCCCCTAGATTCGGCTGTGTGACCCGTGATGACGCGCCGAGCCGTATCGACCTGCCTCCCGCCCCTGCCGACCAGCAGCTCATCCTCGATGCCGGCGGAGTGGCCTGCTGGAGCGAGCCCGTCGAGATCGACACCTACGAGCCGGGTGAGCCCGACCGCTACCCGCTGTTCCTCGACCGCCGTGTCTACCAGGGCTCGAGCGGCAAGGTTTACCCCATGCCGATGACCGACAAGGTCGAGCACGTCAAGCGCCCGCGGGCCTGGCGGGCGATCCACATCGAGAACGCGACGGTGCGGCTCATGCTGCTGCCCGAGCTCGGCGGCCGCATCCACATCGGCTACGACAAGGTGACCGGGTACGACTTCTTCTACCGCAACAACGTCATCAAGCCGGCTCTCGTCGGCATCGCCGGTCCGTGGATCTCGGGCGGCGTCGAGTTCAACTGGCCGCAGCACCACCGCCCCGCCACCTACCTGCCCGTCGACACCCGCATCGAGCGGGAGGACGACGGCGCCGTCGTGGTCTGGCACAGCGACCTCGACCAGCTGCAGCGCATGCGGGGTGTCCACGGCATCCGCCTGCGGCCCGAGTCGTCGCTCATCGAGCTCGAGGCACGCCTGCACAACCGCACCGACGTGCCGCAGACGTTCCTGTGGTGGGCCAACGTCGCCGCGCGCTCGCACGAGCGCTACCAGTCGTTCTTCCCCGACGACGTCGCCTACGTCGCCGACCACGCCCGCCGCGCGATCACCGCGTTCCCCCGCGCCGACCGCGCGTACTACGGCGTGGACTACCCGGCGTTGGCGGCCGAGCGCCCCGACGCCGACCGCATCGACATCTACAGCAACATCCCGGTGCCGACGTCGTACATGATCACCGACACCGCCGACTCGTTCTTCGGCGGTTACGACCACGCCGCCGACGCCGGCTTCGTGCACTGGGCCGACCGCGCGGTGTCCCCCGGCAAGAAGCAGTGGACGTGGGGCGATGGCCCCATCGGCCGAGCCTGGGACGCGCAGCTGACCGACGACGACGGCCCGTACGTCGAACTGATGGCGGGGGTCTACACCGACAATCAGCCCGACTTCGCGTGGCTGGCTCCGGGTGAGACGAAGACGTTCTCGCAGTTCTGGTTCCCGATCCACGCGGTGGGTCCCGTGCGCCAGGCGACGACGGATGCCGCCGTGTCGCTGTCGCCGCACGCCGCCTCCGCCCGCGTCGGCGTCATCGCGACCCGCACGTTCCCCGGCGCGGTCATCACCGTCGAGACCGACGACGGCGTGGCTGCCGAGTGGACGGCCGACCTCGGCCCCGACTCCCCCGCCGTGCAGGTCGTCGACGCCACCGAGGAGAGCGTGCGCACCATTCGCGTCTGCACCTCCGCCGGCGTCGATCTCGTCACGTGGACCCGCCGCGACACCACCGCCCCCGAACCGTGGGTGGCGACGGCACCGGATGCCGCGGAGTCGATGACCTCCGCCGACGAGCTGTACCTCACCGCGCAGCACCTGCTGCAGTACCGGCATCCGTCCCGTTCGGCGGTCCCGTATCTCGAAGAGGCGCTGCGACGCGACCCCGGCGACACCCGGTCGGCGACAGCGCTGGCCGCCTGGCATCTCTCCCGCGGCGGCTACGACGTCGCCCGCGACCTGCTGCAGAGGGCCGTGGCCCGCCTGACCCGCCGCAACCTCAACCCGCGTGACGGCGAGACGCACTACCTGCTCGGGCTCGTGCTGGAGCGCCTGGGTGAGCCGGATGCCGCGGACGACGCATTCGCGACGGCCGCCTGGGTGCAGGCGTGGCGTGTGCCGGCCACGCTCGGCCGGGCCCGTCTGGCGCTGCGGCAGGGACGCGCCCGGGACGCGCTCGATCTGGCATCCGCCGTCTCCGAAGTGCCCGAGGCCGCGCGCCTGGTCGTGCTGGCGCTGCGGCGCCTCGGACGCGACGAGGAGGCCCGGCAGACGCTGACGCGACTGATCGACGCCGATCCGCTGGATGCCGCCTCCCGCGCGCTCGGCGGTGGGACGATCGCCGTGGATCCGCGCACCCTCCTGGAGGTGGGCGCGGAATTCGCCCGCGCCGGCTGCTACGCCGAAGCCCTCGCCGCGACCGCCGCGCGTTCTGCTGCTGCCCCTGCCGCGTTCGGCAACGCCGAGCCCATGCGCCACCTGCTGCGCGCTGCCTGGTTCGACGCAGCCGGCGACCACGCCGCTGCCGCGGCCGCCCGCGCGGCCGCCGCCGAGGCCGACCCGTCGCTCGCCTTCCCCGCGGGCCTCGACCAGTTCGACGCCCTGTCGGCCGCGATCGCCGCCGAGCCCAGGCACGCCCTGGCACATGCGCTGCGCGGCATGTGGCTGCTCGATGCCGGCCGATCCGGTCACGCGCTGGCGGACCTCCGGATCGCGACGGCCGGCGGCAGCACCGACCCCGTCGCATGGCGCAACCTGGCACTGGCGATCATGCAGACCGGCGGCTCCCCCGCCAAGGCCGACGCCGCCTACGAGCGGGCGCTCGCCCTGGCCGACGACGCGCGTCTGGTCTTCGAGCGCGACCTGCTCGCCCAGGTGCGCGGGCTCTACCCCGATGAGCGGCTGACGCTGCTGAAGGAGCGGCCGGCTCTGCTCGAGGACCGCGACGACCTCGCGCTCGTGCACGCCACGCTGCTGCTCGACAACGGACGGATCGACGAGGCGTGGAAGCTCCTCACCGAACGCACCTTCCGCCCGTTCGAAGGCGGCGAGGGCCGCGTGATCGCGGCGTTCGACCGCGCGTCGTGCGCCATCGCCCGCCGGCTGCTCGACGAGGGCGCCGCCGACCGCGCCGCCGCCCTCCTCGCCGATGGCCTCGTTCCCCCGGCATCCCTCGGCGAAGGGCGCCACCCCGCCGTGCCGCAGGCCGAACGTCTCGTCCTGCTGGGCGACGCGCGCGCCGCGCTCGGCGACGACGCGGGAGCACGCGAAGCCTGGGCTGCGGCCCGCGCCACCACGCCGCTGGCGGTCGCCCCGCGCCCCGCCGACGAGGCGGACTTCTGGATCGGCACCGCGCACCTGCGCCTGGGCGAGCACGATGCCGCAGCCGACGCCTGGACGCGGCTCGAACACCGCGCCGGCGAGCTGGAGCGCGCCCGCGACGCCGTGGACTACTTCGCCACGTCGCTGCCCGAACTCCTCGTCTTCGACGTGGACACCGCCGCCGCCCGCATCTCCACCGCGGCGCGGCTGCGGGAGCTCGCCGGTCTCGGCCGCGCCTCGGCACCGGGGAGGATGGAACGATGACAGAGCGCTACCTCGGCTCCGCGTCGCTCGTCGACGACGACTCCGCCCTCACGGGAGCGGTGCCCTCCCACCTGCCCGGACGGCTCACGATCACCCTGTGGGACTTCTCCTGGTACACCCAGGCCGGGCCCGGGGAACCCTACGCCGACCTGGAGGCGACGGTGGCGGATGCCGCGTCGCTCGGGTACAACGCGATCCGCATCTGCGCCGCGCCCCTGCTGCTGTTCGGCGGTCTGGGGCTGGACGATCTCGCCGCCGACCTCGAGATCGAAGGTCTGGGCGCTTCGCCCGATGGCGGGTTCTACGGCCGGCGCACGCGCTGGTACGACACCCCGGGCGGCTTCCGCATCGACCTGCGCGCCCGCCTGCTGGCGCTGTTCGACGCGGCCGCACGCCACGGCATGGTGGTGATCCTCGCCAGCTGGGAGTACCAGCAGTCGCCGTCGTTCGCGGCATCCTCCCGCTGGTTCGAGGCGATCGACGCCGTGCCGCTGGCCGAGCGCTACGACGTGCTCGCCGGGGCCTGGGACGGCATGATCGCCTGGCTCACCGCGCACGGTCACCGCGAGCGCATCGCGCTCGTGGAGCTGCACAACGAGGTCGACTTCTCGATCCTCCCCGACATCGCCGACCACGGCGGGGTCGTCGCGGCGCTGCGCGCCCGGCATCCCGATCTGCTCGTCACCGCCAGCTACGGCAAGCCGCCGCATCTCGCGATGCACCGCGTGCCGGCCGAGCTCGGCGCCGCGCAGTGCCACGTGTACTCGTACGGCGTGCTCGACGCGCTGCAGCAGCGCATCGACATCCGTTCCGAAGGCACCGCCGGGTTCCCCAACGCCGCGCTGCGCGAACTGCTGCGCGCCGACGCGCCGCCGGTGGCCGACTACGGGCGGCCGGCGGACTGGAAGCTGCAGGCCACGGTCATCACCGACCAGATGATCTACGGCTATGACTGGGTCGACCCGTCGGCGTGGGATGCCTGGCTCGACGAGCACTACCCGCCGTACGCCGAGGTCATGCACCGCGAGATCGCCTCACGCGTCATCGCGATCGCCGCCTGGGCACGCTGGCGCGGCGTCCCGGCGATCGTCGGCGAGGGCTGGGTGGGCTACACCCCGCTGCACGGCACGTTCGAGGAGGGCGAGATCGGCCGCGCCCTCGCCGAGCACGGCGTGCGCACCGCGCTGGATCACGGCGTCTGGGGCGTCGTGCTCTGCTCCAACGCCGCACCCCATCATCCGATGTGGCAGCTACGGGAGTGGCAGCAGGATCTGAACGACGAGATCCTCGCCCGCTGACCCGCGCCGCCCGACGACCGAAGGCCGCGACACGCCCCACCCCGCTCAGTCGTCGCACAAGCGCGCAACCGCCGCGCCAGTGGGACCTTCGCGACCACCGAACGCGGCGCCGCCACCGCAGCCCGCTCCGTCGTCGCATTCGCCCCCACCCGCTCCTTCAGGGCGCCCTTCGCGACGACCGAAGACGGTGCCGCCGCCACCCCTCCCCACCCCGCTCCGCTCAGTCGTCACAGAATGCCGTGACCGCGGCGCGAGAGGGCCCTATGTGACGACCCACCCCACCGACGCAGGCACCGCACCCCACCCGCGCGTCGCATTCGCCCCGCCTGGCCCCGCGAGCGGGTCATTCGCGACTACCCAACCGGGCCTCAGACCGCCGCGAGCCACTCAGTTGTCACATTCGCCCCGCCCCGCTCCGTCACGGGGCCCTTTGCGACGGCCGAAGGTCCGCGACACGCGCCACCCCGCTCGGTCGTCGCAAAAGGCCGCGACCGCGGCGCCGGCGGGACCTTCGCGACGACCGAACACGGCGCTGCCGCAGCCGATCCCGCTCGGTCGTCGCAAATGGCCGCAGCGCAGCGTCGGAAGGGCCGTTCGCGGCGACCTAACACCGGCGCCGCGCCCACGGCACACACGCTGAGCGACGGATGCCGGCGCCACCGACCGCGGAAACGAAAAATCCCCCGATGCCGGGGGATTTTCTGGTGGACCTGAGGGGATTCGAACCCCTGACCTCTTCATTGCGAACGAAGCGCGCTACCAACTGCGCCACAGGCCCGTGAACCTCAGAAACACTATCACGATTCCGCGGTCCGGCTGGAATCGAGACGCCCTCGCGGGGGCGTCGCCGCGGCGCGTTACTGACCCGAAGCGCGGCGGGCGAGAAGCTCGCGCACGTGCGCTTCGATCGTCGCGTCGTCGCTCGTCGCGACGGGTGCGACCGGAGCCGCGGTCGCGCGCGCAGCGCGGGCCACGGCGATCGACGGCGGTGCGTTGCGGGCGGCGCGCTCGCGCATCGCCTCTTCGCGGGCCGCCTGGCGCAGCGCCTGGCGAGCGGCGGCCGCGTCGAGTTCGGCGGCGGCGCGCGAGCCGGTGGATGCCGTGAGCGGACGGGGAAGCTCACGCGGCGTCCAGGCGCGCTCGTCGTCGAGGGAGACATCCTGCACCGGCCCCGAGACGGCCACGCGCACGTCGGGAGCCACGACGGACACCATGGCACCCCGGGTGCGCACGCGGGCCATGCGCGCCAGCAGCAGGGCGGACGTCCCGAAGACGCCGACACCGACCCACAGCAGCAGCTGCGAGCCGGAGACGATCAGTTCGAACCCACCCCATCCCGCGACGGCGAGACCGGCGAGGGCGAACACGGTGATGGTCAGCCGCGCGCGGCGGCGGGCACGCGCCCGTCGGGCGGCGGGCAGCGCACGGGCCGCGGCTGCGGCGGCGACAGCACGCTCGCGGGCGGCCGCGGCATCGGCTCGGGCGGCCTCGGCGGCGGCACGGTCGGCCTCCGCCTGGGCACGGGCCCGCTCGCGGGCGAGGATCGCGTCGGCGCGTGCCTTCTCCTTGGCGAGGGACAGTTCGGTGCGGGCGACGACGAGGGATGCCTGTTCGCGTTCGGCGAGGGCCTGGCGCGCTAGGCGCTGCTGGGCCATCGCGGTGCGGGCGTTGAGCTCGAGTCGCACTTCCTCGGGCGTCTCACTGGTCTCCGCGAGCACCCGCAGGGCACGGTTCAGGCGCACGGCATTGCGCTCGGCGGCCTCGTACTGGTGACGGCTGTGCCACGACGGCAGCAGGTACACCAGCCACAGGATCACCGCGACGGCGACGATCACGCCTCCGCCCAGCACCTGTCCACCCATGGCGACAACGGTATCGGGAGAGCGCCTACCACCGCCACGCGAGCCCGGGCGTGTCGCACTCTCGCCTTCAACAAGAAGGTGAAAGTTCAGGCGGAGAGCCGATCCGACGGCGGAATGGCCGCGGCATCCTGAGGAGCAGCCCCCGCCACCCAGCGCCGCAGCACCCCGTCGGGCACGTCCTCACTCACGAGGGCGAACGCATAGTGATCGCGCCAGTCGCCGTCGATGTGGATGAACCGCCGCCGCAGCCCCTCGTACCGGAAGCCGAGCTTCTCCACCACGCGCAGGCTCGCCCGGTTCTCGGGACGAATGCAGATCTCCATGCGGTGCAGGCCCAGCTGGGTGAAGGCGACGTCGGTGGCCAGCGCCACCGACGTCGGCGTGATGTCGCGCCCGGCGAACCGCTCGCTCACCCAGTACCCGATGGTCGCCGAAGCCAGCGAACCGCGGGCGATCCCCCACACGTTCAGCTGTCCGGCGACCTCGCCGCCGTACTCCATGACGAACGGCACCCCGAGCCCGTCCCGGTACTGCTGCAGCAGCCGACGCACGCCCAGGCGCATGTCGAACGACGCCGGCCCGTCCGGGCTCGTCGCCTCCCACGGCCTCAGCCACGACCGGTTGGTCATGAGCTCGTGCTGCAGCACGCGCGCGTCACGCGTGCGCACCAGGCGGATCGAGACGGGGCCGTGCTCGCGAGGCGACAGTTCCACGCATCCCCCTCGGGTGCGGCGTCAGAGCGTCGCCGCGAAGTCCTTCAGCCAGGGACGCAGCTCCGGACCGAGGTCGTCCCGGTCGGATGCCAGCTGCACGATGGCCTTGATGTAATCCACTCTATCGCCGGTGTCGTAGCGACGCCCGCGGAAGACGACACCACGAACGCCGGGACCGTCGGGGTCCGCGGCGAGCTCCTGCAGCGCGTCGGTGAGCTGGATCTCCCCGCCCTTGCCGGGTTCGGTGCGCTCGAGGATGTCGAACACGTTCGGCGCGAGCACGTACCGGCCGATGACGGCGTAGTTGGAGGGCGCGTCGGCAGCGTCGGGCTTCTCCACCAGGCCGGTCACCCGCACGACGTCGTCGTCCTCGGTGGTCTCGATCGCAGCCATGCCGTACATGTGCGACTGCTCGGGTGCGACCTCCATGAGGGCGACGATGGCGGCCCCGGTGCGCTCGTGCTCTTCCATCATGCGCGTCAGCAGCGGGTCGCGCTCGTCGATGAGGTCGTCACCCAGCAGCACGGCGAACGGGTGCTCACCGACGTGACGGCGGGCACGCAGCACGGCGTGCCCCAGCCCCTTGGGGTCACCCTGACGCACCATGTGGATGTCGGCGAGATCGGTGGAGTGCTCGACCTTCGACAGCTTGTCCTGGTCGCCCTTCGCGCGCAGCCGCTCCTCGAGCTCAGGCATCTGGTCGAAGTGGTTGGCGATGTTGTTCTTGTTGCGCCCGATGATGATCAGCACGTCCTGGATGCCGGCCTGCGTCGCCTCTTCGACGACGTACTGGATGGCGGGCTTGTCGACGACGGGCAACATCTCCTTCGGCATCGCCTTGGTGGCGGGCAGGAATCGGGTACCGAGTCCGGCCGCAGGAATGACGGCTTTGAAAGGCAGAGACATGCGGCTCAGTGTATCGAAGCCGACGTGCGCGCCGACGCGGCCGACCGCGCAACCTAGAATCGACTTCATGTCCGACGGCATCGATGACGAGAAGCGGGCGCTGCGCGCGGAGTTGCGCGAGCGCCGGCAGCAGCTGAGCGATCAGGTGCGCACCACCGCCGAGGAGGGCGTGCACCGCCAGCTCGACGCGCTCGTCGCGCGCACCGGCGCACGGTCGCTCTCCTGCTTCCTCTCCACCCCCACCGAGCCCGGCACCCGGTCGTTCGTCAACGCGGCCGTCGAGCGCGGCATCCGCGTGCTGCTGCCGGTCACCCGCACCGATGGCCTCCTCGACTGGGCGGTCGCGACCCCCGACGGCGACGTCACCGACGGCCTGTTCGGATTGCCGGAGCCGGTCGGTGAACTGCTCGGGCCCATCGCGGTCAACGACGTCGATCTGCTCGTCATCCCCGCCGCCGCCGTCGACCACCGCGGCATGCGCCTCGGCTGGGGGCGCGGCTACTTCGACAAGACGCTCGGCTCGATGGAACGCTGCCCGCCGGTGTATGCCGTCATCTACGACTCGGAACTCATCGACGAGGTCCCCCGCGACGTGCACGATCAGCCGGTGAGCGGCGTCGTGACACCCACTCAGACCATCGTCCTGTCGCCCGAGCGACACTGAACCACCCGAAAGAACCCCATGCCTACTTATGCATACGCCTGCAAGCAGTGCGGCCACCGTTTCGACGCAGTGCAGTCGTTCGCCGATCCCTCGCTGACCGAGTGCCCCGAGTGCGGCGGTGCGCTGCGCAAGCAGTACGGCCAGATCGGAGTGACGTTCAACGGCTCCGGGTTCTACCGCACCGACTCCCGCGCCGGCGGCGCGAACGGCGGCGGCAGCAGCAGCGGCAGCAGCAGCAGCAGCAGCTCGAAGGATTCGGGCTCATCCAGCGGTACGGGTTCCGCATCGTCGGGTTCTTCGTCATCATCGTCTTCAGGGGCATCTGCCTCCCCCGCTGCTGCGGGATCCTGACCGGCCATGGCCGAAGAGACGAAGGGAGTCCTCGTGATCAAGGGCTTCAAAGATTTCATCATGCGCGGCAACGTCATCGATCTGGCCGTCGCGGTCGTCATCGGCGGCGCGTTCACCGCTCTGGTGAATGCAGTCGTCAGCAGCATCATCACCCCGATCGTCGCCCTGTTCTACCAAGAGAACGCCGACGGCGTCGCCGGACCGACCATCTACGGCATCTATGGTCAGGCGGTCACGTTCCCCATCGGCGACCTCATCAGCGCGATCATCAGCTTCTTCGCCGTCGCGCTGGTCGTCTACTTCGTGTTCGTCGTCCCGATGAACCGGTGGAAGGAGCGCCAGGCCCGCAAGGCCGGCGTCACCGAACAGGAAGAGGAGAAGCTGCCCACCGAGCAGGAGATCCTGGTGCAGATCCGCGATCTGCTCGAGAAGCAGCGGTCCACACCCACTCAGTAGTGCGGCGGCACGTCCCGTCGCAGTCTCTCGTCGTTCGGCCCGGATGCCGTCTTCTCGCCCGTCACGGGCGGGGCGGTGTCCGGGCCTTCGTCGTCTGCGGGGACGGGTTCGGGGCTGGTGCCCGGAGCCGGGGTCAGCTTCGCCCGGCGGGAGCCGGGCACCCGGTGGATGCGCTGCCGATCAGTCGACGACATCGATCGGCTGCGTGGCGGTGTCGGCGGTGGGCGTCTCGGGCTGCACGCCCAGGATGCCGGCGACGCGCGCGGCGACCCCTGCGGGATCGCTGTAGAGGTCGAACGCGTGCACGCGCACGTAGTGCCACCCGAGGCGGCGGAGGATGAGCGGCCGCAGCCGTAGCGCCTCGCGCAGCGATTCGCCGGTCGCTTCGGGGTCGCTCTCGGCGACGACCGCCTTGCCGCCGTGCTGTGCCACGAGCGGCAACAGGCCCCGGTAGTCGACGTCGACGGAGACGCCCAGGCGCCGCAGCTCGCGGGCGAGTGCGAGGGTCAGCGGGTCGGCCAGGTCCTCCAGCCGCGCGTCTCGCGAGCGGGCGGCGATGCCGCCGAGGATCGACATGAGGGTCGCGGCGCCGTACTCCAGCCTGCCGTCGTCGAACGCGGAGGGACGGATGGAGGAGACGATGACCATGGAGCGGCGCGCACGGGTCATGCCCACCGTCAGCAGCCGCTCGCCATCGGGCGTCGACAGGTCGCCGAAGTCGCTCAGTACCCGGCCGTGCCGGGTGAGGCCGAAACCGAGCGAGAAGATGACGCGGTCGCGGCTCTCGGCCACCGACTCCTCGAGGGTGAGCACCGCGAAGGGCTCTGCGGTGTCGCGCGAGAGGAAGTCGGCGACGTCGGACCGGCCGGCGAAGGCCGACTCGACGGCGGCGCGCACGCGTTCGGCGTGACGCGCGCTCGCGGTGACGACCATGAGCGATTCGGTGCCGCGGTTGACGGCGTGCTCCACGACGAGGGTGACCACGCGTGCCACCTCCGCGTCGGGGCTCTCGACGGCGCCGGTGATGGGATCGGGCGCACCGACCCCGCCCTCGACGTAGTCCACGCCGAGGCTCCCCCGGCCGAGGTACGAGCCCGCCCACGGCAGCGAGATGATCTCGCCGCCGTAGAAGGCGTCGTTGACGAGCTCGGCGAGGTCTTCGCCGCCGGCCCGGTAGCTGCGCGTGAGCGTCTCGACGGGCAGCATCTCGGCGAGCTGCTCGAACACGCTCGTCTCGTCGGGGTCGACCGCCGGTGCGTCGTCGTCGGTGGTTCCCGCCAGCGCCGCCGACACGCGGAAGGGTGTGGGCTTCTGCGTCACCGGGTCGCCGAGCACGACGACCTGGCGCGCCCGCCGCAGCGCGGGGGCGGCTTCGGCGAGGCTGAGAGCTGCGGCATCCGCCACGATCACGACGTCGAACTCGGGGTTGTCGGGGATCTGCGGCACTTCGTAGGGCGATGCGAGCCACACCGGGGCGAGCGCGCGCATGAGGGTGGGCGCGTAGCCGACCAGCTCGTCGGCGGTCGCCGAGCCCTCGCGCAGCGCCTGCTTGAGCGAGGCGGCTTCGACGGGCTCGTCGACGATCGCGATCTTCCAGCGGGTGGCCAGCTGCGCGGCCAGCAGGGGTCCGGATGCCGCGGCGTGCGCTTCGTCGACGAGGCGGAAGTCCCGCTCGAGGCGGTCGACCACCGTCGTGTTGGCGCCGAGGAGCGCCCGGTCGCTGCGCAGCAGGTACTCCAGCGCGGACTGCCACCACGCGAACTCCAGCTCGGTGCCCACCTGGTCCTCGGGCACGTGGCGCACCGAGAGCTCGGTGAGCAGCGGCTCAAGGCCGAGTTCGGCCAGGCTCGTGCGGAGGGTGGCGCGCTCGACGAGGTTGTCGAACACGTCGGACTTGGCGGCGAGGGTCGCCAGCGTGCGCAGCAGCCGCGGGATCGGCAGGTGCGCGAGCGACTCACCGGGACCGCGCCCCAGCGCCGCGTCGAGGGCGGCGAGGTCGGCGTCGACCCGCTGCCAGGCGGTCTGCACGTCGGCCAGGCCCAGCGGCACCTCGGGAAGCACGCCGGGCTCGACGTACCGCTGCCATTCCGCGCGCTGCTGCTGCACGCGCAGGAGGCCGGCGTGCATGTCGGTGACGTGCATCCCGGGGCGCACGTACTCGCGGGCGAGGTTCTTCAGCCGCCGGCGGTTGGCGCCGGTCATGTTCGGTGCGTCGCGGCGCGGACCGTGCGCCTGGATGAGCTCGGCCAGCGGCCGCTCGAACACCGTGAGACTGAACCGGTCGAGCGAGTCGCGGATCCCCTGCAGCAGGCGCAGGTGCCCGCCGAGCTCGGCGACGGTCTGGAACGGGCGCATGCGGGTCTGCCCGATCAGCTCGTACCCGCGCTCCAGCAGGTTCGGCACGTCGGTGCGCTGCAGCCGCGACGCCAGCGCGTGAGCGGCGCGGGCCTCTTCGGTGGTGGCGAAGCTCACGCCGTACCAGGGCGAGTCGTCGGGCCCGAAGCGGAACTCCCCCAGGCGTGCGGCCGAGGCGAGCATGGTCGCCGCCTCCGCGCGGCGGGTGGACAGCCGCACGAGCGTCGTGAGGTCCAGCCGCGCGGTGGTCGACGGCTGCGGGGTCTTGGCCGCGAGCGTGGTGAGGGTGCGCAGCGCCTCCAGCGGCGAGACGCCGATGGTGGGATGCCGCGACGTCAGCGCCCCGCGGTAGTCGCGCAGCACGCTGCGCAGCCGCACCAGCGCGTCGTCGATGTCGGCGACCTTGGGCTGCTCGGCCTTCTCGTTGCGGGCGATCGCGCGCACGAGGTCGCGGTGCAGCTGCCGGGGCGAGACGGCCAGGCCCGGCAGGCCGATGCCGGCGAGGCGGTGCCGCACGCCCTCGAGGGTGGAGCGGCGGGCGCTGACGACCAGCACACGCTTGCCTTCCTGCACGAGCGAGCCCACGGCGTTGATGACCGTCTGGGTGCCGCCGGTGCCGGGGAGGGTGTGCACGGCGAGGGAGTGCCCCGCCGCGATGCGGGCGAGCACGCCTTCCTGCTCCGCGTCGGCATCCAGCAAGAACGTGTCGGCGGCCGGGGGCCGCTCGTCGGCGTTGTGCGTGGGCTGCAGCGGACGCGCCGCGGTGACGCGCTCGCGGTCGGCGGGGTGGCCGGCGAGCGCGTTGAGCACGGGGTGGTCGAGGTGGGAGAGGTCCGATTCCATCGCCGAACCCACGTCGGCGAACGTCGACACGACGAGCCGCGGCTGCACCGTGAAGGTGGGGATGCGAGCGGTGAGGGCGCGCAGGTGGTCGATCACCGGCTGCGGCTTGAAGACGCCGCCGTCGTAGGCGAGGGCTGCCAGCGCCCGCCCGTCGAGGTCGATGCCGAAGTGGGTGCGCGCGGCGCGCACCAGTTCGGGGTTGATCGTGAAGGTGCCGTGCAGCTTCAGCTCGAAGTCGGAGTGGTGGCGGCGGATCGCGAGCGGGCGCAGCAGCACAGGGGCGGTGCACGCCAGTCCCCCGAGGCGCCAGGTCGCCAGCCCCACTGCGAGGTTGACGGTGTCCAGGCCCCGGGCGGTGCGCAGCTCGACGTCGCGAGCGGTGATGCGCTCGGCGGCCAGCCGCGCGCCGCGCAGCGCCACTTCGTCGCGGAAGAGGTTCGATAGCAGCGTCGAGCGTCCGGTGATGAACTGGGGAAGGCTGCCGGGGTGGGCCTTGGTGATCTCGATGCCCGCGTCGCCGGCATCGGTGAAGTGCAGCAGGCTCGACCGACCGCCCAGCTCCGCCGCCTGTCGGCGCAGCCGTGACCGCGCCTCCTCGGCGACATGCGTCACGACGACACCCGGCTCGGCAACGCCGAGATCGCCCGGTGTCACGGACGCCGGGAATTCCGTCTCCGCGGCATCGGCCGTCACACTACCGTCTCCTCGCCACACACGAGCCAGACTAGGCGGCGCACGCGTGTCCGGCTGGACGTGGACCCGAGTTTCGCGGTATTGGCCGACACGCCGCTCATCGGCGCTTCCTCCCCAGGCCTCGGATCAGCCCGCCTTTCCGGTATCGAGGGGTTCCGCCGCCACGGCGTCGCGACCACGGGTCAGGATGGGCTCATGACCACGACCTCCTACTCGGTGCACCCGACACCGATCGGCCGGGCCCTCGTCGTGGTGAGCGATGAGGGCCTGGTCGCACTCCACATCCTCGACGGCCCGCACGACGACGAGTTGGCCGAGGTGTCGGCCGCACTGCGCGAGGTCCCCGATCACGACGCGGATGCCACGGTGCACGTCACCGCGCAGCTCGACGAGTATTTCGCCGGCCGCCGGCGGCGGTTCGACGTGCCGCTGGACTGGCGACTGGTCGAAGGGTTCACCCGCGAGGCGCTGCAGGCGGTGTGCGAGATCCCCTACGCCCAGACGGCGTCGTACGGCGAGGTGGCCATCGCGGCTCAGCGGCCGCGCGCACACCGCGCCGTGGGCACCGCCTGCGCCCGCACCCCGATCTCCATCGTCGTCCCCGCGCACCGCGTGGTGCGCGCCGACGGGTCGATCGGCGAGTACGGCGGCAGACCCGAGATCAAACGGTTCCTGCTCGACCTCGAGGCCGCGACGGGCGAGTAGGCCGCCCGGCACGCGGAACGGCCCCGGGCGCGGATGCCCGGGGCCGTTCGTGCGACGCTCGGCGTCAGTGGTTGGTGGCCTTCTCCGCACCGAATCCGGTGAGGGAACGCACATCCATTTCGGCCGCCAGGCGTGGGTCTTCCTTCTTGCTGGAAGTCACGGTGCCGAGCCAACCCAGGAAGAACCCGAGCGGGATCGACACGATGCCCGGATTGTTCAACGGCCAGATCGCCGTGCCCGTCTCCTTGAACACGCTGGTCTCGGTTCCCCAGAACACCGGCGACAGGAAGATGAGGATGATGGCGGCGGCGAGGCCGCCGTACATGCTCCACACCGCACCTCGGGTGTTGAACCGGCGCCAGAACAGCGAGTACAGGATCGTCGGCAGGTTCGCCGAGGCGGCGACCGCGAAGGCCAGCGCCACGAGGAACGCCACGTTCTGACCCTGCACGCCGATGCCGCCGAGGATCGACAGCACGCCGATCACGACGACCGTGCGACGAGCGACCTTGACCTCGCTGTCGGGTTCGACCTTCCCCTTCTTCACGACGTTGGCGTAGATGTCGTGTGCGAACGACGCCGCCGCCGTGATCGTGAGCCCCGCGACGACCGCGAGGATCGTCGCGAAGGCGACCGCCGAGATGAAGCCGAGGAGGATCGGTCCGCCGAGCTCCAGGGCGAGCAGCGGGGCTGCGGAGTTCACACCACCGGGAGCGGCGGCGATCGTCTCGGCGCCGACGAGGGCACCCGCGCCGTAGCCGAGCACGAGGGTGAGCAGGTAGAACAGGCCGATCAGCCAGATCGCCCACACCACCGAACGCCGCGCCTCCTTGGCGGTGGGCACCGTGTAGAAGCGCATGAGCACGTGCGGCAGGCCCGCCGTTCCCAGCACCAGGGCGAGCGCCAGCGAGATGAAGTCCCACGGGTTCGCGCCGTACTGCAGGCCCGGGCCCAGGATGTCCTCGCCCGCCGGCGACGCGGCCACGGCCGCTTCCAGCAGCGTGTTGAGGCTGAAGCCGTGCAGCGCCAGCACCCAGATCGTCATGCCGAGCGCACCGCCGATGAGCAGGAACGCCTTGACGATCTGCACCCAGGTGGTGCCCTTCATGCCGCCGATGAGCACGTACAGGATCATCAGCACGCCGACGACGGCGACGACGACCGACTGCCCGATGGTGTCGTTGATGCCCAGCAGCAGCGACACGAGACCGCCGGCACCGGCCATCTGCGCCAGCAGATAGAAGAAGCACACCGCGAGGGTCGTGATGGCCGCGGCCATGCGCACCGGCGCCTGCTTCAGGCGGAACGACAGCACGTCGGCCATCGTGAACTTGCCGGTATTGCGCATGAGCTCGGCCACCAGCAGCAGGGCGACGAGCCACGCCACCAGGAAGCCGATGGAGTACAGGAATCCGTCATAGCCGTTGATGGCGATGGCGCCGCAGATGCCGAGGAAGGATGCCGCCGACAGGTAGTCGCCGGAGATCGCGAACCCGTTCTGCGGTCCCGTGAACGAGCGGCCCGCGGCGTAGTAGTCGGCCGCGGTCTTGTTGTTGCGACTGGCCCGGATCACGATGAACAGCGTCACGGCGACGAAGGCGCCGAAGATCGAGATGTTCAGGATGGGGTTGTTCTCCGCCGACTGCACGGCGGCGTCGATGGCGCCGAAGATCTCGTTCATGCCCCCGCCTCCTGCTTCTCGAGCTGCTCACGGATCGCCTGCGCCTGCGGATCGAGCTTGCGGTTGGCGTACCAGACGTAGGTCATGGTGATGGCGAAGGTCGTCACGAACTGCCCCAGCCCGAACACCAGGCCGACGGTGATGTCGCCCCACAGACGCTGGCTCATGAATTCGCCGGCGAACGACGACAGCAGCACGTAGACGAAATACCAGAGGAGAAACGCCACGGCCAAGGGGAAGACGAAACTGCGTTGAGTGCGTTTCAGATTGCGGAACTGCGGCGAATCCTCCACCGCGACGTAGTCGATCACGCCCGGCGGGGCGGTCTCGTTGTGTGGTGCGGTCATCTGTGCGGCCTCCTTGCCACTCGTGCTGTCCGCTCGGGTCCCGCGGCTGTGCGGCGCCCTTTGCGAGAGGGGTCACGACGCCCGAAAAGCCCGGGATGCGCTTGCCGACCGCGTGATATCGTCGACGCTACGAAGGCGGCGACGGCGCCGTCACCCCCGGAAGTAGGTAGTGCGTGGCGGCACAGACCGGAGTAGAAAGCGACGAGCAGCTGCTGGCGCGCGCCGTCGGAGACCTCTCCCGCCGCACCCGCTTCCCCGTCGTCTTCGCCGGGCTCGAGCATGCCGGCGCCGTGCACGTCACCGCCATCGCGGGCGCCCGCACCCACAGCATCGAGGGTCTCGTCGTGCAGGCGAGCAAGGGTCTCGGCGGTGCCTCGTTCGTCGAGGGCCGGCCCCGATTGGCCCTGGACTACCGCACCAGCCGTTCCATCACCCACGACTACGACCGGGCGATCCTGGGCGAAGGCATCTCCACGCTGCTGGCCGTTCCGGTGATGGTCGCCGGGCGCGCGCGTGGCGTCATCTACTGCGGCTCCTGGCACCGCTCCCCCGTGGGTGATGTGGTCTCGCGGCCCGCCTTCACGGCGGCAGAGTCGCTCGGCACCGAACTGCGGGTGCGCGACGAGGTGCGCCGGCGGCTCGCGCTGGCCCCGCCGCCGGCCGCGGTGACCACCCTTCCCACCGCGGCACGCGAGGAGCTGCGCGAGAGCTACGCGGAGCTGCGCAGCATCGCCGCCGCGGTGAACGACGCCGGCATCCGTGACCGGCTCGCGCAGCTGGAGCGGCGTCTGGCCGCCCTCTCGTCCGATGGGTCCGGACCCGCCGAGAAGGTCGACACCAACCTGTCCCCGCGAGAGATCGACGTGCTCGCCTGCTGCGCCCTCGGGTCCACGAACGGCGAGATCGCGGCGGCCCTCGGGCTCAAGGAGGGGACGGTGAAGTCGTACCTCGCTTCGGCTATGGCAAAACTGGATGCCTCCACCCGCCACGCGGCCGTGATGCGGGCCCGCCGCGCCGGAATTCTCCCCTGAAATCACCCCTGGAAAAGGGACACGCCGAACGCTGCGCGCAGCCTACTGTCGCGATTACCGTGACGCCAGTATGGTTTGCGCATGGCTCGCAGAATTGTGCATCAGCTCGTCGATGATCTCGATGGCACCGAACTCGAAGTCGGGTCGGGTGAAACAGTGCTGTTCTCGCTCGATGGCATCGCTTATGAAATAGATCTGACCGACGACAATGCGCAGGCTCTGCGCGATGCGCTGGCGCCCTATGTGTCGGCGGGACGTCGGATCTCGGGAGGGCGCGGCGGCTCCGGCGGCTCCGACTCCGGTCGCAAGCGGCGTCGCACCGGTCAGCATGACTACGGCCCGGTGCGCGAGTGGGCGAAGTCCAATGGGTACACCGTCTCCGAGCGCGGGCGCGTGCCCGCCGCCGTGCTCGAGGCGTACGAAGCCGCACACTGATCGGCCCGATGCGGCACGTGCGTCCGGCACGTACCGAGCAGCGAATTGTGCGCGGCTCGCTGCATTTCCGCGTGCTCACCGGCGGAGATCCGTCGATGGCACGCCGTGCGCCAATTGTGCTCGTGCACGGCATCGGAATGTCGCACCGATACTTGGGGCGACTCCACGATGAGCTGTCCTCCGACGGGGTCGTTTTGTCGATCGATCTGCCGGGCTACGGCGGGCTGCCCAAACCCGACCACGACATCGGTGTCGCCGAGATGGCCGACGCGCTCGCCGCGGTCGTGGCATCCCTCGGCATTCCCTCAGCGGTGCTGGTCGGTCATTCGATGGGGGCCCAATGGGTCGTCGAAGCGGCGTGCCAGAGTCCCGGGTCCGTCGCCGGCGTTGTCATGATCGGCCCGGTGGCGGACGAGCGTCACCGCACCCTCGCCGCGCAAGCCGGGGCGCTGGCCATCGACACGCTGGGCGAGTCCCCCGGCACCAACGCGATCGTGTTCACCGACTACCTGCGCTGCGGCGTACCGTGGTACCTCGCCCAGGTGCGGCACATGCTGACCTATCCACTCGAACAGCGCGTCGCGGATCTTGCCGTGCCGCTGCTGATCATCCGCGGCGAGCACGACCCCATCGCCGGGCTCCGCTGGTGCCGCCGCCTCAGCGGCGCGGCGCCGGACGCCGCGCTGGTCATCGTCCCGCGTCGGCATCACGTGGTGCAGCGCAGCGCGCCGCGCGCCGTGGCCTCCGCGATCCGGGCCCACATGGGCAGCGGGGGCGCACCGTGATCCCCAGCGCGGCGAAGGTCGCCTGGTGGTGGACGCGCGACTACGCCTATGCGCTCGCGTGGCAGACGCGGGCGCTGCTGGACCGCACGTCCTCCGATGCCTTCGTCGGCGGGGACCGCCTGCCGGTCATCGTGCTTCCCGGCGTCTACGAGACCTGGAAGTTCATGCAGCCGCTCGCGGTGGAGGTGCACCGCCGCGGACATCCGGTGCACGTGCTCGACGACCTCAAGCGCAACGACCGGCCTGTCACCGACGCGGCCGAGCAGGTCACCGCGTACCTCCAGGCACGGGACCTCACCGATGTCGTCATCATCGCCCACAGCAAGGGCGGACTCGTGGGCAAGCAGGTGATGCTCGGGCCGGCTGCCGCCCGGGTGCGGGGCATGGTGGCCGTCGCGACGCCGTTCGGCGGCTCGCGGTACGCCCGGCTGGTGCGGACGCCGACGCTGCGCATCTTCTCCCCCACCGACGAGACGATCGTGTCGCTGGCCGCCCAGGCCGCGGTGAACACGCACATCGTGTCGATCTACGGCCGGTTCGACCCGCATATCCCGGAGGGAAGCGAACTTCCCGGGGCGAAGAATGTGCGCCTCGAAACGGGCGGCCACTTCCGAATCCTCGCGCATCCGCGAGTGCTCGCGGAGTTCGCCCTGCTGGCGAGCGGCTGACTCCGCCCGCGCCCGCCCGGCGCGCTCGCGAGTCACGTGTCATAACTCCGCCGCGCCGCGTCGTCCGCCGCCTCCCTGGGGCCACATCGGCGGTCCTGCGCGTGGTGGCGGAGTTACGGCACACCCCGCCGCGCGGCCACGTGCGCTCCTCGCCCGCCGCGGGAGCTCCCCGAGGCGACGCGGCTCACACGGGCGACTTCCCCCTGCCCGGACCCGTGCGCGGCGGGCGCGTGTCGCAACTCCGCCGGACCGCGGCCCCCGCGGCGCCGTGACCGCCCATCCCGCGAGTTGGGGCGGAGTTAGGCACGGCCCCACACGCCGAGGGGCCGCAGAGCGCCGCGCACGACCGCCCTGCCGCCGAGACAGCGGGCCGCCTACGCTGAGGTCGGACGGCACACGACACGGAGGCGCGATGGATGCCGAGGCGGCGATGCCGGGGCTCACCTCCGCGCAGGTCGCCGAGCGCGCCGCCGCCGGCCGCTCCAACGCGTACCGGGAGTCGACGAGCCGGAGTGCCTGGAGCATCATCCGCGCCAACGTGTTCACACTGTTCAATGCGATCGTCGGCGGCTGCTTCGTGCTGCTGCTGGTGATCGGGCGGTGGCAGGACGCCCTGTTCGGGTTCAGCGCCCTGGCGAACGCAGTCATCGGCAGCGTCCAGGAGTTCCGCGCCAAGCGCGCGCTCGACCGGCTCGCCCTCCTCAACGCCCCCGCCGCCCGCGTGCTGCGCGACGGCGCGCAGTCGTCGGTCGCCGTCGACGCCGTCGTACTCGACGATGCGCTCGTGCTGCGTGCCGGCGATCAGGTGCCTGCGGATGCAGTGATCATGACGAGCCGCGACCTCGCCGTCGACGAGTCGCTGCTGACGGGCGAGGCGGAGCCGGCGGACAAGGCCCAGGGCGACCGGGTGCTGTCGGGCTCGGTGATCGTCGACGGCGAGGCTGTGGCGATCGTCGACCGCGTCGGCGCCGACTCGTTCGTCAACTCCCTCGCCGCCGAGGCCAGACGGTTCTCGCTCGTCGCCTCGGAGCTGCGCAGCTCCATCAACCGGGTGCTCGGCTGGATCGCCTGGATCATCGTGCCGGTGGCGGCCCTCGTGCTCAACGCGCAGATGATCGCGCAGGGCGGGTGGCGCCAGGCGCTCATGAGTGGCGCGTGGCAGGATGCCGCGACGGCGGCCATCGCGTCGGTCATCGCGATGGTTCCGCTCGGGCTCGTGCTGATGACGAGCGTCGCCTTCGCGCTCGGCGCGATCCGACTCGCGCGCGAGCAGGTGCTCGTGCAGGAACTCGCCGCGGTGGAGGTGCTCGCGCGCGTGGACCTCATCTGCCTCGACAAGACGGGCACCCTCACCCACGGCGACGTCGTGTTCGACGCGGCGCACCCGCTCGCCGAGCGCCCGGGGTGGGAGCAGGCACTGGGCTGGTTCGCGGCGCAGCCGGATGCCAACGCCACCGCCCGCAGCCTCGCGGCATCCTTCGCCGAACCGCAGGAAACGGCGACCGCAGCCGTATCGTTCTCGTCCGCCCGCAAATGGTCGGCAGTGACGTTCGGCGACGACATGTGGGTGCTCGGCGCGCCGGAGTTCGTCTTCCCCTCACCCGGGGCGGATGCCGCGCTCGCGCGCATGGCATCCGACGCCACCCGCCTGACCGAGGCCGGGCGCCGCACCCTCGTGCTCGCCCGCGGCACCGCGCCCACCGCGCCCACAGCACCCACCGCGCCCACCGCGCCCGCCGAAGACACGGTGCCGCCGGATGCCCAGCCGGTCGCCCTGCTCACCTTCCGCGAGCGGATCCGCCCCGATGCCGCCCAGACGCTGACGTACTTCGCCGCCCAGGGGGTGGGCGTGCGCATCATCTCGGGCGACAATCCGCAGACGGTCGCCGCGATCGCCCGCGACGTGGGGCTCGACGCACCGCACGGGTTCGATGCCCGGGACCTCCCCGACGACGATGCGGAGCTCGGCCGGGTGATGGAAGAGAACGTCGTGTTCGGCCGGGTGACCCCCGACCAGAAGCGCCGCATGGTGGTGGCGCTCAAGGCCGCCGGCCACACCGTCGCGATGACCGGCGACGGGGTCAACGACGCCCTCGCCATCAAGGAGGCCGACATCGGCGTCGCGATGAACTCCGGCTCGGCGGCGACCAAGGCCGTCGCCCGGCTCGTGCTGCTCGACGGCCGCTTCTCGCACCTGCCGGCGGTCGTGGCCGAGGGCAGGCAGGTGATCGCGAACATCGAGCGGGTGTCGATGCTGTTCTTCACCAAGACCGCCTATGCCACCTTCCTCGCCGTCACCTTCGGCGTGCTGCTGCTGCCCTACCCGTTCCTCCCCCGGCAGCTGTCGATCACCGACGGCCTCACGATCGGCATCCCGGCGTTCGTCCTCGCCCTGCTGCCCAACGCGCGCCGCTACGTGCCGGGGTTCCTCCGCCGCTCGCTGACCTTCGCCGTGCCGGCGGGGGTCGTCGTCACGATCGGTGTGTCGGCCTACGCGTGGACGACGGCGGGCCTCGGCATCCCGCAGGTGGAGATCCGCACCGGGGCGACGCTGCTACTGGCGGTCGTGGGGCTGTGGATCCTCGCGGCGCTGAGCCGGCCGGTGACGGTGATCACGGCGCTCGTGGTCGTGGCGATGGTCGCCGGGCTCGCACTGCTGTTCTGGGTGCCGATCGCGCGGGACTTCCTGGAGTTCGTCCCGCTCACCGCGCCGACGGCGATCGCGGTGGCCGTCACCGCGACGGTCTGCAGCGCGCTGATCACGGTGGTGCGGGTCGTGCACCTGCGCGTGACGGCAGACGCCCGCTGACGCATCGCCGAGGGCGGGCGCTCTAGCCGACCGCGCCGAGCGCGAGCAGCAGCATGTGACCGGCGCGGGCGATGTTGCCCACCGCCAGGACGATCACGACGAGGGCGACGAAACCGTTCGCGAGGATCGCACCGATCGCGAGACGCCGCGCGAGGGATGCCACGAACACGGCGAGCGCGGAGAGGATCGCGATGGTCTGACCGGCGACCGTGCCGAACGCCATGCGCACGTAGTCGGCACTGTCGGGCGTATCCCAGCTGTTGGTGAGGAGGCCGATCGCCGCCGGGACGAGGATGACGCCCACGAGAAGGATGCCGAAGGGTCGCAGCGGATACAGGCGCGCCCGGCGTGTGGCCGGCGGCGCAGTGGTGGTCATAGCACTCACAGTAGCGACCCCGCGGCGGGCGGCGTCAGCGATCGCGGCGGCGCTCCGGTCGGCGCGCGGCGAGACGTTCGTCGAGGGTCAGCGCCGCGTCGATGAGGGCCAGGTGGGTGAACGCCTGCGGGAAGTTGCCGATTTGCTCGCCGGTCGGCGCGATCTCCTCCGAGTACAGCCCGAGGTGGTTGGCGTAGGTGAGCATCTTCTCGAACGTGAGGCGGGCGTCGTCGAGCCGGTCGGCGCGCGCGAGGGCGTCGACGTAGAGGAAGGTGCACAGCGAAAACGTGCCCTCCGATCCCCGCAGCCCGTCGGGCGACGCGCTCGGGTCGTACCGGTACACGAGGCTGTCGGAGACGAGCTCGGTCTCCATCGCGGCGAGGGTGTCGGTCCACATGGGGTCCTGCGGCGAGATGAACCCCACCTGCGTCATCTTCAGCAGCGACGCGTCGAGCACCGGCTCGCCGTACTGCTGCACGAAGGCCCGGCGACCCGGGTCCCAGCCCTTGGCCATGATCTGGTCGTAGATGGCATCCCGCTGCTCGGTCCACAGCGCCACCGGCGCCGGCCTGCCGTACTCGGCGGCGAGCCGCAGCGCACGGTCGAACGCGACCCAGCACATGAGGCGCCCGTAGGTGAAGTCCTTGCGGCCACCGCGGGTCTCCCAGATGCCCTCCTCCGGCTGATCCCAGTTCGCGGCGAGCCAGTCCAGGATGCCGCAGAGCGCGACCCATCCCGGCTGCCCGATCGCGAGGCCGGAGCCGTGTGCGTGCCAGAGCGCATCCATCGCCTCGCCGTAGATGTCCAGCTGCAGCTGCCCGGCGGCGTCGTTGCCGATGCGCACGGGGTACGAACCGCGATACCCCTCCCAGTCCTCGAGGGTCTCCTCCGACAGCTTCGGGTCGCCGTCGATGCGGTACATGATGTTGAGCGGCCCGGTGTCGGTGCCGGCCTGGTCGGTGATGCGATCGCGCAGCCACCGCCCGAACGCCGCGGCCTCGTCCTGGTAGCCCAGCCGCACGAGCGTCGTCACCGAGAACGACGCATCGCGCACCCAGGTGAAGCGGTAGTCCCAGTTGCGTTCGCCGCCGATCTGCTCGGGGAGCCCGGCGGTCGGCGCAGCGACGAGTCCGCCCGTGGGAGCGTAGGTCATGAGTTTGAGGGTGATCGCCGAGCGTTCCACCTCTTCGCGCCACCGCCCCTGGTAGGTGGAGCGGCCGATCCAGTCCTGCCAGAAGTGGGCCGTGTCGTCGAGCAGTTGCTGCGCCTCGGCGACCGGCACGGTGCGCGGGGCGGGCGCGCCGTTCATCTCGAGCACGAGACCGCGCGTCTGCCCTTCGGTGAGGCTCAGCGCGAGCCGCAGGTCGCCGGCATCCGTCTGCTCCGCGCGCCCGAGTCGCTCCAGGTCGGCATCGCGGATGAGGCTGAGCGTCATCGTCGTCTCGCCCGCGGTGAACGTGGCGCCGTCGTCGTCGACGCGCACCTCGTGCGGCAGCCGCCCGTAGTCGAAGCGTGGGGCGACCTCCACGTCGAAGACGATCGTGCCGCGTACGCAGGTCAGCTGTCGCACGAGCCGGTGCCGATCGCTCGGAGTGTCGGAGGTCACCGGCATGTAGTCGGTGATCTCCCCCACCCCGTCCTCGGTCATGAACCGGGTGATGAGGATGGCGGTGTCGGGGTGGTAGAGCTGCTTGGTCTTGACGCCCTCGCCGCGTGCCCGCGCGCTGAAGTGGCCGCCGCGCTCCCGATCGAGCAGGGCGCCGAAGACGCTCGGCGAGTCGAAGCGGGGACTGCAGAACCAGTCGATGGTGCCGTCGGTGGCCACGAGCGCAGAGGTCTGCAGGTCGCCGATGAGTCCATGGTCGGCGATCGCCGGGTAGTCGTTCATGTGCGGGCCTCTCCTTGAGTGGTTTCGGCGGCGAGCAGTGCCGCGCGCCCCGGCAGGAACGCGGCGAACACCGCGCCGGCGGCGGCCACGACGAGCAGCGGCGTCATCGCCAGCCCGTAGCCGTCCGCCGGACCGGCGTAGCTCACCGCCAGCACGGTGCCGACGATGGCCGTGCCGAAGCTGGACCCCAGGTTCGACACGCTGCGCGAGAGTCCCGAGATCTCTCCCTGCTGCTCCTCGGGGAACGCGGACTGCACGATGTTCACGCTGGGCGTCAGCATGAGCCCGACCCCGAGGCCGAGCACGAGCAGCCCGGGCCCGTACGCCCACGCCCCGGGCACCGCGGCCACCAGCAGCAGTCCCAGAAGCCCGGCCCCCGTGGCGATGAACCCGACGATGATCAACGACCGCTGCGAGAACCGTTTCACCAGGCGGCCCGCGGCGAGGGAGGAGACCAGCACGCCGAGGGTTGCGGCACTGAAGATCACACCCGTCTCGATGGCGTCGTACTTGCGCACCACCTGCAACTGACTGGCCACCAGCATGGAGGTTCCCATCAGCAGCAGCCACTGGAAGTTCTGGGTGACGAGCCCGAGATTCGAGATGCGGTTGCGGAACAGCGCCGTCGACAGCAACGGCTCGCGCCCCGCCTTCTCGAGGCGCCGCACCCACCAGAAGAACACCGCGATCACGCCGGCGCCGGCGGCCATGAGACCCAGCGACAGCAGCAGGTCGTTGTCGGCGGCCAGGATGCCGAGGACGAACACGATCAGGCCCGACCCCGACAGCACGGCGCCGAGCACGTCGTACGGGCGGCCCCGCTCGGCGGGGCGCGGGTCCTTCATCCGCAGGGCGAGCAGCAGAATCACCACGATGATGAGCGCTTGGAAGATGAATGCCGCACGCCAGCTGATGGCGGCGGTGATCCACCCGCCGATCAGCGGGCCGGTCGCCGCCCCGATGCCACCCGCGGCGCTGACGACACCGAACGCCCGCACCCGCTCGGCCAGTCCCGTCCAGTACATCGTCACCAGGATGTAGACCGGCGGGATGAGCAGGGCCGTGCCCGCACCCTCGAGGATCGAGTTGCCGAGGATGAGGATGCCGAGGCCGGGCGCGAGCGCACTGACGATGGCGCCGACCCCGTAGACGGCGAGCCCGAGGATGAAGCAGAACTTGCGGCCGAACAGGTCGGTGAGCTTGCCGAACGGAATCATCAGCGCCGCCATCACGAGGAGGAACAGCGTGATGGAGACCTGGATGCCCTGCACCGTGGTGTCCAGGTCGCGGCTCATGTCGGTGAGCATCACGTTCATGTTCGACCCGGCGAACGAGCAGATGAACTGCGCGAGCGCGAGCGGCAGCAGCGTCCACCCGGGGGTGGCCGCGCGGGTCGCGCCGGTGCGCGACGACACCGGCCCTACCCCACTCCGACTCTGTACATGGAGTACCCCTGCCCGGCGACGCTCGAATGGTACCGTCGCGTGCCCCGCTCCACCAGAGGTCAGGCGAGGGAGAGGAAGAGCTTCTCCAGTTCCTCGGGATTCGACCCGCCCTCGGCATCCGGGTCGTTGAGGCATTCCTTCAGGGCCGTGGAGATCACGAGGAACCCGGCACGGTCCAGCGCCTTCGACACGGCGGAGAGCTGCTGCACGACGTCGCGGCACGAGGCGTCCGCTTCGACGGCGGCGATGACGGCCGCGAGCTGCCCGTGCGCGCGGCGCAGACGGTTGGCGATCTTGCGCTGCGCGTCGGCATCGTGTGCGGCGACGGCGGTGCTGGCTGCATCGGTCATGACGGCCTCTCGGTGCGGGTTGATTTGACACCCAAGATACCCCACGGGGTATGGCTTAGATACCCCCGGGGGTATTAAGCCCTCCCGAACGAAGGAACCCGACATGTGTCGAGCAGTGACCTGCCGCGTCTGCGGCAAGACGACCTGGACCGGCTGCGGTCAGCACGTGCAGAGCGTGAAGAACACCGTGCCGGTGTCGGACTGGTGCAACGGCAAGCACAGCCCCGACCAGATCGCGGCGGCGCAGTCGCAGCGCGGCGGCTTCTTCGCCCGCCTGTTCGGCCGCTGACCCCGACCCCTCCTCGAAAGGACACCACCTTATGTGCGCACGCGTCACCTGCCCCCAGTGCCAGAAGCCGACCTGGGACGGCTGCGGCCAGCACGTCGAAGAAGCCCTCGCGGCCGTCGCCGTCGCCGACCGCTGCTCCTGCTGACCGGCAGGACAGAGACCTCATGCCTCGCCTTCTCGCCGCCGCCGGCGCCGCAGCGCTCGCGTTGGCCCTCGCCGGCTGCGCCGCCCCCGCCGAGCCCATCGCCGTCACCGACGAGACGGTCATCATCGACGTGCGCACCACGTCGGAGTATGACGGCGGTCACCTCGACGGCGCCGTGTCGTACGACCTCAACGGCGGCACTTTGGCCGCGTCGCTGGATGAACTCGACCCCGACGCCGAGTACCTCGTGTACTGCGCCTCGGGCAACCGCTCCTCGCAGGCCGTGCGGATGATGACGGATGCCGGCCTCACCGACGTGACCGACCTCGGCGGCGTCTCGAACGCCGCCGAGACCACAGGGCTGCCGATCGTCCGCTGAGCGGTCAGTCGCCGTCGGCGCCAGCCACGTCGATGACCCAGGTCACTCCGAACCGATCGGTGAGCATGCCGAACCCGGGGCTCCACGGCGAGGCGGCCAACGGCTCGATCACGGCAGCGCCGACGGCGAGCGCCGCCCAGTACCGCTGCACCTCGTCGAGCGTGTCACCGCGCACCGAGAGGAAGAACCGCTCGTCGGTCAGCGTGACGCCGTTCTCGCGCCGAGTGGGTGCGGCGTCCGCCGTCGCCGGGCTCGCGCCGGGGATGTCGTACGCCATCACGCGGAATCCGCTGTCGCTCTCGAGCTGCCCGAAGATGACCTCGTCGGCGCCCGGCGCCTCGGCCGGCATGCCGACGTCGCGGTAACGGGTGATCGAGAGATCGCCGCCGAAGACGGACTGGTAGAACTCCAGCGCGGCACGGGCGGTGCCGCGGAAGTTCAGGTGGGTGGTCGTGGTGATGGTCATGTCTGCTCCTCGTGATCGGGTCGTCGGTGTTCCGACAGCAGTCACGTTTCCAGCCGTATAGGACGCTTTCAGTCCTCCACTCCCTCTAGTGTCGAGACGTGACCACGACCTCCCGCCTGCTGACGCTGCTGTCGCTGCTGCAGAGCCGGCGCGACTGGCCGGGCGCCGTGCTCGCCGATCGCCTCGCGGTCACCCCGCGCACGGTGCGCCGCGACATCGAGCGGCTGCGCGAGATGGGGTACCGCATCGACGCGACGATGGGCCCCGACGGCGGGTACCGACTGGATGCCGGCAGCGAGCTGCCGCCGCTGCTCTTCGACGACGACCAGGTGATCGCCCTGACGGTCGCGCTGCAGTCGGCCGCGGCATCCGGCACCGACATCGGCGAGGCCGCGCTGCGCGCCCTCACGACGGTGCGCCAGGTCCTGCCATCACGGGTGCGCCATCGCATGGATGCCGTGGCGTTCGCCACCGTCGCCCGCGCCGGCGCGGGCCTCGCGGCGTCCGTCTCACCCGACGTGCTGATCGCGCTGTCGGCGGCGGTGCAGTCGCGCGAAGTGCTGCGGTTCGACTACGGGGGCGAGCGGGAATCGGATGCCGACCCCACTCCCCCGCGTCGCGTCGAGCCGCACGACCTCGTCGCGTCCGACGGGCGGTGGTACCTCGTCGCGTGGGATCTCGACCGCGACGACTGGCGCATCTTCCGCGCCGACCGCATCTCGCCCCGCACCCCCACCCGGCTGCGGTTCGCGCCGCGTGAGATCCCGGGCGGCGATGCGCGCGCATTCGTCGCCGCGCGATTCACGGGCGCGACGCCCGGTGAGAGGTGGCCGTGCGTCGGCACGGTGATCCTCCACCTGCCCGCCGATGAGGTGGCGCCCTTCGCCGGTGACGGCACCGTCAAGCCACTGGATGCCGCGCGGTGCCGCTACACGTCCGGGTCGTGGTCGTGGGTGTCGCTCGCGGCGGCGCTGGCACGTTTCGACGTCGACCTCGAAGTGATCGAGCCGCCCGAGCTGGCGCAGGCGTTCGCACGGCTGGCGGAGCGGTTTCGAGGTTGAGGCTTGCCGACATGCCGGGCGCCTCAGTACGGTGCGGTCAAGGAGGCACCCGTGTCGAACAGCGATGATCAGATACTGCCCGGATCCGAGACGGATCTCGCCCTGGAACGAGCACTCGATGCGGCGAATCTCCGCGCCGGGGGCGCCACGGAGACAGCCGCCCACGTCGCGCACCCCGAAGAGCCGTCGGCCGTCGACGTCGGCGACCTCGATGGTGCCAGCGGCGACGGCGACTGACGCACCGGTCGTTGAGCGAGCGAAGCGAGACGAAACGCCCCGCCCCCGCCACCACACCGGTCGTTGAGCGAGCGAAGCGAGACGAAACGCCCCCGCCCCCGCCACCACACCGGTCGTTGAGCGAGCGAAGCGAGACGAAACGCCCCGCCACCGCCTTCAGTCCTCCGGCCGGCGGCGCAGCCGTTTGACGTCGGTGCGCTGCTTCTTCGCGGTCAGCCGCCGCTCCTTCGCACCCCGCGTCGGCTTCGTCGCACGGCGGGGTGCGGCGGGCGGGCGCACCGCGTCGGCGACGAGCGCCGCCAGCCGTTCGCGCGCGGCCTCGCGGTTGCGCACCTGCGTGCGATGCTCGGATGCCGTGACGGTCAGCACTCCCCCGACCAGGCGCCCCGACAGGCGCTGGAGAATCCGCTCGCGCTGATGCGGGGTCAGGGATGCCGAGCCGGCGGCATCCCACACCAGCTCCACCCGCGAGTCGGTCGTGTTCACACCCTGCCCACCCGGGCCCGACGAGCGCGAGAACCGCCAGGTCAGCTCCGACTCCGCGATCGTCAGCGCGGGCGTGACGCGCAGACCGGGGCGATGGGCGGCGGGCATGGGTCCATTCTCGCGTCCTGGCGCGATGGGTCAGGTCACCTCGAGACGCCCGTCGTCATCGTCGCTACCGTGGGCGCATGATGGCTCACGTCGACGCATTCTTGACATCCGCCCGCGCCGCCGAAGAGGCGATGCTGGCGCCGGAACTCCGGAGGGATCCGAAGCGGGTGCGAGAACTGCTGCACCCGGACTTCGTCGAGGTTGGCCGGTCCGGCCGGCGCTGGTCTCGCGGCGACATCGTGACGGCCCTCGCCAACGAGCACCCCTCCCCTGTCGTGACCGACGAGTGGGAGGCAGTGGAGCTCGCGCCGGATCTGGCACTGGTCACCTACACGATCACGGGACCCGGGCAGCCGAGCCGGCACGCGTCCCTGTGGGTGCAATCCGACGGACGCGTGCGGCTCCGGTTCCATCAGGGAACGTTCGTCGCGCAGGAGTGACCGCGGAGCCGCGTGAGCAGCGTTCGCTGTCCGGCGCGAGTCCGCTCCCCGCGACGCGGCAGATCTACGCCTGCGCGTGGTCCAGCACGAACAGGGCGCCGGGCTGCGCGGCGAACCCCGAGAAAGCCCGGGATCACGCGAGGCGGTGCGCCCCGGTCACCGCCCGCTCAACTGGGCGAGCATCTCGGCATCGCCGCTGCCGGTGGCCTCGACGATCCGCCCGTTCGTCACGCGGAAGAAGACGAACTCCGCCACGTTGACGTGGCGACGCGTCGGCGCGATGCCCCGGAACGCGTTCTGGTGCGTGCCGCTGCCACGCAGATGCGCGGCGATGCGATCGTCTTCGACGACGAGCTGGATGCGGCGCCAGCGCCAGTCCGGAAAGGCGTGGAAGAGATCGGCGAGATCCTCGAGCCACGCATCCGCCCCGCCCGGAAGGTGCGCCCGTCGCACCGCCGGGTCGAGGAACGACCGGATGGCCTCGAGGTCGTGACGATTGGCCGCGTCGAGGTAGTCCGCGAACCACTCGTGCAGCTCCCACGACTCCATGGACCCATTATCGAGGCGGATGCCGCGCCGCAGCCGGTCGCGCGTCAGCCGAGCAGTGGGCGCAGCGCCTCCACGAACGGATCCAGCCGCCGCGCCATCACCGTGTCGAGCGGCTCGCTCACCTCGGTCGCGCCTGCCCAATCAGAGGTCGCACGCTCGCCGACGGCCATGAGCGCGCGGACCACATCCCCCGCGCGGTCGCGGTCGAGCTCGGGCGCGCACCGGTGCACGTGGTCGAGGATCTCCCCGCTGAGCGCCGCGGTGCGAAGCGCCACGGCCGCCCGCAGCTCGTCGTCGGCATCCACAATGCGCCAGCGTGCGGTGAACGACGCGCGGTCGGCCGTGCTGTAGTGCGCGAGGGCGAGGACCGCGGCGACGATGATGTCCATCGCCGGCAGACCCTCGGAAGCCGCCAGGCTCTGCCGCATCCGTTCGGCGCGCGCGTCGAATTCGTCCCACATGAGGTCGCGCTTGGCGGGGAAGTACGAGAACAGCGTCGTGCGGCTGACGCCGACCTCGCGCGCGATCTCGGCGAGCGATGTCGCCGCATACCCCTGCTTCGCGAACAGGGCGAGCGCGACGGTGCGCACCTCGTCCCGGCTCGCGCGCCGCGGCCGGCCCGGGCCTTTGGCCGCCACTGCACTGTTCGCACTCACCCCGTCACTCTACATTTCCGAACACGGTTCGGATATTGTGGAATCGGTCGGGAAACCCCGCCGACCAGACCCGAAGGCTTCAGGAGGCCACCATGAAATCCGTCCACGTCACCGGTGTGAACCAGATCGACTGGG
Organism: Microbacterium sp. NPDC058021; assembly: GCF_042885955.1. Classification (NCBI taxonomy): domain Bacteria; kingdom Bacillati; phylum Actinomycetota; class Actinomycetes; order Micrococcales; family Microbacteriaceae; genus Microbacterium; species Microbacterium sp. NPDC058021. The sequence continues at coordinate 39,486 of NZ_JBHVRF010000008.1, forward strand.
TCGAGGTCGACAAGCCGGAGGTCGGCCCCCGCGACGTGCTGCTGCGCATCCGCGCGTGCGGCATCTGCGGCTCCGACGCGATGTACGCCAGCTACGGCGGCATCCCTCCCCGTCAGGGCGCCACTCCCCTGGGGCACGAGCCGGCCGCCGAGATCGTCGAGATCGGCGCCGAGGTGGAGGGCTTCGCGGTGGGTGACCACGTCGTCATCGACACCATGCGCTTCACCGACGGACTGCTCGGCTCCGGCGGCGCGCAGGGCGGCTTCACCCCCTACGTCGTCGTGCGCGATGCCGCTCCGGGCGTGCAGCTGAAGGTCATCCCCAACGACGTGCCCTGGGAAGTCGCCGCGCTCAACGAGCCGATGGCCGTGGCCCTGCACGCCGTCAACCGCACCGGCGTGAAGGAGGGCGACAAGGTCGTCATCTTCGGCGCCGGCCCCATCGGCCTGGGCGCGCTGCTCGGCTACCGCCGCAAGGGCGCGAGCCACATCGTCGTCGTCGATGTGATCCCCTCCCGCCTCGAGAAGGCGCTGGAGATCGGTGCGGATGCCGTCATCGACTCGTCCAAGGAAGACGTCGGCGCACGCCTGGTCGAACTGCAGGGCGACGGCTCGACCCCGTGGGTGCGCGGTGTGCGCCCGGCCACCGACATCTACCTGGATGCCGCAGGCGTCGCGGTCGTGCCGCAGACGGTGGCCAGCATCGCGAAGCACGGCGCCACGCTCGGCGTCGTGGCGGTGCACAAGAAGCCGGTGGAGCTGGACTTCGGTGGCATCCTGCAGAGCGAGATGAACATCGTGTGGGCGATGGGCTACCCGACGGAGATCTTCGAGGTGACCGACGACATCGTCGAGAACTGGGAGAAGTACGCCAAGATCATCAGCCACCGGTTCCCGTTCGAGAAGACGCTCGAAGCTCTCGAGCTCGCAGCCACGCCGGGCGCGGCGGACAAGGTGACCGTCGTCTTCGACTGACACTTCCTCGTTGAGGCGGTGGCGTGGCCAAACCGGCATCCCGACCGGAGCCACGCCACCGTCGCACGGCGATGACCCGCTAGCGTGAGGGGCGTCCTTCATCCGCGCCTGCCCCGAACTCGTGCTCAGGAGTCGCCCATGTCGCAGCCGGTGGCCTGCCCTCTTGCCCTGTCGGTCAGCGCGCCGACGGCGCCGTCCCATGCGGACTGAGGCCTCCGGCGATCGCCGCCGATCGCGACGCGTTGCCCTCGTCACCGCCGCGGCGGCGGGTCTGCTGGCGCTCGGCGGGTGCGCGGCGGCATCCGAGGCACCGCCCGCTCCGCCGTCGGCCTCGCCCAACGTGGCAGCGGCGGCCGAAGGCGCACTGCCTGCGGCGCTGGTGTCGGAGCTGGCCGCCGCGCTCGATGAGGTCATGGCCGCGCACGACGTACCGGGAGCCGTCGCCGGGGTCTGGCTCCCCGGCGAGGGCACATGGCAGACGGCCGCCGGGCTCGCCGACATCGACAGCGGCGAACCGACGACGACCGACATGTCATGGCCGCTGCGCAGTGTGACCAAGTCGTACACGGTGACCCTGCTGCTGCAGCTGTGCGACGACGGCGCGATCTCGCTCGACGACACGATCGACACGTATGTCGACGGTGTCACCGACGGGGATCGCATCACGCTGCGGCAGCTGGCCGGAATGTCCAGCGGCAACGCCGACTACACCAACGACGACTTCCTCGCGGCATTCACGTCCGACCCGACGCGGCCCTACTCCCTCGAGGATCTGAACGCCTTCATGCTGGGCAAGCCGGCGCAGTTCGCGCCCGGCGCGCGGCGCGTCTACACGAATGCCAACACCAACCTGCTGGGTGCCGTCATCGAGCAGGTGACCGGCCGCCCCTACGCCGAGGTTCTCGAGGAGCGCATCCTCGAGCCGCTCGGACTCGACGACACGCGGTACGTCGTCGACGCCGCCACGTGGACCGAGCCGCACGCGTCGGGCTATGGGCCGGATGCCACGCCGCGCGCGCCGATGCCGCAGAACTTCTCGATCTTCGGACCGGCGGGGGCGATGGTCTCTACCCTCGACGACAGCCGTGTGTGGGCGGAGGCGCTCGCCACCGGGGCGCTGGTCGATGCGGCGACGCAGACCGAGCGCACGCAGGGTGCACCGCTGGACGCCGGGCCGCCGTACGGCCGGTATGCCCTCGGCATCGGCGAGACCGACGGCTGGTGGGGGCACAACGGCGAGGGTTTCGGTTTCACGTCGGCTGTGTTCCATCACCCCGCGACCGGGGCGACCATCGTCGTCTTCACGAACGAGTCGAACCTGCCCGACCATGCGCACCCCGCCGACCAGGCGTTCCGACGACTGGCGCAGGTGCTGGCGACGGCCGCCGACTGACGCGGCGAACGCGACCGGCGCGACAGACCCGAGGCCCAGCGCGACGAGCGTCTACAGGCGGGAAGCGCGCGCATGGTATCGGCAGGGCACCGTCAGGGCTAGGGTCCACCGCATGGACCTCCCGAAGATCGGCACCCCCGCAGGCCGCGCTCTGGCGCAGGCTCAGATCCGCACGATGGACGATGTGCGACACGTGGGTCTGGATCACATCGCGACGCTTCACGGAGTGGGCCCGAAGGCGATCGAGTTGCTGCGTGAGGCGCTGGGCGACTGACACGCGCTCACCCGTAGGTGTCGGTCCACGACGCGATGTCGACGCCGTGGTTGTCCGGCGAGGCCAGCGACCACCACGCCGGCGCGCGCGTGTCGTCGACCAGGCGGCCACCCGCGGCGAGCGCGGCATCCACGCGCGCCTGCGCCTGATCGGCGGGAACGAAGACGTCCAGGTGCGTGCGCCCCCGCGCCGGGACGTCGCCGGTGATCGGGTTGAACGCCAGTTGCGGCCCGCAGCGCAGCGGGTCGATGGCATCCGTCTCGCCGAGCGGCTCGTAGCCGAGCGCCGCCAGGAAGAACGGTCGCACGTCGGCCTGCGAATGCTGCGCCACATAGATCCCGACCGACTGGGCGAGCGACGGGTCGGCGGTCAGCCCTCGTTCGGCGGCGGCGCGCGACACGGCGGCGGCGAACTGGGGCGCGGCCGCCGGGATGCCGTCTTGCGTGCGATCGGCCACGCGCACGACCACACCCTCGGGCCGCAGGTCGACGTCGGGCACGATGCCGAAGCGTTCGGATGCCGCGAGGATCGGGGCGATGAGCTCGGCGGCCTGCGCCAGCGAGGTTGCGGTGAAGACGGCGTGCGGGCCGACCTCGGTGACCCGCCAGTCCGCGACGTCGGGGGCGCGGTGGAACTCCGCGGCGGAGATGGCCGCGGGGGCGTTCGTCGACTCGTCCATGGGAGAACCCTTCTGCAGCGGCCCCGTCATCGTCGACGGCGCGTGGCGGGCCTCACGGTACTCGCGGATGTCCGCGAGCGATACGCCGGAGGCGGGCAGGGGTCGCGCCGCCGGAGGATGCTGCACGTCTCTCGCTGGCGTAGGGAGCAGCCCGGTCAGCCCGGCTGTGCGTCAGCGGGAACCGTCGCCTCGAGCCCGTCAATGACGAGGTGGGTCAGATCGACGGAGAAGGTCGGCCGCAGGCCGATGTCGCTCGGCTGAGGCAGGGGCATGTCCTCCCTCCGGGGAACCGTCGCACGGTGACCGGGCACCACCGCCCGACGCGACGGGGCGCGCGCGCCCGCGCTCGCTTTACTCGTCGCCATCGAACAGCCCTCCGTCGAGCACGCGGTTGTAGCGCAGGCGCAGCGCGCGCTCCGTGCTGGCGGCCAGCGCCGCCACGACCAGGGAGATGTTCAGCCACGCCGGCAGCCGGATGGGGCTCTCGAACGCGCCGATCCGCTCCGCGATGGGTGGGAACTGCGTGACGGTCTCGATCAGCTGCGGAACGGCGAGGACGAGGGCCACGACGAGCACGATCAGCGAGGCGGTGCTGAGCGCGTGGCTGACCGTCGGCGAGGTCTGCTCCAGCCGCGCCCGGCGCCCCTCCGCGGAGGAGGGGTCGGGCGCGAGCTGGCGTTCGGATCCGTCGTAGGCGACGAAGTGTGCACGCCGCAGACCGAAGCCGCTGGTGGCGACCTCGATGGTCCCACCCGGCACCGGGAACGTCGCGGGCGAGGCCGAGCGGGCGTAGGGGTGACCGTCACGGTAGAGCTCCACCCACACCACGCCGTCGTCGTCTCCCCCGTGCCGCACGTCGACCGACCACGTCTCCGGCATGCCGGTGGCATCCACCAGACGCAGGTGGAAGAGCGAACGCGAGAACGCCTGCCACCAACGGAATCTGCGCAGCACGGGGGGAGCCATCGTCGTCACACCCCCACGACGTAGGTGAGGGCGAGCCAGAACCCGACGGTGGTCACCGTCGTCCACAGCACGATGGCGACGGCCTGCCAGAGCAGCACCCACGCCCGCGAGGTGCCGGCGGCGACAAGCATCGCCGAGGTGAACTGGGTGGGAATCGCGAGGGGCCCGAGAATGCTCGCCCCCGGCACGCCGAAGCGCACGAGCCACGTCTTGACGCGCTGGCGCCCCTTCGATTCGGGTTTAGCGGATGCCAGCGGCTCGATGACCGCGGCATCCATGTCGGCAGCCGGATCCGCGAGCGACGACGCGCCCACGGTCGCGCCGACCCGCGCTCTGCTGCGGGAGACGACGGCGGTGCGCGCCCGCGAGGTGAGCAGCACGATGATCAAGACGGTGAGGAAGTTGCCCGCGACCGCGGCGCTCGCCGCAGCAAGGGGGTGCATGCCGCCGATCATGCCGATCACGGCCCCCACCTCCCCTTCGACCATGGGGATCGCGGCGGCGAGCGCGACGACGAGGGGCTTGACGAGCTCGGGCACCTGGGTGGCGAGCTCTTGCAGGTTCAGGATGAGTTCTTGCACGAAGTTCATGGCATTTCCCTTTTCTGTTGTGGTGTGTGGAAAGTAAGGAGATCCCCTGTTCTCAGAACAGGGTCAAATCGTCGGGTTCGGCGCCCGCCCGCGCGCGCTCCTGCGCGATCAGGCCGGCACGGTGGAGCACGTCGATCTGCGCGGGGTTGTACAGCTCGGTCACCGCGTCGATGAACGTCTGCTGGGTCGCGCGCGCGTGGGGCACGGCGTGCCTCGCGGGGTCTGCGAGCCACGGGTAGTCGAGGAGGTTCCGTGCCAACGTGGGCGCGAGTCGCTCGGCGAGACGCTGCCGGGTGGCCTCGTCGGCGTCCGCCGGCAGCGCGCTGACCTCGTCGCCGACGGCGCCGGATTCGGCATCCACTTCGACCATGCGCCGCAGATCCGCCAGCGCATCGTCGTCGTAGAAGCGGGCGTAGATGTGGATGATGGAGCGGTCCGCCTCGGACAGGTGAGCCGCGACCGATGCGAACCCGGCGGGGGCGTCGGCCGGGGCATCGTCGCGCAGGATCGCCGCGATGTCGGCGCGCGCCTGCTGCAGTCGCTCGATGTTCGCCGCCAATTCGGCATCCACCGCGCGCAGCGCGTCGGGCGCGTTCTCGTCGCCCGCGCCGACCGGGCCGACCTGCGACAGCGGCACGCCCAGCTGCGCCAGCCGGCGGATGCGCAAGAGGCGCACGAGGTGGCGCACGCCGTACTGCTTGTACCCGTTGTAGCGACGTGTGGGCTCGTCGAGCAGGCCGAGGCGGTGATAGTGCCGCACGGTGTTGACGGTGGTGCCCGCCAGATCGGCGAGCTCACGGGTGCTCCAGGCCATCATGTGCTCCTAGCGCGGGATGCCGGCGCTGCGTGCGCCGAGCAGGATGCCGGCGAGGGCGGCGGCCAAACTGATCGATCCCGCGTATCGGGTGCCTGGCTCGGCCGAGGCGGACGGCTCCCGGGTCAGTCCGCGCGGAGGCGGCGCGGCGGGGGCCTCGGCGGCCACGGCGGGCCGTGGGGTGGACGTTTGCGTGCTCATCAGGGGTCCTTTCTCAGGTGGTCCCGTCAGCGTCGCAGCGGCGCCCTCACCATCGCGTCGGTAGCCGTCCCTACGCGAAAGCTCCGCAGACCGCGACCGCATTTGTTCGCGTCGGTGACAATCACCTAGTACGGTGGCGACCACCCGAAGGGAGCCACCCGTGACCCACCTTCTCGGCCGGCATGCCGAACGCGAAGCGGTCGAGAAGCTCGTTGCCCGTGCGCGGACGGGGCACAGCGGAACGCTCGTCGTGCGCGGCGAAGCCGGCATCGGTAAGACGGCGCTGCTCGATCACACCCGCAACGTCGCCCGCTCCTCGGGGTTCCGCGTGCAGGTCTCGGTCGGGGTCGAGTCCGAATCGCAGTTCGCGTTCGCCGGCCTGCACCAGGTGTGCGCAGCGCTGCTTCCCCACGCGAGCGACCTGCCCGCGCCGCAGCAGCAGGCACTGGCTGTGGCGTTCGGGCAGCAGGCGGGCGACCCGCCCGACCGCTTTCTCGTGGGGCTCGCCACTCTCAACCTGCTCGCCGAGGCGGCCGAGGAGCGGCCGCTGCTGTGCCTCGTCGACGATGCGCAGTGGCTCGATGATGCCTCCGCGCAGGTGCTCGCGTTCGTGGCGCGGCGGCTGTCGGCCGAGCGGATCGCGCTCCTGTTCGCGCTGCGCGATGGCGCCCGAGAGGATGCCGCCGCCGCGTCGACGGCGCTGGCGGACTTGCCCGAGGTGCGCCTCGAGGGACTCTGCGAGGCAGATGCGCGCGAACTGCTGGCGTCAGCGCTGCCCGCTCCCCTCGACGAGAGGGTGTTCGAGCGGATCATCGCCGAGTCGTACGGCAATCCTCTTGCGCTGGTCGAATTGCCCCTCAGCGCGGCGGCCGCACAGCTGGCTGGCGGATACGAGGTGCCGAGCGCTCTGGATGTGCCGCGCCGCGTCGAAGAGAGCTTCCGCCGCCGATCCCAGAGCCTTCCCGCCGACACCCAGCTGCTGCTGCTCGCCGCGGCAGCGGACCCCACCGGAGACGCGGCGCTGCTGTGCCGCGTGTCGGCGCAGCTCGGTGTCGCTGAAGACGCCCTCGCACCTGCCGAGGCCGCCGGGCTGCTGGTTGTCGACAATCGGGTCACCTTCCGGCATCCGCTCGTACGCTCGGCCGTCTATCGTGCTGCGCCGCCGCCCGACGTGCGTCGCGCGCACGACGCCCTGGCGGCCGCCACCGACCCCGACACCGACCCCGACCGCCGCGCCTGGCACCGCGCCCAGGCGGTACAGGGCACCGATGAGGATGCCGCCGCCGAGCTGGAGAGGTCGGCGGATCGCGCACGTGCCCGCGGCGGGCTGGCCGCATCGGCGGCGTTCATGGCGCAGGCGGCGACGCTTACTCCGGAGCCGGGCGCACGGGCGCGCCGGGCGCTCGAAGCGGCCTACGCCAAGCACGAGGCCGGCGCCTCCGAAGCGGCATCCGAACTGCTGGCGATGGCCGCCGCGGGGCCGCTCGACGCGTTGCAGCGGGCCCGCGTCGAGCTGCTGCGCGCGCGGATCGCGTTCCACGTCGCACGCGACGGTGAGGGGGCGGTGATGCTGTTGAAGGCGGCCGAGGGCCTTGCCCGCCTGCATCCGGCGCTCTCACGCGAGACCTACCTCGACGCACTCGACGCCGCGATCAGCACCGGCGACCCCGGGATGGGCTCCGCGGTGCGGGACGTGGCTGAGGCCGCGCGCAGGGCACCCGTCCCCCCTGGGCCACCACGACCGGCGGATCTGCTGCTCGACGGGCTGGTGACTACGTTCACCCGGGGGCACGCGGCGGGCGTGCCGGAGTTGCGGCAGGCGCTGGCCGCATTCTGCGACGGCGTAAGCGGTGACCCGGCGACCGACGCAGACATCCGCCGCTGGGGATGGCTCGCGGCGCGCACGGCGATGACGATCTTCGACGAGGACCTCTTCTTCACGCTCGGCGCGCACCATATGCGGTCTGCCCGTGAAGCCGGCGCGCTGGCCACGCTCCCGGCTGCTCTCCTCGTCCAGTCCGTCATACTCGTGCTCTCCGGTGAGTTCACCCGGGCGGCCGAGCAGACCGAGGCCGCAGCGGCCACCAAGGCCGGACTCCACCTCCACGCGCGCCTCATCCTGGCTGCGTGGCGCGGCCATGCCGAAGAGGCCGCGGAGATCACCTCATTGATCGGCGAGGCGGGCCCCGCCCGCGGGCGCAGCGCCGAGATGATCATTGCCGGGTACGCCTTGGCGGTGTTGCACAACGGTTCGGGCGACTACGCGGCGGCACACAGCGCTGCGGCACGGGGCATCGAATGCGAAGGCCTGAAGTACAACAACCTCATCTACTCCGAACTCGTCGAGGCGGCCAGCCGTTCCGGCCAGCCCGAGAGCGCGACCGAAGCACTCGCAGAGCTCACCGCACGAGCGAACGCCGCCGGCACCCCCTGGGGCCTCGGACTCGCCGCCCGCTCCCGGGCGCTGACCACGAGCGGTCCGGCCGCCGAGGACCACTACCGCGAGGCGCTGGATCACCTCGCGCGCAGCCGCATGGCGACCCACCTCGCCCGCACGCACCTCGTCTACGGCGAGTGGCTGCGCCGCGAAGGCCGGCGCCAGGAGGCCCGCGAGCAACTGCGCACCGCCCACGACATGCTGACGACCATGGGCGCCGAGGCCTTCGCCGCGCGCGCGGCCCGAGAGCTGCGCGCGACCGGCGAGCACCCGCAGAAGCGCACCGCCCAGCCGACCGACGCACTCACCGCACAGGAGCTGCACATCGCCCGACTCGTGGCGTCGGGAGCGACGTCGCGCGAGGTCGGCACGCAGCTGTTCCTCAGCCCCCGCACCATCGAGGCGCACCTGCGCAACATCTTCCGCAAGCTGGGCATCACCTCTCGCCGGCAGCTGCGGGATATGCCGCTGACCTGACCTGCGTTCACGCCCCCGCTTGACCCGGTGCCGGGAACAGGGGGTGGAGTGTCCCCACGTCGTCTTCGACGGAAGGGAGCACAGCGGATGAGGGTTTTCATCATCGGGGTCAGCGGCGCGATCGGCGGTCTGCTGGCGCAGGAGCTTCTGGACCGCGGCGACCTCGTCACGGGCCTCGTGCGCCGCGAGCAGCAGCGCGCCGACCTCGCGGCCCGTGGCGTGGACGCGAGCGTCGGCGACCTGGCCTCCCTGAGCGCCGACGACCTGGCATCCCTGCTGACGGAGATGGATGCCGTCGTCTACACCGCCGGCTCGAACGCGGGCGCCCGCGACGTCACGGTCGCGATCGACGGCGAAGGCGTGGTGACGGCGCTGGATGCCGCGTCGCTCGCCGGGGTGCGCCGTTTCGTGCTGGTGTCGGTGCTGCCCGAGGCGGGCCGAGGGCAGAACCTCAGCGCCGACGAGGAGTTCTACTTCGCGGTCAAGAAGCTCGTCGACGTGACGGTCAGCATGAGCGACCTCGATTGGGTGATCCTGCGGCCGTCGCTGCTCACCGACGACCCCGCCACCGGCACCGTGGCGCTCGGGCCCGCGCAGCCACACGACGAGATCCCCCGCGCCGACGTCGCCGCAACCCTCGCCGAGATCCTCCACCAACCCCGCATCTCCCGGCAGATCCTCGAACTCACCCAGGGCGCGACCCCGATCGCGCAGGCGGTGCGGGCCGCCCACCCCCGCATCGCCTGCGGTGGCTTCTGACGGGCGAGACTCCGCCCGCATTTGACCGTGTGCCGACCACACGGTGTCCACTGGGTGGGCCCCGCGGGAGCCGCCTCGGCCCCCGCCCGCACGGCGTCGTCCGACACAGAAAGACCTGGAGCACCTCAGTGATCGAAGCTCACTCCCTGACCAAGCGCTACGGCGCGAAGACCGCCGTCGACGGCATCGACTTCACCGTGCGCCCCGGGATGGTGACCGGATTCCTCGGCCCGAACGGTGCGGGAAAGTCCACCACCATGCGCATGATCATGGGGCTCGACCGCCCGTCGTCCGGCTCGGTGACGGTGAACGGCATGCCCTATGCCCGGCATCGCGACCCGCTTCATCAGGTGGGAGCGCTGCTGGATGCCAACGCGGTGCATCCCGGGCGCAGCGCCCGCAACCATCTGCTCGCGGTGGCCGCCACACATCGCCTCGGCGCGAAGCGCGTGGACGAGGTGATCGCGCGGACGGGGCTCGACTCCGTCGCGCGCAAGCGCGTGGGCGGGTTCTCGCTGGGCATGGGCCAGCGGCTGGGGCTCGCCGTGGCGCTGCTGGGAGACCCGGCGACCCTCATCCTCGACGAGCCGGTGAACGGTCTCGACCCCGAGGGCGTGGTCTGGGTGCGCCGGCTCGCGCGCAGTCTCGCTGCGGAGGGGCGCACCGTCTTCCTCTCCTCACACCTGATGAGCGAGATGGCGCAGACCGCCGACCACCTCATCATCCTCGGCCGTGGACGCATCGTCGCCGACGCTCCGGTGAGCGAGATCCTCGCGGGCGCGGAGGGCGAATCGGTGCAGGTGCGCACGCCGCGGGTCGTCGGGCTCTCGCGCCTGCTCGAAGCGGAGGGCGCGATCGTGAGACCCCTGGAGGACGACCTGGTGTCGGTGACCCGGCTCACTGCGCCGCGCATCGCCGAGCTCGCCGCGGCGGCGGGCATCGTGGTGCACGGGCTCACTCCGGTGGCGCGGTCCCTCGAGGATGCCTACATGGAGCTGACCCGAGACGACGTCGAATACCGCAGCACGGAGGTGGCCCGATGAGCACCACCACCACCCACCCCAGCCGCTCCCCCGTCGGCCACGATCTGCGTTTCAGCGGCGTGCTGCGGGCGGAGTGGATCAAGCTCCGCAGCATCCGCTCCACCTGGTGGGCCTACGCGATCCTGGTGGTCCTCACGGTCGGGTTCGGGGCGCAGATGTCGGCGTCGCTCAGCTTTCAGGGCGTCGATGCCATTCCCACCCAAGACGCCATCCAAGACATGGCCGTCTACGCCGTGATGGTCAGCACCGACGTCGGCGCCCTCATCGTGAGCGTGCTGGGCGTGCTCATCATCGCCGGCGAATACGGCACCGGCATGATCCGATCGACCCTCACCACCGTGCCGAAGCGCGTGCCGGCGCTCGTCGCCAAAGCGCTCGTCTTCGCCGTCGCGACCTTCGTCGTGAGTGCCGTTGCGTTCACGATCACGGCTCCGGTCTCGGCGGCCCTGTTCGCGGCCGACGGACTCAGCGTCGCCCTCGACGACCCGCAGTACTGGCTCGCGCTGCTCGGGGGTGTGGGCTACCTCGTGCTGGTGGGTCTCATCGCCTTCGGCATCGGGGCGCTCCTGCGCAACACCGCCGGCGGCATCGCCGTGGCGCTCGGCCTGGTGCTGGCGGCGCCGCTTGTGCTGGCCCTCCTGCTCGGCTTCGCATCGTCGGGCTGGGTGGAGAACCTCGCGATGCTGCTGCCCTCCACCGCCGGCAGCATCCTCTTCAGCTACCCGACCGAGCAGAGCTGGGTGACCCTCGCCGCACCGGAATCCGTCGGCTGGCTCACCGAACCGTGGCAGGGCGGGCTCGTGCTCGGCGCCTGGGCCGTGGTTCTGTTCACCGCCGCGGCCGTGTTGCTCAAGCGTCGGGATGCCTGAGCGCGCCGACCCGGCATCCAGACCATGACAACAGAGAAGGAGAAGGACATGACTCAGGAGACGACGACCGCCGCGGGCGAAACCGCGACGGTGCACCTCGCTCTCGGGGATCGGATCAGCAGCTACATCGCGAGGTTCGCCGACGGGCGCGTCGCGGGGCGGGCCGACTTCATCGACGCGTCGGAGGGGCGCACCGAGCGGATCTTCTTCCACACCGAGGTCGATCCGGCGTACGGCGGCCGTGGCTTCGGCGTGCTGCTGCTGCGCGAGGCGCTGGCCGACAGCATCCGCCAGGGCGTCACCGTCGTGCCGGCGTGCCCGCTGTTCGCCCGGCACCTCACGAAGCACGGCGGGGAGTACGTCGCCGAGGGCGGCGCCTATCGCACGCCGCGGTTCGCGGATATCGATCTCGTAAAGCGCGCCGTCGGGGGTCCGTCACGCGGGGCCGGTGCCGGTCGCGCTTGACCCTGTGGTGACCACACGGTGTCCAGTGGATGCCACCCCCTCGTTCCGATGAAAGCAGGACCCGTCATGACCGCCCAGACCGACACCCTCGCCCCCGGGGTCGAATACCACCGCGTGCTCGCCGGCGACCAGCGGCGCATCGGTCGCGGCATCCTCGCGATCGTGCTACTGATCGGCGGGATGTTCTTCCTCAACGTCCTTTTCGCCGCTGTCGCGGTGATGGTGAACCCGGTTCAGCAGGACGGTGGCGCGGCGTATACGCCGCTGCTGCACGCGGCGGGAATGGCGTCGGTGGCGCTGCTGACCCCGTGGAGCATGCTCATCCAGCGGTGGCTTTACGGCGTGAGGGGCGCGTCGCTGCACTCGGTGTTCTCGCACTTCCGCTTCGACCTCTTCGCAAAGGCGCTGCTGTTCGTCGTTCCGGCGTGGAGCATCGTCTCGGTCGTGCTGTACTGGTCACCGTTGCCTGAGGCGAGTTGGAGCCACACTGATGTGCTGTGGTTCCTGCTCGCCACGATCCTGCTCACGCCGCTGCAGGGCGCAGGTGAGGAGTACGGCTTCCGCGGACTGATCTTCCGCGTCGCCGGCGGGTGGGCGCGTGGGGCGCGGGCCGGGCTCGTGGTCGGCATCGTCGTCTCGAGCGTCGTGTTCGCCATCGTCCACCTCTCGACCGATGTGTGGCTGAACGCCTGGTACCTCGTCTTCGCCGTGGGGCTGTCGCTGATCACCTGGCGTACCGGCGGCATCGAAATCGCGATCGTGCTGCATGCGATGTTCAACACGGTGAACTTCGTGTTCGACGTGGCGCTGCGCGTGGACATGGCCACCGCGTACGACCGGTCGGCGGGCGTGGCCTCGGTGGAGACGCTGGCGCCGATGGCCGTGATCGTCATCGCCGTCGTGGTGGTGTGGGTGCGGACGCGGGGGAAGGGGGCGGTGCGGGTGCCGGCGGGGGCTGGGGAGCGCGTGGAGATGGGGAACGCGCCGTCCCGCGTCTGAAGCCCGGGACTCAGGACTGAATGCGGTGTCTACACCACGGCGTCGGACGAGGCCCAGGCTCTCGCTTCCGCAGCCATGCGGGCGCGAGCAGCGCTGAGCCCCGGTGCAGGATGTGGGTTTCCAGACAGGTTGAGTGGTGGGTTCAATCGCCGGATGATGGCGCTCTCGATAAGTGCGAGCGGTTCGTCTAGCACTCGTGGCGCAGGCCACACTGCGATGGCGAGGTGGCGATGCATCCACGCCGTGAGCGCGTCGTCATGTTCGCGGGAAAGGCCGTAGTTGCTGAAGTGCGCCGGCTTATCCGGGTTGCGGGGCATCCCCCGCAGACCCAGCGTCTCGCGCAGAAGCGCCGCAAAGGACCGGCGAACGGTGCTGCTGCCGGTCTTAGCACGCACGGCTTTATTGACAGCGAAATGACCCTGCAGCTCGCGGCGCGCGAGGCTGTCCTCGGCTTTCCCGATATACAGCGGGCCGTCGACATGCGGGCTCATCCGTAGCTCAGTCCAGGCCTCCGTATCGCCGTAGATGGCGTAGAGCCCCGGCGCGGGCGGAACAACTCTCGGCGCGTCGGTGATCGCGATTCGCAGACCACGAAGGTCCGCCATTGCATCCTCAAAGTTCGACATGAGATGGACCGTAGCAGGTGTCCACATTGCCCATATAATCCCAGCTTGACCAGCTTGTTTCCGGATTTTCAGGGATCGGTGGGACGTCATCGGGCTAAAGGCCGAAGCACTCCGCGAACGCATGCCGTCGCTCTGTTCACTGCGGTGTCCACGGGAGCATATAGATTGGCATCGCCTGCACCGTTGCAAGCACCTGGGGGAGATACACCGCATGACCATTACGTCTACGCCGACTTCACGTGCGCCGAAATCACGCATAAGAAAAGGACCACTCAGAAGAGGCCTCGGGGTTCTACTCGTTCTGCTTCTCGTCGTAGTGGCCACTGTCATCGGCTTCGTGTCGAGTGGGCTGTTCGCCGCCGCGCAGGCCAGCGATTCGCAGATCTACCAGTCGGTGCAGCGGCAGGAGAAGGTGGCGCTGCTGGCGCTCAGCATCCAGGGCCTCTCACGGGAGGAAGCCGACGGCAGCATTCTGGGTATTCCGGCGCCGGCGGGCGATCGGACGACGATTATCCAGTACGCCTTCACCGCTCAAGTGGGCATCGACGGCTCACACGCGACGATCGAAGCAGCCGGCGACGGCGAAGGATCCTACGTGGTGTCCATCCCGGAATTCATCTTCATCGGGTACGACGACCCGCACTTCGAAGACGCCGTCGAGAGCAACGGCCCTCTCAGCTTCCTGACCGAAGAAGTTGAGGAGACCCAGATGATCAACAACATCCTCAGCGACGAGAATCAGCAGAAGTACATCGACGACCACACCGAGATACTCCGGGATCAGGCCCAGACGTACTACACGGGCATCATCCAGGGCATCCATCCCGACGCGACGCTGACCTTCGAATTCGCATCATGACCACCCAACGCAAGAACTGAGGATGCCACGACCATGACCACCCCGGAACACCTCGAGCCTTCCGACGACACCAGCCCAGACATCGAACTCATCGTCGACGGCGACGGGCTGGCGGTCATCGGTCCTCCCGCGGCGGTCGATCGATTCTTCGCCTCGACCGGGCTCGCCTCGCGCGAACTCGACCTGCGCCGGCTCTCTCCCATCACCGCCCGGGGTGGGGCGGCGCTGCAGGCGGCATCCGAGATCTCTGCAAATGCCGGCCGATGGATGAAGCTCACCGAGGAATCGGCGCGCGCTGCGCGGCAGCTGCCGGCGGTGCAGAACTCTACGACGAAGTTCTTCCACGCCACCACGCGAGCGCCGAACGGGCAGTTCACGAAGAGCCTGCAGTTCGTCACCAATCCAGGGGCCCTGCTCGCCAACCCTGCGCTTCTCGCCGGGGTCGGCGGGCTCATGGCGCAGTATGCGATGCAGCAGACCATGGAGGAGATCACCGAGTACTTGGCGAAGATCGACGCCAAGGTCGATGACATCCTGCGTGCGCAGAAGGATGCGGTATTCGCCGACATGATCGGCGTCGAGTTCCTTCTCGACGAGGCCATGGTCGTGCGGGCCCGGGTCGGGCGAGTGTCGGAGGTGACGTGGTCCAAGCTGCAGTCCTCAGCGGGGACCATCGCGCGGACTCAGGCCTACGCCCTGCGCCAGCTAGATGCGCTTGCCGAGAAGCTCGAAGCCACCGCGAAAGTGGGCGACCTCGCCGAACTCGCCGCGCCGGCTGAAGCCACGACCATCGAATGGCTCGCCGTGCTCGCGCGCTGCTTCCAGCTGCAGGAGGGCATGGCCATCATCGAACTCGACCGCGTACTCGATGCGGCACCGCATGAGTTGGACGAGCACCGCATCGGGCTCCAGGCTGCCCGACAGCGCCGCGTCGAGCTGATCAGCCGGACGACGGCGGGACTCGTCGCACGGATGGATGCCGCGGCGAAGCGCGCCAACGCGAAGGTGCTGCTCCACCCGATGTCGTCGCGCGTGGTGGTTCAAGCGAGCAACAGCGTCGCGGTGGGGGTGGACGACTTCCACGGCAGTATCGGAATCGCTACCGATCGGGCAGCCATCGAGGGCAGACGCTGGACCGAGGCCGCCGAGGAAGCGCGAGACGATGTGCTTGAGGCCGGGGCGGATGGCTTGCAGGCAGTCGGGCGGTTCGGCAATGAGGCACTAGAGAACGCTCGCATGTCCGCAGGCAGGTTCGCCGGGAGGCTGGCGGAACGCCTGCAGCGCACCGATGAGCCGGATGAGACGCGGGCCAAGGGGAGCGACTAAACATGCACGTGCAGGAGATTCGACTTCAGCAGGTCCTCGAAGGCACCAAACAGTACCGAGTCCCGCTTTACCAACGCACGTACTCGTGGACCCCCAAGCAGTTGTCCCGCCTGTGGGACGACGTCGTCGACCTGTCCGACGCGCGCACGGACGATCCGCACGCCAAGCACTTCACGGGTTCGCTCGTGCTCTCGACGGGCGGCATCGGTCCGGGCGGTGCCGAGTTCCTCGTCGTCGACGGCCAGCAGCGCCTCACAACACTCTCCGTGCTGATCGCCGCGATTCGCGATCACATCGCCAAGACCGACCCCGATGCCCCCGAGAAGGTGGCGCGCCTCCACGAGACCTATCTCGCAGACCGATTCAAGCGCGGCGACGACCGCTTGAAGCTGCTCCCCACGCAGGCTGATCGTGACGCGTTCCGCTCGGTCGTCGACCGCACCGTGGGCGACGAACTCCGGTCGGGCGTCATCGACGCCTACCGGTTCTTTCGTGCTCGCCTGATCGAAGTTGACGACCCGGATGACCCGCACGACATCGATCGGATCGCGTCTGCCGTACTCGACGGCTTGGTCTTCGTCGCAATCACCGCGAGCCACGACGACAACGTCTATCGGATCTTCGAGTCACTCAACAACACGGGAATGAAGCTGACGCAGGGCGATCTGCTGCGCAACTACATCTTCATGCGTCTCGGTCTCCGCGGCGAGGAGGTCTACACATCAGTGTGGCTGCCGATGCAGACGATGCTGAGCTCAGCCGACCTTGAGGCGCTCTTCTGGATGGACATGACCTGGTCACATCCAGAGGCGAAGCAGGGTGATATCTACGCACTGCAGGAGTCGCGAATGTCGAAGCTCGGCGACGCGGACGTCGAGACCGAAGTGCGGCGCTACGCCCGTCTCGCCCAGCTGCTCGCCCAGATGCGCGATCCGTCGCGCGCACCGGATTCGTCGGTGCGCGGACGGCTCGAGAGGCTCAATCAGTGGGTCAGCGTAGCCGCAGAGCCCCTGGTGCTGAGGATTCTCGACGAAGGCGATCGAGGTGCGTCGACCGACGAAGTTTCTCGGGCGCTGGAGATCCTCGAGTCGTACCTCGTACGCCGACTCCTCATCAACGCTCCCCCGAGCGCGCTGTCGCGCATACTTCTCCGCGCCGCCGACGAGTTGGAGCCCGACGACCTGTCGGGCTCGCTTCACCGCTACCTGTCGAAGGGGCGAAAGTTCTACGCCACCGATCGACAAATCACGGAGGCGGTTGTCAGCAGGCCGTTCTACTACTCCGGACGCCCGAATCAACGTAAGACACTGCTGGCCTGGCTCGAAGAGCTCTGGGCAGGCAAGGAGCCGGCGTCGCTAGAAAAATCGACGATCGAGCATGTCATGCCGCAGACGCTCACCCCTGCCTGGCACGACAGCTTGTCGAGCGACCTCGGGGAGTTCGCGTCGGTCGAGGATCTCCATGAGGCCTACCTCCATACGCTGGCCAACCTGACCTTGTCGGGCTACAACTCGGAGCTCAGCAACTCTCCATTCGAAACGAAGCGCAAACTCCTCGCCGAGAGCAACATTGCTCTGAACCGCTCCATCGCTGAACACTCGCGCTGGGGCAGGGAGCAGATCGCGCAGCGCGGTGCGTTGCTCGCGACCAGGATCACCGAGAACTGGATCGCGCCCCTCCCCGACACTGACACGGTCGAATCGGGCATCGCCTGGAAGGTAGCCGCCGCTGCCATCGAGGCGATACCGCCGGGCAAGTGGACGACCTACGGCGATGTGGCGACCATCGCCGGCACGCACCCCGTGCCGCTGGGGGTGTATCTCGGCAAGACCGAAGTACCGAACGCATGGCGCGTGCTTCAAGCGGCGGGAACCGTCTCACCCGGATTCCGCTGGACCGCCGGCAGCGAGCACGCCGAGCGTGATCCCCACGACGTGCTCGTGGCCGAAGGGATCCTCTTCGACACCGCCGAACGGGCCGACGCAACGCAGCGGCTGTCGGCGCGCGACCTCGCCGCGCTCGTGGGAATTGCTCTTGAGGGTGACGATGATGACGCCGAAGGGACGGACGAGTCCGAGCAAAGCGAGAGCGCATATCTCGCACAGCTCGCGTCCCGGTTCGCACCGTCCACCATTCACGGGGTGATCGAGCTGTTCACCGCGTGGCGCGCGATGGGCGGATTCGTGACATTCGGCACATCCACGGACGTCGGCGCCTTCCTGCACGTGCGCGAGCCCGGTGCCGGCAGCCACATTTGGCCGATCGTCGTATACAGCTCGGGCAGCGTGGAAGTCGTCTTCCAATGGCTTGCCAACCGGGCACCCTTTGATGACCGTAAGCTGCGGGACGAGTTCCGCGCCCGGCTGAATGTCGCACGAGATGTCGAGCTACCCGACTCGAAGCTCGAGAGTCGGCCCTCTTTCTCGATCGAAGTACTGGCCGACATCACAGCGCGCGCCAAGGTTACCGACGCTCTGGAGTGGTTCATGGGCGTCGTCGGTGAATACGACCGAATCGCACAATCAGGCGCGTTCGCTTCGAGCATCCATTTCACCGTCGATGGGGTGAGCAGGGAGCTGTCGCGCGACCGCGTGGTCGAAGCGATGCACGGGCATGAGCCTGCACGCGTCGTGACCTACTGGGTGGACATCGAGGGCACGCGATGGCCCGTCAAGCAGGCGTTCTCGGTCGCACTCGATGTCGAGCCGTCGCAGTTCAATTCGTCAGAGGCGCGCCGTCACTTCCGTGCACTCGGGTTCGCAATCGGGACTGATGCGCCCGACCGTGATCCGGGTGCGAGCCCCGATCTGTGGAGCACGGATGATCTGCGCCGCTTCGCCGCCATGGATTCGGCGACGAGCGTGACGATCGGGAAGGTGATGGATGCCCTCGCGGAGCGACCGAACTCATGGGCGTCGACGACTGAGCTCGAGATGCTCACGGGAGTCGAGCGCCGCAAGCTCAAGGGCGCTTTCGCCGCCCTGACGCGGCAGTTGAATGCGTACTTCGACGAGCAGGGCTGGATGCTGAGCTTTGCGTGGGGCCCACACCTCGGTCGCGAGTACCCGGCCGAGGGGCACTATCGACTGACTTCGGCGCAGGCCGAGCGATGGTTGGCCGCCCGGGCGTGAGGATCCCAAAGCGAATCCCCCTCACAACAGGGCCGCGCCCCGCGCGCCGGCACAACGTGGGGTTAGTCGTCGCGAACCACCCGAGCGCGTCTCGCGCCTCCGGCATCGTTGAATGGCGCCTAGCCTGCGGAGGTCAGCTCCACACGCTCGAATGTCAGCCGCACTTACTAGAGTGAAGTCGACATGCCCGATGTTCTCCGATCTCATCCGCTGCTCCAGCGCGCCGCTCCGCGGTTCGACGATGGCAAGGCTGCGCCGGTTCGCATCGTCGATCTCTTCGCCGGCTGCGGCGGTCTCACTTTGGGCGCTGCCCAGGCCGCGTCGCTCCACGATCGCGCCGTGGAGATCGCGCTCGCGGTGGACTTCGAACCGCTTGCGACAGAGGTGTATCGCCGTAACTTCCCGTTCGCCTCGAACATCGAGACGGGACCCGTGGAGATGCTCTTCGACGGAGACACCGGGAGTCCCCCGACGTTCGCTGAGAAGCGAGTCGCGGCGCGTGTCGGCGAGGTCGACATCATCCTCGGTGGACCACCGTGCCAGGGGCACAGCAGTCTGAACAACCACACCCGACAGGTGGACGAGAAGAACGCGCTGTATTTGCGCATGGTTCGCGCTGCGGAAATCCTCACGCCGCGGGTCGTAATCATCGAGAACGTGCCGGCGGTTCGCAACGACCGTCACAACGGCGAAGGCGTCGTGGCCCGCGCAGAGCGTCGGCTGATGGAGATCGGGTATCGCGTCGCGGAGCGGATCATCGAACTTGAGGCTCTCGGCGTCGCGCAGCGGCGCAGGCGCCACGTTCTGCTCGCGGTAGCGGAGAGCGAGGCCATCTCACCGGAGTCGCTCTTCGAAGCAATGCCGACAGAAGAGCCCTGCACTCTCCGATGGGCGATCGGCGACCTGCTCGATATCGGAGGAGACGCTCCTTGGGATCGCGAGCCGCAGGCGAAGAGAGAAAACCTCGAGCGAATGCGGTACCTGCTCGACAATGACGAGTTCGACCTTCCGAACAGGTTGCGCCCGAAGTGCCATCAGGGCGACCACTCCTACAAGTCGATGTACGGCCGGCTCCGTTGGGACGAGCCCGCGCAGACCATCACCAGTGGATTCGGAAGCATCGGGCAGGGCCGCTTCATGCACCCCGAGCGAGCACGCGCACTCACCGCTCATGAGGCGTCCCGCATTCAAGGGTTTCCGGACTACTTCGACTTCTCTTCCTGCCCGACGCGGCACGCACTCGCGACGATGATCGGGAATGCTGTGCCACCTGCCTTGTCGGCTGGGGTTGTCAACGCATACCTGGCCCTTGCTCAGGCGCGAAGCGAATCATCAGGGCAGCTGGCTGCCATGGCCTAGCGGTCAGCGCACAGACAATGGACTGGGCATCATGGGGAAACTAGGGGGCGCGAGATGACTTCGCGAGTGATCGAGAGTACGACCGGCACAACCGCGTTGCCGGAGATCGGCAACCTGGTGAACGTGCGCGGCGCACGCTGGTCGGTCACCGACGTGACCGCACAGTCGCTGCCTCGGAGCAGCGCGGACGACGGCCGAGCCGAGTTGCAGCACGCTGTCACGATGCAGTCGGTCGAGGAGGACTTCTACGGCCGCGAGCTCACCGTCATCTGGGAACTCGAGCCAGGCCGGAGCGTCATTCACGAACAGGGCCTGCCCGCAACCCTGCGTCCCGACCAGTTCGACGAACCTACGACGTTCGCCGCCTACGTCGATGCGCTCCGCTGGGGTGCGCTCACCAGCGCCGACCCCAAGACGCTGCAGGCTCCGTTCCGAAGCAGCGCATCCGTTGAGGCGTACCAGCTCGAACCGCTCCGCCGCGCGATCGACTCCCCCCGCGCCAACATGCTCCTCGCAGACGACGTCGGTCTCGGCAAGACGATCGAGGCCGGTCTCGTCATCCAGGAGCTGCTGCTGCGCCACCGCGCCCGCTCGGTGATCGTGGTCTGCCCAGCTGGGCTGGTGATCAAGTGGCAGGAAGAGCTGCGTGACAAGTTCGGCCTGGACTTCGAGATCGTCAACACCGACACGATGAAGACATTCCGCCGGACCTTCGGTGTGCACGCCAATCCGTTCCGGGTCTATCCGCGCGTGATCGTCTCGATGTCGTGGCTGCCCTCGCCCCGCGCGGAGCGCATGCTCGAAGAGGTGTATGCGAGCGTCAAGGACAAGCGCACCGCGGAGCGCCGCGCGTTCGACATCCTCATCGTCGACGAGGCGCACCACGTCGCCCCGGCCACTCCGAGCCGCGCGAACGCCGACAAGGCCCGCTATGCCGTCGACAGCCAGCGCACGATCGCGGTGCGACGCCTCGCGGAGCTCTGCGAGCACAGGCTCTTCCTAAGCGCCACGCCGCACAACGGCTACACCGAATCCTTCACGGCGCTCTTGGAGATGATCGATCCGCAGCGGTTCGCGCGCGGCGCGGATCTCGACGAGAAGGCCCTGCGCCAAGTCGCGGTACGGCGTTTGAAGCGAGATCTACCGGATGAAGGATTCCGTCTTCGCAAGGTGCGCCCTCTGTGGTTCGACCCGTCGGGCGACGAGGCCGAGGCATACGAAAAGCTCATCGCCTTCACGCGTCGTCGCAACGCCGCCGTGCAGCAGGGTCGGGGAAAGCGTGCGTCCGACCTCGCGACGGTGATCCTCAAGAAGCGGTTCTTCTCCTCGCCGGTCGCCTTCGCTGCGACCGCTGAGACATATCTGGAGGCGCGTGGCGACGAGGACGTGCAGCTTCCCGACTACGACGACATTCTGGGCGACGAGGCATCCGACGAGGAGGAAGGTCGCGCCGAGCAACCCGAGCTCGAAGCACTTCGAACCGCCAAGCGTGCCCAGGTGCCGCTCGGCGATGAGGACGTCTCGGACCTCCGCGATCTGATCGCTTGGGGGCGCCGCTATGACGGCCGTGCCGATTCGAAGCTGGAAGCCCTGCTGCGTCTCATCGAGGGTGAGTTGATCGTTCAAGGGCACGGCTGGGGCGAGGAACGCATCGTCATCTTCACGGAGTACGTCACCACCCTCGAGTGGCTGCGTGACGTGCTCGAATCGCGAGGCCTCGGCGGCGAGCGGCTAGCGATCATCGACGGTGCGACCGACGCCGAGACGCGCGAGGAGATCCGCGCCCGATTCAACGCGCCTCCTCGTGACGAACCGATTCGGATCCTGCTCGCAACGGATGCGGCCGGCGAAGGCATCGACCTGCAGACCTACTGTCATCGTCTGGTCAGCTTCGACATCCCGTTCAATCCGAACCGTCTCGAGCAGCGGATCGGCCGCATCGACCGTTACGGACAGAACGAGACTCCCCTCGTCTGGCACCCTCGCGCCGACAAGCAGAACACGTCGGACTACGCGAAGGACAACGACTTGCTCGCCCGGCTCGCGAGCAAGATCACGAACTCGGAGCACGACGGAATCTCAGCCAATGAGATCATCGCGCCCGACCTGCAGCGCGAACTCGGCTTCGGAGACGCCCCGGCGCGACAGAGCCAGACGGATGCCGGTGGCCAGGTGATCAATCGCGTGCTGCAGGCGGAGCACACTCTCGGCGCCAACCTGACCCGCCTCGCCGAGCGCCTCGAAGGCTCCCGCGATCGCATGCACCTGCACGACGGCAACCTTCTTCGTGTTCTCGAAGAGGGACTGCGAATCTCGGGCCAGCCCCGCCTCATCGAGGTCGACGATCCCCGTGAGGAAGCGCGCCTCTTCCAAGTGCCGCCCGGGGTGTCCCGAACGTGGGTTTCCGCGCTTGCGGGCCTCAACACGCGCCTCGCCCCCGATGTGCAGCGCCCGATTACATTCGACGAGCAGCGCGCACGGCACCGGACCGACGTCGTGTACGCGCATCTCGGCCACCCCCTCATCCAGCGCGCAGCTCGCGAACTACGGGGGCAGGTGTGGACACGCACCGATCACGTCCGGGGCGTGAGCGCAGTCATCGTCGACGGCCTGGATCAGTCCTTCGCAGCGGGGGTCGCCCGCCTCGTACTCGTCGGCGAGGGCGGCACGCGCTTGCACGAAGAGGTCTTCCTCGCCGGCACACGCCTCTCCCGCCGCCAGGAACTCGGCATGGAGAAAGCCGAGGACCTGCTGGCGTCCGCGCTGGATGGCACGCGTCTCACCCGCCCGAGCGAGCAGGTACTTGCGAAGCTGGCCTCCGACTGGAGTACCGACTCGGATACGGTCGACGGCATCCGAAGCCGCGTCAACGCCGCCGTCCAGCGCCGCGCGCAACGCCTCCGAGGCGCTGTCGAGTCCGACCTGCTGGAACGACGTGATGCTGAGCTCGCCACCGTCGAGGAGATCTTCGCCCGGTTCCGCAGCACGCTGGAGAGCACCCTGGCCGCAGCCGAGGAGGCACGCAGATCCGGCGAGGAGATGCTCTTCCAGTTACCCGAGGAGAAGCAGCAGCGCGACCGTGACCTCACCCGCATCCGGACGCGCCTGTCTCACCTCGATGACGAGCTGCACACAGAACGCGACGCCGTCGAACGCCGTTACCGCGACGTGCAAGCGCACACCTTCGTTGCCGCGCTCGTGTTCGCCCTGACCCCCGAAGACGCCGAGAAGCTGGAGTCCGCCGGTGCCCGTTGATGTGTGGGAGTGGTTGTCGCTGATCGACCACGACGGTCCCTTCCTTTCGAAAGCGGCATTGAAGTCGTTCTATCCCTCGGGGCTGCCGCGCCCCGCCGCAGACGCGAAAGCAGACGTCTTCGCCGAAGAGTTCGTGCGATGGTCGACAGCGTGGACCGCGCCGGCAGATGTGTACGGCACGGCACGCGACCGGTGGGTGACGGCCGTGTTGCGCCGCCTGCTCGATTGGTCCGACGACCTACAGCTGTCGCCCGCGGGCCTCGCCGCGCAGTCCCCCAATGGGGCCGTGACGGTAACACCATGGGCCGCGCTGACCGATTCGGGTGTCCCGTCCGCCCTCGTCACCGTTGTGGACCGCACCGACGATCTGCGTTCGGTGGGCACCGACGGATGGTCAGCTAACGCGATCGACCGGATGGCGGTGCTGCTGCGGGAGACCGGCGTGACGATCGGTATCGTCACCGACGGTCGATGGTGGGCGCTGGTTTCCGCGGCGAAGGATGTGACGACCGCGAGCGGCGTATGGGATGCGCTGCTGTGGCGTGAGGAGCGTCCCAGCCGCGATGCGTTCTTCGCTCTGGCCAGCTACACGTCGATCGCGGGTGGTGATGAGAAGAAGCGGCTTCCGCTGCTCTTCGAGAAGAGCGTCGCGAGCGCGGAGGAGATCACCGAGGCACTCGGCGACCAGGTACGTCGCGCCGTCGAGCTCGTCCTCCAGTCGATGTCCGACACGCACCTTCGGGCTCTCGCACAGGGCGAGCCCTCCCCGTTGCCGGAGGACCCGAAGGCTGTCTACGAAGGCGCGGTCACGGTGCTCATGCGCATCGTCTTCCTCCTCTTCGCGGAGGAGCGAGGGCTGCTTCCCGAGCATGACCTCTACCGTTCCTCTTATGCGATCGCGCGCCTGCGCGAGCAGTTGCAACAGGACGCGACCGCGACGTCGGTAGAGGCACTCGACCACTCGTGGGAGGCATGGCACCGCTTGCTCGCTGCGAGCAATGCAGTGTTCGGGGGGGCCTCCTTCCAGGACATGCGGATGCCCGCCTACGGCGGTTCCCTCTTCGATCCCGACCGTTTCCCCTGGCTGCATGCCACCGACGTTCAGGGCCGACTGCGGGTGCGACTCACCGACCGGGCGATGCTCGCGGTCCTCCGCGCCGTGCAGACGATCGAAGACGGTGCCATGCGACTGTCCTTCCGCGACCTCGACGTCGAGCAGATCGGCTACGTCTACGAGGGCTTGCTCGGTTACTCGGCTACCTACGTCTCCGAGGTCACGGTCGGCCTCCACGGTAAGGCAGGCTTCGAGCCCGAGATCGCCCTCACCGAGCTGGAATACATCGCCGATACCGCGTCTTCACCGTTCGACTTCGCCAAACGCCTCTTCGACCATCTGAAGAAGACTCAGGAGCACTCGAAGCCGCGCACCGTCAACCAGATCGCAAAGGCCTACGGGGCAAATGACCCCGCGGCGGCTGCCGACGCTCGCACGCGACTGCGTTATGCGCTCCTCGGTAACGACGAGGTCGCGGCCCGGCTGCAGCCCTTCTACGGACTCATCCGCGATGACCTACGCGGGATGCCTTACGTCGTCCCGGCGGATGGGCTTGTGATGACGGAATCTCCGCAGCGCGCGAATACGGGCACCCACTACACGCCCCGCTCACTCGCCGAGGAAGTCGTTCTCCACGCGCTCGAGCCACTGGTTTATAGCCCTGGCCCTCTCGATACTGAGAACCGCAACGAGTGGAAGCTCAAGTCCTCGGCGGAGATCCTCGATCTGAAGGTCGCCGACATCGCCGCGGGCTCTGGCGCGTTCCTCGTCGCCGCGGCCCGCTACCTCGCCGATCGACTCATCGAAGCACGCGCCAACGAAGGCCTCGATGTACGGGGCGAATCCGATCTGAAGCGGTGGGCGGTGCGTGAGATCGTGGCCCGCTGCCTCTATGGCGCTGACATCAACGGTATGGCCGTCGAGATGTGCAAACTCTCTCTCTGGCTCATCTCGATGGACCCGGGCAAGCCATTCTCTTTCGTTGACGACCGCGTCTTCCACGGCAACTCGCTGCTCGGCGTCACCACGGAGGAGCAGTTGAAAGCGCAGCACGTCTATCCCGAACGCCGTCGCGGCCGCGAGCAGCTGCTCTGGTTCGATGTCGAGAAAGACCTCGATGATGCCGCCCGAATCCGCCGCGAGCTTGCATCCGGGCAGGTGGACGATGCTGACCGCATGCGGTCCACCAACGCGAAGCGCGCACTCCTCGCCCAGGCGGAGCAGGTCACCTCAAAGCTCCGCGATGTCGCCGACGGCATAATCGCCGCTGGCCTTTTTGAGGGCGGCAAGCCCGGCAAGAAGCTCGACGATCGATACGACGACCTCGCCGACGCCCTCCGCGCCGCCCACCCCGCCGATGACACCGCGCCGGATCGCACCCAGCTTGATGCCATCATCGCCGCTGGCCTAACCCCTACGGTCGAGACGGGCGATTCCCGCTGGGAGCCGCTGCATTGGATTCTCAAAGTCCCCGATGTGATGCTCACCCACGGCGGTTTCGATGCCGTCATCGGGAATCCACCGTTCCTTGGCGGCAAGAAGCTTTCCGGCGCCATGGGCACAAACGTCCGAGAATGGCTCGCGAACGCCGTTTCTGAGGCCACACCGGGGAACGCCGACCTCATCGCGTTCTTCCTCCTCCGAAGCGCTCAGCTCGTGAGGAAGCAGGGAGTCCTTGCGCTGATCGCGACGAACACGGTCGCGCAGGGCGACACGCGGGAGGCCGGCCTGGATGCACTTGTCCGACGCGGCCTGACTATCGTCCGCGCGGTGCAAAGCCGCCGCTGGCCGTCTTCAGGCGCGAACCTTGAGTACGCAGCTATCTGGGCTACATTCGCCGCGCAATTGCAGAGCTGGGTGTTCGTTTGCGACGACCGAGTCGTGCCGAGCATTTCGACGCTGCTTGAGGCGACTGGAAGGGTCAAAGGCCTACCAACTCCGCTTCGCGCCAACTACCGCAAGTCCTTCCAAGGGTGCATCTTACTCGGGGCTGGCTTCGTATTGAGCGAGAGCGAGCGAAAGGACTTGGTCAGCGCCGACCCGAATTCTGCACCCGTAATTCGCCCACTTGCGAACGGTGAGGACCTAAACTCCCGACCCGACGCTAGCCCCTCCCGTTTCGCGATCGACTTCTTTGGGCTTTCCCTGGATGAGGCGCGGAGCTACCGAGCGGCTTTCGCCCGAGTCGCGAGCCTGGTACGCCCAGAACGACTCACGAGCAAACGTCCGATATATCGCGAACGCTGGTGGCTCTTTGCGGAGAACCAGACAGCGTTGCGCGAAAGACTCTCCGAATCGGATACAGCACTAGCGATTACACGGGTGAGCAAAAGCGTTATGCCACTATTGCTCCCGGCCGACGTCATCTTCAGCAATTCGATAGTCGTATTCACTGAGGGCAAAGAGGGGTTGCTGGCTGTTCTCAGTTCGAGTATTCACCAGGCCTGGGCGATTAAGTACTCGTCGACACTCGAGACTCGTGTCAGCTACTCGCCATCCGATGCATTTGAGACATTCCCGCAACCCCCGCTCGGCCCAAGGTTAGAGCGGATCGGGGCAATCTTGAGCTCAAAACGCTCCGAGATAATGCTCCGGCGACGATTGGGGCTCACCCAGCTATACAATCTGGTAAACTCCCCGACCGCTGTCGGTGATGACGATGTCGAGCTCATACGGTCGCTGCATGTGCAGGTCGACGAGTCGGTGCTGGCTGCCTACGGGTGGAACGACATCGCGCTCAATCACGGGTTTCACACTTATCGCCAGATGGAACGGTGGACTATCAGCCCTGACGCCCGGGTCGAGGTACTTGACCGCCTGCTCGAAGAGAACCATCAACGCGCAAAGCTCGAAACTGAGCTCGAGGGTGCGAAGAAGTCGAGGCACGGCACGGGCTTCGAGCAATCCGCGACACCTGAAGGAGCGATGTTCTGATGACTGGCGAAACTGC
Organism: Microbacterium sp. NPDC058021; assembly: GCF_042885955.1. Taxonomy (NCBI): domain Bacteria; kingdom Bacillati; phylum Actinomycetota; class Actinomycetes; order Micrococcales; family Microbacteriaceae; genus Microbacterium; species Microbacterium sp. NPDC058021. The sequence continues at coordinate 66,986 of NZ_JBHVRF010000008.1, forward strand.
GAACACTTCAGCACACGTCCGGGAGGAACTGGTCCACCTCATCACGCGAGATCTCGTCGGTCCGTGGGCCGGACCGGACGAAACGATCGTGGGAACGCCCCGTGCGCGCTATCTCGCCGGTGCGCTCGCACCGATCTCGCTCCTCGACGCCGCCCCGAATGCGGCGACAACGCCCACCGACGCGAGCGGCGCCTCACTCTCCGACGTTCGCGCAGATGAGTCGCTTGCCGTCACCGACCTCAGCGGCGCCCATGACGTACAGGGCGTGCCTGCCGACGAAGAGGACGCGATCGCCGAGGCCTCCCCGAGCGAACCCGACGAGGACCGCGGCCCCGAATCGAAGATCATCGCCCCGTCGTCCATGGGACTGCGGTTCCAGGTGCCGGCGGACACCGGGGTGCTTCGCTTCACCGCCCGCTGGGGCAAGTATTCGGCGCGGCGTGAGGCTGATGAGCAAGGCAAGATCCAGACCTACTACGACCGCACGCCCTTCGAAGAAGTCGCCGATCTCGACATCTCAGCGATCCTGAACGGCAGCTCCTCGCGCACGGCGCTTCCCGGCGACGTCGACATCAGCGTGGAAGTTTTCGATGTCGAGGGACGGCGCGTCGTCGAGGCTGCTCTTCTCAATACCGCGGTAACCGGGCGGGAGCTGCCTCCCAAACTCTGGATGTTCCAAGCCGAGCTCGAGGTCACAACGCCGAGCGGAAACGCGATCTTCCTGCCCGCGCGTGATGCGATGGTCGCCGATCGCGGTTCCCGAGACCCGGAAGTGCGCCGTCTCGATCTTCTCTATCGCGATCGCCTCGAATTCGCTGTCGGCCGCACAGCCTCTGTGGAATGGGATCTCTCGCCAGCCGATCCTCGCCGGGCGACGGCGGTCAGGACGACATGGCTGCCGACAGCGGAGGTGCCGCAGACGCAGGCTCCCACTGTCGCGGGGGCCGTGCTCAGCATGAGCGCGCTCATGGAGGCATCATCCGAGGAGCTCGAAGCAGGTCTCAGCCCGCTCATCGATGGCTACTCGGCCTGGCTGCAACTGCGCGCGGAAGAAACCGCGGCGCTTCCGGAGTGGCTACGGGAACAGGGCCGCATCGGACTCGAAGACGGCGCTGAAGCCCTCAAGCGCCTGCGTGACGGGCTTGAGCTCCTCGTCTCCAACGAGCAAGCCCAGCGCGCATTCTGGTTCATGAACCGCACGATGCGCGATCAGCGTCTGCGGTCACAGGTCGCCGCGCTACGTATCGAGCAGAAGGAACTGCCGATCGCCGACGCCGTTGCCGCGGTCGACAGACGCGGTGAGAAGGCGGCGTCGTGGCGTGCGTTCCAGCTCGCATTCATCCTCATGCAGCTCCCTTCGGTCGTCGACCCCACGCACGTGCGCCGCTCGACGGACTACGCACGCGCCGAGCTGCTGTTCTTCCCGACCGGTGGCGGTAAGACCGAGGCCTACCTCGGCCTCGCGGCATTCACATTCGGTATCCGCCGTCTGCAAGGCAAGGTCGAGACGCCCGAGGGACTACTCGACGGTGGCGACGGCGTCGCCGTGCTCATGCGATACACGCTGCGCTTGCTCACGTCGCAGCAGTTCCTGCGCGCGACAACACTTATGTGCGCAGCCGAGGTCGTCCGCCGAGAAGACCCGGCGACCTGGGGCTCAGTACCCTTCACCATCGGCCTCTGGGTCGGCTCGAGCGTCAGCCCGAAGCGCTACTCCGAAGCGGCGGAGCAGGTGAAGGACGTGCGCGAGAGAGAAGGTAACTCCGCGTACGGGCTGACGGTTCTGCAGTTCGACCATTGCCCCTGGTGCGGGACGGCGATCAACCCGAAATCGAACGTCGAAGCCGACGATGTCGAGAAGCGTATCCGCGTCTACTGCGGTGACCGTCGGGCTCGATGCCCCTTCGCCGCCGGCGGGTCCGCGGAGGTCGGGCTCCCCGTGCTCACCGTGGACGACGAGATCTACCGGCATCCGCCCACCTTCCTTCTGGCGACCGTCGACAAGTTCGCTCGTCTCGCCCGCGAGGGTGAAGCCGCGAGCCTGTTCGGCTACGTAGCCAAGAAGTGTCCGCGACACGGCTACAAGCACCTGGACACCGACGCCAGTGTCTGCGGTGCCGACACCCACAACCCGAAAACCGCTAACGGACGCGTCTACCCCGCCACCCAGGTCACGGCAGTCGACCGGCTGCGCCCGCCCGACCTGATCATCCAGGACGAGCTTCACCTCATCACTGGGGCTCTGGGCACCGCCGTGGGTCTTTTCGAGGGGGCGATCGACGTCCTCTCCAGCTGGGAGCTCGGAGCTTCGGGGACCGCGAAGCCGGTGAAGCCGCTCGTGATCGCGTCGACCGCGACCGTTCGAAAGGCTGCCGAGCAGGTTCAGCGGTTGTATGCCCGCGACGTGGAGGTCTTCCCACCGCAGGTACTCAGCGTGAGCGACACGTTCTTCTCGAAGGAGGTGTCGCTCGACGAGGCTCCGGGGCGTCGCTACCTCGGTGTGTGCCTCCACGGCGCACGTCTGACGCTCGCCGAGATCCGCCTCAGCGAGATCCTCCTGCTCGCTGGTCAGAAGCTGTTCGACGAGCACGGCGCTGCCGCAGAGCCCTATCTCACACTCGTGGACTACTTCTCCGCCACGCGGGAGCTGGCCGGCATGCGCCGGTACCTCGAGGACGATGTGACGACGCGCGTGAGCAGCCCGGATAAGTCGACCGGCTATCCCAGACGGCGCACGCCGCTCAAGCTCGGAGAGCTGACATCCCGCATCTCGTCCTCCGAGATCGGGAAGACACTGACTCATCTCGCTTCGCCGTTCGACCCCGCCGTTGACACGACGACAGGGCGGGCGGCTATCGCGGCCAAGCTGAAGGCCGGCGAAGAGCTCGCCCCCCGCGAACTGCCGTACGACGTTGTCCTTGCCACGTCGATGCTCCAAGTTGGCGTTGACGTCCCTCGCCTCGGGCTGATGATGATCGTGGGACAGCCGAAGAACACGGCGGAGTACATCCAGGCCTCCTCCCGTGTCGGTAGAGACGGAGCGAAGCCGGGGCTCGTGGTGACGCTCGCGAATCGTGCCCGGCCGCGTGACATGGCTCACTATGAGCAGTTCGAGCACTATCACGACACCTTCTACGCGAATGTCGAGGCACTCTCCGTCACCCCGTTCTCGGAGGCAGCGCTCGAACGCGGGCTGACCGGGCTCATCGTCTCAGCGGCGCGCGTGATTGATGCCACGGTAGCGCCCGGCGAGTCTCTCTCGGCGGAGTCCAACGCTGGAGCGGGCCGGATCACTATCCGTCGCGCGACCGTCGACGCCCTCGTAGACAAGCTGGTTGCGCGTGTCGACCTCGCCGCCGACGCCGGAGCGGCGTCGAGCATGAAGAGCAAGATCGTGTTGCGGCTCGACAAGTGGTCGGATCGTGCGACGGCGACGTCCGGCGCGCTCACATACGCGAAAAAGTCACTCCCGAAGCAGATCGTCGAACCGCTGCTGGTCAGTCCGGAGGACTCGATCGGCGAGGAAGGTGACCGACTCTTCCAGGTCGCGAACTCGATGCGTGAAGTCCAACCCGAGATCGACCTGCTCGTCTCGCCCTTCCCCGGCAAACTGGCTGAGCCCAACACCGCGACGACGCCGAAGTGGGCCTTTACCGTCAAGGCGAAGAAGGATGCCAAGTGACCGAGGAGAACGTGACCGTTGGGCAGACACCCGCCGGCGATGAGCAGAACGTCGTCGGTGTCCCTGGGGACGTCGCCGACCCCTACGCAGGATCGGGAGAACCGAAGAACCGAGCCCGCATCGGCTCGATCCGCCCGAACGCGATGCTCTACACCTCGGGCATCGGCGCCACCGTCGATCTGCCGCAGATCGCGGTGATGCCGCAAGGCATCGATGCGTGGGATAAGGCGTACGCGAGGATGGGTGGGGATCCTCCACTCGTGCTGGTCCCCCGCCTCATCGAGGCGGTGCGCCGTCAGCTCGGCCACCAGGTCGGCGAGCTGCGCCAACCGCCGTGGCTGCCCGACGATCTCGGCGGTGACACGACGCCGATCGGCATCCCCACCCGGATCTTCCCGCAATGGCTGCGGTGTACGGGGTGCGACCTTCTCGCTCCGGTGTCGGCTGCGAGCACCTTCGAATTCGAGAACACGCGCAAGCATCGGCCCGATCTAGCGCGTTTCGTTCACAAGGCCTGCAAAGGCCGTTTCGGGGGGAAGGCGAGGCCCCGCACTGCGGTTCCCGCGCGCTATCTCATCGCTTGCACCAACGGGCACCTCGATGAGTTCCCCTATGTCGACTGGGTGCACGGTGCCGACGGCCACCGCACCGAATGCGTCGCGCAGCCGAAGATGCGCATGCTCGAGTGGCGCTCGAACCTCGGCCCGCAGGTGTCGATCAAGTGCGTCGTGTGCGGGTCCTCCCGCAATATCGCTGAGCTGACCCGTGCGGGAGGCGAGGACTCCCTCCCGAACTGCCGCGGGCGGCATCCGCATCTTCCGTCGTACGCATCCGCGGACGACCCTTGCCAGGGCGAAGTCCGACTCATGCTGCTCGGCGCGGCGAACCAGTGGTTCCCCGCTACGATCAGCGTGCTCGTTCTGCCTTCACGCACAGTTCCGCAACCTGCCGACACCGTGACGGAGGTTCTCGGCCTCCCGCCCGCGCAGGTGGCGAAGCTGACTTCCCTCGAGACGGTGGCGGCCTGGCGTGCTTTCGCACCTGAAAATCTCACCGAACGCTTCGTTGGGATCTCGGACGAAGGCCTCTGGACGGCGATCCAGATCGCGCGAGGCGACCTTCCGCCACTCGCGGCGTCGGCAGCCGGGCCGATCGGGCACGACCCGAACTACTTGCTCGCCCCCGAATGGGAGACGTTGACCCATCCGGAGGAGTTCCTCACCGAGGACCGCCGAAACGGGTTCAAGGTGCACCCCGTTCCTGTTGCGGCAACGCTGGAAACCGCGATCAGCGATGTCGTAGCGGTCGACCGCATCCGGAAGGCGAATGCCTTCATCGGGTTCACCCGGATCGACGCGCTCGACCGTGTGGGCGACGACGCGACGCGTATCGCGCCCATCTCACTCTCCGGTAAGCCGAAGTGGGTACCCGCCACCGAGGACCGCGGCGAGGGCGTTTTCCTCCGTTTCGAAGAGTCCGTCGTCGAGACGTGGGAGTCGGGGGTCCTCGATAGCGCCGTGTGGGCCGAGCATTGCGCGGCGCACGAGCGGAATCTCGGCCGCCGCCAGAGCACTACCGCTGCCCCAGTCAGCGCCGACGATCGCATGCCACCACCGCGCTACTGGGCGCTTCACACCGTGTCGCACCTGTTGATCCGCGAAATGGCGATGTCGAGCGGGTACGGGTCGGCATCGCTATCGGAGCGCATCTATGCGTGGCGGGCATCAGAGGATCAAGACGCTGCTGCCGGCATTCTCATCACGACGACGTCGCCCGACAGCGAGGGCACGCTCGGCGGTCTCGTGGATCTGGCTCGCACCGACCGTCTCGAATCGGTGATGCAAGAAGCTCTGCACCGTGCGCAGCGTTGCTCATCCGATCCGATCTGCGCGCACCGCGTACCGAAGAATCAGGAAGATTTCCTCCACGGTGCCGCGTGCCACTTCTGCGCCTTCCTATCGGAGACGTCGTGCGAGCGCGCGAATCGTTTCCTCGACCGGCGGTTCGTTCTCGATCTGCACGCCGGGTCGCTCGATGTGAAGCCGCTGCTCGCGGGGATCTCGGCGAGCTTCGCCTAATGGCTGACCCGTTCGTCGTGCTTGCTTCCATGCTGGCCCCCGCGGCGGCGCTGAGAGTCGCGTCGAGCTTGGATATCGACGGCCGACTGTCTAAGGCCCTCGAAAAGGTGCCGCCCGGTTCCGCGGCGGCTGCACCGCTCGAGGATGCGTACAAGGCGGTTGGCGGCACGGCGCTCGCCGCAGTCCTGCGCGGCTTCGCGGCCGCCGCCGAGACGAGCGCGGCCGACATACGGGCGGTGTGGAGCGGCCCAACCTTCGATGGCGATGGCGATCACACGACGTCGGCGATCGCGCACCTGATCGACGGGGCCAAAGAGGACGTCTTCGCTTCGACGTATTCGGCCACGCCAGACTCGGAGTTCGTGAAGGCGCTGTGGAAGGCGATCGCGCGCGGAGTTCGCACCACCCTGCTCGTCGACTCGACTGTCAATAACGGCCAGACAGCATCGATGCTTCGCACCAAACTAACCGGTGCACGATTCTGGACGTACAGGGCACCCGACGGGCAATACGCTCTGCAACACTCCAAGGTGCTGATCGTGGACTCGCGCAGCGCATTCGTCACCAGCGCGAACCTCTCAACAGCGGGCGCTGAAAGGAATCTCGAGGCGGGCGTTGTCGTCCACGACGTCGCGTTCGCGTCGGGTATGAGACAGCGATTCGCGAAGCTCTGGGAGCACGGAGCTATCACCGATCTGGGTTGAGGGGCTGATGGCCGACTCCTGGGCCTCATCTGAAGGCACGAGAAAATCGATGCTCGCGAACAAACGTCGCGACACATCGACGGAGATCGCCGTGCGCCGGGAGCTGCACGCGCGCGGTCTGCGGTATCGCGTCGATTTCGCACCCCTCCCAGGACTGCGACGCCGCGCAGACGTCGTCTTCACCCGCGCGCGTGTCGCGGTATTCATCGATGGCTGCTTCTGGCACGGCTGCCCTATTCACGGGACAGCACCTAAGCGGAACGCCGACTATTGGGGTCCGAAGCTCGCGGCGAACGTCGCACGTGACCAGGACACCGATCGGCGACTAGCGGACGCGGGTTGGCGGGTCTTGCGGTTCTGGGAGCACGAGGCCCCATCCGCCGTCGCGGATCGCGCTGAGCACGCGGTGAGAAGGCGGTAAGTACGCGGTGAGGGCGAGAATATCTGTTGGGCAAGAGCTCACGTTCGAAACAACGTCTTCCGATGGTTGAACGCTTATATCCCTGAAGGTCCTTGATTCGTGACATACCACGGGTGATCGACGAGTCAAGTTGAGCAATAGGCGACTGTCGTGCACGTCCTCGAAGCATCGGTCCGCGGTGTTTAGGATACCGGGGAGCTGCCTGCCGCCGCTGCCGGCGGCACTTACGGGCTTCACCCCTTGAGTCCGCAGAAAACAAACGGGCCGCACCAACCAGTCGGGTGGGCGGGAGCACCCGCTCACCCCCTCCGTGGAGATCATCGCGCTGCGCACGTGGCTGGCCGCCGAGTTCCCGGATGCGGTGCCCGTCACGGTCGTCTTGCCCGCGCTTGGCGCCATAGGCTCCCGAGATCCCGACCCGCCTCTGCACGCAGTACCCGGAGATCCGGAAGTGCTCCGCGACTGCACGAACGACGACACCCGCCCGACATAGATTACGACGAGGTCGTCCAGGGTTAACCGGGCACCGCCTTCGGTGCGAGGGCACCTTCCGGGCGGTGACGAACTACCACAGTTCACGGGTTCCCAAACCTCTGCAGCCCCCGAGCGTCTCTCGCCTCGACATCTACCCCACGCTCTCTGGGTATCTGGGTGCTGGTGCAGCGCCAATGTCCGGGGCCGCGCGTAAGTTTGGGTTCGGCGTAGCGCCCAGGCCACCCGTGTCGGCCGGGTTACGATCGCTATACAGCCCACGAACCGGAGCGCATTTTGTCAAACCCCACTTTTCGCGTAGCTTCCCTGTTCGCCGGCATCGGCGGTATCGAGTTGGGGTTTGAACGCGCACTGGGCCACGACGTCGAGACAGTGATGTTCTGCGAGTGGTGGACGCCCGCGCAGCAGGTGCTGCGGGCCCGCTTCCCCGGCATCGACATCCATCCCGATGTGCGTGAGCTGACGTCGCTACCCGGCTCAGTAAATCTTGTGACGTCGGGCTTCCCATGCACAGATCTGTCGCAGGCGGGCCGTATGGCTGGGATCAAGGGCGCGAATTCGGGACTAGTTAGGCACATGTTCGAGGCGATCCGGCTCGGCGCTCAGACCGGCGGCCTACCGACGCTCGTTATCGAAAATGTGCCAAACATGCTTTCACTAGACCGAGGGCGCGCGATGGCGTACCTGGTCGAGGAGATCGAAGCACTCGGTTACAGGTGGGCTTACCGCGTTGTCGACTCCCGCTTCACTGGGGTGCCGCAGCGTCGACGCCGGGTCATACTGGTGGCTTCAGCGGACCTCGATCCGCGCGAAGTACTGTTCGCGGATGACCAGGGAGCCCGTGCAGCGCACGAGTTTGCCGAGGATGCGTACGGGTTCTACTGGACAGAGGGTCGAGGCGGCCTGGGATGGGCTCAGGACGCAGTCCCGACACTCAAGGGCGGTTCCACTATCGGCATCCCTTCGCCTCCGGCAATCTGGGTACCAGCGGGTGAGCGAGGGCGGCGGCTATTGAAACCGACAGTCGAGGACGCGGAAGCGATGCAGGGGTTCGATCGAGGGTGGACAGCCGTCGATGGCCTCAATGCCCGCAAGAACGGGCCGCGGTGGAGACTGGTTGGCAACGCGGTGACCGTTGGCGTAGCGCAGTGGCTCGCTGGACGGCTCGCTGATCCCGGAGCGGTTACACACGGCTACAAGCCCTGGGCCCCCGCCGACCGTGGATGGCCAACGGCAGCATGGGGTGGAAACGGCACAGTCTGGTCGGTCCCCGAGCTCTCTGAGTTTCCGATCAACCTTGCATACCAGCATCTCCAGGATGTCGTCTCAATAGCGGACGCTGAGGCGTTGTCTTTGCGTGCCTCAACTGGCTTCATGAATCGCCTCCAGCGGGGAAACCTCGGGCGGCACCCTGGGTTCCGAGAGGACGTCGCCGACCACATTCTCGCCGTAGCCGAAGTCGGATAGGTTCCCTCCGTGTCTCCTTCCGACTAGGTTGAAAGCGTGCACGGACCTCAGATACTCTCCCGATTCATCCAACAGCAGGCTATTCGCGATGGCTATGGCAATTTGTGGCAGTACAACTCGCAGTCCGATCGTCACTCTGAAGCCGCATGCTGGGGTGTCGCTTTCGATCTTTTGCGGCAATCCGCCACCCTCCGCAGGCACGCGAATGAAGGGAAAGTTGTCATCGGTGTCAACCACCCGATGACGGATTACCGAACCGGACGAGAGAAGTTTCTCGACCTTGTAATTGCGCGGCCGGCGACCTCGGCAGGTCGGTCTGGCGACTCTTTCAAGCACTTAGCGCGGAAATACGGTTTACCGCTCAACGCCCACGAAACCAATGAGCTCGCTTCGCTCCCTGACATCGAGTTCGGCACGGTGGGATCCGTCCACGTGGCGCTTGAGGCGAAAGCGGTGATGACCAAGCACGTAAGTTCTCTCCCACGCTTGCATGATGAGCTTGCGGCATCCGAGCAGGCCGTACACGGAGCCTCAGACTCCGCCTTGGCTATTGCGTACGTGCAGATCAACGCGTCAGATCGCTTCGCCCCGTCACCGAGCAACCGGTTCACAATCGGACCGGCGAATCCCGTGGTCGTCCGCACGAACGCGCAGCCAAATAGCGTCCTGCGTACCCTGGACAAGCTTGCGCAACTGAAACGCCGCAGCACGGTTCATGAGTCCGGCTTCGACGGAGTTGGGGTAACCGTGCTTGACTTCGAAAACCTGGGCGGCGATGTTCGCGTGGTGACGGGATCGCCTGCTCCCGCTGGAGGCAGCTCATTCGACTACGAAACAATGATTGTGCGAATGGCTGGTCAGTACGATTCACGATTCGCGGGGGTCTGAGCCGAAGCGTTCCCTACCGGCGCCCATCGCTGGTGTGCAGGCCAGGCCGCCGTTGCGAATCGGAGAACAGAACGCATCACGGACGGTCCAAGCAGGAGCGGTCGCCTGCCGTGCCGCGGTCCACCGGCTGCCACCAGCCACAACGTCGCCACAACCTTCCGCTCCCGCGTCGACGGCCGTGGGGGCCCGATTCGACTCCCGGACGCCGGCATGTCTACACCGCCCGGGATAGCAACTCCCGCAGCCGTTCATCCACCTCGACACCGGCGAGATCCTCAGCGAACACCACATCGACCTACCCGCAGCTTCTGGCGAAACGAACTCAACCACCCGGAAGATGGCCTCAGAAATGACAGATGTCCCGGGACATATGAATCGGCCTGGGTTTCGTTCCGTTCTTCAAGCAAGGATGGAAGACGATGAACAGGAAGTACTCGCCGGAGATGCGTGAGCGGGCGCTGCGGAT
>NZ_JBHVRF010000009.1:0-7168 GCF_042885955.1 Microbacterium sp. NPDC058021
CCGGTACGCCAGGATGTCCGCCGCCATCAGCACGGGATAGGTCAGCAGCGACAGCCGCACACTCCCGCCCCGCTCCCGCTCCTTCACGGACTTCTCCTTGTACTGGATCATCCGCCGCATCTCCCCGTCGGTGGCGACGCACTCCAGGAGATAGGAGAGCCGTGCGTGCTCGTCGACGTGGCTCTGCACGAAGACCGTGCACCGCTCGGGGTCGAGCCCCGCCGCCAGCAGCAGCGTCGCGGCCTGCCGGCTCAGTCTGCGGACCCGCGCCGGATCGTGCTCGACGGTCAGTGCGTGCAGATCCACCACGCAGAACAGCGCGTCCGCCCGGTGCTGGTCACGCTCGACCCACTGGCGCACCGCGCCCAGGTAGTTCCCCAGCGTCAGATGCCCGGTCGGCTTGATCCCGCTGAATACCCGCGTCATCTCTCTCCCACTCTCTCCGAGGGGCCCCGCACCTTCCGGCCGGCCGCTCCCGCTCAGGGAGGAGATACGCCAACGGCCGCCGGTGCGGCGGCCGTTGTCTGCACACGTCAGGGCTGGCCGCCGTCAGGCGGCCCACCAGAGCCCGTTGTACGTACGCGTGGTCACGGGGGGAGCTTAGACCGGGACCACCCCAAGTTGACAGCCCCTGGAGCCCCTCCGTAAGGTCCAGCGAGTTGCCCGACGTGAGCGCCGGTTCCCACCGGTCCCCGGGCAGCCGATCCGCAGGACCTCTTCAGAACGCACAGCGGTCTCCGCTGCTCGTTCCGTCGCGCATTGCGGAATGAGGAATCCGCGTCCCGACAGGGCCGCCCCCGATTAGCTCGGGGAAAGGGAATCCGCTAAAGTCTCACCAGTCGGAACGGCCCAACAGCCGTGAAGGCGAAACCCGCTGACTGGGAATCAGGCCCGAAAGGATCTGATAGAGTCGGAACCGCCGGAAAGGGAAAAGCGAAGCGGAAACGCGGAGCTGGAACCGGAAAGGCACCGAGGAAATCGGACGCGAAAGAGTCTGATAGAGTCGGGAACACGAAATACCGAAGGGAAGCGCCCGGAGGAAAGCCCGAGAGGGTGAGTACGAAGGAAGCGTCCGTTCCTTGAGAACTCAACAGCGTGCTAAAAGTCAACGCCAGATATGTTGATACCCCGACCGGCCAGGTTCCTGGCTGGTTGAGGTTCCTTTGAAATACAACAGCGAGGACGCTGTGTGCGGCAGGGATTATTCCTCCTTGTCGTACCGCTCTCATGTCTGTTGCACCGGATTACCGGTACACATTCACGGAGAGTTTGATCCTGGCTCAGGACGAACGCTGGCGGCGTGCTTAACACATGCAAGTCGAACGATGAACCGCTTTCGGGCGGGGATTAGTGGCGAACGGGTGAGTAACACGTGGGCAATCTGCCCTGCACTCTGGGACAAGCCCTGGAAACGGGGTCTAATACCGGATATGACTGTCCATCGCATGGTGGATGGTGTAAAGCTCCGGCGGTGCAGGATGAGCCCGCGGCCTATCAGCTTGTTGGTGAGGTAGTGGCTCACCAAGGCGACGACGGGTAGCCGGCCTGAGAGGGCGACCGGCCACACTGGGACTGAGACACGGCCCAGACTCCTACGGGAGGCAGCAGTGGGGAATATTGCACAATGGGCGAAAGCCTGATGCAGCGACGCCGCGTGAGGGATGACGGCCTTCGGGTTGTAAACCTCTTTCAGCAGGGAAGAAGCGAAAGTGACGGTACCTGCAGAAGAAGCGCCGGCTAACTACGTGCCAGCAGCCGCGGTAATACGTAGGGCGCAAGCGTTGTCCGGAATTATTGGGCGTAAAGAGCTCGTAGGCGGCTTGTCACGTCGGTTGTGAAAGCCCGGGGCTTAACCCCGGGTCTGCAGTCGATACGGGCAGGCTAGAGTTCGGTAGGGGAGATCGGAATTCCTGGTGTAGCGGTGAAATGCGCAGATATCAGGAGGAACACCGGTGGCGAAGGCGGATCTCTGGGCCGATACTGACGCTGAGGAGCGAAAGCGTGGGGAGCGAACAGGATTAGATACCCTGGTAGTCCACGCCGTAAACGGTGGGCACTAGGTGTGGGCAACATTCCACGTTGTCCGTGCCGCAGCTAACGCATTAAGTGCCCCGCCTGGGGAGTACGGCCGCAAGGCTAAAACTCAAAGGAATTGACGGGGGCCCGCACAAGCGGCGGAGCATGTGGCTTAATTCGACGCAACGCGAAGAACCTTACCAAGGCTTGACATACACCGGAAACGTCTGGAGACAGGCGCCCCCTTGTGGTCGGTGTACAGGTGGTGCATGGCTGTCGTCAGCTCGTGTCGTGAGATGTTGGGTTAAGTCCCGCAACGAGCGCAACCCTTGTCCCGTGTTGCCAGCAGGCCCTTGTGGTGCTGGGGACTCACGGGAGACCGCCGGGGTCAACTCGGAGGAAGGTGGGGACGACGTCAAGTCATCATGCCCCTTATGTCTTGGGCTGCACACGTGCTACAATGGCCGGTACAATGAGCTGCGATACCGCGAGGTGGAGCGAATCTCAAAAAGCCGGTCTCAGTTCGGATTGGGGTCTGCAACTCGACCCCATGAAGTCGGAGTCGCTAGTAATCGCAGATCAGCATTGCTGCGGTGAATACGTTCCCGGGCCTTGTACACACCGCCCGTCACGTCACGAAAGTCGGTAACACCCGAAGCCGGTGGCCCAACCCCTTGTGGGAGGGAGCTGTCGAAGGTGGGACTGGCGATTGGGACGAAGTCGTAACAAGGTAGCCGTACCGGAAGGTGCGGCTGGATCACCTCCTTTCTAAGGAGCACTTCTTGACTGCCGGCCCTCGGGCTTGGTGGTCCAGAGGCCAGTTCATCAGCGAATGTCTGATGCTGGTTGCTCATGGGTGGAACGTTGACTATTCGGCACTGTCGGTCTGCTTGGACTGTGAGTACTGCTTCGGCGTGGAAAACAGTTCAGGGGGTTGAGGGTGTCGGGCACGCTGTTGGGTGTCTGAGGGAGCGGCCACGATGTGGCTGTTTCTTCGGTTGCCGGCCCCGGTAAAAGCTCATGTGAGTGGGTTGTGACGGGTGGTTGGTCGTTGTTTGAGAACTGCACAGTGGACGCGAGCATCTGTGGCCAAGTTTTTAAGGGCGCACGGTGGATGCCTTGGCACCAGGAACCGATGAAGGACGTGGGAGGCCACGATAGTCCCCGGGGAGTCGTCAACCAGGCTTTGATCCGGGGGTTTCCGAATGGGGAAACCCGGCAGTCGTCATGGGCTGTCACCCGCTGCTGAACTCATAGGCAGTGTGGAGGGAACGCGGGGAAGTGAAACATCTCAGTACCCGCAGGAAGAGAAAACAACCGTGATTCCGGGAGTAGTGGCGAGCGAAACTGGATGAGGCCAAACCGTATGTGTGTGATACCCGGCAGGGGTTGCGCATGCGGGGTTGTGGGATCTCTCTTCCACGGTCTGCCGGCCGTGGGACGAGTCAGAAACCGTTGATGTAGGCGAAGGACATGCGAAAGGTCCGGCGTAGAGGGTAAGACCCCCGTAGTCGAAACATTAGCGGCTCGTTTGAGAGACACCCAAGTAGCACGGGGCCCGAGAAATCCCGTGTGAATCTGGCGGGACCACCCGCTAAGCCTAAATATTCCCTGGTGACCGATAGCGGATAGTACCGTGAGGGAATGGTGAAAAGTACCGCGGGAGCGGAGTGAAATAGTACCTGAAACCGTGTGCCTACAAGCCGTGGGAGCGTCGCGCAAGAATTTCGGTTCTTGCGTCGTGACTGCGTGCCTTTTGAAGAATGAGCCTGCGAGTTAGCGGTGTGTAGCGAGGTTAACCCGTGTGGGGAAGCCGTAGCGAAAGCGAGTCCGAACAGGGCGATTTGAGTTGCACGCTCTAGACCCGAAGCGGAGTGATCTAGCCATGGGCAGGTTGAAGCGGCTGTAAGAGGTCGTGGAGGACCGAACCCACCAGGGTTGAAAACCTGGGGGATGACCTGTGGTTAGGGGTGAAAGGCCAATCAAACTCCGTGATAGCTGGTTCTCCCCGAAATGCATTTAGGTGCAGCGTCGTGTGTTTCTTGCCGGAGGTAGAGCACTGGATAGGCGATGGGCCCTACCGGGTTACTGACCTTAGCCAAACTCCGAATGCCGGTAAGTGAGAGCGCGGCAGTGAGACTGTGGGGGATAAGCTCCATGGTCGAGAGGGAAACAGCCCAGAGCATCGACTAAGGCCCCTAAGCGTACGCTAAGTGGGAAAGGATGTGGAGTCGCAGAGACAACCAGGAGGTTGGCTTAGAAGCAGCCACCCTTGAAAGAGTGCGTAATAGCTCACTGGTCTAGTGATTCCGCGCCGACAATGTAGCGGGGCTCAAGCGTACCGCCGAAGTCGTGTCATTGCAGCAATACTCCCAACGGAGGCTGTGATGGGTAGGGGAGCGTCGTGTGCCGGGTGAAGCAGCCGTGGAAGCGAGTTGTGGACGGTTCACGAGTGAGAATGCAGGCATGAGTAGCGATTCACACGTGAGAAACGTGTGCGCCGATTGACTAAGGGTTCCTGGGTCAAGCTGATCTGCCCAGGGTAAGTCGGGACCTAAGGCGAGGCCGACAGGCGTAGTCGATGGATAACCGGTTGATATTCCGGTACCCGCTGTGAAGCGTCAAACATTGAATCCAGTGATGCTAAGCCCGTGAAGCCGTTCCGGACCCTTCGGGGAATGGAAAGTGGTGGAGCCGGTGGCCCGAGCTGGTAGTAGGTGAGTGATGGGGTGACGCAGGAAGGTAGTCCATCCCGGGCGGTGGTTGTCCCGGGGTAAGGGTGTAGGCCGTGCGATAGGTAAATCCGTCGTACATGTGGCTGAGACCTGATGCCGAGCCGATTGTGGTGAAGTGGATGATCCTATGCTGTCGAGAAAAGCCTCTAGCGAGTTTCATGGCGGCCCGTACCCTAAACCGACTCAGGTGGTCAGGTAGAGAATACCGAGGCGTTCGGGTGAACTATGGTTAAGGAACTCGGCAAAATGCCCCCGTAACTTCGGGAGAAGGGGGGCCATGTCTGGTGATGAGTCTTGCACTCTGAGCTGGGTGTGGCCGCAGAGACCAGCGAGAAGCGACTGTTTACTAAAAACACAGGTCCGTGCGAAGCCGTAAGGCGATGTATACGGACTGACGCCTGCCCGGTGCTGGAACGTTAAGGGGACCGGTTAGTCACATTTCGGTGTGGCGAAGCTGAGAACTTAAGCGCCAGTAAACGGCGGTGGTAACTATAACCATCCTAAGGTAGCGAAATTCCTTGTCGGGTAAGTTCCGACCTGCACGAATGGCGTAACGACTTCTCGACTGTCTCAACCATAGGCCCGGTGAAATTGCATTACGAGTAAAGATGCTCGTTTCGCGCAGCAGGACGGAAAGACCCCGGGACCTTTACTACAGTTTGATATTGGTGTTCGGTTCGGCTTGTGTAGGATAGGTGGGAGACTGTGAAGCATGCACGCCAGTGTGTGTGGAGTCGTCGTTGAAATACCACTCTGGTCGTGCTGGATGTCTAACCTGGGTCCGTGATCCGGATCAGGGACAGTGTCTGATGGGTAGTTTAACTGGGGCGGTTGCCTCCTAAAGAGTAACGGAGGCGCCCAAAGGTTCCCTCAGCCTGGTTGGTAATCAGGTGTTGAGTGTAAGTGCACAAGGGAGCTTGACTGTGAGACCGACGGGTCGAGCAGGGACGAAAGTCGGGACTAGTGATCCGGCGGTGGCTTGTGGAAGCGCCGTCGCTCAACGGATAAAAGGTACCCCGGGGATAACAGGCTGATCTTCCCCAAGAGTCCATATCGACGGGATGGTTTGGCACCTCGATGTCGGCTCGTCGCATCCTGGGGCTGGAGTCGGTCCCAAGGGTTGGGCTGTTCGCCCATTAAAGCGGTACGCGAGCTGGGTTTAGAACGTCGTGAGACAGTTCGGTCCCTATCCGCTGTGCGCGTAGGAATATTGAGAAGGGCTGTCCCTAGTACGAGAGGACCGGGACGGACGAACCTCTGGTGTGCCAGTTGTTCTGCCAAGGGCATGGCTGGTTGGCTACGTTCGGGAGGGATAACCGCTGAAAGCATCTAAGCGGGAAGCCTGCTTCGAGATGAGTATTCCCACCTCCTTGAGAGGGTAAGGCTCCCAGTAGACGACTGGGTTGATAGGCTGGATATGGAAGCCCTGTAAGGGGTGGAGTTGACCGGTACTAATAGGCCGAGGGCTTGTCCTCAGTTGCTCGCGTCCACTGTGTTGGTTCTGAAACCACGAACACCAACCACACATCCACTGTGAAGTGGGTTGTGGTTGCTGGTGTGTTTCGTAGTGTTTCGGTGGTCATAGCGTGAGGGAAACGCCCGGTTACATTCCGAACCCGGAAGCTAAGCCTTACAGCGCCGATGGTACTGCAGGGGGGACCCTGTGGGAGAGTAGGACGCCGCCGAACTATTATTCAGAGTGGTGGTCCCCGGATTTCGTTCCGGGGGCCACCACTTTTTTGTTGCCCGGGTGCGCGACAAATCCGGCGACGTCGGCGTTCCTCCCCGGGATACTGGGCGGCCATGGATGATGAGGTCGAAGTTGTTGTCGCCCATTCCGAGCGGGCGACTCTGCGCGTCGGTGACGTGTATCTGAAGGTGGACGCGGATCGGGCGCGCGTCGATGTCGAGGTCCAGGCGATGGCGCTCGCGCCGGTCCCCACTCCGGACGCTCTGTGGCACAAGCCGCCCGTGCTCGCGCTCGCCGCCCTTCGCGGAACGACGCTCGGGCGTCTGGGCGGGCCCTCGACCGGAACGTCGGCGGCGTGGATGGCTGCGGGCGCCGCCATCCGGCAGCTGCACGAGGCGCCGCTGCCGTCGTGGACCGGGCGGGCCGGCCGGAGCATCGTCACGCTGGCGGAAGAACTCGACCGGGAGTGCCGGTTGCTGGTGGCGAAGGGCTTGCTGCCCGCCGAGCTGGTCATCCGCAATCGGCAGGTGGCCGAGGCCGCGTTCCGGGAGTGGACCCCCGCGTTCACGCACGGCGATCTCCAGATCGCGCACGTCTTCTTGGACGGCGACGAGGTCACGGGCGTCATCGACTGGTCCGAGGCCGGACAGGGCGACCCCTTGTACGACCTCGCCACCTTCTCGCTCGGACACGAGGAGCGTCTCGGTGATCTCCTCGCCGGCTATGG
>NZ_JBHVRF010000010.1:2500-5904 GCF_042885955.1 Microbacterium sp. NPDC058021
CCACCTTAACCTTGCACGGGATCGTAACTCGCCGGTTCATTCTACAAAAGGCACGCCATCACCCAGTTAACGGGCTCTGACTTTTTGTAAGCACACGGTTTCAGGTTCTTTTTCACTCCCCTTCCGGGGTGCTTTTCACCTTTCCCTCACGGTACTGCTTCACTATCGGTCACCAGGGAGTATTTAGCCTTGGCAGATGGTCCTGCCGGATTCCGACGGGGTTTCACGTGTCCCGCCGTACTCAGGATCCGTCTCGGAGAGTGCTTGCTTTCGGCTACAGGGCTTTTACCTGCTATGGCGGACCTTTCCAGATCTCTTCGCCTACCAAACACCTTTGTAACTCCATGTGAGACGTCCTACAACCCCAAGGAGCAAGCTCCTTGGTTTGGGCTAATCCGCGTTCGCTCGCCGCTACTGACGGAATCACTTTTGTTTTCTCTTCCTCGGGGTACTTAGATGTTTCAGTTCCCCCGGTATGCCTCTATCCGACCTATGTATTCAGTCAGAAGTAACTGGACATTACTCCAGCTGGGTTTCCCCATTCGGAAATCCCCGGATCAAAGCCTGCTTACGGCTCCCCGAGGCGGTATCGTTGTTCGCCACGTCCTTCTTCGGCTCCTGGTGCCTAGGCATCCTCCGTGCGCTCTTACTAGCTTAACCTAGTATTTCGATGTGTCGCTTCCTGAATTGCTTCAGAAATACGGCCATCTCTTAAATAGCTTAAGGATGTTTCAGCAATTTGGCATATTTTCTAATCATCTTACGATGATTTCGAAAAATGCTTACTTTCGTTATCCAGTTTTCAAGGTGCAAAAGATGGTAGTTTGTTGGTGGAGCCAAGCGGGATCGAACCGCTGACCTCCTGCTTGCAAGGCAGGCGCTCTCCCAGCTGAGCTATGGCCCCAAAGGGACATCGACTCAAAGTCGATAATGGTGGGCCTTAGTGGACTCGAACCACCGACCTCACCCTTATCAGGGGTGCGCTCTAACCAGCTGAGCTAAAGGCCCTCAGTTATTCAATTAAACCGCATAGCTTCTTGAGTATTCATCGATCAAGTTTTCGTCATTTTCCCAAAGGAGAATAACGTCGCTTCATCTATGAGTTACCCGCTTGGCGACGTCCTACTCTCCCAGGACCCTGCGGTCCAAGTACCATCGGCGCTGGAGGGCTTAACGGTCGTGTTCGGTATGGGAACGCGTGGTTCCCCTCCGCCATCGCCACCAAACGGATGAGATTGAGGTTATTCCCTCAAAACTGAACATGAGCGACATGTCGGTTGTGGAAGCATTGCTTCCTATCCGAACCTCATCGGGTTCGGGTATATCCTTAGAAAGGAGGTGATCCAGCCGCACCTTCCGATACGGCTACCTTGTTACGACTTCACCCCAATCATCTACCCCACCTTCGGCGGCTGGCTCCCTTGCGGGTTACCCCACCGACTTCGGGTGTTGTAAACTCTCGTGGTGTGACGGGCGGTGTGTACAAGACCCGGGAACGTATTCACCGCGGCATGCTGATCCGCGATTACTAGCAATTCCGACTTCATGCAGGCGAGTTGCAGCCTGCAATCCGAACTGAGACCAGCTTTGATAGGATTGGCTCCACCTCGCGGTTTCGCTTCCCGTTGTACTGGCCATTGTAGTACGTGTGTAGCCCAGGTCATAAGGGGCATGATGATTTGACGTCATCCCCACCTTCCTCCGGTTTGTCACCGGCAGTCACCTTAGAGTGCCCACCCGAAGTGCTGGCAACTAAGATCAAGGGTTGCGCTCGTTGCGGGACTTAACCCAACATCTCACGACACGAGCTGACGACAACCATGCACCACCTGTCTTGAATGTCCCGAAGGAAAGCCCTATCTCTAGGACGGTCATTCAGATGTCAAGACCTGGTAAGGTTCTTCGCGTTGCTTCGAATTAAACCACATACTCCACTGCTTGTGCGGGTCCCCGTCAATTCCTTTGAGTTTCAGTCTTGCGACCGTACTCCCCAGGCGGAATGCTTAATGTGTTAACTTCGGCACCAAGGGTATCGAAACCCCTAACACCTAGCATTCATCGTTTACGGCGTGGACTACCAGGGTATCTAATCCTGTTTGCTCCCCACGCTTTCGCGCCTCAGCGTCAGTTACAGCCCAGAAAGTCGCCTTCGCCACTGGTGTTCCTCCACATCTCTACGCATTTCACCGCTACACGTGGAATTCCACTTTCCTCTTCTGCACTCAAGTCAACCAGTTTCCAGTGCGAACCGGGGTTGAGCCCCAGCCTTAGACACCAGACTTAATTAACCGCCTGCGCGCGCTTTACGCCCAATAATTCCGGACAACGCTTGCCCCCTACGTATTACCGCGGCTGCTGGCACGTAGTTAGCCGGGGCTTTCTTCTCAGGTACCGTCACCTTAGGAGCAGTTACTCTCCTAAGCGTTCTTCCCTGGCAACAGAGCTTTACGATCCGAAAACCTTCATCACTCACGCGGCGTTGCTCCGTCAGGCTTTCGCCCATTGCGGAAGATTCCCTACTGCTGCCTCCCGTAGGAGTCTGGGCCGTGTCTCAGTCCCAGTGTGGCCGATCACCCTCTCAGGTCGGCTACGCATCGTCGCCTTGGTGAGCCGTTACCTCACCAACTAGCTAATGCGCCGCAGGTCCATCCAACAGTGACAGATTGCTCCGTCTTTCCCGATTCGGCCATGCGACCAAATCGCGTATCCGGTATTAGCATTCGTTTCCGAATGTTATCCCAGTCTGTCGGGCAGGTTACCTACGTGTTACTCACCCGTCCGCCGCTAACCATCAGGAGTGCAAGCACTCCATCAGATCCGCTCGACTTGCATGTATTAGGCACGCCGCCAGCGTTCGTCCTGAGCCAGGATCAAACTCTCCATAAAGGTGTTTGACTTGCTCATTACGTTGTTGCTATCAAGTTTTCCCGACCGGCCGAAGCCCATCGCGAAAGCTTGTTTTCGATTCAATCTTGCGATTGTATCGGGCAGTTTCGCTCGTTGTTCAGTTTTCAAAGAACAATCTTTTCTTTCGTTGTCAGCGCCAATGTCTCAGCGGCGACTTTTATAATATATCACAGCTGCCTAGAGGAATGCAAGTCCTTTTTTCATAAATTTATATCTTTCTTTTTCATAGGTTCTCCGGGCATGCAACAAGACCCCCGCCGAGGCGAGGGTCCGAATTGTTTCTACATATATAGTTAGTATTGTTTGGCCTTCGTATACTTGGAAGCATCCTTCAAGAAGATGGTTGCTTTGTTGCCTTGCTTCAATCCCGAATCCACCGTCGTATCGATGATCACCCATTTGCCGTTCAGGAAAACTTCGTTCCAAGCATGGTACTCGTCTACGTAAGCGGAGTCTCCCATGACGAGCTTGGTCGGGATGTCCAGACTACGCATCAT
>NZ_JBHVRF010000011.1:0-3504 GCF_042885955.1 Microbacterium sp. NPDC058021
TCACGAAAGAAGTCCGGCGGTGTCCTACTCTCCCACAGGGTCCCCCCTGCAGTACCATCGGCGCTGAGAGGCTTAGCTTCCGGGTTCGGTATGTGTCCGGGCGTTTCCCTCTCGCTATGGCCGCCGAAACACTATTGATGTTTCAGTCTGCACACAACAAAAGATTGTTGTCATGCGGTTCTCGACCGTACATCGAGAACCACTCAGTGGACGCGTAGCACCTCAAACGGGTGTGTTATCAAGTCATCGGCTTATTAGTACCAGTCAGCTGCATGCATTGCTGCACTTCCACATCTGGCCTATCAACCCAGTAGTCTGGCTGGGAGCCTCTCGCCCGAAGGCATGGAAGTCTCATCTTGAGGCCGGCTTCCCGCTTAGATGCTTTCAGCGGTTATCCATCCCGAACGTAGCTAATCAGCGGTGCTCCTGGCGGAACAACTGACACACCAGAGGTTCGTCCAACCCGGTCCTCTCGTACTAGGGTCAGATCCTCTCAAACTTCCTACGCGCGCAGCGGATAGGGACCGAACTGTCTCACGACGTTCTAAACCCAGCTCGCGTACCGCTTTAATGGGCGAACAGCCCAACCCTTGGGACCTACTCCAGCCCCAGGATGCGACGAGCCGACATCGAGGTGCCAAACCATGCCGTCGATATGGACTCTTGGGCAAGATCAGCCTGTTATCCCCGAGGTACCTTTTATCCGTTGAGCGACAGCGCTTCCACAAGCCACTGCCGGATCACTAGTCCCGACTTTCGTCCCTGCTCGACCTGTCAGTCTCACAGTCAAGCTCCCTTGTGCACTTACACTCGCCACCTGATTGCCAACCAGGTTGAGGGAACCTTTGGGCGCCTCCGTTACTTTTTGGGAGGCAACCGCCCCAGTTAAACTACCCACCAGGCACTGTCCCTGAACCGGATTACGGTTCGAAGTTAGATATCCAGAGTGACCAGAGTGGTATTTCAACAATGACTCCACATGAACTGGCGTCCATGCTTCAAAGTCTCCCACCTATCCTACACAAGCCACACCGAACACCAATACCAAGCTGTAGTAAAGGTCACGGGGTCTTTCCGTCCTGCTGCGCGTAACGAGCATCTTTACTCGTAGTGCAATTTCGCCGAGTTCGCGGTTGAGACAGTTGGGAAGTCGTTACGCCATTCGTGCAGGTCGGAACTTACCCGACAAGGAATTTCGCTACCTTAGGATGGTTATAGTTACCACCGCCGTTTACTGGGGCTTAAATTCTCAGCTTCGCCTTGCGGCTAACCGGTCCTCTTAACCTTCCAGCACCGGGCAGGCGTCAGTCCGTATACATCGTCTTGCGACTTGGCACGGACCTGTGTTTTTAGTAAACAGTCGCTACCCACTAGTCTCTGCGGCCTCCAAACGCTTTCGGAGCAAGTCCTAATACGTCGAAGGCCCCCCTTCTCCCGAAGTTACGGGGGCATTTTGCCGAGTTCCTTAACCACGATTCTCTCGATCTCCTTGGTATTCTCTACCTGACCACCTGAGTCGGTTTGGGGTACGGGCGGCTAGAACCTCGCGTCGATGCTTTTCTTGGCAGCATAGGATCACCCACTTTTTATCCGCATCGTGTCTCAGCCTATGTGAGTGACGGATTTGCCTATCACTCGGCCTACGCACTTGCCCCGGGACAACCATCGCCCGGGTTGGGCTACCTTCCTGCGTCACACCTGTTAATACGCTAACCGCACCAGCATGGGGTCATGCGCTAGCTCCAACGTTCTCACCCCGAAGGGATCGAATCAAAGGAATTCGGGCACTTAGCACCACTGGATTAGCTTGGGCGGTTCTTCGCCGGTACGGGAATATCAACCCGTTGTCCATCGACTACGCCTGTCGGCCTCGCCTTAGGTCCCGACTTACCCAGGGAAGATTAGCTTGACCCTGGAACCCTTGGTCTTTCGGAGGACGTGTTTCTCACACGTCTTTCGCTACTCATGCCTGCATTCTCACTCGTGTAGCCTCCACGGCTGGTTCACACCGCCGCTTCGCTGGCCACACGACGCTCTCCTACCCATCAATACGGCTGGACCACGAAGGCCTACCAATAATATCAATGCCACAACTTCGGTGGCGTGCTTGAGCCCCGTTACATTGTCGGCGCGGAATCACTTGACCAGTGAGCTATTACGCACTCTTTCAAGGGTGGCTGCTTCTAAGCCAACCTCCTGGTTGTCTAAGCAACTCCACATCCTTTCCCACTTAGCACGCGCTTTGGGACCTTAGATGGTGGTCTGGGTTGTTTCCCTCTCGACTATGAAGCTTATCCCCCACAGTCTCACTGCTGCGCTCTCACTTACCGGCATTCGGAGTTTGGCTGACGTCAGTAACCTTGTAGGGCCCATCGGCCATCCAGTAGCTCTACCTCCGGCAAGAAACACGCAACGCTGCACCTAAATGCATTTCGGAGAGAACCAGCTATCACGAAGTTTGATTGGCCTTTCACCCCTATCCACAGCTCATCCCCTCAGTTTTCAACCTAAGTGGGTTCGGTCCTCCACGACGTCTTACCGTCGCTTCAACCTGGCCATGGATAGATCACTTCGCTTCGGGTCTAGGACATGCGACTGAATCGCCCTATTCAGACTCGCTTTCGCTACGGCTACCCCTCACGGGTTAACCTCGCCACATATCGCTAACTCGCAGGCTCATTCTTCAAAAGGCACGCTGTCACCCCTACTAAGGAGGCTCCAACGGTTTGTAAGCAAACGGTTTCAGGTACTATTTCACTCCCCTCCCGGGGTACTTTTCACCTTTCCCTCACGGTACTTGTCCGCTATCGGTCATCTGGGAGTATTTAGGCTTATCAGGTGGTCCTGACAGATTCACACGGGATTTCTCGGGCCCCGTGCTACTTGGGATACTCTTCGCGTCAAGAGAGGCATTTCGACTACGGGGTTCGCACCCTCTATGACCGGCCATTCAAAGCCGTTCGTCTATACCTTCTTGTAACGCCGACAGATCGGCAGAACTGTCTGAAAAGTCCCACAACCCCGAATACGCAACTCCTGCCGGATATCACACGTACTCGGTTTAGCCTGTTCCGGTTTCGCTCGCCACTACTAACGGAATCGCGGTTGCTTTCTCTTCCTGTGGGTACTGAGATGTTTCACTTCCCCACGTTCCCTCTACCCGCCCTATATATTCAGGCGGGAGTCACTAGGTCGGCACGCCGCCCAGCGGGGTTTCCCCATTCGGAAATCCTCGGATCAAAGTGTGCTTATCCACTCCCCGAGGCTTATCGCAGATTGCTACGTCCTTCTTCGGCTCCAGATGCCAAGGCATCCACCGTTTGCTCTTAAAGACTTGAAAATCACATGAGTTTGAATCAAAACTCGCAACCCAGGCATAAAGCCTGGATCAGAAATTGACTAATGATCTTTAAGATCATCGATCGAAACATAAATGTTTCGAAGATGCTCGCGTCCACTGTGTAGTTCTCAAAGTACGGGCGGTACCCACCCCCGCCACCAGCT
>NZ_JBHVRF010000011.1:3601-5587 GCF_042885955.1 Microbacterium sp. NPDC058021
TGAAAGCCGGCAACAAAAGCAGGTCCTGAGGTTCGTCTGCACCCAACCCGAAGGTCAGTGCGCATCCGGTCCCTCAGGACCCAACAGCGTGCATGTGCCGGCAGCCTCCCCCCACCCGTTCCAGCTGCAAGCAGCGTACTGAGATGAAGGTCAACCCTCCGACACCAAGTCAAATGTTCCACCCATGAGCTAACCGGCGGGAACGTATGTCCCGATCCGGCGCCTGGACACCCGAGGGTGCCAGATGCTCCTTAGAAAGGAGGTGATCCAGCCGCACCTTCCGGTACGGCTACCTTGTTACGACTTAGTCCTAATTACCGATCCCACCTTCGACGGCTCCCTCCACAAGGGTTGGGCCACCGGCTTCAGGTGTTACCGACTTTCATGACTTGACGGGCGGTGTGTACAAGACCCGGGAACGTATTCACCGCAGCGTTGCTGATCTGCGATTACTAGCGACTCCGACTTCATGAGGTCGAGTTGCAGACCTCAATCCGAACTGGGACCGGCTTTTTGGGATTCGCTCCACCTTACGGTATTGCAGCCCTTTGTACCGGCCATTGTAGCATGCGTGAAGCCCAAGACATAAGGGGCATGATGATTTGACGTCATCCCCACCTTCCTCCGAGTTGACCCCGGCAGTATCCCATGAGTTCCCACCATTACGTGCTGGCAACATAGAACGAGGGTTGCGCTCGTTGCGGGACTTAACCCAACATCTCACGACACGAGCTGACGACAACCATGCACCACCTGTTTACGAGTGTCCAAAGAGTTGACCATTTCTGGCCCGTTCTCGTATATGTCAAGCCTTGGTAAGGTTCTTCGCGTTGCATCGAATTAATCCGCATGCTCCGCCGCTTGTGCGGGTCCCCGTCAATTCCTTTGAGTTTTAGCCTTGCGGCCGTACTCCCCAGGCGGGGAACTTAATGCGTTAGCTGCGTCACGGAATCCGTGGAATGGACCCCACAACTAGTTCCCAACGTTTACGGGGTGGACTACCAGGGTATCTAAGCCTGTTTGCTCCCCACCCTTTCGCTCCTCAGCGTCAGTTACGGCCCAGAGATCTGCCTTCGCCATCGGTGTTCCTCCTGATATCTGCGCATTCCACCGCTACACCAGGAATTCCAATCTCCCCTACCGCACTCTAGTCTGCCCGTACCCACTGCAGGCTGGGGGTTGAGCCCCCAGATTTCACAGCAGACGCGACAAACCGCCTACGAGCTCTTTACGCCCAATAATTCCGGATAACGCTTGCGCCCTACGTATTACCGCGGCTGCTGGCACGTAGTTAGCCGGCGCTTTTTCTGCAGGTACCGTCACTTTCGCTTCTTCCCTGCTAAAAGAGGTTTACAACCCGAAGGCCGTCGTCCCTCACGCGGCGTTGCTGCATCAGGCTTTCGCCCATTGTGCAATATTCCCCACTGCTGCCTCCCGTAGGAGTCTGGGCCGTGTCTCAGTCCCAGTGTGGCCGGTCACCCTCTCAGGCCGGCTACCCGTCGACGCCTTGGTGAGCCATTACCTCACCAACAAGCTGATAGGCCGCGAGCCCATCCCAGACCGAAAAATCTTTCCAACTGCTGACCATGCGGTCGCAGCTCGTATCCAGTATTAGACGCCGTTTCCAGCGCTTATCCCAGAGTCCGGGGCAGGTTGCTCACGTGTTACTCACCCGTTCGCCACTGATCCACAGAGCAAGCTCTGCTTCACCGTTCGACTTGCATGTGTTAAGCACGCCGCCAGCGTTCATCCTGAGCCAGGATCAAACTCTCCGTAAAAGAAAAATACTGACAACGACCGGAAAAAGGCCGAAGCAGCGAGTTTGAACTGACCAAATGGATGTCATTACTGACTTATCCGTTGCCGACCCCCCAAAGGGAATCGGACTTTGATCCAAAGGAATCTCACCCGGTAAAAACCGGGACGAGGTTATTTGGCATTTGACAAGTGCACGCTGTTGAGTTCTCAAGGATCGGATGCTCCTGC
>NZ_JBHVRF010000012.1:0-1308 GCF_042885955.1 Microbacterium sp. NPDC058021
TGAATCGGCCTGGGTTTCGTTCCTATCGGATTGTTTGTCCGGCAGATGCCGGTTGGGCTGATTCCAGGTCAGCGTAGTACGCGTTCTCGACCTCGAGCGGGGTGCGCATGTCGAGCTCTCCGTGGAGGCGCTGGTTGTTCCACCACCACACCCACTCGAGCGTTGCGAGCTCGACCTGCTCGACCGTCCGCCAGGGGCCCCGCTGGCGGATCAGCTCCGTCTTGTAGAGGTTGTTGACCGCCTCGGCCATCGCGTTGTCGAACGAGTCCCCGACCGTGCCGGTCGATGGGACGGCGCCGAGCTCGACGATCCTCTCGGTGTAGACCATCGCGGTGTAGTTCGACCCGTGGTCGGCGTGATGGATCAGCCCGGTGAGATCCCCGCCGGCGCCCCACGCCGCCATATCGAGCGCCTGCATCGGCAGGATCTCCGACCGCAGAGTCGAGGCAACGTTCCAGCCGACGATGCGCCGTGAGTAGACGTCGGTGACGAACGCGACGTAGGCGAACCCGGACCACGTCGCGACGTAGGTCACGTCGCACACCCACAGCCGCCGCGGCGCCGGGGCGGTGAAGCGGCGGTTGACCAGGTCGCTCGGCAGTGCCGCGGTCTTGTCGGAGCGTGTGGTGAACACCCGCTTCGACTTCCTGACGCCGCGGACCCCGGCCAGGCGCATGAGCCGTTCGGTCTGGTCACGACCGATGTCCCAGCCTTGCCGGCGCATCAGCGCGTGCATCTTCCGGCGCCCGTACACGCCGTAGTTCTCCGCATGCAGCCTGGCGACCTCCGGCACCAGCAGGTCATCGCGCAGATGCCTGGCTGATGGGGCGCGGCCGACGGCGGAGCGGTATCCGCGGGAGGTGAGGAAGCCCTGCACTGCCGGTCGGAGGACCCGGCAGATGAGCTCGACCCCGAAACGATCCCGGTACTCATCGATGAACCGGACCATCTCGGTCAGGGGCGGTCGAGCTCCTTCGCGAAAAACACGCTCGCAGCCTTGAGAATCTCGTTCGCTTTCCGCAACTCCGAGACCTCCTTCTGCAGCCGCTTGATCTCCGCCGCCGCATCGGTTGTCAGCCCGGGGTTCACGCCCGCGTCGACCTCGGCCCGGCGCTGCCACAGCCGCAGCGTCTCGGGGCTCATCCCCAGCAGCCCGGCAACATGGCGGACTGCGCTCATCATCGTCGGGTGCGACGGCCGCGTCTCCGCGAGCATCCGCAGCGCCCGCTCACGCATCTCCGGCGAGTACTTCCTGTTCATCGTCTTCCATCCTTGCTTGAAGAACGGAACGAAACCCAGGCCGATTCA